>NZ_JBIDBG010000018.1:0-130589 GCF_043202855.1 Micromonospora sp. NPDC048063 | reverse complement strand
ATGTCGGTCGGCAATTCGCAGTTCCTCGCCTTCGCGACCTCACTGGCGCCCAAAGAACCTGCCCAAGTGGTGCCGGTTCGAGGTGCCGGAATCACCCTGGGCATCACCCTCACGGTGAGAGGTGTGGTCGTCACCGGCACCCTCATCGGGAGAGACGAGTGGGCGGAAGGTATGGCGGAGCTGCTGAAGTCCGCCGGCGAGAACGGCGAACTCCTGGGGAGCAGGATCCTCGACGTGTTCCGCAAGTTGGATCTCAACCGGACCAGGGATGAGAACTCTGAGCCGTACAGCTACATCCACTTGAAGGACGCTCGATACGTTGCTGGCCACGGCCTGCTGCCGTCACCGGGTTCGCGGGTACCCGTGTACTGGCGTGGCCGGCTCTCCGAGGTCAGCGGGTGGAGCTTGGGCACGCTCGGCGAATAGCCCGGCTTACCTGCCATCCCGTCTGCCGCCGACCCACACACCGTGGAGCAGATCAGGGCCAGGGTGACAAGGTGGAGCGCCCTACCGGACGAACGACCTTGTCACCCTGGCCCTGATCTGCTCGGCTTGCCTGGGTCGGTGGTAGACGGGATGGCTCCCCAACCACCCACCCACCGCAACCGTTCGGCAACTCCATCCTGGAGTCGTCTGGCCCCCGCCGGAGGCACAAGCTCTAACCCTGCCCCCTTCCTCACCTCCCACCCCCTCCACCACCTCCACCCCTTCCTTCCCTGGGGCCTCAGCGGATTCGTACGAGCCGTTCGGCAACTCGTCCTGCCCGGTGGTGGCTTCGGCCCTCTGGGGGCCTCTGGAACGTCAGGAACGGGTGAAGGCGTGTCCGCATGGCCCGGTCACACCGGGACTCGTCACCGGGTCACCTACTGACCCAGGGATGACGCGCGGGGCGGGGCGTGGTTTTCGGGCCGGCTGACTTTCCGCCCCGGCGCGATCAGCGCCGGGGCGGCGGCTCCGGTAGGAGCCGCTTGCCGCGCCCCGGCCCGCGCCGCGCGTCAGCGCCTTGATCTAGTACAGGCCAATTCGGCAACAGATCACAGAAAGCGTCCGAGTCGACCAAGCCGGCACGAACACAACACCACCCGGCCCTCGCCGTCCGGTGTCGCGTCGGAGCGTCGCTGTAGCTCACGTCGCGCATAACGCCGGCTGCCCCGTCGCTCACTACATGCCGCCTGCCAACCTTCACCATCCATCGGCCCCGCGGTTTCCTGCCGGCCCCTCCTGGCTCGGGCCTCTACCTCTCGCCGTTCACGTCCTGGTCCTCATTCACCGGCACAGGTCCGCCCGGACGTGCACCCCACACCACGCCGGCAAGTCGACGGACCAGACCCGACCTGATGAAGCGGCTAGGGCACTCGTCCATGGCGGCGGCCCGCCGGTATCTGCACGCCGTCGACGGCCGCGACCGTGAGATCGCCAAGGCGCTCTCGGAGCTGGCCGCGCATGGTGATGCGGCACGGCTGCCCCGACACATCACCATGCGTGGCTAGTGCCGAAGCAGCGCAAACAATCCCACCGCAGTCAGCAACAGGGCCAGGGAGACCGCGAACAGGGCGACTCCAACCGGAAAGGGCATGGAGATGACAAACGGTGCCTGTTGGATCAGCAAGCCCGCACCGAGCATGGCCTGGGCGCTGCCCAGACGGACGGGCTGGGCTTGCTGGCTCGGCGTCAGGTGTGCAAGCCGAATCCAGGCTGCGGGAAACCGCCGTGACATGGCCACACGCAGTCCGAGTACAACCGAGGCCGAGCTGAGGACCACTATCACCATGCGCAAGGCGATCATTAGGGGGTCCGGGTCATCCATGCTCATGGGGCCATCATCGGAGAGACGTCAAGGCCGGGAGCCTAACCCGACCCGCTGTCACGTGATGTTGCATGGTTGCGCCGGCACATCACGATGCGGAGTTAGTTGCACGATGGTTGCACGGCGGGCTGCGGCGGCGCTCTGACCTGCGGAAATGTGGGTGCCTGAAAATCGGAAGGTCGGCGGTTCGACCCCGCCCCTGGCCACATAGCCTTTCGCCGGGCTACTGAAGCGCCGACCAGCGGAAACGCCGGTCGGCGCTTCTGCGTCACGCCCCGAAATCCCGGCTGCCCGGTCTGACCCTCGTTGACCCCGGAATCCCGCCGATGGCCGCCCCGTGTCGCACGATCGCGCGGACTCACTGTGGGCCGGACGGACCGGATCACCCAGAACGCCGACCTGGCGGGCCGGTTCGGAAAAGAATCAGGGCAACAGGGAGGGACCGTGAATCTGCTGAGTGTCCTGCCGCTCGCCTTCGTGATGATCGCCGGTCCGCAGATCATCAGCGCCATCTTCCTCGCCTCCAGCCGGAACGCGAAGCGCAGCTCGCTCGCCTACCTGGTCGGCGCCGGGCTCGGCATCCTCGTCGCGCTGACCGTGTGGTACGTCGTCTTCCGCACGGTGCATGGCGCTGGGAACGGGCAGAACAAGCATGACGGCACGCGTCGCGTGATCGACTGGGTGGTGCTGCTGGTGCTGCTGGCGTTGATGGTGATGATCTTCGCCCGCCGCAAGCGAAGCCAGCCGCCGAAGTGGATGAGCAGGTTGCAGGAGGCCGAGCCGCGCTTCGCCTTCGGGCTGGGCTTCCTTCTCTTCATCGCCATGCCCAGTGACGAGGCGACAATGCTGGCAGTCGCCGGGAGCCTGGCAGGCCACGACAAGCCGTGGTGGAACCTGCTGCCGTTCCTGTGTCTGACACTGCTGCTACTGGCATTGCCACTGCTCGCCCTGCTCGCGTTCGGTCAGCGGGCGACGGCAGCGCTGCCGAAGATCCGCAACTGGGCCAATGACCACTCGTGGTTGGTCAGCGAGGCGGTGGTCCTGATCTTCGTGGCTATCGTCGTGTCCGACCTGCTCTGATCACCGCCGCTTGCGGAGGATCTCCTCGTCGGACAGTCGCCAGACCGGCCAGCCCTGAAAGCGACGCGGAGAAAGCTGCGCCTCTGCCGGGCCGGTCGACGCTGCCGTGGCTGACCGCGCAGGGCCGAACCCTGACGAAGGTGGGTACGCCCGCCTGTCGTTCGGGCACGGTGCAAGCCCCTGGCGGATCCCTACCGTCGATGCATCACGACGGATCCCCAGGGAGGGCGGCATGATCAATTCAACTGGGCTGATGACACGCTTCGGCGCGGCGGCGGCGTCGGGCGCAGCGGCCGGTGGTCGCGTTGCGTAGCGGCGGCCGGGCACTGCTCGTACTCCTGACGCTGTTGGCCACACTGCTGGCCGGCAGCCCGGTCGCGGCCCAGGCTTCGGCGCCGGCGTTGAAGCTGCCGGCACCGACCGGCCGCTACCCGGTCGGCACCACCTGGCTGCACCTGACCGACGACGCCCGGCCCGACCCGTGGCGGCCCGAGCTACGCCGGGAGCTGATGGTGTCGCTCTGGTACCCGGCGGTGGCCGCGCCGGGCGCGCGGGCGCCCTACACCACCGCGGCGGTCTCCGCGCGGATCATCGCCGCCGAGGGGTTGCCCCTCCCGCCGGATCTGTTGACCACCGTACGCACCAACGCCCGCCGCGACGTGCCGGTCCGGCCGGCCGCCCGGGGCTGGCCGCTCGTGGTGCTCTCTCCCGGTTTCAGTCTCAGCCGGGAGTCGCTGACCGGGCTGGCCGAGAATCTGGCCAGCCGGGGGTACGTGGTGGCCGGCGTGGACCACCCCCACGAGGCGCGGGGAGTCGAGTTCCCGGACGGCCGGGTCGCCGACTGTCTCGCCTGTGAGGCGACAGGGCAGGACAGGCTCCCCCGGGTGGTCGAGGGACGGGCGGCCGACGTGTCGTTCCTGCTGGACCGGCTGACCGGGCCGCGTCCGGTGTGGCGCGGCGCCCGGTTCATCGACCCGAGCCGGATCGGCATGGCCGGGCACTCCATCGGCGGCGCGAGCGCCGCGCAGGTGCTCCGCACCGACAGGCGGGTCGACGCCGGTGCCAACCTGGACGGCACCCACTTCGTCCCGGTCCCGGCGGGCACCGTGGCCAAGCCGTTCCTGCTGGTCGGCTCCGAGCGGCCGACGGACGCGAGCTGGCTGCGCGACTGGCCCGGCCTGGCCGGCTGGAAGCGGTGGCTCACCGTCACCGGCAGTGGTCACCTCTCCTTCACGGACCGGCCGGTCCTCGGCGCCCAACTAGGCATGGACCCGGGCACCATTCCGGGGGACCGGCAACTGCTGATCACCCGCGCGTACGTCGCGGCGTTCCTCGACGCGCACCTGCGTGATCGACCGCAGCCCCTGCTCGACGCACCGGCCCCGGCCTATCCCGAGGTGCGTTTCCGGGACGAGGCGGCATGACGAGGCGCCCTACGCCCTGACCCGTACCGGTCGGGGGCTGGCAGCCCGGAAGGTCGGCGGGCCAGCACCACCCCTGGCCACAGTCGCCGGGGATGGATGGTCCCCGCCCGCCCAGGACGCGGGTGGGGACCGGCGTCGTCTGCGGCTGATCCGTCGTCACCGGCGGCCCAGGGTCGGGGGCCGACCCGTCAGCGCCCCTGTTGCCGGCGCTGGGCCATCCCGCTCTGGATCGCCTCCCACACGCTTCGCCCGGCCTGCCGCAGCGTCTCGCCCGCCTGCTCCGCGAGCTGCGTCGCGCTCGGCGTCCCACCACCGCCGGCTTCGTCGGGCTGCTCGCGCGGCCCGCCCTGCTCCCCGCGGACCTGCTCAGGCCCGCCCCGCTCAGGGCGCGCCTGGGGGGACGGGCCCGCCTCGCGCCCCGCCTGCTCCCGAGCGCGCTCGCCTTGCTCCCCGCCGCCACCCGCGCCCGGTCCCCCGCCCTGACCCGGGGCGCTTGGCTCCCGCAGGGACCGGTCGGCGACCGCGCCGATGGCGCCGACCTGCTGCCCGAGATCGTCGGTCGCGCCGCCGGGCCGCTCCCCGGAGGCGCTGACCTGCCCGCCCCGCCGCTCCGCCGAGCCCGCTGCCTGCACGCCGAGTTGCCCCGCCGAGCCGGCGACCTGCCCGCCGGGTTGCGTTGCCGAGCGGGCGACCTGCCCGCCCGGGCTCGCGATCTGCTGCGTCGCCCGGTTCACGTCGTCGATCGAGGCGATCGCCGTACGCGACAGGGCGTCGATGATCTGCGGGTTGCGGTCGATGGTGCTCAGCGCGCGGTCGAGGATGTCGACCAGCTTCTCCAGGCGCACCTTGAGCTGCGCCTCGGCGTGCACCCCGGTCATGTCCAGCTCGACGCCCTGCAGGTGCACCCGGACGCCGGCGTCGAGCTGGAGGAGGTTGGCCAAGCGCGCCCGCAGGGACAGGTCGGCGTCCAGCCCGTCCACGGCGAGCCGGATCGAGTCGACCGACACCTTCGGTACGTCGAGCAGGACGTCCGGCTCCGTCGCCCCCTCCTGCCGTGGCGATGGCCCGGCGCCCCGGTTCGGCTCCCGCTGCTGCGCGTTCTCGCTCATGCTCCCCGCTCCGCATCCTCCGGCCCGGTCCGGCCGGGACCGTCCGGCGCGCTTACCCGCTATCCGGTCGACCATCCCGTCCCGCCTCCGTCCCGCCCCTCGAAGACGCGGCCGGCCGGCCGCCGGCCGCCGTACGGGCGTACGAAAAGGGTGTCCGGAACCGGGCAGCGCGCGAAGCTGCACACCCGGGCATCAGCCGGTATGGTCCGGGCCTATGGGACAGGAGATGGCTGACCCGGCCGGCATCCGGCAGGAGTACGACCAGTTCTCGTTGCGCAGTGTTCTCCTGGTCCCCGCCCCACCGGATCAGGCGTTCGCGGTGTTCAGCGACGCCCTGGCGGCGTGGTGGGTGATGGAGTACACGTGGTCCGGCCCGGAGCACCTGGCCGAGCTGGGCATGGAGCCGCGCGCCGGCGGGATGCTCTACGAGATCGGCCCGTACGGCTTCCGCTGCGACTGGGGGCGCGTGCTGACCTGGGATCCGCCCCGACGGCTGGTCTTCACCTGGCAGATCGGCGCCGACCGGGCGCCGGTGCCGGATCCCGCGCAGGCTAGCGAGGTGGAGGTCCTCTTCCACCCGGACGGGCCGGAGCGGACCCGGGTGGAGGTCGAGCACCGGCACTTCGACCGGCACGGCGAGGCCGCGGAGGGCTACCGGCAGGCGCTGACCGCCGGCTGGCACGAGCTGCTCTCCCGCTACGCGACCACGGTGGCCCACGGCGCCGGCTGACCGGCCCGCGCCGCCTGCCGCCTCACCCACCGGGCCGCGGGCACCGTCGACGTGGCCCGAGCCGTCAGCGGCCGATGCCCGGGCGGGTGCCGGGAGCCGTGGCGACTCCCCGGCCGCCGAGGTCGGCGCGGCGTCCCGCGTCCGCGCCGGAGCCGAACCCGCTGCCGGCCAGCCTGCGCGGCGCGGCGGTGCGCAGGCGCGGGTACACCTCGGCGACGCGATGCCGCACCCGATCCGACCGGTCGGCCAGCACCAACGCGACCGACGACCCACCCGAGTCGGCGGCCGCGTGGGCCTCGGCCGCCCTCAGCCGCACGCCGATCACCTGGGCGAAGCCGGCCAGCCAGGAGCGCCGGAAGGCGGCGGGGTGCTCGCCGGGCGGCACCTCGGCCGCGGCCAGCCCGTGCGCGGCCTGCACGAGCAGCGACGTGAAGAGCAGGTCGACGCGCTCCAGGTCGCTGGCGAAGCCGAACAGGTGCATGGCGAAGCCGCTGCCCTGCCGGCGGCGGACGCAGCGGCAGCGCAGCGGGTCGGCGACCGCGGCGAGCAGGCCGGCCTTGTCCCGGGCGTACGGGGCGACGACCCCGACCACCCGGTCGCCCACCGGGTCGGTGGCCGGGTCCCGGGCGGCCAGCAGCGCCCGGTCCACGCCGTAGCGGGCGATCAGCTCGGTGGCCTTGGCGGTGAAGGCGGCCGACTCGGCGGGGGTGCAGGCCGGGTCCTCGGCCTGGGCCAGCAGCTTGCGCACCTTGCTGAGCATGGCCTCGGACATGTCCCCAGCCTGTCACGCGGGCAGGTCGACTCGGGACGGCGGCGGTCGCCGATCAGCCGGCCCGGCTGCGCAGGGTGGCCACCGTCGAGCCGGCCAGGGTGAGCAGGCAGTCCGGCAGCAGCCCGTCGGCCGCCGCCGCCCCGAACAGCGCCTCGCCGGTGTCGGCGTCGGCGTTGGCGTACGCGCTGACGAAGCGGGCCACCCAGCGGGTGTCGTAGTCGGCCTCGTCGATCCCGGGAAAGTCCAGCGCGCACGTGCCCTGCGGCACCGGCCCGCCGACCATGGTTGCGGCGAGGCACCAGGCCACCCCGTACGCGCCGGCCAGGCCGGACCGGTCGACGACCGCGTCGAACGCCCCCACCACCGCGTCGCCGTCCCCGGCCAGCGCCGAGCGGAGCACGGCGGTCGCGTCGTCGAGCGTCTGCTGTGGTGATTCCGTCACGCACCGCACGGTAGGGCAGCGGGTCAAGCGATCGGCGGTCGTGACTCTCCGTGTGCATGGCGGACGACCTGCGGATTGAGTCGCCTCCGTGGTCACGCCATACATGTCGGCACGCTAATGTGCGCAGCGGACCTTCGCCGGAGGAAGGACGACCATGCTCAAGTCACGCGCCTCGCGGGCGGCCACCCTGGCCGCCTGCGCGACGTTCCTGCTCGCCACCAGCGCCTGCGGGACCGAGGGGCCCGACGAGACGACCACCCACCAGGTGCGCCTCTACGGCTCCGACGGCAACATGCTCAACTCGTACCCCGCTGAGCTGAAGGACCGCGCCAGCCTCGTCGACGGCATGAAGGGCACCAAGCCGATGACGCCGCTGCCGGAGAGCTTCAAGAACCGGCTACGGTCCGTCGACCCGAAACTGAACGACTTCCTCTACACGGCCGAGACGTACGACGCGGTGGTGATCAGCGCGATCGCCGCCCAGCTCGCCGGCAGCACGGACCCGGCCGCCGTCGCCAAGCAGATCGTCGGGGTCACCAACGGCGGGCAGCGTTGCGAGGACGTGGCGTCCTGCCTGGCGCTGGCCCGCGCCGGCAAGGACGTGGAGTACCGAGGCGTCTCGATAACCCGGGCCGGGTTCACCGAGGCCGGCGAGCCGGCCACCGCCAGCTACGCGACCGTGCACTTCGACGGCCAGCAGCTCAACGACGGCAAGACGGAGTTCGTCGGCGCTGGCGACGAGTCGGCGGCGAGCACCGAGGCCCCGCCGAAGGGTAAGAAGCAACGCGGTGGCCGCACCGACCGCAGCGACGGCTCCCCGCTGGTCGTGGGCGGCCTGCTGCCGATGACCGGTGACCTCTCCCTGGCGTACCCGCCGATGGCCGCCGCGGCCGCCCTGGCGATCAAGGAGATCAACGCGGGCGGCGGCGTGCTCGGCGAGCCGGTGGTCTGGATCGACGGCGACGACGGCACCAACCCGACGGTGGCCAAGGCCACCGTGGCGAAGCACGTGGAGCAGAACGTGCACGTCATCATCGGCGCCGGCGCCTCCGGGATCTCCCGCGAGGTCCTGCCCGACGTGGTGCGGGCCGGAAAGGTCCTGTTCTCCTCCTCGAACACCGATGCCGGTCTGACCAAGCTGGACGACAACGGCCTCTACTTCCGCACCGCCCCGCCGGACAGCCTCCAGGGACGGGCGCTGGCCGACGTGATCCTCCGGGACGGGCCGCAGAAGGTCGCGATCGTGGCCCGCAAGGACTCCTACGGCGAGGGCCTCCAGGCCACCGTCAAGGCCGAGCTGGAGCGTACCGGCGTCGACGGCGACCGGATCAAGCTGCTGGCCTACGAGCCGCCGGCCGACGCCAAGGCCAACCCCGTGGACTTCACGGCCGGGGCGAAGGAGATCAAGGACTTCGGCGCGGACGCTGTGCTGATCATCGGGTTCGCGGAGTCGGCGCAGGTGATCCGCGCGCTCGCGGACGCCGGCGTGGAAATCCGGCACTGAGCCGCTGACCCGTCGCACGTGGACGGCCGCACCGGATCACCGGTGCGGCCGTCCTCGTCATGCCGCCGACGCCGCGACGCGGGTGCCGCCGTCGTCGTCGCGGGTGCCGCCGTCGTCGTCGCGGGTGCCGACGCCGCGTCGCGGGCACCACCGCCACAAACGCGGGCGTCGCCGCTCAGCGGGGCGTCGCGGGTCAGCGGGGCCGTCGCCGCTCCAGGAAGTCGGTCATCCGCCGGCGCTTCTCCTCGTCCTCGAAGAGCACCGCCTGGCTGACCAGGTCGAGGTGCGGGTGCGCGGCGGCCGGCGCGTCGACCGCCAGCTTGGTCAGCCGCAGCGCCAGCGCGGACCCCTTGGCCATTTCGTCCAGCAGCCCGTGCGCGGTGGGCAGCAGCTCGTCGGGCTCGGCCACCACCCGGTTGACCAGGCCGATCCGCAGCGCCTCCTCGGCGTCCACCCGGCGGCCGGTGAAGAGCAGTTCCTTGGCCCGGGCCTCTCCGACCAGTGCCGGCAGCCGGTGGGTCGCGCCCGCGCCGGCCAGGATGCCCAACCGCACCTCCGGCTGCCCGAACACCGCCCGCTCGGTGCAGACCCGCAGGTCGCAGGCGTACGCCAGCTCGGCACCGCCGCCCAGCGCCGGCCCGTCCACCGCCGCCACGGTCGGCATCGGCAGCGCCCTGATCCGGGCGAAGGCGGCGGAGTTGATCGCCGCGAGCGCGTCCAGCCGGCCCCGTTCGCGCAGTTGCCCGATGTCCGCCCCGCCGGCGAAGATGCCCTCGGCCCCGCCCGTGAGCAGCAGCAGGCGGGGGCGCGCCTCCAGCTCCGCGCAGACCTGGTGCAGCTCGGCGATCAGGCCGGCGTCGATGGCGTTGCGCTTCTCCGGCCGGTCGAGCGTGACCACCAGCCGGTCCGGCCGCTCCTCGACCCGCAGCCCGCTCACGACTTCACCCCGCCTTCCCAGCGGTAGAAGCCCTGACCGGACTTCTTGCCCAGCCTGCCGGCGGCCACCATCTCCGCCAGCAGCGGCGGCGGCGCGAACCGGTCCCCGTACGCGGCCTGGAGGGTGCGCGCGATGTCCAGCCGCACGTCCAGCCCGACCAGGTCGGTCAGCTCCAGCGGGCCGATCGGGTGCCGGTAGCCGAGCACCACCGCCTTGTCGATGTCGGCCGGGCTGGCCACCCCGTCGGCGACCATCCGGATCGCCTCCAGGCCGAGGGTGACCCCGAGCCGGGAGGTGGCGAAGCCGGGCATATCGCGTACGACGACGGGGTCCTTGCCCAGCCGGTCGGCGAGCGCGACGGCCGCGGCGGTGGTCTCGTCGGCGGTGGCCGGGCCGACCACGACCTCCAGCAGCGTCATCGCCCAGACCGGGTTGAAGAAGTGCAGCCCGAGGAAGCGCTCGGGTCGCGCCAGCCCGTCGGCCAGTTCGGCGATGGAGATGCTGGACGTGTTGCTGCCCAGCAGCGCCGGGCGCAGCGCCTCGGCCTCGCGCAGCACCGCCCGCTTGAGGTCCGGCCGCTCCGGTACGGCCTCCACCACCACGGCCGGCTCCTGCGCGACGTCGGCGAGCGCGGCCCGCAGTGTCACCCGCCCCCGGTTCGTCGCGGCCTGGTCGGCGGTCAGCCTGCCGCGCCCCACCGCCCTGTCCCACAGCTCACCGAGCCGCTCCACGGCCGCGGCGCCCCGGGCCCGGTCCACCTCGACCAGCTCGACGGTGTGCCCGGCCCCGGCCGCCACGTACGCGATGCCGAGCCCCATCGTGCCGGCCCCGACGACGACAAAGCGGTCGCTCATGACGCCTCCCTGCCTCCGGCGGCGACCCGGGGTTGACCCGCGCTCCGCCACCCGCTCCACTCGCTCATGGGGCGACCCTATGCAGCGGCGCTCGCTCCGACATGCGTGGGGGCGGCGCGGATCGGGTACGACGGCCGTCAACCGAGGGAAGGACGAATTGAAATGAGCCAGGCACCGGAGACCGTGGACAGTGCGGGCGCGGCGGAGACGGTGGAGACCCGCGGGGACGAGCGGGTCGACCTGCTGCGCGCGGACACCAACAACGACGGCCGCACCGACGTCTGGGTTGCCGACACCGACGGGGACGGCAGGCCCGACCTGTTCCAGTTCGACACCGACCACGACGGCAAGGTGGACGTCACGATGGTCGACCTCGACGAGGACGGCACCCCGGACGAGGTGGTCGACGGCGACGGCGGCCTCCCGCCCGAGCAGCTCCCCCCGACCGTCCAGGTCTGAGGCGTACGCCGGTCGTCCGGGGTGCCGCCGCGCGGCGGGCCCCGGGCGTCAGCCGGCCAGGCGCAGGGTGGCCAGGTAGTACGGGGCGTCGTGGTCGTCCACGTCGGTCAGTCGCCAGGCGGTGCCCCGGACCAGCTCGGCGAGTTCGTCGGGCGAGCAGACCAGGTAGTCGAACCACTCGGTGCCCAGCTCCCGGTAGCGCAGGCGGAGCCGGAGCTGCCCGCCGAGCCGGCCCCGGCGCCGGTTGCGCTCGTGGTAGCCCGTGTGCAGCGGGTCCCGGGTGCCGTACGGGTCGGTGCCCTGCGCGATGACCCGCGCGCCCGGCCGGGCCAGCGCGGCGAGCGCCGCCAGCAGGGCCGGGGCCCGCTCCTGCCCCTCCAGCAGCCCGACGTTGTTGCCGAGCAGCAGGAACGTGTCGTAGCGCCGGCCGTCGGCGACGTGCGAGTCGACCGTCCCGTGCACCAGCTCGCGTACGCCCCGGCGGCGGCAGACGGCCAGCGCGCCGGCCGAGGTGTCCAGCCCGGTGACCGGCACGCCCCGTTCCTGGAGCAGCAGCGCGATCCGGCCCGCCCCGACCCCGACGTCCAGGGTGGCGCCCTCGACCCGGTCCACCGCCCGGTGGTCGTACGGCTGCCAGTCGGCCGGGCCGTCCAGGTAGTGCGCGGCGGGCGCGCCGTTGATCAGCCCGTCGTCCCGCTCGATGATCTCGATGACCGGCCGTGGCAGCCGCCCGCCGGCCAGCGGCCGGGGGCCGATGCCGGTGGCGACGGCGAACGCGTCGCGCAGCATCTCGCCGAAGACGTCACCGATCCGTGGTTCCACCGTCACGGCTTCACGCTATCCGGCCGGTCAGTCAGCCGTGGCGGCCGTATCCTGGCGGGATGGCCACACTGGACCGCCTCGCCGCGGAGAAATACATCCTGCTGACGACGTTCCGCAAGGACGGGCGGGCGGTGCCGACGCCGGTCTGGGCGGTCCGCGACGGCGACGCGCTGGCGGTGTGGTCGGCGGCGGATTCCGGCAAGGTGAAGCGGATCCGGCACAGCGGGGACGTCACGGTCGCACCGTGCGACGTTCGGGGCCGTCCGCACGGCGAGGCGGTGCCCGCCCACGCGACGCTCTGCGGCCCGGCCGACACCCGACGGGTCCGCGACCTGATCAAGCGGAAGTACCGGATGATCGGGCGGCTCAGCCTGCTCGGCAGTCGGTTGCGCCGGGGCGAGGGCGGCACGGTCGGCATCCGGGTCTCGCTCGCCGGGCGGCCGCCGGGCGGCGACTGACCCGCGCGCCGCCCCGCCGTCGCCGCGCGGCGGCCGGGGCGCCTGTGCGGCCGGCCTGCGCAACCGGTCCGGCCGCGCGGGCGCCGACCGGCCGGACCCCGACACGACGAAGGGCGACGGACCGTGTCCGCCGCCCTTCGTGCACACCTGTCTGACTTCCGGCCGTCAGTCCCCCTGGCGCTGCTGGGGGATCTGCCCCTGCAGCAGGGCCCTGACCTCCGACTCGCGGTACCGGCGGTGGCCCCCCAGGGTGCGGATGGCGCTGAGCTTGCCAGCCTTGGCCCACCGGGTCACCGTCTTCGGGTCGACACGGAACATCGACGCCACCTCGGCCGGCGTGAGTAGCGGCTCTGGTTCGTGCGTTCGCGATGCCATCGGTCACTCCTCCACATGTATAGACATCGGCCGGGGTCCCGCCGGCCGACGCGTCTCCCATGGTCCGGCTAGTCCCCGATGTCCGACATGGGCCGAACGGCCGAACGTCCCTAGACGGACGGATGAACCATGCCCGATTTATGCGACTTTTACACGGCAGAAAGTACCTTATTCGGACTCATGATCACGGTTCGTGATGCGCCAACTACGAGGACGCCTCGGCTTCGCGGCCCCGCCTGGGCGAATTGTCGTCAGTTGCACCGTTCCAGCAGTTGCACCGCGCGCCACCTCGCGACCAGCTTGTCGTACGCGGCCGAGGCCTCCTCGGCCTCGCCCCGGGACAGCCCGGCGAGCCCACTCGCCACCAGCTCGGGCGAGTCGTCGGCGGCCAGCGTCTCGTCGGAGAGCAGGTCGACCAGGCCGCCGTAGTCCAGCTCCACCATCGAGCGGGGGTGGAACTCCTCCAGCCAGCGGGCGGCCTCCTCGACCGCCTCCGTGATCGGCGCCTCGCCGACCGACTTGCGCAGCACCGACAGTGCCCGCGACGACCGGCGCCGCGCCTTCGAGATCTCCGTCCGGAAGCGCAGCGCCCGCCGGCCCGGGCGGGTCACGTGGTGCCGCTCCTCGGGGTCGAAGAGCACGAACCAGCGCAGCGGCACACCCCACGTCGCGATCTGCTCGTGCAGCCGGGGCACGCCGTGCTCCAGCACGCGGGCCCCGCTGCGCCAGTCCTCCACCACCGCCTTGGCCTGCCCGGCGAGCACCGGCGGCACGAACGCGTCGGCCAGCACCGGCGGCACGCCGTCGCGCGCGCTCAGCGCCGCCTCGGCCACCCGGATGCGCAGGTTCCACGGGCAGACCAGCAGCGTGTCGTCGGCCTCCAGCACGTACGCCTCGTCCGGCAGGTCGGGCAGCCGCGTCCAGCCCGCGCCGAGCGCCTCGATCACGGACGTCCGTTGCCGGCCGGGCCCCTCCACGGGGGCCACCGCCCGACCCTGCTCGACGTAGCGGCGCCAGTACGTCTGGCGGTCCCGGTCGAAAGCGGTCAGGGGCTCGTACACGCGCAGGTAAGAAGCGAAGAGCGACGGCACGGCGCGATCCTCCCACGAATCGGAACCCGACCGTCGTCGACGCTGCGATCACGCGCGCCGTGGGCGGTCGGACGGCGTCGGCCGATACTAGGCTCAGCGGCACCGGCAGCATCCCGCCGGCGTCCACAGGTCCTCGTCCCACAAGGGCGCACCCCACACCAGGAGCTACTCATGGGCGTATTCGCCAGCAACGACGACCCGGGATCCACCGGTCACGAACAGGTCGTGTTCTGCCAGGACAAGCAGTCCGGCCTGAAGGCGATCATCGGGATCTACTCCACCGCGCTCGGCCCCGCGCTCGGCGGCACCCGGTTCTACCCGTACGCGAGCGAGGAGGCCGCCCTCGCCGACGTGCTCGACCTGTCCCGGGGCATGGCGTACAAGAACGCCCTGGCCGGGTTGGACCTCGGCGGCGGCAAGGCGGTCATCTGGGGTGACCCCGAGCGGGTCAAGAGCGAGGCGCTGCTGCGCGCGTACGGCCGCTTCGTGGAGTCCCTCGCCGGGCGCTACTACACCGCCTGCGACGTCGGCACCTACGTGGCCGACATGGACGTGATCGCCCGGGAGACGTCGTACGTCACCGGCCGCAGCGTCGAGCACGGCGGCGCCGGCGACTCCTCGATCCTCACCGCCTGGGGCGTGTTCCAGGGCATGCGGGCCGCCGCCGAGCACGTCTGGGGCGCCCCGACCCTGGCCGGCAGGCGGGTCGGCGTGGCCGGCCTGGGCAAGGTCGGCAAGTACCTGGTCGGCCACCTGCTCGACGACGGCGCCGAGGTGGTGGCGACCGATGTCAACCCGAAGGCCCTGGAGTGGGCGCGCACCACCCACCCGCAGGTCGCGCTCGTCGACGACGCCGCCGCGCTGGTCGCCGCCGACATCGACGTGTACGCCCCGTGCGCGCTCGGCGGCGCGCTCAACGACGACACGGTGCCGGCGCTGCGCGCCAAGGTGGTCACCGGCGCGGCGAACAACCAGCTCGCCCACCCGGGCATCGAGAAGCTGCTGGCCGACCGCGGCATCCTCTACGCCCCGGACTACGTGGTGAACGCCGGCGGCGTGATCCAGGTGGCCGACGAGATCGAGGGCTTCAACTTCGAGCGGGCCAAGCTGCGCGCGACCCGGATCTACGACACCACCCGGGAGATCCTCCAGCTGGCCGACGCCGAGGGCGTGCCCCCGGCGGTGGCGGCGGACCGGCTCGCGGAGCGGCGGATGGCCGACGTCGGCCGGCTGCGCACGATCCACCTGCGATGAGCGTCACGGAGGCGGGGCCGGCCCGGTTCCGCCTCCGGCGCCGCCGCACCGAAGCGCCCGTTAAGCTGGTTTCGTCGGGCTTTGTCCGGTGTCACGGGCGCTCCCGGCACCGCTCCTTACCCGGTACAATCGGTGACGACTGGACGACCGCGACGCGCGGTACCGGTCGACGGTAACCCGAGGTGCCGAACGATGGCATCCCCATGTACCGTAAGAGCTACGAGAGATGCCTGACGTCATCGGGGCCCGCCTTCGGGCTGCCCCGCATTCTGTGCGAGGGGGTCGAGCCATGGGGCGCGGCCGTGCTAAGGCCAAGCAGACGAAGGTGGCGCGGGAGTTGAAGTACCACTCCCCGAACACCGACCTCACCGCCTTGCAGCGCGAGTTGGCGGGTGCTGGTAAGTCTGAGCACAACTTCGACGACGACTACAAAGAGTATGTCGACGACGATGATGAGGATCACGCGGACGAAGACCCGGATCCCTGGGTACGTCCGACCCGCTGACCTCCGGTCGCAGCTGAGCACGCGGTAATCCCCCGCGTGCTCACGCATGTGCCCATCCGAAGCGGCGCCAACACCGACGATCAGGGACCATGCCGTCCCGGAGGCGACTCCGGCTGCTCGGCAGGTCCCTGATCCCGGTGTGGCCGCCTCAGCGGGGCCGGTTGTTCCAGTTGTAGAACGTCGGGATGTTCTCGAAGTGGTTCCAGGCGCAGACGGCGCTCGCGCCGTCGCCGCCCGCCACCTCCGCCCGCAGTCGCCGCGCGGCCTCGGCCTCGTGGAGCAGAGCGGTGAGTCCCGGCGCGGCTTCCCGCACCCGATCGGCGACCTGGCCCGGGGCGGCGTCCACCCCACGCTCAGGCTGCCGGTGACTGGTGGTCTCGGGCATGCTCCAACACTCCCTCCAGTAGGTGGATCTTGCTGTTGCGGCAGTGCGCGGTCTCCGTACCGTCGAAACGCCCCAGCTCGAAGTAGCGGTTGGCGGCGTGGCCGCCGCCGCAGAAACCGAAGTAGGGGCAGGATGCACGGCACGCCTCGACACCGGCGAGGAACTCACCGACCCAGGGCGTCCGGCCCGCGTGGGCGAGGATGTCGGCCAGCGGCGTGGCCAGCACGTTCCCGCTGCTGAAGTCGCCGTACCGGACGTCGGTGAAGCCGGCCAGCTCGGGCGAGAGCACCGTCACCGAGCCGTCGTGGCCGACGGTCGGGATCGGGTCCAGCCGCCGGGGCAGCACGTCGTCGGCGGTGCCGTCCAGCACGGCGGCGGCGTACCGCAACGACCACTCGACCTCGCGCAGGTGGATCCGGGGCTCCCGCCGCCAGGCCGCCACCAGTTCCGCCCAGAACGCGGTCACCGCCCGGGCGTCGTGGGAGTTGTCGCGGAGGTTGACCCCCTCGGTCTCCTCGATGTTGACGCCGAGCACGTCACACCCCAGGCCGAGGAAGTAGTCGTACAGCTCGGTGGCGAGGCCCGGCTCCGGGCGGCCCACCACCGCCAGCGCCGAGAACGGCAGCCCGTGCCGGCGCAGCGCCGCCACCCCGCGCACGATCCGGTCGTACGCCGGCCCGCCGGCCCGGGTGACCCGGTCGCCGTTGCGCTCCCGCGGGCCGTCCACGCTCACGCTCACCCGCACCCGGTGCTCGGTGAAGAACGCGCACCACGCGTCGTCGATCAGCGTGGCGTTGGTCTGCACGTGGTGCTCGACCTCGGGCCCGAAGGGCGCGATCAGCGCGGCGAGATGCTCCCGGCCGGCGGCGAGCGGCTCCCCGCCGTGCCACACCACCGAGAAGCGGCCCGCCGCCGCCCACGGGTTGACCGACGCGGCCACCGCCTCGGCCACCGGCACCGGCATCCGCCGGTCGACCGCCCGGAACGGCAGGTAGCAGTAGGCGCAGTCCAGGTTGCACAGGGTGGTCGGCTGCATCACCACGTACGAGGGGACGGCGGCCAGGCCGCGCATCCCGCTGAACGACTGTCCCCGAGCAGCCATTGCCCTCCTCCGCGCCTGAAGGGCTGTCGGGGCCCCGATGAGGGGGTTGCCCCGACAGCGTTGAGGGTGCCCCTCAGGCTAGGCGGCGACGGCCACTCGGGTGAAGCCCTGATCAGATGCTCGTACGGTCACCGGAGCGTGATCATCATCCCCGGGTGTGCTGCCCGATCATCTGCACGTTGCCGGAGCCCTCGATGATCTCGCCGGCCTGCCACGCGTCGACGCCGCGGCCGGTCAGCGTGGCCAGCGCGCGGTCCGCGTCCTCGGCGGAGACGATCGCGAACATGCCGACGCCCATGTTGAACGTCGCCTCCATCTCCGGGTCCTCGATCCGCCCCTTGGTCTGGATCAGGTCGAAGATCGGCTGCGGCTTCCAGGTGGACCGGTTGACCACCGCGTCGACGTGCTCGGGAAGCACCCGCACCAGGTTGCCGGGGATGCCGCCGCCCGTGACGTGGGCGATGGACCGCACCTCGGCCTCGGCGATCAGCTTGAGGCAGTCCTGCGCGTAGATCTTCGTCGGGGTGAGCAGCTCCTCGCCGAGGGTGCGCTGCCGGCCGAAGTCGTCGATCACCACGTCGAGCCGCATCCGGCCGGCGCCCAGCAGCACGTGCCGGACGAGGGAGTAGCCGTTGGAGTGCAGGCCGGAGGAGCGCATCGCGATCACCACGTCGCCCACCTCGACCCGCTCCGGGCTGAGGATGTCGGCCTCCTCCACCACGCCGACGCCGGTGGCGGAGATGTCGTACTCGTCCGGGCGGAGCACGCCGGGGTGCTCGGCGGTCTCGCCGCCCAGCAGGGCGCAGCCCGCGTACCGGCAGCCGTCGGCGATGCCGGCGCCGATCTCGGCGACCTTGTCCGGCACGACCTCGCCGGTGGCGATGTAGTCGAGCAGGAAGAGCGGCTCGGCGCCGCAGGCGACCAGGTCGTCGACGACCATCGCGACGAGGTCGATGCCGACCGTGTCGTGGATGTCCATCTGCTGCGCGATCACCAGCTTGGTGCCGACGCCGTCGGTGGACGAGGCCAGGATGGGGTTCTTGTACTTCTTCGTGTCCAGCCGGAACAGCCCGGCGAAGCCACCCAGGTCGCCCATCACCTCCGGGCGCCGGGTCTGCTTCACCTTCGACTTCAGCAGCTCGACCGCCCGGTCGCCCGCCTCGATCGAGACCCCGGCGTCCGCGTACGAGACCGACCGTTTGCGCGCCGGCCGGCCGGTGCCGGCCGTCCAGGGCTGACGGTCGCCGCCGGCGCCGGTCGGGCTGCTTCCTGCGCCGCTGCGCTCGGACACGTGCGTCACGGTTCTCCCCTTTGTGGTTCTGGCGCCGCGCCGGCGATGACCGGCCGCGCCGGGTGGTGCTACGGGCGGTGTGTTGTCGCGCCGCCCGGAGTGGCGACGAGCGGAGGGGTGGTGTGCTCGGGAGCGTCGGGCGCCGCGGTGACCCGCCGGCCCACCCCCTCGAGCACGTGCTTGCCGATCAGGTTGCCGGCGGGCAGTTCGATCGGGTACTCCCCGTCGAAGCACGCGCGGCACAGCCGGGTCTTCGGCTGCTCGGTGGCGGCGATCAGGCCGGAGAGGGACACGTAGCCGAGCGTGTCGGCGCCGATCGAGCGGCGGACACCCTCGGTGTCCAGCCCGTTGGCCAGCAACTCGGCCCGGGTGGCGAAGTCGATGCCGTAGAAACACGGCCACTTGACCGGCGGCGAGGAGATGCGCACGTGCACCTCCAGCGCGCCGGCCTCGCGCAGCATCCGCACGATCGCCCGCTGGGTGTTGCCGCGCACGATCGAGTCGTCGACCACGACCAGCCGCTTGCCCCGGACGTTCGCCCGCAGCGGGTTGAGCTTGAGCCGGATGCCGAGCTGGCGCAGGGTCTGCGACGGCTGGATGAAGGTGCGCCCGACGTACGGGTTCTTCATCAGGCCGGCGCCGTAGGTGATCCCGGACTCCTCGGCGTAGCCGATCGCGGCCGGAGTGCCGGACTCCGGCACCGGGATGACCAGGTCGGCCTCGACCGGATGCTCCTTGGCCAACTGGCGACCGATCTGCACCCGGGCCGCGTGCACGTTGCGGCCGGCGATCGTGGCGTCCGGACGCGCGATGTAGACGTACTCGAAGAGGCAGCCCTTCGGCTCCGGGGCGGCGAACCGGCTGGAACGCAGGCCGTCCTCGTCGATCGCGATCAGCTCGCCGGGCTCGACCTCGCGGACCACGCTCGCGCCGACGATGTCCAGGGCGGCGGTCTCGCTCGCCACCACCCAGCCGCGCTCCAGCCGGCCCAGCACCAGCGGGCGTACGCCGTGCGGGTCGCGGGCCGCGTAGAGGGTCGACTCGTCCATGAAGACGAAGCTGAACGCGCCGCGCAGCTGCGGCAGCACCTCCAGCGCGGCCGCCTCCACCGACAGGTCGGGGCGGCTGGCCAACAGCATCGTCACCAGGGAGGTGTCGTTGGTCGAGCCGTCGGCGACCAGGCCCCGCTCGGTGACCTCACGCTGGAGGTCGGCCGTGTTGACCAGGTTGCCGTTGTGTGCCAGCGCGATCGTGGTGCCGGAGCTGGTGGACCGGATGGTCGGCTGGGCGTTCTCCCAGGTCGAACCGCCGGTGGTGGAGTAGCGGGCGTGGCCGATCGCCACGTGCCCGCGCAGGCTGGCCAGGGTCGGCTCGTCGAAGACCTGGGCGACCAGGCCGAGGTCCTTGTAGACCACGACGCCGGAGCCGTCGCTCACCGCGATGCCGGCGGCCTCCTGGCCACGGTGTTGGAGGGCGTATAGCCCGAAGTAGGTGAGGTTTGCGACCTCCTCCCCGGGCGCCCAGACACCGAAGACGCCACACGCGTCCTGGGGGCCTGGTCGTTGGGGATCAAGGTCGTGGCTCAGCCGGCCGTCGCCTCGGGGCACCTGCGCTCCCTCATGCTGGTCTGGACCGGCCTGGCGAACCACGCGGGGGGCGGGACTCGCACTCCTCGGCCGGGACCACTGTCGTCGCCTGACAGTGTACGCGAATCCGCGTCGACACAGAAAGTCACGATCTGGCTCCCGAACGTCACCAGCCCCTGCGCGTCGCCGCAGCTAGAGGGGCAGGTGCTCGGAGAGGTCGGCCCGGATTCCGCTCACCCGCACGCGACCCTGGGTGATCGCCTCGGCCCAGTCGAGCCGCCCGGTCGCCACCGCCAGCCAGGTCGCCGGATCCATCTCCACGACGTTCGGCGGGGTGCCGCGGGTGTGTCGAGGCCCGGGAATGCACTGAACTGCGCCGTAAGGTGGGACACGCACCTCCACCGATCGGCCGGGGGCGCGCTCCGCGAGGGCGGTCAAGAGGGCACGGACCGCATCTCGGAGGACCGGCCGTTCGGGCGTACGCCCCTCGTCGAGCGCCGACAACGCCGCCGCGACCGCGGCGGACTTTATGTGCGGAGAGGACACGACGGGACGATACGACTCGAACGCAGCGCGTCACACGCTGGCCCTGGGTCGCGCCGTTCCGGTCAGACAAGGCATAGTTGCCAACGGCGTATTCGTACCGTGATGATCCCCGGCCCGGCGCCCCGCCGGTCGAGGGAAGTCAGTCCGGAAGGCGGTGGACGTGTCAACACACCGACGTGCCTGGAAGCAGCGGGCCGGTGTGGTCGTGGCGCTGGTTGTCGGCGCTCTGCTCGCTGTCCCCGCCACACCAGCCCTGGCCGCCGACGTCAAGGTGTCCCCGAACTCTGCCACGGTGCAGGCGGGTAACGAGACGTCGGTCACCGTCTCGATCACTCCGACGAGCCCCACCGAAAGGTCGGTCAACCTCAGCCTCGCGGGTCTGCCGCAGGGGGTCGAGTGCGTCCGGGGTTGTGGGCAGGTCGAGCTGAACTTCGGAGAGACAGCGTCGCCGGAGGTTCGGCTGCGGGCGGCCAACAACGCTCCGGGCGTCGACCGGCAGCAGGTCACCGTCAACGTCTCGGGCTCCGGCGGCGCCTCGTTCAACCTGACCGTCAGGGGCCGCGAGGCGGAGCCGAGTCCGTCGCAGACGCAGACCGTCCGGTCGGTCTCCGGCAAGGTGGTCGTCCAGGCGAACGGCAAGGCCGTGCCGAACGCCGTGGTGATGCTCAAGGACGGCGCCGGCAACACGCGGGACACGGTCAGCGACGACAGCGGCAACTTCCGCTTCACCGGCACCACCGAAAAGCCGATCGTGCCGGGCCGGCTCGCCGTCGGCGCCAACGTCGGCGAGGTCTACGGCACCAAGAGCTTCGACGCGAGCGCCGGCCAGAGCATCACCGGCCAGCGCATCGCCCTGGCGATCAAGGTCGAGACGACCCCGAGCGCCACCCCCTCGGCCACCGACGAGCCGCTTCCCACGGACGAGGCTCTCGACGAGACCGACGGGGGAAGCACCGAGGCGAGCCCGGGCGCGGCGGCCAACGCCAGCAACGAGGACTCCGGCGGCATGGGCTCCTGGCTGATCATCCTGCTCGGGGGCCTGCTCGTCGCCGCGGGCGTCGGCACCATCGTGCTGCTCTGGATGCGGCGCAAGGACAACGGCGACGAGGGCGACGACGCCCCGGCGGGCGCCGCCGCGGCGGGCGCGGTCCCGGCGGCGCGCGGGGCGTACCGGGGCGCTGGCGTGGACGACCAGACCCGGGTGGTCAACCGGGCCGGCGCCGGGCCGGACCCGACGATGGTCGGCGGCACCTCGCTCAGCGACGCCCCGACGATGATGCACCGTCCCGTGGTCGACGACGTGCCGCCGGACCCGTACGGCGCGCCCCCGCAGCCCTACGGCGCGGCAGGCGCGGGGCAGGGCTGGGCCGGCAACGGCTATGGCGACGAGCCCGCCGGCTCGGGCGGCTACGGTGGCGGTGGCTACGGCAACGCGCCGTCCTCCGGCGGTGGCTACGGCAACGCGCCGTCCTCCGGCGGTGGCTACGGCAACGCCCCCGCCTCGGGCGGTGGCTACGGCGGGCACGACTACGGCGCTCCGGCCGGCGCTGCGGGCGCCGCGGGTGCCGCCGGCTACTCGGCGGGAGCCGGAGGCGGCCGGGGCTACGGCGACCGCTACGACGAGCCGACCGGCCGCTACACCGGCGAGTCCACGCAGTACCCGGCCCCGGCCGATCCCTACGCGACGGGCGTCTACCAGCCGGAGCAGGGCCAGGGCTACGGCCGGTCCGAGACCGCGCCGTACGGGCGGGGCGGCGAGCCGACCGGCGGCTTCGACCAGCGCGGCGGCTACGACCAGCAGCGCGGCGGCGGCTACGACGACCCCGGCTACGGCCAGGAGCCACCGCAGCAGCGCGGCGGCGGCTACGGCCAGGGCGGCTACGACCAGCCCACGTCGTACGACCAGGGTGGCTACGGCCAGCAGGGCGGCTACGGCCAGGAGCCCCCGCAGCAGCGCGGCGGCGGCTACGACGACCGCGGCTACGGCCAGCAGGGCGGCGGCTACGACGACCCGCAGGCCGGGCGCGGCCGCCCGGATGGCCCGCCGCAGCAGGACCGGGGCGGTCGCCGGCTGGACTGGCTGGACGACTGACCGCACGGGCACAGCCGAAGACGACAGCGCACCACGGCGAGGGCGTCCGGGATCCCCGGGCGGCCCTCGCCGTGGTGGCGCGCGGCACCGTCAGTCGGTCTGCTGAGGCGACGACAGCCCGGCAAACGCGGGTGAGCTGATGCCCGGGCGGCAGGGCGTCGCGCAGTCCCGGCGGGCGGCCGGGCGCGGGCGGCCGTCAGGTGCCAGGGCGGGCGCGGCCCGCGGGCGGCAGGGCGTCGGCGAACTGTCAGGCGGCGGAGAAGACGCCCTGGCGCAGCACCGGGACCACGTCGGAGACGCCGACCCGGACGGCGATCTCCACGTCCTGGGCGAAGCCGCCCTCGACCAACTCGCGGCCCGACACGCTGCCGCGTACCGCGGCGGGGACGTCGGGGGTGCTGGCGAGCGCGGCGAGCGCCATGGCCGCCTCCACGGAGAGACCGCCGGTCACCCCCGAGAGGGCGTCCAGCACGCTGGCCGCCCCGAGCTGGTCCTCCACGGCGGGGCGCAGCGAACCGTCCGGCCAGCGCTCGCCTGAGGCGACCACGCCGATCGGGGCGTCCGTCGAGCCGTACCCGTGACGGCGCAGCCAGCGCCCGACGGCGCGCGCGTTGCGCAGGCAGGCCGCGACCACCGGCAGGCCGGTGGCGCTGGCCGCGGCGCTGATCGCCGAGCCGTTGGGCGACGGCAACACGAGGTCGGCGACGACCGGCGCGGTGCTCAGCGCCGCCGGCGAGAGCGACCACGGATGCTCCGGGGTCGTCTGCCGGCGGCCCACCGCGGCGACCGCGCCCACCCGTCGCGCGTAGTCGGCCGCCTGTTCTCCCCATGGGAACGGGTGCACCCGCATGCCGCGCCCGACGGCGACCTCCACGGCGGTGGTGAACGAGAGCACGTCCACCACCACCAGCACCGCGCAGACCCGGCCGAACTCAGCCGCTCCCGTCAGCCCCCAGTCGAACCGGGCGCCGGATCCGGGTTGGGCGTAGACGGCCGCGGCCAACGCCTCAGCGCTTATCGGGCGCGGAGGACTGCTCGGTGTCACCGGAGTCGGGGTCGGCGTCGGCCCCGGTCGGGTCGTCGGCGACCTCGGCGGCCGGCTCCTCGGGTGCGGGGGCCGCGGCCTCCACCGGCGCCACGGCACCGGTCGACGGGACCGGCCCGGCCGACGCGATCGGCTCGGACGCGACGTCCGCCGGGTCCACCGGCGCCACCTCGGCCCGCTCGGCGTCGGGCAGCGGCACGGCCTCGACCGCACCGGCCACGCCGGCTGCCGGCGCCGGCACCCGCACGACCTCCGAGCCGCCGAAGAGGCGCGGCAGCGTCGCCGTGTGCGCGGCGCGCAGCTCGTCCAGGCCGATCCGGAACTGGCCGTGCACCTCCAGCGCGCCGCCGGCCGGGTCGGTGACGCCGATCAGCTCGAACGGCACCCCGCGCTCGGCGCACAGGGCGGTGAACGCCTTCTCGTGGCCGCGCGGCACCGAGGCCAGGACCCGCCCCGCGGACTCGCTGAAGAGGTAGACGAACGGCATCGAGCCGCCGGCGAACCGCTCCGGCACCGCGATCCGGGCGCCGACCCCGCGCCGCAGGCAGGACTCGACCAGGCCCTGCGCGAGGCCGCCGTCGGAGAGGTCGTGCGCGGAGCTGAGGTGCCCGACCCGGGCAGCCTCCGCCAGCAGGTCCGCCAACCGCCGCTCGTGGGCCAGGTCGACCTGCGGGGGTACGCCGCCGAGGTGCTCGTGGGTGACCCACGCCCACTCCGAGCCGGAGAGCTCCACGTGCGTCTCGCCGAGCAGGAAGAGCTGGTCGTGGTCGCCGCCGGGGCGCGGCACGAAGCCCATCGGCACCCGGTTGGCGACGTCGTCGAGCACGCCGAGCACGCCGACAACCGGGGTCGGGTGGATGGCCGCCGCGCCGGTCTGGTTGTAGAAGCTGACGTTGCCGCCGGTCACCGGGATGCCCAGCTCGGCGCAGCCGTCGGCCAGGCCACGGACGGCCTCGGCGAACTGCCACATCACGCCCGGGTCCTCCGGCGAGCCGAAGTTCAGGCAGTTGGTGACGGCGATCGGCTTCGCGCCGGTGACGGCGACGTTCCGGTACGCCTCGGCCAGCGCGAGCTTCGTGCCGTGGTACGGGTCGAGGCGGGCGTACCGGCCGTTGCCGTCCACCGACAGCGCCACGCCGAGCCCGGTCCGCTCGTCGATCCGGATCACGCCGGAGTCCTCGGGCTGGGCGAGCACGGTGTTGCCCAGCACGTACCGGTCGTACTGCTCGGTGACCCAGGTCTTGTCGGTCAGGTTCGGCGACGCGATCATGCGCAGCACGGTCTCGCGCAGCGCCTCCGGGTCGGCCGGCCGGGGCAGCGTCTCCGCGCGGTCGGCCTGGAGCAGGATCAGGTCGGCCGGCTCGCGCATCGGGCGGGCGTAGACCGGACCGTCGTCGACCAGCGAGCCCGGCGGCACGTCGACCACGAGCTGGTCCCGCCAGGTGATCACCACCCGGCCCGGCTGGCCGTCCGGTGCCGGCGGGGTGACCTCGCCGATCGCGGTGGCCCAGACGCCCCACTTCTCGGCGGTCTTGAGCACGGCGTCGAGCTTCTCCGGCTCGACCACCAGCAGCATCCGCTCCTGCGACTCGCTGGCCAGGATCTCGTGCGGCTCCATCGAGGGCTCGCGCAGCGGCACCCGCTCCAGCCACACCCGCATGCCGGTGCCGGCCGCCGCGGCGGTCTCGGTCAACGCGCAGGTCAGGCCGGCACCGCCGAGGTCCTGGATGCCGACGACGAGCTGGGCGTCGTAGAGCTCCAGGCAGGCCTCGATGAGCAGCTTCTCCATGAACGGGTCGCCCACCTGCACCGACGGGCGGCGCTGCTCGCTGCCCTCGTCGAAGGTGGCGCTCGCCAGCACCGACACGCCGCCGATGCCGTCCCGGCCGGTCTTGGCACCCATCAGCACCACGACGTTGCCCGGGCCGGCGGCGGCCTTGTTCTGCAGGCGGTTTACCGGCAGCACGCCGAGGCAGAGCGCGTTGACCAGGGGGTTGCCCTGGTAGCAGGGGTCGAACACGACCTCGCCGCCGATGTTCGGCAGGCCGAGGCAGTTGCCGTAGCCGCCCACGCCGGCGACGACGCCGGGCAGCACCCGGGCGGTGTCGGGGTGGTCGGCCGCGCCGAAGCGCAGCGGGTCCATCACCGCGACCGGGCGGGCGCCCATGGCCAGGATGTCCCGGACGATGCCGCCGACGCCGGTGGCCGCGCCCTGGTAGGGCTCGACGAAGCTGGGGTGGTTGTGCGACTCGACCTTGAAGGTCACCGCCAGCTCGTCGGAGACCTGCACCACGCCGGCGTTCTCGCCGATGCCGGCGAGCAGCCGGTCGCTCGGCGGGGCCTTCTCCCCGAACTGGCGCAGGTGCACCTTGCTCGACTTGTAGGAGCAGTGCTCGCTCCACATGATCGAGTACATGGCCAGCTCGGCCTGGGTGGGCCGGCGGCCGAGGATGTGCCGGATCCGGTCGTACTCGTCGTCGCGGAGCCCCAGCTCGGCGTACGGCTGCAGCTCACCGGGGGTGTCCACGGCGTGCGACACGGTGTCCAGGCCGGCCGCCCAGTCGGCCGTCGCCGGCCCGGTGGGCGCGGCCGGACGCGGCTCCACCGGCTGCGCCGGGGCGGCCGGGAAGGCCTCCGGGGTCTCCCGTACCTCGTCCGGATGGCTGGTCATGACCTCTCCTCGTTGCGCTCAGGGCCGCCCTGAGGGCGGGTGAGCCGACCGATGATGCCGCCGCGCACGGTCACCGCCCCGCACTTTGTTCGCGACTGCGGGGCTCGCAGACCCGGCTCACTCCTCGCGCTCACGCTGGCGCCCCCACCAGGTGCTTGAGCACCGAGGTGAAGAAGCCGAGGCCGTCCAGGGAGGGGCCGGTGAGCGCCTCCACGGCGTGCTCGGGATGCGGCATGATGCCGACCACGTTGCCGGCGTGGTTCGTGATCGCGGCGATGTCGCGCTGCGACCCGTTGGGGTTGCCGCCGACGTAGCGGGCGACCACCCGGCCCTCGGCTTCGAGCTGGTCGAGCGTCGCGGTGTCGGCGACGTAGCAGCCCTCGCCGTTCTTGACCGGGATCAGCACCTCCTGGCCGGGCTGGAACGCGTTCGTCCACGCGGTGCCGACCGACTCGATGCGCAGGACCTGGTCCCGGTTGCGGAAGTGCAGGTGCTGGTTGCGGGTGAGGGCCCCGGGCAGCAGGTGGGCCTCGCAGAGGATCTGGAAGCCGTTGCAGATGCCGAGCACCGGCAGGCCGGCCCGGGCCGCGTCCACGATCGTCTCCATCACCGGGGCGAACCGGGCGATGGCCCCGCAGCGCAGGTAGTCGCCGTAGGAGAAGCCGCCGGGCAGGACGACGGCGTCCACCCCGTGCAGCCGCGGGTCACCGTGCCAGAGGCGGACCGGTTCGGCGCCCGCGATGCGGACGGCCCGGGCCGCGTCCCCGTCGTCCAGCGAGCCGGGGAACGTGACCACGCCGACCCGGGCGGTCACGAGCGGGCGTCCGCGGTCTCGTCGGCCTCGACCAGGCGGACGGTGAAGTCCTCGATGACCGGGTTGGCGAGCAGTTTGTCGGCGATCTCCCGGGCCCGGTCCAGGTCCGGTTCACCGGTGAACTCGATCTCGATCCGCCTGCCGATCCGAACCGAGGCGACGTCGCTGACGCCGAGCCGGGGCAGCGCGTTTGCGACGGCCTGGCCCTGCGGATCGAGGATCTCGGGCTTGAGCATGACGTCGACGACGACGCGAGGCACTGGGGCACTCCTGACTGTGTACGCAGTTGGGTGCCGACCCACAACGGGCGAGCGCAGCCAGCCTACCTGGCAGATCCGGCCCTGGACGCACCGGCCGGACGCAGTTCAGGCAGCGATCGGCATTCCTGGCGCGGGGGCGGGAGACCGATACGGGTTCGTTGCGATCCCGATGCGTTTCCGTTGCCGACCAGCCCGTTTCGCCCCACTCCGGCCGCCGGGACGCCCACCGCCATCGACCGACGGACCACCATCGTCATTGATGAAGTTCGATGAAACTCTTGTGAACGACATCTCAGGAGCCCTACCGCACATCGTCATACGTCGATGGGACGTACCCGGTCGCCGGCCACCCCGACCGCCGGCCGACAGCTCGACCCGGTGACCCCGGGCCCATCCCCGAAGGAGCCCCCATGCGCATCCGATCCATGATCGCAGTGCTGGCCACCGCAGCGGCCGGCCTGCTCGGCGCCAGCTCCGGCGCCCTCGCCGCCCCGGCGGGCCCGCAGCCGATCATCGGCGGCGGGACAGTCTCGTCCGCCCCGTGGGCCGCCGCGGTGTTCAGCAACGGATCGTTCACCTGCTCCGGCACGATCATCGCGCCGGAGTGGGTGCTCACCGCCCGGCACTGCCTCGGCGGCACCATGTCCGTCCGGGTCGGCAGCGTCTACCGCTCCTCCGGCGGGGTCACCCGCACGGTGAGCGCCACCTACAGCCGCTACGACCTGGCCCTGATGCGCCTGTCCAGCTCGGTGAGCACCTCGTACGTCACGCTGGCCAGCAGCAACCCGCCGATCGGCTCCACCAACTCGATCTACGGCTGGGGCATGACCTGCTACAGCGGCTGCTCCGCCGCCAGCCAGCTGAAGACCGCGAGCGTCCAGGTGACCAGCAACAGCGCCACCGACGCGTACGGCGGCCAGGCGATCCGGAGCACGCGGATCAACGGCAACGCGTGGCGGGGCGACTCGGGCGGCCCGCAGTTCTACAACGGCCGCCAGGTCGGCGTCGCCTCGACCGCCGACGGCTACAGCATCCAGAACTACGGCAGTGTCGCGTACAACCGGGCCTGGATCACCTCCGTGGCCGGTGTCTGACGGTTAGCGCCCGGGCGGCGCGGATGGCCGGCCACGCGCCGGCCGTCCGCGCCGCGCCGTTTTGCAGCATCCGATCAGGTGAACAAGGCTCGCGATCGGGTGCGGGGTCGCCCTGACAGCATCGGAAACGTGCTGGTCGTGACGACGGAGCAACTACCCGGGTACGAGATCCGCCAGATCCTCGGCGAAGTGGTGTCGTCGATGGCCAGGACGCGGAACCCGTACCGCGAGGGGGTCAAGAACCTGCGCGGCGGCGCGTACGACCCGATGGCGCCGGACAACCTGACCCGGTGGCGTACCGACTCGGTGGCCCGGCTCGGCGAGGAGGCCCGCCGCCTCGGCGCGAACGCCGTGGTGGGCATGCGCTTCGACAGCCGCGACTGCGGCGAGATGTGGATGGAGATCTGCGCGTACGGCACGGCGGTGATCGTGGTGCCCAAGGTGCCCGACGTCATGCCCCCCGACCAGCCGCTGGTCGCCGCGGAGACCGCCCACGACCCCGCCTTCGCCGAGTCCCCGGGCGGCATCGCCGAGCCGGCGAGCGCCCCCACCCTCCGCACGGCGGCCGAAACCCCCACCCGCGACTCCTGACCCACCCGCCCCCTTGGCCCCGTTGATCATGAAGTTGTTGCCCGCCCGTCGGCGTGTCGAGGCAACAACTTCATGATCAACGCTGGCAGTGGGGGTGGGGGGTGGGAGGGGTGGGGTTAGAGGATGGGGGGTGGGGTGTAGGTGGCGGCCTTGGGGTGGGCTTCGACCACGGCGGCTACTCGGCGGGTGACTGCCTCGACCTGGGCCGGGGCGGCGCCGACGAAGGCGGTGCGGTCGGCGACGAGCGCGTCGATCTCACCCCGGGTCAGGCCCAGGCGGCCGTCCGCCGCGAGGCGGTCGAAGAGGTCGTTCTCGGCGGCGCCCTTCTCGCGCATGGCGAGCGCGACGGCGACCGCGTGCTCCTTGATCACCTCGTGGGCGACCTCGCGCCCGACGCCGCGCCGGACCGCCGCCACCAGGATCTTGGTGGTGGCCAGGAACGGCAGGAAGCGCTCCAGCTCCCGGTTGACCACCGCCGGGTACGCGCCGAACTCGTCCAGCACGGTGAGGAACGTCTGGAACAGCCCGTCGGCGGCGAAGAACGCGTCCGGCAGCGCGACCCGGCGGACCACCGAGCAGGCGACGTCCCCCTCGTTCCACTGGTCGCCGGCCAGCTCGCCGACCATCGACAGGTAGCCTCGGATGATCACCGCGAAGCCGTTGACCCGCTCGCTGGACCGGGTGTTCATCTTGTGCGGCATCGCGCTGGAGCCGACCTGGCCCGGCTTGAAGCCCTCGGTCGCCAACTCCTGGCCCACCATCAGCCGGATCGTCGTGGCCAGCGAGGACGGCGCGGCGGCGATCTGCGCCAGCGCGGAGAGCACCGCCAGATCGATCGAACGCGGGTAGACCTGGCCGACGCTGTCGAGCACCCGGGAGAAGCCGAGGTGCTCGGCCACCCGGCGCTCCAGCTCGGCCACCTTGTCGGCGTCGCCGTCGAAGAGGTCCAACTGGTCGGCGGCGGTGCCCACCGGGCCCTTGATGCCGCGCAGCGGGTACCAGTTGATCAGGTCGTCCAGCCGCTCGTACGCGATCAGCAGCTCCTCCGCGGCCGACGCGAAGCGCTTCCCGAGCGTGGTGGCCTGCGCGGCGACGTTGTGCGAGCGGCCGGTCATGACGAGGCCCGAGTGCTCGACGGCCAACCGGGACAGCCGGGCCAGGGTGGCGACCACCCGGTCCCGGACCAGCTCCAGCGAGGCCCGCACCTGGAGCTGCTCGACGTTCTCGGTGAGGTCCCGGGAGGTCATCCCCTTGTGCACGTGCTCGTGCCCGGCGAGCGCGCTGAACTCCTCGATCCGGGCCTTCACGTCGTGCCGGGTGACCCGCTCCCGCTCGGCGATCGAGGCGAGGTCGACCTGGTCGAGCACCCGCTCGTACGCCTCGACCACGCCGTCCGGGACGGACACGCCGAGGTCCCGCTGCGCCCGGAGCACGGCGAGCCAGAGCTGCCGTTCCATCCGGATCTTCTGCTCCGGTGACCAGAGGGCGACCAGCTCGGGCGAGGCGTACCGGCTGGCGAGCACGTTGGGGATCGTCGTCACGTACCTCAGTCTTGCACGCCCCTCTCGCGTGCCTTCGCCGAAGACCCGCGACGTGCCACGGCTCTCGGCAGGGCGGGGTGGGCGGAGCGTCGTCGCCCCGGCATGCCGCGCGTCGCGGCGACCGGTCGGTCGACCGCCCTCAGGACGAAGGGGCGGGACGGCCCGTCAGGGCCCGCCACAATCCCGCGCACGCCTCCGCCTCGGTGTCGAACACCAGCCGGACGTCGTACCTGCCGCGCTCGTAGGCGCCGATCTCTCACCGTCCCCCCGACGAGCGGCGCAGGAACCAGAAGTCGGGAGGGACCGGCACGTGCTCGTGCACACCTTCCAGTTCGAACGCGTCCGGTGACATCCCGGTCGCCAGCAGGGCGCTGCGCACCTCGTGCCGGTCCACTCCCGACCTCCCTGTCCACGGGCTTCAGCAGACGGGAACCCCGCCGCCCACACCACCCTGCCGGGGCACGGTGGTCGCCGTGCACGGCGGGGCGACGCCGTCCAGGTACTCCTCGACGAGGTAGTGGTGGTCGATCAGCCACTGCACGTTCAGGTTCCCACCGGCCTGCGGCACGTACGCCGGGTTCAGCTGGAACTGGGTGCCCAGGCCGGGCTGGGCGAACCACGGCGCGATCGGGCCGGAGTCGACGTCGAACGGCTTGAGCACGCAGTAGGTGTGGTAGTTGGCCAGTGGGCCCCCGGCGGGGGCGGCGGGATCGGCGGCGTGTTCAGGCTCTGCGGCGCCAGCGAGCGAGCGCTGAACGGAGTGCCGAGCGGGGAGAGGAAGGCGCCGCCGGGGAAGCCGAAACGGTCGAGGCGGTACCCGGGCAGCAGGGTCTGCCGCGTCTTGATCGGCTCGCCGTGCGGGCCGAGGACGTAGCCGTCCTCGGGCGGGAAGCGCAACTCCGCCGGGCTGCCGGTGGTAGTTCTGCAACCACCGGCTCTCGGTCTGCGCGCCGAGCCGCTGATAGCCGGCGAGCAGCGGCCCGACCGGCGAGGCGTACGGAAGCTGGGCCGGCCCGAGCAGCCGCTTGCCGTCGAAGAACTGGGTGGTCTCCGGCGCGTTCGGCGGCAGGCCCGGGCGGCAGAGGCCCGGCGACGGCTGCGGTTGCCGGTCCGCCCCACCGGACTGCTGGCCCGGCTCGCCGGATCGCTCCTCCGCCCCGCCGGGGCGCTGGCCCGGCGCTCCGCCGGCCTGGCCGGCGCCCGAGTCGTCCTCGGCGAGCGCGGCGGCGGCCTGGGCCACCGCCGTGGGGGCGACCTGGTACGGGGTGCCGGGGAGCAGGGCCAGGGCCGCGCCGGAGAGTGCGGCGAGTAACCAACGTCTGGATTTCATGACAAACCTCCCGATGAAGGACGATCGACGTCTTCATCGCCGGGATGTTCGAACATGAATGCGAGGATTGCGCTGTTTTTCCACCGGAAGGTGTGTACGCGCAGGTCAGGGCGGGTTCGCTCTGTTGGCGGGCGACTGCGGCGGTGGTGGCGGCGTCGTTCTCCACCACCCGGGACAGGGCGGGGCCCGGACGAGAACGCCCGGTCACCGACCAGGATCAGCGGGCTCGGTCCCCCGTCGACGGCCCCGCCCCGATCACGAGCCGGTCCAGGTAGAGCAGTTGCAACGCCACGAACGCGGCCAGGAAGAGAAGCAGCATCGGCAGCGGCAGGACCTGGGCGACGAGCCCTCGCATGGCCTCCGGGTCGCCGAAGGACTCCGCGAGCCGCAGGAGGACCAGGTTCGTCGCCGGCGCGTGCCGGACGTCCGCGACGACCAGTTGCGGCCACAGCCAGCTCTGCGCGCCGACCAGCCAGCTCAGCAGCCCGGCGCCGGCCAGCATCGGCAGGGCGGGCAGGAGCATGGTCGACCCGAACCCGCCACCGGCCTCCCAGCGTTCCCGCTGGCCCCGGAAGAGCAGGGTGAACACCACGAGCGCGGGGATGCAGAGCCAGCCCGGCGGGATCAGCCCGACGAAGGTGCTGAGCTGGTCGGCCTCCCGGGCCCGGACGAAATGGGCGATGGCCAGCGGACCGTCGCCGACGAAGAGCCAGGGCGCGAACGGCAGCAGGAGCAGCTCACTGGCCCGGCCCAGTGGGCGCAGGCCGCCGATGCCGAAGCCGGCCAGGGCGGCGACGCCCACCCCGACCACCGCCGGGATCAGCGGCGGCAGCCAGGTGTTGACCTGGACCTGGCCGGTGGAGACGCCGGAGGGCAGGAGCGCCGCCCCGGCGGTGAGCGCCCGCAGCCACGGCGCCAGCACGTAGGCGAGCACGCCGAGGAACGCCAGCAGCCCCACCGCCAGCAGGCCGAGCGCGACCGGGTTGCGCGCACCGGCCGGGACGCCCGGGGGCATGCCCGCAGGTGTGCCGGTCGGAGCGCCCGCCGGAGCGCCCGTCGGGGTACCGGCCGGGCGGTCGCGCCACCCGGTGAAGGCGATCCTCGTCCGGGTGACCAGGAGCAGGACGACGGCGAGAATGCCGAGCACCGCCAGCAGGGCGAGCAGCAGCACGTTGCCCGCGGCGCCGACGCCGAACTGGAACCGGGCCACGCTCTCCCGGACGATCCGCACCAGGGGGGCGACCTGGTCTTCCCGCCCGCCGAGGACGGGCCACTGGAGGGACCAGGACTGCACGGTCACCGCGACGACGGCCAGCCCGAGCACGCCGCCGACGGCCAGGACCGCCGGGCCGGAGCGGCCGCCGCCGGGGCCACGGCGCAGCGCGGCGAGGAAGACGGTGGCACCGACCGCGACCACCAGCCCGGCCGTCAGCAGCGCCACGGCGCGTACGGCGGTCAGCGTGGGCGCCTGCGTCCAGGCGTCCCGGTCGGCCTCGAACCGGTCCATCGTCCACGCCACCCCCACGGCGAGCGGGGCGTAGGCGGCCAGCGGCAGGGCCAGCAGCGCCCGGGTCACCAGGCGGGGCACCCGGCCGGCATGCTGTGCGGCGAGCGCGAGCAGCGGGGCGACGAGCAGCGCGAGCAGCAGCGGCACGAGGGCGAGGAGCAGCGCGTGGCCCAGGTCGCCGAGGAACCCCCGCTCGATCACCTGCGCGTAGTTGTCGCCGCCGGCGGACTCGGTCGGCCCGCCCAGCCCGCTGCCCCGCCGGAAGCTCTCCGCCAGCGTGCTGACCGACGGGAGCACGTACGACCACAGCAGGGCGACGGCCGCCGGCACGAGCAACACCAGCCCGGTGACCACCTGGGCCGTCCGGCCGATCCCGACGCCCCCGGACGGCGCCGGGCCGGACGGGGCCGGGAGGGGCGGCGCCGGGTGGGCCCTGGGGTCGGGCACTGACGTCGGGTTGGCAGACACCGGCGGGATCCTCCGGTCGGCAGTGGAACGGGGAGCGACTCAGGTTAGGCCACCCGACCGGCACCGTGTCCAGGTGCGGATCTGCACAGTCACGGTGGCCGGCGGCGCGCGCCGCACAGCGTCCACCCCGGCGGGGGCGGGCGCTCAGCGCTCCAGGATCGCCGTCACGCCCTGGCCGCCGGCCGCGCAGATCGAGATCAGTCCCCGCCCGCTCCCCTTCTCGGCGAGCAGCTTCGCCAGGGTCGCCACGATCCGGCCGCCCGTCGCCGCGAACGGGTGCCCGGCGGCCAGCGAGGAGCCGTTGACGTTCAACTTCTCCCGGTCGATCGGGCCGAGGGGGGCGTCCAGCCCGAGCCGGTCCTTGCAGAACTCGGGCGACTCCCAGGCGGCCAGGGTGGCCAGCACCTGCGAGGCGAACGCCTCGTGGATCTCGTAGTAGTCGAAGTCCTGGAGCGTCAGCCCGGCCCGGGCCAGCATCCGGGGCACCGCGTACGCGGGGGCCATCAGCAGCCCCTCGTCGCCGTGCACGAAGTCGACGGCGGCGGTCTCCGACCAGGAGAACCAGGCCAGCACGGGCAGGTGGTGCTCGCGGGCCCACTCTTCGCTGGCCAGCAGCACCGTGGAGGCGCCGTCGGTCAGCGGCGAGGAGTTGCCGGCCGTCATCGTCGCCCGCTCGGCGTCCGGGCCCTTCGCGCCGAAGACCGGCCGCAGCGACGCGAGCTTCTCCGGGCTGGTGTCCGCGCGCAGGTTCTGGTCGCGGGTGAGCCCGAGGTAGGGCGTCAGCAGGTCGTCGAAGAACCCCCGGTCGTACGCGGCGGCGAGCCGCTGGTGCGAGCGCAGCGCCAGCTCGTCCTGCGCCTGCCGGTCGACCTGCCAGCGCAGCGCCGTGCGGGCGGCGTGCTCCCCCATCGACAGCCCGGTGCGCGGCTCGGCGTTGCGCGGGATCTCCGGCCGGAACGGCTGGGTGGGGCGCAGCTTCGCGGCGATCCTCAGCCGCTCGCCGAGGGTGCGGGCGCTGTTGAGCCTGAGCAGCGTGCGGCGCATGTCCTCGTTGACGGCGAGCGGGGCGTCGGAGGTGGTGTCCACGCCACCGGCGATGCCGACGTCGATCTGCCCGAGGGCGATCTTGTTGGCGACCAGGATGGCGGCCTCCAGCCCGGTGCCGCAGGCCTGCTGGATGTCGTACGCGGGGGTGTGCGGGTCGAGCTTCGAGCCGAGTACCACCTCGCGGGTCAGGTTGAAGTCCTTGGCGTGCTTGAGCACCGCGCCGGCGACCACCTCGCCGACCCGCTGGCCGGCCAGGCCGAACCGGGCGACCAGCCCGTCCAGCGCCGCACCCAGCATGTCCGCGTTGGACGCGCTCGCGTACCGCGAGTTGGACCGGGCGAAGGGGATGCGGTTGCCGCCGATGACCGCCACCTGCCGGATGCTCTGCACGATCCCGCCTCCTCGAAGGGCTTGCCCTCAACCTACTCGCCAGTAGGCTACGCCTATGACCGACAGGTACGCGAGCTTCGTCCGATCGGGGGCCGGTCGCGCGCTGGTCAAGCGCCTCGGGCTGCCCGACCCGCCGCGACTGCGCCGGCACACCCCCGGCGACCCCCTCGCCCCCGGGCCCGTCCTGCTCGGTGCCGCGACCGGGGGTCGGCTCGCCGAGCAGGTCGGCAGGATCCTGACCGCCGCCGGGGTCGAACTGCGCGACCCCGCCGCCGTGGAGCCCACCGAGCGCTTCGCCGCCCTGGTCCTCGACGCGACCGGCATCACCGACTCCACCGAGCTGCGCCAGCTGTACGACTTCTTCCACCCGCACGCCCGCTCGGTGCTGCCCAGCGGTCGGGTGGTCGTGCTCGGCACCCCGCCCGCCGAGGGCGGCTCGCCCCGGGAGGCCACCGCCCAGCGGGCCCTGGAGGGGCTGACCCGCAGCATCGGCAAGGAGTTCGGCCGCGGTGTCACCGCCCAACTCGTGTACGTCACGAAGGAGGCCGACGCCGGCACGTCGACCGGCCTGGAGGCCACTCTCCGGTTCCTGCTCTCCGGCCGGTCCGCGTACGTCTCGGGGCAGGTGATCCGGGTCGGCGCCGGCACGGCCGAGCCGCCGGCCGACTGGGACCGCCCGCTGGACGGGCAGGTCGTCCTGGTCACCGGGGCGGCCCGGGGCATCGGCGCGGCGCTGGCCCGGGTGCTGGCCCGCGACGGCGCGCGCGTCGTCGCGCTGGACATCCCGGCGGCCGGGGACGCGCTGGCGGCGGTCGCCAACGAGATCGGCGGGACGGCCGTCCAGCTCGACCTCACCGCTCCCGACGCCCCGACCCGGCTCGCGGAGCACCTCGCCGGCCGACACGGGCGGGTCGACGTGGTCGTGCACAACGCCGGCATCACCCGGGACAAGACCCTCGGCCGGATGGACGCCGACCGCTGGGACTCCGTGCTCGACGTCAACCTCTCCAGCCAGGAGCGGATCAACGACGTGCTGCTGGAACGGGAGCTGATCCCGGCCGGCGGCCGGATCGTCTCCGTCTCCTCCATCGCCGGCATCGCCGGTAACCGGGGCCAGACCAACTACGCCACCAGCAAGGCGGGCGTGATCGGGCTGGTCGACTCGCTCGCCCCCGTCCTGCGCGAACGGCAGATCAGCGTGAACGCCGTCGCCCCCGGGTTCATCGAGACCCGGCTGACCGCGCGCATCCCGCTGATGCTGCGCGAGGCGGGCCGGCGGATGAACAGCATGTCCCAGGGCGGGCTGCCGGTGGACGTCGCCGAGACCATCGGCTGGCTGGCGTGGCCGGCCTCCGGCGCAGTCAGCGGCAACGTCGTCCGGGTCTGCGGCCAGAGCCTGCTGGGGGCGTGATGGCCGGGCGGAGGGAAGCGGCGGAAGGCCCGGCCGACGACCTGTCGGTGCACGAGCTGATCGACGGCCCCACGGAGCGGCTGTCGGAGGAGACGCTGGCCGCGATCCGCCGGCCGGGGCCGGCCGAGAGCGACCTGAGCCTGGCGGAGACGCACGACCTCGCCGGGCACGCCTCCTCGGTCGAGGCGACGCAGGACCTGGCCGGGCACGCCGGGGCGGTCGCCCGGGAGCGCGTCGAGCTGGCCCGGATGCCGGCGGCCGGGGCGCTCTACCGGCGGGCGCTGCTCGGCGCGCTGCCCGGCCTCGGCGGGCGACCGGCGGCGGCCGACGCCCCGGCGGTCGAGCTGGCCGTCGGCGGGATCGCCGTCGACCGGGCGCACCTGGCCGACTACGACCGGGTCTGCGGGTTCCGGCTGACCGACCGGCTGCCCGCCACGTTCCCGCACGTCATGGGCTTTCCGCTGGCCCTGCGCCTGATGACCGCGCCGGGGTTCCCGATCCCGCTGACCGGCGTGGTGCACGTGGGCAACCGGATCACCGTGCACCGCCCGGTCACGGCCGACGAGACCCTCGACTTCACCACGTACGCGGAGAACCTGCGCCCGCACGACCGGGGGCGGCAGGTCGACGTGGTGCTGGTCGGCTCGGTCGGCGGGGAGGAGGTCTGGCGCGGCGTCTCGACGTATCTCGGCCGGGAGCGCAGGCCCGGCGGCGGAGGCCGCGACCGGGGCGAGCGATCCCCGGCGCCGGCCGGCTCGGCCCACTGGCGGGTCGAGCCCCGCGTCGGTACGCACTACGCGCGGGTCTCCGGCGACCACAACCCGATCCACACCTGCCGACTGGGGGCCCGGCTGTTCGGCTTCCCCCGGCCCATCGCGCACGGGATGTGGAGCAAGGCGCGGTGCCTGGCCGCGCTGGAGAACCGGCTGCCGGACGCCTACACCGTCGAGGTGGCGTTCAAGCTGCCGGTGCCGCTGCCGAGCACGGTGAGCTTCGGCCTGCTGCCGGGCGGCGGGTTCGCCCTGCACGACCTGCGCGGTCGCCCGCACCTGGTGGGTCTCGTGCGCTGACCGCCCCTGCCGACCCCCGGCCGCGCCGCACCCACGCCGCCGGGGGGTTGGCAGGGGCGACCGTATGCGCTAGGTTGTTCTCACATCGAGATGTTCTCAAGATGAGAGGGACGCCGTGGACGAGCAGGACTTCCTGGCCGCGTACGACCCCCGGGCCTATCCGGCGGTCGCGGTCACCGTCGACGTGGTGGCGCTGACCATCCGCGACGGCGTGCTCCACCTGCTGCTCATCCGGCGCGGCGAGCCGCCCTTCGCGGGGCACTGGGCACTGCCCGGCGGCTTCGTCCGCCCCGACGAGGACCTGACCGCCGGCGCCCGGCGGGAGCTGGCCGAGGAGACCGGGCTCGGCGGCGAGGGGCTGCGTCGCGTACACCTGGAGCAGTTGGCCAGCTACGGCGGCGTCGACCGTGACCCGCGGATGCGCGTCGTCTCGGTCGCCCACCTCGCGTTCGCGCCCGACCTGCCGGACGCGGCCGCCGGCACCGACGCCGACGAGGCGGCCTGGCTGCCGGTGACCGCCCTGAGCAGCCGGCAGCTCGCCTTCGACCACGACCGGATCATCGCCGACGGGCTGGAGCGGGCCCGGTCCAAGCTGGAATACACCCCGCTCGCCACCCGCTTCCTCGCCCCCGAGTTCACCATCAGCGAGCTGCGCGCCGTCTACGAGACGGTCTGGGGGCACCCGCTGCACGCCGGCAACTTCCACCGCAAGGTGCTCTCGGTGCCGGGCTTCGTGGAGAGCACCGGCGCCAGCACCGAGCGCGGCGGGGCCCGGGGCGGCCCCCGCGCCAAGCTCTACCGGGCCGGCGACGCCCGGCTGCTGCACCCGGCGCTGCTGCGCCCCGCGCGGGAGGAGACGGTGCGGTGAGGACCGCCGAGGCGATCCGCCTGGTCGCGGCAGCCCGCACCGACGCCGACCTGTTCGGCGCCGACGAGCCGGCCCGGCGCTACCGCGAGCTGGTCGCGGCCCTGCACCCCGACCGCGTGCCCGCCGATTCGGCCGTACGCGCCGAGGCCACCGACGCGTTCGTCCGGGTCACCACCCGCTGGCGGGCCCGGCGGGTCACCGTCCTCGGCGGCTACCGCCTCGGCGCGCCGGCGCACTCCGGCGACCTGGCCGACCTCTACGACGTCGGGGCGGACAGGCTGCTCAAGCTGCCCCGGCGGCCTACCGACAACGACCTGATGGCGCGGGAGGCGCACGCCCTGCGCGCCCTCGCCGAACGCGGCGACCCGCGCTACCTGCCCTACGTGCCCCGGCTGGTGGAGGAGTTCCGGCACCGGGACCCCGACACCGGCGCCGAGCGGCGGGTCACCGTGCTCGCCACCGCGCCCGGCATGCACGACCTCACCGAGGTGCGGCGCGCGTACCCGGACGGGCTGGACGCCCGGGACGCGGCCTGGATGTGGCGGCGGTTGCTGGTCGCGCTCGGCCTGGCCCACCGGGCGGGCGTGGTGCACGGGGCGGTGCTGCCGCCGCACGTGCTGATCGAGCCCGACGGGCACGGCGTGGTGCTGGTGGACTGGTGCTTCTCCGTCGTCGGCGGCGGCGCCGTCCCGGCGCTCGTGCCCGGCCACGAGGACTGGTATCCGGCCGAGGTCGTCGCGAAGCGCCCGTGCGGGCCGGGCACCGACATCGCGATGGCCACCCGCTGCATGACCTGGCTGATGGGCCCGCGCGCGCCGCGCGAGCTGCTCGCCTTCGCCCAGGGCTGCCTGCGGCCCGCCCTGAACGCCCGGCCCGGCGACGCCTGGCGTCTGCTCCGCGAACTCGACGAGGTGCTGGACCGGCTCTACGGGCCGCGCACCTTCCGACCCTTCACCCTGAACCCCTGAGGAGGCTGCCATGGGCAGTGGAATCTGGTCCACCGACGTGTACGACGCCGCCGACCGCTACCGCCGGGCCACCGGCAAGAGCGCGTTCTCCTACAGCGACAGCGGGGCGCGCACGGTGCACGCCGCGCTCGACCCCCGCGACGCGACGCGGGAGAGCCGCGACTCCGCCGAGCACCCGCAGTCGACCGCCATCGCCGTGCTGTTCGACGTGACCGGCTCGATGGGTCACGTGCCCCGTACGCTCCAGGCCAAGCTGCCGCAACTGCTCGGGCTGCTCCAGCGGCAGGGCTACGCCCGCGACCCGCAGATCATGTTCGGCGCGATCGGCGACGCCACCTGCGACCGGGTGCCGTTGCAGGTCGGGCAGTTCGAGTCCGACAACCGGATGGACGACGACCTCGGCCGGATCGTGCTGGAGGGTGGCGGCGGCGGGCAGATGACGGAGTCGTACGAGCTGGCCATGTACTTCATGGCCCGACACACGGTCACCGACTGCTGGGAGAAGCGCGGCCGCCGCGGCTACCTGTTCATCATCGGCGACGAGCTGGCGTACCCCCGGGTGAAGGCCCGGGAGGTGGCCCGCCTGATCGGCGACGACCTGGCCGAGGACGTGCCGCTGCGGCAGGTCGTCAACGAGGTGACCCGCCGGTGGGACACCTACTACCTGCTACCCGCCGGCAGCCACTACTCCGGCAACGCCAAGGTGCTCGACTTCTGGCGCGACCTGCTCGGGCAGAACGCCGTCGTGCTGGACGACCTCGACGCGGTCTGCGAGACCATCGCGCTCACCATCGGGCTCGGCGAGCAGGCCATCGACCTGGACGAGGGCCTGCGCGACCTCGACCGGGCCGGTTCGGGCGCCACCGGGACGGTGTCGAAGGCGCTGGCCCGGCTCGGCCGGGGGCGGCGCGCCGAGGTGTCGGCGCTGCCGGCCTTCCGGGACACCGACGGCGGGGTCACCCGGCTGTGAGACACGTGACGGTGGTCGACCTCGGCTACGGCGACGCCGGCAAGGGCACGGTCGTGGACTGGCTCTGCGCCACCCGGCCCGTGCACACCGTGGTCCGCTTCAACGGGGGCGCGCAGGCGGCGCACAACGTGGTGCTGCGCGACGGGCGGCACCACACCTTCGCCCAGTTCGGCGCGGGCACCTTCCACCCCGGGGTGCGTACGCACCTGTCCCGGCACGTGGTGGTGGACCCGCTGGCGCTGGCCGCCGAGGCCGACCACCTCGCCTCGGTCGGGGTGCCCGACGCGCTCGACCGGCTGACCGTGGACGGGGAGGCGCTGCTCGCCACCCCGTACCACCGGGCCGCCAACCGGGCCCGGGAGATCGCCCGGGGAGCCGACCGGCACGGCTCCTGCGGGCTGGGGGTGGGCGAGGCCGTCGCGTACGGTCTCGCCCACCCCGACGAGGCGCCCCGGGTGGCCGACTGCGGCACCCCGGCGCTGCTGCGCCGCCGGCTGACCGCCCTGCGGGACCGGCTGACCGCCGAACTGGGGCCGCTGGACGCGCCGCCCGTCGAGGACTGCCTGCCCGCGTTCACCGGGTTCGCCGGCCGGGTGGCGATCGTGGACCGGGGCTGGCTCGCCGGGGCGCTGCGCGCCGGGACGTGCGTCTTCGAGGGCGCGCAGGGGGTGCTGCTTGACGAGTGGCACGGCTTCCACCCGTACACGACGTGGAGCACCACCACGTTCGCCAACGCCGACAGCCTGCTCGCCGAGGCGGGCCAGGCGGGCACGGCGACCCGGCTCGGGGTGCTGCGCGTGACCACCACCCGGCACGGGCCGGGGCCGTTGGTGACCGAGGACCCCACCCTGCCGCTGACCGACCCGCACAACCCGACGAACCCGTGGCAGGGCCGGTTCCGGTTCGGCCACTTCGACGCGGTCGCCCACCGGTACGCCCTCGCCGCGGCCGGGGGCGTCGACGGCCTGGCGTTGACCCACCTCGACCTCGCCGGCCCCGGGCTGCGGATCTGCCGCCGCTACGACGCCACCGACCGGCTCACCCCGGGACCGCCCGGCGACCTGGACCGGCAGGCCGCGCTCACCGCCCGCCTGCTGCGCTCCCGCCCGGTGTACGACGACCCGCCCGTCGACTGGCCGTCGGCGGTGGCTCGGGAACTGGCCGCCCCGGTGGTGCTCACCTCGCACGGCCCCACCGCCGGGGACAAGGTCCCGCACGGCCCGCTGCTCGCCCCACCGACCCTGGTCGCCACCGCCTGACGCGGTGATCGCGGCCGGCGGCGGGTGAGCGTGCCGCCGCTCGCGGATCTTGAACGCGTCGTCGAGCAGGGGTGATCCGGCGACTCGGCCACCCGGCGCATCGTGCCCGGCCAGCATGGGGGCATGGAGTCCGCGCTCGACCTGCTCCGGCAGCTGGTCAGCTCCCCGTGGGTGTACCTGCTGCTGTTCGGGCTCACCGCGGTCGACGCGTTCTTCCCGGCGGTGCCCGGCGAGACCGCCGTGATCACCGCCGCCGTGCTCGCCACCGACGGCAGCCCCAACCTGGTGGCGGTGATCGTCGCCGCCGCGCTGGGCGCCTGCGTCGGCGACCACATCTCGTACGCCATCGGGCGCGGCGGCGGCGCGCACCGGCTCGCCCGGTTTCCCGAGGACAGCCGGCGGCGGGCCAGCTCGGAGTGGGCCCGCCGGGCGGTGCACCGGCGCGGCGGGCTGATCCTCACCACCGCCCGGTACATCCCCGGCGGTCGCACGGCGGTGACCCTCACCATGGGCGCGGTCCGCTACCCGCTCCGCTCGTTCCTGCTGTTCGACTCGATCGCGGCGGTGTGCTGGGCGCTCTACTCCGGCCTGCTCGGCTACTTCGGCGGGCTGGCCTTCGAACGCGACCCGGTCAGAGGCATCCTGGCCGCGGTGGGCATGTCGGTGGCGGTCACGCTGGTGCTGGAGTCCGTCCGCTGGCTTCGCCACCGCGCCCACCGCCGCACCCCCCACTGACCCGTCCCACCGGGCACCGGGACGACCGGACGCCGTGGCGGGGCCGTCAGAGGAGGTCGGCGTCGTGGACCAGGATCGCGAGCTGCACCCGGTTGGCGAGCTGGAGCTTCGCGAGGGCCCTGCTCACGTGCGTCTTGACCGTCGCCTCGCTCATCGTCAGTCGGCGGGCGATGTCGGCGTTGCCCAACCCCCGGCCCACCTCCCGGACGATCTCCAACTCCCGGTCCGTGAGGTGGCCCAGCCGCTGCCGTGCGGCGTCCCGCCGGGCCGGGCCGCGCTCGGCGAAGGAGTCGATCAGCCGCCGGGTGACCGTCGGGGCCAGCATGGCGTTTCCGGCGGCCACGGTCCGCACGGCGGCGGCGAGTTCCCGGGGCGGCGTGTCCTTCAGCAGGAAGCCGACCGCGCCCGCCCGCAGCGCCCGGTGCACGTACTCGTCTCGGTCGAAGGTGGTCAGCATGACGACCTTCGCCCCGGTGGCGACCACCTGCGGGGCGGCGGTCAGCCCGTCGGTGCCCGGCATCCGGACGTCCAGCAGCACCACGTCGGGACGCAACCGGCGGGTCTCGGCCAGGGCCGCCGCGCCGTCGGCCGCCTCGCCGACCACGGTGAGGTCGGGTGCCGCCTCCAGGATCAGCCGCAGCCCGGCACGGACCAACTGCTCGTCGTCGGCCACCAGGACGCGGATCATGTCGCCTCCTCCACCGGGATCAACGCCCGGACCAGGAAGCCGCCGCCGCGGGGGCCGACCTCCAGCCGCCCACCCAGCAGTTCCACCCGCTCCCGGAGGCCGATCAGCCCGAGTCCCGCTCCCGGCAGGGCCGTACCGCCCGCCGGCCGATCGTCCGCACCCGGCCGGGCTGGGCCGCCCGCCGGCGGGCCGGTACGGACGCTGATCTCCAACCCGCCCGGCAGGTACCGCAGCCGGACGGTGGTGTCCGCGCCCGGCGCGTGTTTGCGGACGTTCGTCAGCGCCTCCTGGACCACCCGGTACACGGTCCGGCCGACGGTCGCGGAAACGGGCCGGGGCGTCCCCCCGTCGTGCCGGTCGACCCGCAGCCCGGCGGCGCGGGACTCCCGGACCAGGTCGTCGACGCCGGCCAGCCCGGCGGTGCCGATGGTGGCCGGCTCGCCGGCGGGCGCGGGCTGGCGCAGCACGCCGAGCACCTCCCGCAAATCGGTGAGAGCCTCCCGTCCGGTGGACCGGATCAGGGTCGCGGTGTCGACGGTCGCCGGATCGGTGGCGGTGACCTCCAGCGCGCCGGCGTGCACCACCATCAGCGACACCCGGTGCGCCACCACGTCGTGCATCTCCCGGGCGATCCGGGCCCGCTCCTCGGCCCGGACGCGCTCCGCCCGCGCCTCCTGCTCGCGCTCCAGCCGCTCGGCCCGGTCCCGCAGGGCGGCCAGGGTGTCCCGGCGGGCCCGGACCCAGAGCCCGACGACCAGCGGGAACAGCACCGTCCACGCGAACATCGCCAGCGCGTTGGCGGGCGTGGCGGTGGTCAGCCGCCGCTCGCCACCCACCACGACGCCGATCACCACGCCCGCCACCGCGACCAGGGCGGCACCGGCGAGGAAGCCGGCGAGCCGCCGCCGGTCCCGCAGCCGGAGTCCGGCCTGCCAGGAGGCGACGGCCACCGCCGGCCAGGCCGCCAGGAGCAGCCACGTGACGGCGGCCGTCACGAACAGCGGCCAGCGCCGTACGCGTACCGTCGCGGCGGCCCAGCCCGCGAGGACGGCGACGGCGAGGACCAGCACCCGGGGCAGCGGCGAGCGCACCCCGAGCGAGCCGGTCGCCGCCCCCCAGACCCCCGCCGCGACGACGACGGCGAGCAGCACGGGGGCGTACCGCTCGACGGTGCGCCGGAGCGCGACGGCTCGGGAGGTCACGCCCCGAGCCTAGGCCGGGCGGAGGTCGTTGCCGCCCACCCGCCTCCGGTGTGCGCGGCCCGTGCCGCTCAGGCACCCGGCGACCGGTGCAGGTTGATCAACTGGGCGAGGTGCCGGCCGGCCGTCAGCAGCGGCCGGTCGCTGCGGGAGACCTGGGCCGCGAGTTCGGCGCCTTCGAGGGTGGAGATCACAGTGTGGGCCAGGTCCTGCGCGTCGTCCTCGGCGATCCCGGCGCGGCGGAGCTTGTCCGCGACCAGCCCCCGCCAGTGCGCGAAGGCCTCCGCGGCGGCCTGCTGGATGTCCGGCGCCCGGCTGGCCGTCCCGAGGGCGGTGGAGGTGACCGGGCATCCGTCCGTCCAGTCGGAGTCGCGCAGGGCCTCGGCGAGGGCACGGGCGCAGGAGATCACCGCCTCGGCCGGGTCCGCCGCCTGGTCGAGGATCGCCCGGAGCAGGTCGGCGAACTCCTGGTCGCCGTGACGGATGGCGGCCACGGCCAACTCCTGCTTCCCACCGGGGAAGAAGTGGTAGACCGACCCGAGCGTCGCCCCGGCCTCCACCGAGATCTGCTTGACCCCGGTGCCGTCGTAGCCCTGGCGCTGCATCAGCCGGGAGGCGACCCGCACGATCCGGTCCCGAGTGCCGAGGCCGGCGTCCGCCGTCGGGGCCTGCCGTGTGGGTGTCCTCATGCGGTCAGCCTACCGGATAGAACGTTCGTTCCAGTCCGTGCTAGCGTCCCGCTCTAGATAGAGCGTTCGTTCTAGAGGAGGATCATCATGACCGACCGCGCGGTGACCGTCATGGGTCTCGGACCCATGGGCCGGACGATGGTGGACGCGTTCCTGGCCGAGGGGTACGAGGTCACGGTCTGGAACCGGACCGCGGCCAAGGCCGACGAGCTGGTGAGCAGAGGCGCGCGCCGGGCGGCGACCGTGGGCGAGGCCCTGGCCGCCAACGAACTGGTCGTCCTCAGCCTCACCGACTACGACGCGATGTACGCGATCCTGGGCCCGGCCACGGCCGAGCTCTCCGGTCGGGTGATCGCCAACCTCAGCTCGGACACCCCTGAGCGGGCCCGAGAGGCGGCGGAGTGGCTCGCCGGGCACGGTGCACGGCAGCTGACCGGCGGCGTGCAGGTGCCACCGTCCGGCATCGGGAACCCCGGGTCCGCCACGTACTACAGCGGCCCACGGGACGTGTTCGAGGCGCACCGGCAGACGCTGGAGGTGCTGACGCGTGCCGACTACCGGGGCGAGGACCCAGGGCTGGCGGCGCTGTACTACCAGCTCGAGATGAACATGTTCTGGACCGTCATGGTGAGCTGGCTGCACACGCTCGCGGTGGCCCGCACCCACGGCATCACCGCGACGGAGTTCCTGCCCGCCGCTCTGAAGACCGCCAACGTGGCCCCGTTCCTGGAGTTCTACGCGCCCCGCATCGACGCGGGCGACCACCAGGGGGACATGGACAGGCTGGCGATGGGAGTGGCCAGCGTCGGGCACGTCCTGCACACCGTGCGGGCGGCCGGCGTCGACACCACGCTGCCGGCCGCCGTGCTCGACGTCTTCCGGCGAGGCATGGCGGACGGCCGCGCCGACCAGAGTCTCACCAGCCTCGTCGAGGTGTTCGCCTCCGGCGCCGCCGTGGCCGACGTCGACGCACGACCCTGACGCCGGTCCGCGCCCGACCCTGAAGGCCGGTCGTGTCCGACCCGGATCCCTCTCCGGGTCGGGCACGACTTAAGTAGCAGGCACCGGGTGACCACCGGACGATGGCGGGGCCGTCGGGCGGCACCAGCATCGAGATCATGGATTCGGTGCTCGACCTGCTCCACCAGACGATGTCCTCGCCCTGGGTCTACCTGGCGCTCTTCGCGATCGCGGTGATCGACGGCTTCTTCCCGGCGGTGCCCAGCGAGACGGCGGTGATCACCGCCGGCGTGTTCGCGGCGACCGGGCAACCCGACCTGGTGGCGGTGATCGCGGTCGCGGCGGCCGGCGCGCTGGTCGGCGACCACGTGTCGTACGCCATCGGCCGGCACGGCGGCGGACGCCTCCTCGCCCGCCTGCCTGACGGCGGCCGACGACGGGCCGCCTACGAGTGGGCGCGGCGAGGGATCGCCGTGCGGGGCGGGCTGATCCTCACCGTCGCCCGGTACGTCCCCGGTGGCCGGACCGCCGTCACGATGACCATGGGGGCGACGCGCTTTCCCCGGCGGCGCTTCCTCGCCTTCGACGCGCTCGCCGCCGGCTCGTGGGGGGTCTACTCGGCGCTGGTCGGTTACCTCGGCGGACTCGCCTTCGAGCAGGACCCGATCCGCGGGCTGCTGCTCGGGCTCGGTCTCGCGCTGACGGTGACCCTGCTGGTGGAGGTGACCCGCTGGCTCCTGGGCCGTCGCCGGGCGGCCGTCGGCGCGCCCGCCCGGGAGCCGGCGGAGCTGCGACGGTAACCCACCGGCGGCCTTGGCTGCCGACGCCGGCCGGCCCTCGGCTTCATCGCCGACGGCCGGGCGTCGTCGGCGGCGGCCGGGTGTCGTCGACGGCGGCGGCCGAGCGTCGTCGCCAGCGGCGGCCGGGCGTCATCGCCGGCGGCCGGGCGTCGTCGTCGGCGCCGGGCGTCGTCGGCGGCGGCGAGATGCAGCACCGGCCGGGCATGGGACCGTGCGCGGGCGGCGGGCTCGTCGGTCTCCCGGGCGGGAGGTCAGGCGGTGGGCGGCCGCCAGGTGGCGCCGCGCAGGAGTTGGCCGGCACCGAGCCACGCGACGTTCATCATCCGCGTCGCGGTCTTCTCCGGGTCCGCCTCCGGGTGGTCGGCGAGCCAGTCGGCCAGCGACTCGGTCGCCCCCACCAGGGCGTACGCGACGACCTCCAGGTCGGTCTCGCCCGCCTCGCGCCCCTCGGCGCGCAGCGCGTGGTCGAGCATCCCGGCGACCACCTCGACCAGCCGGGCGCGCATGCCCGCCAGCTCGCCGGCGAACGGCTGCTCGCCCCGGGCCTGCCGGTAGAGCACCGCCCAGCCGTCCCGGTGCGCCCCGACGAAACCGAAGAACGCCCGCAGCCCGCGCCAGAGCCGCTCGTCGGCCGACAGCTCCGGGGCGGCGGCCCCGGCGATGGCCTGCATCATCCGGGCGCCCTCCCGGTGCAGGCAGGCGACGAAGAGCTCCTCCTTGGTGCCGAGGTAGGCGTAGACCATCGGTTTGGAGATGCCGGCGTCCTCGGCGATCTCGTCCATGCTGGCCGCGTGGAACCCCCGGCGGGAGAACACTTTCACGGCCGCGTCGAGCATCTGCTGCTCGCGTACGGCACGCGGGAGACGCTTGAAGGTGGGTGACGTGGACACCCTTGCGAGCATACCTACTCGTGCGTAGGGTTACGCACGAGTAGCCAATACCCGGAAGGTGCAGACCCATGACTGACTTCGACCCGGCCAACTTCGCGAACGTCGGCCCCAAGGAGTTCGCCCAGCTGGTCAAGTCCACCCCGGACGACAAGATCGCCGAGGTCATGTCCGGCGACCTGCGCGGCAAGATCCTGGGCGAGGTCTTCGGCCGGATGCCGCAGCTCTTCCGCGCCGACCGGGCGGGCTCGACCAACGCGGTCATCCACTGGAACATCACCGGCCGCCCCGACGGTGGCACCGACACCTACGAGGTCGTCATCGCCGACGGCGCGTGCACGGTCAACGAGACCGCACAGCACGACCCGAAGCTGAGCCTCACCATGGGCCCGGTCGAGTTCCTGAAGATCGTCTCCGGTGGGGCCAACCCCGTCATGATGTTCATGACCGGCAAGCTCAAGGCCAAGGGTGACCTGGGCCTGGCCGCCAACATCGCCAACCTGTTCGACATCCCCAAGGCCTGACATGGCCGAGTTCTCGCTCGACCTGAACGAGGAACAGCGGGATCTGCGCGACTGGGTGCACGGCTTCGCCGCCGAGGTCGTGCGCCCGGCCGCGGCCGAGTGGGACGCCCGGGAGGAGACTCCCTGGCCGATCATCCAGGAGGCGGCGAAGGTCGGCCTGTACGGCTTCGAGTTCCTCGCCACCTGCTGGGCCGACCCCACCGGCCTCTCCCTTCCGATCGCCAGCGAGGAACTCTTCTGGGGTGACGCCGGCATCGGGCTGGGCATCTTCGGCACCTCCCTCGCGGTGGCCGCCATCTACGGCACCGGCACCCCGGACCAGATGGTGGAGTGGGTGCCGCAGTGCTTCGGCACCGTCGACGAGCCCGCCGTCGCCGCGTTCTGCACCACCGAGCCCGAGGCCGGCTCCGACGTCGGCGCGATGCGCACCCGGGCGGTCTACGACGAGGCCACCGACGAGTGGGTGCTGAGCGGGCAGAAGGCGTACGCCACCAACGGCGGGATCGCCGGGGTGCACGTCGTCACCGCCTCGGTCGACCCGACGCTCGGTTCCCGGGGGCAGGCGGCGTTCGTCGTACCGCCGGGCACCGCCGGGCTGGCCGCGACCCGCAAGCTGCGCAAGCTGGGCCTGCGCGCGTCGCACACCGCCGACGTCTTCCTCGACGACGTACGCGTGCCGGGGCGCTGCCTGCTCGGCGGCCGCGACGCGCTGCGCGAACGGCTCGACCGGGCCCGCTCCGGCCGGCGCGCCTCCGGCCAGGCGGCGATGCGCACCTTCGAGCTGTCCCGGCCCACGGTCGGCGCGCAGGCGCTGGGCGTGGCCCGGGCCGCCTACGAGTACGCGCTGGACTACGCGAAGGACCGGGTCCAGTTCGGCCGGCCCATCATCGAGAACCAGGCGGTCGCGTTCGCGCTGGCCGACATGAGGACGGAGATCGACGCGGCCCGGCTACTGGTCTGGCGGGCCTCCTGGATGGGCCGCAACAACCGGCCCTTCACGGCGGGCGAGGGCTCGATGTCCAAGCTCAAGGCCGGCGAGGTGGCCGTCTCCGTCACCGAGAAGGCGGTGCAACTGCTCGGCGGAGCCGGGTTCCTGCGGGACCACCCGGTCGAGCGCTGGTACCGGGACGCCAAGATCTACACCATCTTCGAGGGCACCTCGGAGATCCAGCGCCTGGTCATCTCCCGGGCCGTCTCCGGCGTCCAGATCCGCTGATTCGAGGACCCTCCGCGCCCGGGCGACGCGGGCGGCGCTGGGCGTGCAGCACCGCCCGCGGCCTCTAGGCTGACAGCACCATGGTCAGCTCCGGACCCCGCCGCCGTACGCCACTGCTGCTGGTCGAGGCGGCGACGCTGCTGTCCGGCATCGGCAACGGGGTGTCCACCGTGGCCCTGCCGTGGCTGGTGCTGGAGCGCACCGGCAGCGCCACCGCGGCCGGCCTGGTCGCGGCGGCCACCGCGCTGCCACTGCTGCTGTCCAGCCTCGTCTCCGGCACCGTCGTGGACCTGCTCGGCCGGCGGCGTACGGCCCTGGTCTCCGACGCGCTCTCCGCCGTCTCGGTCGCCGCGATCCCGGTGGTGGACGCCCTGCTCGGGTTGAACGTCGGCTGGATCGTGGCGCTGGCCGCGCTCGGGGCCGTCTTCGACCCGGCCGGGCTGACCGCCCGCGAGACGCTGCTGCCGGCCGCCGCGCAGGCCGCCGGGTGGCGGATCGAACGGGCCAACGGGGTACACGAGGCGGTCTGGGGCCTCGCCTTCCTGATCGGGCCCGGGGTCGGCGGCGTGCTCATCGCCGCGATCGGTCCGGGCTCGACGCTCTGGGTCACCGCCGCCGGTTTCGCGCTGGCCGTCGCGCTGGTCGCCGCCGTCCGGCTGCCCGGGGCCGGCCGCCCGGAACGCCCGCCGGCCGGCCTGTGGCACGGCACCGCCGAGGGACTGCGGTTCGTCTGGCGGGACCGGCTGCTGCGGACCATCGCACTGATCACGATGGTGCTGGTCGCGCTCTACCTGCCGGTCGAGGGCGTGCTGCTGCCGGCGTGGTTCGTCGCCCAGGGCGAACCGGCCCGGCTCGGCGCGATCCTGATGGCGATGAGCGCCGGATCGGTGGTCGGGGCCCTCGCCTCCGGCACGGCGGGACGGCGGATCCGCCGGCGCACCCTGATGGTGGTCGCCCTCGTGGTCACCGGGGCGGCCCTGGTCGGACTGGCCGCACTGCCGCCGTACCCGGCCATGCTCGGCTTCGCCGCCGTCATCGGGCTCGCGTACGGGCCGGTCAACCCGCTCGCCAACTACGCCATGCAGACCCGCACCCCGGAGCGGCTGCGCGGCCGGGTGGTCGGGGTGATGACCTCCTTCACGTACGCCGCCGGCCCGGCGGGCTATCTGCTCGCCGGGCCGTTGGTGGAGTGGCTCGGGCTGCGCCCGGCCTTCCTGCTGCTCGCCGGGGCGCTGCTGGTGGCGGCGCTGGTCGCCGCGCCGCTGCCCGTGCTGCGGGCGCTGGACGAGCCGCCCCGCCACCCGCCCGCCCCGCCCGGCGGCACGTCGGGCCGGATCGAGGGGCCCCTCCCGCTCGGCGAACAGTGGGCGCCCTCGGCACACCGGGACCCGCCGGATCAGGGATAGAGCGTCAGCCCGGGCGTGGTGGCGATCTCGGTCAGCTGCGCCACGCTGAGCACCGGCGGCGGCCCGAACTCCTCCGTCGGGGTCCCGTCCGGCTCGGTGACGACGCGGAAGTTGTCCGTCGTCACCGTCACGGACGTGCCGTCCACCCGCTGCAACAGCACCCGGCGCTGCTCCGCACCCTCGTCGCCAGGCGTGGAGATGCTGGTGGCCAGGGTGCTGCCGTCCGGCAGGCGAGAGCCCGTGCAGGCAGCGGCATGGGAGGCCACCGCGCAGCCCCGGGGCGCGTCGGCGGCCGTCGGCATCACCATCACCGTGAGGTTGTCGACCTGCCCGCCCCGAACCAGCCGGACGTAGGCGTAGTAGTTCCAGTGGCTCTTCTCGTAGGTGAACTGGACCCGGTCGCAGCCCGGGATCGTGCCCTCGACCGTCAACCCCGCCGGCACGACGGCCGCCAACGCGGGACGCAGGGCCTGGGTCAGCCGGGCCACGCCGGCGTCGGGGCGCTCGGTCGGCCGCTCGCGCACCGTGTCGTACGACTGCTGCGGCACCGGCGGGCCACTGGGCTCCGGCTCGGCGATCGGGCAGAGCGACGGGTCGGCGGTACCCGCGGCGGCCGGCGGCAGGGTGAGGCCGCCCGGTTCCGGGGCGGGACCGGCGAGCAGCGCCGGTGCCACCGCGACCGCCGCGACCGCAACGGCGGCACCGGCGCCCGCCAGCGCCCACGCCCGGTGGCGGCGGCGCTGCCGGTCGTCGGCGATCAGCCGGTCCACGTCGATCCTGGTCGGTGGCGGCGCGGCCACCGCCGTGCGCATCTGCTGGGAGAGTTCATCCATCGGTGCCTGCCTCCTGGGCTCGGGCCGGCGCGCCGACGAGGCGGCCCCGCAGCGCCTCGATCGCCCGCGCCGACTGGCTCTTGACGGTGCCGGTGGTGCAGCCGAGTTCCCGGGCGGTCTCCTCGACGGACAGGTCGCAGAAGTAGCGCAGCACCAGGACCGCGCGGCGGCGCGGCGGCAACTCGGCCAGCAGGGCGAGGATGGTCAGCCGGTCGGCGGCACCGTCGGTCGCGGACCGCGCGGGGGCGTCCGGGACCTCGGCCCAGGCGGCCTCACGCCGCCACGGCCGACGCCGCTCGTCCAGCCAGACCCGCAGCAGGGTCCGCCGGACGTACGCGTCGGGGCTGTCCATCGCGGACACCCGCCGCCAGTGCCGCAGCAGCTTGACCAGCGCCGTCGACACCAGGTCGTCGGCCGTGTGCCAGTCACCGCAGAGCAGGTACGCCGTGCGGCGCAGCGGCTCCAGCCGCGCCGTCACGTACTCGCGGTAGCCCTCGATGTCGGCAGGCAATCCCGCCACCTCCTCGCCTCACCGGTCAAACGGAGGCGACGGCGGCGGGGGTTGCCCGGTCAGCCCGGAATCGTGATCCGGCCCTCGACGGCGGCGGCGGCGATGTCGGTGCGGTGGTGCGAGCCGGCCAGCTCCACGCCGGCAACCAGCGCGTACGCGGCGTCCCGGGCGGCGGCCAGGTCGGTGCCGGTGGCGGTGGCGCAGAGCACCCGGCCACCGGAGGAGAGCAGCGCCCCGTCGTCGGCCCGGCGGGTGCCGGCGTGGATGACGCCCGGGCCCTCGGCACCGGTGATCACGTCGCCGCTGCGCGGGGCGGCCGGGTAGCCCTCGGCGGCGACCACGACCGTGACGGCGGCCCCGTCGCGCCACCGCAGCGGCGGGTGCCCGGCCAGCGTGCCGGTGGCGGCGGCGTGCAGCAGCCCGGCGAGCGGGGTCTCCAGCAACGCGAGCACCACCTGCGTCTCCGGGTCGCCGAAGCGGGCGTTGAACTCGATCACCCTGGGGCCGTCGGCGGTGATCGCCAGCCCGACGTAGAGCAGGCCCGCGAACGGGGTGCCCCGGCGGGCCATCTCGGCCAGGGTCGGGTGGACGACGTCACGCATGACCTCGTCGACCAGGCCGGGCGGTGCCCAGGGCAGCGGCGCGTACGCCCCCATGCCGCCGGTGTTCGGGCCGGTGTCGCCGTCGCCGACCCGCTTGAAGTCCTGCGCCGGCAACAGCGGCACCGCCGCCTCGCCGTCGGTGACCACGAAGAGGGAGACCTCCGGGCCGGCCAGGTATTCCTCCACGACGACCCGCCCGCACTCCTCGGCGTGCCGGAGCGCGGCGGCGCGGTCGTCGGTCACCACGACACCCTTGCCGGCGGCGAGCCCGTCGTTCTTCACCACGTACGGCGCGCCGAACTCGTCCAGCGCCCGCGCCGTGCTCTCCGCATCCGTGCAGGTGTACGCGCGGGCGGTCGGCACGCCGGCGGCGGTCATCACGTCCTTGGCGAACGTCTTCGAGCCCTCCAGCCGGGCGGCCTCGGCGGACGGCCCGAACGCGGGGATCCCCTTGGCACGTACGGCGTCGGCGACCCCGGCCACCAGCGGCGCCTCCGGCCCGATCACCACCAGGTCGACCCCGGTCTCCACCGCCAGCGCGGCGACGGCCGCCGGATCACACGGATCCACCCCCTGCAAGGAGGCAAGCGAAGCGATGCCGGGATTCCCGGGCGCCGCGATCAGCTGCTCGACGGACGGATCGCCGGCGAGGCCCAGCGCGAGCGCATGCTCCCGCCCCCCACCACCAAGAAGAAGAACCCGCACACCCGCATCCTACTGACCCCCTCGCCCACCCCGTTGATCATGAGGTTGTTGTCTCGACACGCCGGGCGGCGATGGCAACAACTTCATGATCAACGGCGCTGGGCGGCGGCGATGGCCTGGCGGACGGTCCACGGGATGTAGGCGGGGTCTAGGGTGTCGGCCCAGGTGAAGCGGAGGACGGTCCAGCCGGCGTTGACCAGGCGGTTCTGTCGGCGGCGGTCGGCGTAGACGGCCTCCGGGGTGCCATGCGGGCCCCGCCCGTCGGCTTCGGCGATCACCCTCGGGCCCCGCCAGCCGAGATCACCGATCCCGAGCAGGTAGCCGTCGTCGTCGCGCACCATGAGCTGGAGGACGTCCGGGGGCACCTTGCCGTCGACGCAGCGCAACCTCGTCCGGGTCTCCAGCGGGGACTGCGCCCGCCCGTCCGCCTCCGCCAGGTGGGAGCGTGCCGCCACCGCGCCGCGTCAACGTCTGATCAGGTGCGGCACGGCGAGCAGGTCCTCGTCGGTGATGAGCCCTCGGTTCAGCGCGGAGTCCAGCACGCAGACCGCGGCGTAGCGGTCTTCCCGGAGGACCAGGTCGGCGACGGTCCGGAGCGGCGAGGTGGCGGCGATGCCGTCGACTCGGACCAGTTGACCTGGCGCGACCGTCAACTGGTGCACCACCACGTCGGGATGGGCCAGCCGGGCGGGCCTCGCGACCGGACCGGGCATCGACAGGTGGATCGCCCCCGTCGCCCGCGGCCCCGCGATGCCGTGCAATTCGGCGGCCGTTGTCAGGACGGCGGCGGCACACGCACCGAAGGATGCAACAGCCGCCCTGATCCGTGCCCGCCGCGGGATGCCGTCATAGCGGTCGGCATCGACGAGATAGCCGCCACGGATCACCGCACGCCAGCGACCGGACCGACAGAACGGGTGTACGTCGTGCACCGTGAACCCGGCCGCACGCGCCTGCGCCAGCGTCACGATGCCGTCGCGCGCGCCGGCCATCAACCGCACGACCGCCAGCGGATCCGCCCTCACACCGACCGACTGTCCCGCCCGCGGCCAATCGACGATACCCCTGTGGATAACCCGGGCCCGTCCTGTGGACAACCCCTCGCCCCGAGCCGTTGATCATGAAGTTGTTGCTCCGACACGCCGGCACCGAAGGCAACAACTTCATGATCAACGGGGCGGTCCCGGGGGGGTGGGGGGGTGGGGGTTAGGGGAGGAGGGGGTGGCGGAGGACGTTTTCCTCGCGGCCGGGGCCTACGCCGACCACGCTGACGCGGGTGCCGCAGAGTTCCTCGATGCGGGCGATGTAGCGGCGGGCGTTCTCCGGGAGTTCCGCCTCGGTCCTCGCCTCGGTGATGTCCTCCCACCAGCCGTCGAGCTCCTCGTAGATCGGAGTCGCGTGGTGGAAGTCGGTCTGGGTCATCGGCATGTCGTCGTAACGCTTGCCGTTGATCTCGTAACCGACGCAGATCGGCACCTTGGGCAGGCCGGTCAGCACGTCCAGCTTGGTGACCACCAGGTCGGTGACCCCGTTGAGGCGGCAGGCGTACCGGGCGACGACGGCGTCGAACCAGCCGCAGCGGCGCTCCCGGCCGGTGGTGGTGCCGTACTCGTGGCCGACCTTGCGCAGGTGCTGGCCGTTGTCGTCGAATAGTTCGGTCGGGAACGGCCCGGAGCCGACCCGGGTCGTGTACGCCTTGCTGACCGCGATCACCTTGCTGATCGCCGTCGGCGGGATGCCGGCGCCCACGCAGGCCCCGCCGGCCGTCGGGTTCGACGAGGTCACGAAGGGGTACGTGCCGTGGTCCATGTCGAGCATGGTGGCCTGGGCGCCCTCCAGCAGGACCGTCTCGCCGCGGTCCAGCGCGTCCCAGAGCATGACCCGGGTCTCGGCGATGTACGGCTTGAGCCGCTCCGCGTACTCCAGGTACTCCTCGATCGTCGCGTCGACGTCGATCGCCTTGCGGTTGTAGACCTTGAACAGGAGCTGGTTCTTCTCGCGCAGCGCCAGCTCCAGCTTCTTGCGCAGGATGCCCGGGTCGAGCAGGTCCTGCAGCCGGATCCCCATCCGGGCGACCTTGTCCCCGTACGCGGGGCCGATGCCCCGGCCGGTGGTGCCGATCCGGGAGCTGCCGAGGTAGCGCTCGACGACCCGGTCGAGGGCCCGGTGGTGCGGCATGATCAGGTGCGCGTCGCCGGAGATCCGCAGCCGGCTGACGTCCACGCCCCGCTCGGCGAGCCCGTCGATCTCGGCCAGCAGCACCTTCGGGTCGACCACCACGCCGTTGCCGATGACGATCATCGCGCTCGGTGACAGGGCACCCGACGGCATCAGGTGCAGCGCGTACTTCTGGCCGTCCGGGGTGATCACCGTGTGGCCGGCGTTGTTGCCGCCGGAGTAGCGCACGACGTAGTCGACCCGCTCACCCAGCAGGTCGGTAACCTTGCCCTTGCCCTCGTCGCCCCACTGGGCGCCGAGGAGCACGATCGCTGGCATCTTCTCGCCTCCAGAAGGCTCGGGTGCCAGGTGGCGACCGGTCAGCGAGCCCGGGGTGTCAGGCTAACAAGTAGTGACGACGCGGCCGGCAGGGGTCGCGTCGAGAGGCAGGAGGCCGTTTCCGTGTACGACGTGGTGCTGCTCACCCTCGGCTCGGAGCGCGACGCGCCCGGCGGGGCCTGCGGCAGCGGCGGTGCCTGCTGCGGCGGCGCGACGGCGCACGAGGGCGACGCCGGGGCGACGGCGGACGGAGCCGAGACCGGGGCCGACGCGACGGCAAACGGAGCCGAGACCGGGGCTGCGGCGCACGAGGCCGACGCCGACGCGACGGCGGACGGGGACGCGACGGCACGTGACGCGGCCGACGCCTGCGGGACCGGCGACCGGCACGGCGGGAAGGCCGGGGAACGCTGCGACACCCCCCGGGTGCCGGTGCTGGCCTGCGCGGACGCGCTCACCGCCCGGGGCGCCCGGGTGGAGACGGTCACCGCCCGCTCGGACGCCGAGATCGACGAGGTACTGGCCCGGTTCGACGGGCCGCCCCGCCCGGACGGCCTCACCTGGCCCGACCCGGACTCCAAGATCCGGCTGGTGGTCGCCGCCGCCAGCGACGCGCAGTTGCGCGCCGTCGTGCGCCGGCTCGTCCGGCGGTACGCCCCACCGCCCAGTCGCCGTCCCGACGACCTCCCCGGCAACCGCACGGTGCCGGACCTGCCGCCGATCGGCGTACTCCCGCTCGATCCGGCGCGGAGCACGAGCACGACGCACCGTGACCTGGCGGCGCAGCTCGGGCTGCCCCGCGACCCGGCGGCGGTGGCCGCCGCGGTGCTGGACGGCACGGCCCGCCGGCTCGACCTGCTGCGCAACGACGGCGGCTCGGTGACCCTGGACGGCGCGCTGATCGGCGCCGCCGACGACAGCGGCCGGCCGCTGCACTGGCGGGGGCGGGTCGAGGTGGACGACGCCGTCCTCTCCAACGGCGACGACCCGCTGCTGGCCTGCGCGATCGGCAACGCCGGCGGGTACGCCCGACTCGACGACGTGACACTGCTCGGCAATCCCGAACCGAACGACGGGCTGGTCGAGGTGGCGGTGGCGGTTCCCGTGGTCACCCGCTCGGCGTTCGGCAGGAAGCGGATGCGGCTGGAGGTGCGCCGCGCCCGTGGACGGGCCGTGTCCGTGCTGCCCCGCGAGGGCAAGGTCCCGTACCTCGACGACGGGGCCGAGGGCGAGCTGAGCCGGAAGCGGTCCTGGTGGACCGAGCCGGGCGCCTGGGCGGTCTGGACAAGCTGACCTCGGCGTCCCGCGACGGCCGACCATGGCTGGCCACTGGGCCTATCCTCGGCAGAAGGAATGGGGAGGAACCGTAGTGGACGAGAACGCCGACCGGGTCCACGTGCCCGGGCAGCCGCCGGTGCCGGAGCGGGACATCGAACCACTCTGGCCGCCCGACCAGATCGACGGCGCCGACGCCCCGCCGTGGGCGTCGGCCAGCTCACCGACGTCGCCCGTCCCGCCGCAGGGCCGGCCGGCCGCCCCGCCCTCGCCCGCCGACTACCCGTCCCTGACCGGCGGCCCGGCGACGACCGCGCCGCCGGCCGCGACGACCGGCTGGGCACCCCCGCCGGCCAGGGCCTCCGGCCGGGCGCCCGCCCCCTCGGGCCAGGGCTGGGCCCCGCCCACGCCCTTCACACGGCCCACCGCCCCGCCGGCACAGGGCGCTGTCGCCCCGCCCAGCGACCCGGCCGTCCCGCCGGGCACGGGCACAGCGGTCCCGCCCGGCACGGGCACGAGCGCCCCGGGCATCGCCGGAACCGGGCCGGCCGTCGGGGCGGATGGACAGGCGGCCGGGGGTGCCGGGGCCGGTGTGCCCGCTCCCCGGTCTCCCCAGCCCGCCCCCACCCGGGTCGACCTCGACACGCCCTTCAGCCTGGACCAGCCGGCCGCACCCGTCCCGGTGACGCGCCCGGCCGCGATTCCCCAGCCCTCAGCCACCGACCGGGCTGCCGCCAGCGAGCGGTCGCCGGAGGTCGCCGCCGACTCGGCAGCGACCGGTGCCGGCCCTGCGAAGAGCGGGGTTCCGGTCGCCGGCAGCGCCGGGAGCGGAGGCGGCGCACCGACGAGCGGCGCGGCGGCGAACAGCGGCGCGGCGAACGGCGGCGGGGCGCGCGGGTCGGCCGAGTCCCCGTGGGCGCAGCCGCCGCAACGGCCCGCACCGGCCGCCGTCGAACCTGCACTGGCGGCCGGAGCCGACGGGCCGGCACCCGTGACGAACCACCGTGCCGCCCAGCCGGTGCCCCCGACGTACCGCGGTGCCGCCAGAGCGGCGCCCCCGAGCGGGGGCGCGGCCGGTCACGGTGCGACCGGGCAGGGCGTGCCCCAGCCGGGCAGCCCTGGACATGGCGGGTCGGCCGAGCCGGCCGGGGACCTCGGGCCCGGTGCGGGGGCACCGCAGACCACACCGTCCGGCCCCTACCCACCGCAGGCGACCGTCCCGCACCCACCGCAGGCGACCGTCCCGCACCCACCGCAGACGGCCGTCCCGCCGCAGCAGGCCGCCCCGACGCCGCCCGGCCCGTACCCGCCCCAGCCCGGCTGGTATCCGCCGGCCTGGCCCCTTGGCACGCCGGGAGCCGCCGGCCCGGCACCGCAGCAGGCGTACCAGCCGGCCGAGGGGGTGACCGCGGTGCCGCCGACCCAGCCCGACCCGGGCTGGAACCCGGCGGTCGCCGCGCCGCCGACCGCCGAGGACTTCGCCCGCCGCCGCCAGGTCCGGCCCGCCGACCCGGTGGCCACGATGGGCGTACGGGCGGTGGCGAACCTGGTGGGGCTGCGGCTCCCGCCGGGGCGGCACGAGCAGGAGTTGCGGCGGGACATCGAGATGGTGCGCCGCAACTTCGGCGGGCTGCGTCAGGTGACGGTGGTTAACCCGAAGGGCGGCGCCGGCAAGACGGTGGCCATCCTGCTGTTGGCGATGACGTTCGGCCAGAAGCGCGGGGGCTACGTGCTGGCGTGGGACAACAACGAGACCCAGGGCACCCTGGGGATGCGCGCCCAGCAGGACTTCCACTCGCGTACGGTGCGGGACATGCTGCGCGACCTGGGCCAGTTCCAGGGCGCGCACGGGCGGGTGGGTGACCTGTCGCAGTACGTCCGGTCGCAGGGCGAGGGGATGTTCGACGTCCTCGCCTCGGACGAGTCGGCGACCGGGGGCGAGATGCTCACCGCCGCCGCGTTCGCCGAGATCCGCGAGGTGGTGAGCCGGTTCTACAAGCTGATCTTCGTGGACACCGGCAACAACGTGCGCGCCCAGAACTGGCAGGCCGCGATGGACGCCACCGACCAGCTCGTGGTCACCATGTCGGCCCGAAACGACTCGGCGGAGACGGCCGCCCGGATGCTGGACCACCTGGAGCAGAGCGGCCGGCAGCGGCTGGTCCGGCAGGCGGTCACCGTGGTCTCCATGCCGCCCTCGCGCAAGGAGATCGACCTGCCGGCGATCCAGGAACACTTCGCGGCCCGCACCCGGGCGGTGCTGCTCGCACCGTACGAGCGGCTCATCGACACCGGCGAGCCGATCCGGTACGCCGCTCTCTCCTCGGCGACGCGGGACGCCTGGCTGAAGATCGCCGCCTCCGTGGCGGAGGGGTTGTAGGGACCCCGGGACAGCCCGACGGCCGGCCCGCAGCGTGTCGGGCCGGCCGTCGGAGTGGCGTCAGTTGCTGGCCAGCGCGTCTGCGGCGGCCGGGTCGCAGTCCCGGAGGAACTGGGCGCAGCGGGCCGCCTCGTCGGCCTCGCCGATCGCGTCGGCGGCGCGGGACAGCACGTAGAGGCAGCGCAGGAAGCCCTGGTTCGGCTCGTGCGACCACGGCACCGGGCCGTGCCCCTTCCAGCCGTTGCGGCGCAGCTGGTCCAGCCCCCGGTGGTAGCCGGTGCGCGCGTAGGCGTACGCCGGGACGACCTGGCCCGCGGCGAGGGCCCGAGCCGCCAGCGCGCCCCAGCCGGCGCTGTAGGTCGGGAAGCGCGCCGCCACCTCGGCGTACGCCTCGTCGCTGCCGGCCTGCTCGGCGGCGGCCAGGGCGGCGTCGGCCTCGTCGTGCGCGGGGAGGAGGGTGGCCGGTGGTTCCGGCAACAGGTTCTGCATCGTCCCATTCAACCCGCTTCGCCCGTGGGTGCGCGAGGGGGTTGGGCGAGCTGGTTGCCTGAACGGCTGAGGAGTTGGTCACGCCTGCGGCCTATGCCACCGGCAGATGTTTTCCACTACAACTATTGGTCCGGAGCCTCCCCAGGACCGGGTTGTGCAGGAGCCCGGTGGCCGCGGTCGCCGGGCTCCTGTCCGTTCCGGGCAGACCCGGCGCGTTCCCCGACGAGCCGGGCGGCCCGGTGCCGCCGACGTCGCCACCGGCACCGCGCGCCGTCCGCACCCGCCCGGCCGCCGGCCCGGGTCTGCCGACCACCCGGCCACCCCCGCAGGTTTGGCCGGTTGCCGGGGCGGGGCAGGATGGCGAGGGTGCCGACCCCACCGCCCGCGGACGTCATCGAGCCGCACACCTGCACCGACGAGATCGAGACCCGCGCCGAGTTCGACCGGCGACTGGCCACGGGCAGCCTGGTCGGGCTGACCGTGCAGGGGCTGCGGCTCGACCTCGCACCCGTCCCCGACCTCACCGGGATCGAGGTGACCGGCACCCTGTTCGTCGGGTGCCGCTTCGCCTCCCGTGAGGTCGGCGCCGACCTGGTCCGGCGCGGCGCGAACGTCGTGCCGCCGTTCTCCGGGCTGCCCTACCCGACCCAGCCCTCGCACCTCTACACCCCGGACGACCTGGCCGCCGGCTTCGCCGAGGGCGGCTTCGCCGGGATGTACGACACCCGGGTGTACGAGCACTTCCGCGCGCACGGCGGGGCCCTGCCGGAGGTGAAGGAGGCGCTCGGCCAGCGGCTGCACGACCACGGCGTGGACAACGCGCTCGCCGACGCCACCCGCGCCTGGCTGGCCACCCACGGGCCGCAGTCGGTGGTCGGCATCATGGGCGGGCACGCGGTGCCGCGCGGCAGCGCGCCGTACCGGATGGCGGCCGTGCTGGGCTGGGAGCTGGCCCGGGCCGACCGGCTGGTGGTGACCGGCGGCGGGCCCGGGGTGATGGAGGCCGCCAACCTGGGCGCGTTCCTGGCGCTGCGGCCGGTCGAGGACCTGGACGCCGCGATCGACCTGCTCGCCGGGGCGCCGGACTTCACCGACCACGACCGCTACACGGCGGCGGCGCTGCTGGTCCGGGAGCGCTACGGCCAGCCGGTGTCGCCGCCCCGGCCCCGGGCCGCCGACCCCGCCAGCGTCTCCCGCGTCGACTCGGCCACGCTGGCCGGCGGCGACGTGGACTGGGCGCGCGCCGGCGGGCTGGCCATCCCGACCTGGCTCTACGGGCACGAGCCGGCGAACCTGTTCGCCGGCCGGATCGCGAAGTACTTCTCCAACGCCATCCGGGAGGACACCATCCTGCGGCTGGCCCGGGGCGGGATCGTCTTCGCGCCCGGCCGGGCCGGCACCGTGCAGGAGGTGTTCCAGGCGGCCACCAAGACCTACTACGGCACCGACGGGGCCAGCGGCGCGTACGTCTTCCTGGACCGCGCGTACTGGACGCGGGAACTGCCGGTGGAGTCGCTGCTGCGACCGCTGCTGGGCGCCTCGCCGTTCGGCGACCTGTCCGCCACCGTGCACCTCACCGACGACGTCCACGAGGCCGTCCGGGTGCTCACCGCGACGGCCTGACGGGCCGGACACGCCGACGGCCGGCTCCCGGTGGGGAGCCGGCCGCCGGCGGTACGCGTCAGCGCGTCACTTGGCGAGCGTGGTGCCGGTCGAGCGCAGGTGCTCGCAGGCCTCCGTGACGCGGGCGGCCATGCCGGCCTCGGCGGCCTTGCCCCAGACCCGCGGGTCGTACATCTTCTTGTTGCCGACCTCGCCGTCGACCTTGAGCACGCCGTCGTAGTTGCGGAACATGTGGTCCGCGACCGGGCGGGAGAAGGTGTACTGGGTGTCGGTGTCGATGTTCATCTTCACGACGCCGTAGTCGAGCGCCTCGCGGATCTCCGACAGCAGCGAGCCCGAGCCGCCGTGGAAGACCAGGCTGAGCGGCTTCTCCTTGCCGTACTTGGCGCCGACCGCCTCCTGGATCTGGTTGAGGATCTCCGGACGGAGCTTGACGTTGCCCGGCTTGTAGACGCCGTGCACGTTGCCGAAGGTCAGCGCCGCCATGTAGCGGCCCTTCTCGCCCAGGCCGAGCGCATCCACCATGGCCAGGCCGTCCTCGACCGTGGTGTAGAGCTTCTCGTTGATGGCGTTCTCGACGCCGTCCTCCTCGCCGCCGACCACGCCGACCTCGATCTCGAGGACGATCTTGCCCTTGGCGGCCTCGTCGAGGAGCTGCGCGGCGATCTCCAGGTTCTCCGCCACCGGCACGGCCGAGCCGTCCCACATGTGCGACTGGAACAGCGGCTCCTCGCCGCGCTTCACCCGCTCCTGCGAGATGCCCATCAGCGGGCGGACGAACTTGTCCAGCTTCTCCTGCGGGCAGTGGTCGGTGTGCAGGGCGATGTTGACCGGGTACTTCTTGGCCACCTCGTGCGCGTACGCGGCGAACGCCACCGCGCCGGTGACCATGTCCTTGATCGAAGGTCCGGAGAGGTATTCCGCGCCACCGGTCGAGACCTGGATGATGCCGTCGCTCTCCGCGTCGGCGAAGCCCTTGAGCGCCGCGTTCAGGGTCTGCGAGGACGTCACGTTGATCGCGGGGTACGCGTACCGGCCGGCCTTGGCGCGGTCCAGCATCTCCGCGTAGGTCTCGGGGGAAGCGATGGGCATGTCGAACGCTCCTTACTTACCGCTGTCGGCCGTCGCCGGCCGCTGTTGTCCTTGGGTGCGCCGGACCGCGCTGTCCACCGTCGGAAGTATCCCGTAGAAGAGGGGCGCCGGCACAACCGACCCGGTACGCGCCCGAAGGCCGGTCGCGACGCTCACCGCTCCCCCCACCTGTCGGGCACGACGACGCTGATCAGCCAGGTGGCCACGGCCATCACGATGGCGCCCCAGAACGCGGCCCAGAAGCCGTCCACCTGGAACGGCAGGTCCAGCGCCCGGGCGATCCGGTCGGTCAGCAGGAACAGCAGGGCGTTGACCACCAGCGCGAACAGGCCGAGGGTGAGCAGGTAGAAGACGCAGCCGAACACCTTGATCAGTGGCTTGAGCACGGCGTTGACCACGCCGAAGATCAACGCCACGACGACGAGCGTGAGCGCGTCGTCGGCGCCGGAGCGGCCGGTCACCTCGACGCCGGGCACGATCAGCGTGGTGATCCACAGCGCGACCGCGGTGATCGCCAGCCTGATCAGGAAGCCCACGGCATCATCCTGGCACCGGGGGCGGCGACCGGTGGGGCGATTCGGTCGACTCGGCTTCCGAGCGGCGGGCGGGCGCAGCCCGTACGGTGTGTGGGGTAACCGTCCGCCGAGATCCCGGGAGGGACCAATGGGTCAGCCCGACGAGGACTTCGCCCCCAGCGACCACCTCAGCCCCGAGGAGCGCGACATGGAGGCGGAACCGGCCGACGCGGTCGAGCAGGCCGCCGCGGTCGACCCCGGCGAGGCCGACGTGGAGCCGCACCGCGGCCTGGAGATCAACGACTGGGACGCCATGGAGCAGGCCCGGGTGGTCGCCCCCGACGAGGACGACTACCGCTGATCCGTCAGCGGGTGCGGTTGACCTGACCCGGATTCCGCGCCGCCCACTGCGCCAGCCGGTCCTCCCGCAACGCGGCAAGGAACGCCGGAGCCTCCTTCGGATCCGGTGGCAGCCGCCAGCCGAGGCCCTCCGGCGGCCCGACCGGGAGACTGAGCCCGACCGGGTCGACGGACTTCAGCTCCGGAAGCACCTTCAGCAGGTCCACCAGTGGCGAACCGGCGCCGCCCACGACCAGGTCCGCGCCGACGGTGTCGACCAGGGCGAAGAGCCTGACCGGACTGGTCAGCACCCCCTGCTCGCCGGCCCGACGGATCAGCCCGGCGGCGAAAAGCTGCGCGTGCCGGTCCCGGTCGAGCCCGCCCTCGGGCAGCCCCCGCCGCTGCCGCAGCAGGTCGACCGAGGCGGCGCCGTCGAGCCGCTGGCAGCCGGTCGGGAAGACCCGCTTCGTGTGGATGGAGCGCACCTCGCGCGGCAGGCAGACCTCCACGCCGCCGACCTCGTCGGTGAGCCGACGCAACACCGGGTAGGTGAGCACCGCGCCGGCGTCCACGCGTACGCCCGTCAGGTCGGTGACCACCCGGCGGGTCAGCTCGTAGCCGCGCCCCAGGTCGGGCCGGCCGTCGCCGGCACCGTGCCGGAAGGCGGCGTTGAGCTTGTCGGTCCCGTGACCGGGAATCGGCACCGCCAGGTCGCGAGGCAGCGAGATGAGGTACGGCCGGCTACGGTCCGCCGGAATGTGCACCAGCAGGACGGAGTCCGCCAGCCGGGCGGGCTCCTTCGCCGAGCCGTCCACGCCGAGCAGCAGGATGTTCAGCGCGCCCGCCGGTGCCGAGGCGGTGGGCTCGGCGAACAGGGTGGCGTCCTCGGCGACCCGGTCGGGCGTGAACGGTGGTAGCCCGATCCCCAGCACGCCGAGCAGGGCCAGCGCGGCACCGCCGGCCCGCAGCCGCAGCCGGCGACGGCGACGGGCAGCCGCGAGCCGGTCGATCGTGGACCGCAGCGGACCGACGGGCGGGGTCAGGGCCTCGTGCCGGGCAAAGGCGGCACGCAGGTCGTCCTCGATCATGAACAGGCCTCCACGTGTTCCGCCCGCAGCGTGGCCAGGGCGCGCGAGATGGACGAGCGGACGGTCCCGACGGCACAGCCGAGGATGTCGGCGATCTCCGCGTCGGGCAGATCCTCGTAGTAGCGCAGCACCAGGGTGGCCCGCTGCCGGCGCGGCAGCCCGGACAGCCAGGACCAGACCTGGTCCCGGTCCACGGCGTGCTGGGCGTGGTCGGCCGGCACCGGCACCGCGTCGTCGGGCTCGGCGCGCAGCAGCACCCGGCGCATCCAGGAGCCCCGCCGCCAGTCGACGTACTGGTTGGTCAGCATCCGGCGGACGTAGCGCTCGGGCGAGTCGGCCCGAGCCACCCGACGCCAGTTGAGCTGGACCCGGACCATGGTGTCCTGCACCAGGTCCTGCGCCTGGTGCGGGTCGCCGGTCAGCATGACCGCGTACCGCAGCAGCGCGGCCAGCCGCGAGTCGGCGAACTCCTCGTACGTCACTGCACCTCCCGGGCTCCTGCCCCAGATGACGGGTCCGGGCGGGCGGAACGTTGCGACGATCCTGGTCAGCCGTTCGGTCGATGTTTACCCCTCGGAGGCGGGCCAGGGCAGCGGCGCGCCTAAGGCTTCCTTAAGATCCGCTGGCCACTCCTGGCATTCCCACGGGAGGACCCCCCACATGCTCAAGCACTCCACCCGGCGCTGGCTGGCCGGGCTGGGCGTCGCAGGCGCGCTCGTCGCCGCCTCCGCCAGCCCCGCCGTCGCCGAAGAGCCCGGCGACGAGCTCCTCCTCTACGCCAACAACGCGCTGGTCGCGCCGGGCGGCGAGGCCAAGTCCGTCACCCTGTACGCGTTTGCCGAGACGCTGCCCGAGAAGCTGACCCTCACCATCGACCGCGGCGACGTCGACGGCTTCGCCACGGTTGTCCTCGGCGACCGGGTGTCGGGCTGCAAGGAGGCCGGCGCGGTCATCACCTGCGCCCTCGACGGCACCGAGATCACCGACTACCTGGTCAACCTGACCGTCACCGCCAAGGATTCCGCCGCACCCGGCGACAAGGGCGAGCTCGTCCTGAGCGTGGCGGCCAAGGGCATCCCCACCGCCACCGCGCGATCCACCATCGAGGTCGGCGAGGGCGTCGACCTGAAGACGGAACGCTCCCTGGAGTTCGCCGGCGACCCCGGCGCCACGGTCAAGGCGCCGCTCACGGTGGCCAACATCGGCGACCGACCCGCGCGCGGCACGGTGCTGCTCCTCGCCATGACCCCTGGTCTCACCCCGGCGCGGCGGCACTCGAACTGCTCCTACCTCTCGGAGTTCGGCAGCAACCTCGCCCAGTGCCACTTCGGCGAGGAGATTCCGCCGGGAGCCGCTCTCCAGCTCGACGACTCGTCCGCCCTGACGATCGCCTCCGACGCCTGGGCGCCGGGCCGGCAGTACGGCCAGGCGATCTGGTTCGCCAAGGGCGACTGGGAGGAGTTCATCGGCGACTTCTCCGGCGCCGACTGGGAGAAGGGCAGCGGAAGCGCGATGACGCTGGTGCCGGCACCGGCGTCGCGGGCCCGCGCGGTGAAGCAGACCGACAAGGACACGACGAACAACGTCGCCTGGATCGACGCCACCGTCACCGGTGACCAGCGGGCCGACGTCGCCGCCACCGGTGCCGAGGTCACCGGCGCAGCCGGCGGGACGGTCATCGCCAAGGTCGGCTTCGTCAACAACGGGCCCGCGGCGATCAACTCGTACAGCCCGGGCGAGCTCCTGACCGGCGCCCTGGTCACCGTTCCCGCCGGCGCCACCGTGGTGGACGCGCCCGAACAGTGCTCGCCGGGCACCGCCGAGGAGCCGACTGGCTGGTACGGCGAGCCGGGCGGCCGGGTCTACTTCTGCGAGTGGTTCGAGCTGCGCCGCAAGGGCGAGGCGGCCGTCTTCGAGTTCGGTCTGCGGATCGACAAGGTGGGCGGCGCGCCGGGTTCGGTGCGGCTGCTGCACTTCGGCCCGGGCGAGCCGGGGAAGGTCGTCGACCTGAACCCGAAGAACGACACCGCCGCGCTGGTCGTCAAGGGCGCGACCGGCGGCGAGGGCGGCGGCGGTGACGACCCCGAGCTGCCGATCACCGGCGACTCGGCCGGCTTGGTCGCCGGCATCGGCGGCCTGCTGCTCGTCGCCGGCGGCGGAGGTTACCTGGTGGCCAAGCGCCGCCGGACCCGCTTCGTCGCCTGATCCACCCGCACCACCGGTGCCCCGTCGACCCCCGGTCGGCGGGGCACCGCCGTCTCCACCTCGCTCCCGACACCACCCGGCACACGCGCCCACCCAGGATCCCCACCCCGGCAGCACGCGCCCTCGCCCCCCGAGCCACCCGCCGCCTCCCGACGACGCCGGCCACGAAGGGTTTCCGGGGGAGCCCCACCCGCGCAGGGATCAAGCCTGACCGCCCGGAGCGGGTGGGGCTCCCCCGGAAACCCACCCCGAGACAAGAGCAAAAACGGGACGACGCAAGATCGAAGACACTGACACCATGGGCGCGTGCTGCTCACCCTGACCACCACCCACCGCCCGGCGACCGACCTCGGTCACCTGCTGGTCAAGCACCCCGACCGCGCCCACTCCTTCGACGTGCCGGTCGGCACCGCGCACGTGTTCTACCCGGAGGCGGGCGAGCAGCGCTGCACCGCCGCCCTGCTGCTGGACGTGGACCCGCTGCGGCTGGCCGGCGCGCGGGGCAAGGGCCGCGGCCGGCAGCAGGCGGCGCCCCCGGAGGGCTTCACCCTCGGGCGGTACGTCAACGACCGGCCGTACGCCGCGTCCAGCCTGCTCTCCTCGGCGCTGTCCAAGGTGTACCGCTCCGCGCTGCGCGGCGAGTCCCGGGAGCGCCCCGAACTGGCCCGTACGCCGATCCCGCTGGAGGTGCGGGTGCCGGTGCTGCGCTGCCGTGGCGGCGCGGACGTGGCGGCCCGGATGTTCGGCCCGCTCGGCTGGGCGGTGACCGCGACCCCGATCCCGCTCGACGAGCGGCACCCGGAGTGGGGCGACAGCCGGTACGTCGACCTGACCCTGACCGGGACGCTGCGCGTCGCCGACGCGCTCAACCACCTCTACGTCCTGCTGCCGGTCCTGGACGACGCCAAGCACTACTGGGTGGCGCCCGACGAGGTGGACAAGCTGCTTCGGGCCGGCGAGGGCTGGCTGGCCGACCACCCGGAGCGGGGCATGATCACCCGCCGCTACCTGGCGCACCGGCGGGCGCTGGCCGGGCTGGCCCTCGCCCGCCTCGCCGAGCAGCGGTTGACCGACGAGCCGGCCGCCGCCGAGTCCGACACGGTGGACGAGCCCACCCTCCGCCAGCCGACGCTGGCGGCGCGACGGCGGGAGGCCGTCCTCGCGGCGCTGGTCGAGTCCGGCGCGAGCCGGGTGCTGGACCTGGGCTGCGGCGGGGGCGCCCTGCTCGCCGCGCTGGTCGGCGACCGCCGGTTCACCGAGATCGTCGGCACCGACGTGTCCCCGCACGCGCTGACCCTGGCCGCCCGGCGGCTGCGGCTGGACCGCCTGCCGGAGCGGCAGCGGGACCGGGTCCGGCTCTGGCAGTCCGCGCTGACCTACCGGGACGACCGGCTGCGCGGCTACGACGCGGCGGTGCTGATGGAGGTGATCGAGCACGTCGACCCGCCCCGACTGCCGGCGCTGGAGGACGCCGTCCTCGGCCACGCCCGGCCCGCCACCGTCGTGGTGACCACGCCCAACGTCGAGTACAACGTCCGCTACGAGGGCCTGCCCGCCGGGCGGTTCCGGCACGCCGACCACCGGTTCGAGTGGACCCGCGCGGAGTTCGCGGCGTGGGTCGACCGGGTGGCCGCGACCTACGGCTACTCGGCCGCGATCGGCGGGGTCGGCGACGACGATCCCGAGGTCGGCGCCCCCACCCAGCTCGCCGTGCTCACCCGCCAGGAGAACAGCCGATGACCACCCTCGACATCCCCGAGCTGGCCCTGGTCGCGCTGGTCGGCGTCTCCGGTTCCGGCAAGTCGACCTTCGCCCGCCGGCACTTCGCGCCCAGCCAGGTGCTCTCCTCCGACGCGTTCCGGGCGATGGTCGCCGACGACGAGAACGACCAGTCGGCCTCCGCCGACGCGTTCGACGCGCTGCACCACGTCGCCGCCACGCGGCTGCGGCGGGGCCGGCTCACCGTGGTCGACGCGACCAACCTCCAGCCGCACGCCCGGGCCGCCCTGGTGCGGGTGGCCCGCGAGCACGACGTGCTGCCGGTGGCCGTCGTGCTGGACGTGCCCGAGGCACTGGCCTGGGAGCGCACCGAGGGCCGCGCCGACCGCACCTTCGGCCGGCAGGTGCTCGCCCGGATGCAGCGTGACCTGCGCCGGTCGTACGGGCAACTGGCCCGGGAGGGCTTCCGGAAGGTGCACGTGCTGCGCGGCGTGGACGAGATCGACGCCGCCGAGATCCGCTACGAGAAGCTGTTCAACGACCGGCGGGAGCTGACCGGGCCGTTCGACGTCGTCGGTGACGTGCACGGCTGCCGCGCCGAGCTGGAGGCGCTGCTCACCCGGCTCGGCTGGGAGCTGCGCCGCGACGAGCACGGCCGGCCGGTCGACGCGACCCACCCGGCGGGGCGTACCGCCGTCTTCGTCGGTGACCTGGTGGACCGCGGCCCGGACTCCCCCGGCGTGCTCCGCCTGGTCATGGGCATGGTCGCCGCCGGGCACGCGATCTGCGTGCCCGGCAACCACGAGCAGAAGCTGCTGCGCCGGCTGCGCGGCCGGGACGTGCGGCTCACCCACGGTCTGGCCGAGACGATGGCCCAGCTGGCGGCGGAGCCGGACAGCTTCGTGGCCGAGGTGGCGGCCTTCGTCGACGGCCTGGTCAGCCACTACGTGCTGGACGGCGGCCGGCTGGTGGTCGCGCACGCCGGGCTGAAGGAGGCGTACCAGGGCCGCGCGTCGGGCCGGGTGCGGGCGTTCGCGCTGTTCGGCGAGACCACCGGCGAGACCGACGAGTACGGGCTGCCGGTGCGCTACCCGTGGGCGCGGGAGTACCGGGGCTCGGCGATGGTGGTCTACGGGCACACGCCCACCCCGGAGCCGGAGTGGGTGAACAACACCATCTGCATCGACACCGGCTGCGTCTTCGGCGGCCGACTCACCGCGCTGCGCTACCCGGAGAAGGAGCTGCTCTCGGTGCCGGCGGAGCGGGAGTGGTACGCCCCGGCCCGCCCGCTGACCGCCGCCCCGGCCCGACCCGACCAGGTGCTGGAGCTGACCGACGTGGCCGGCCGGCGGCACATCGAGCACGCGTACGGGTCGCTGACCGTGCCGGCGGAGAACGCCGCGGCGGCGCTGGAGGTGATGAGCCGGTTCGCGGTCGACCCGCGTTGGCTGGCCTGGCTGCCGCCGACGATGGCGCCCTGCTCGACGGCGACGGTGGGCGGCTTCCTGGAGCACCCGGCGCAGGCGTTCGCCGACTACCGCGCGGCGGGCGTGGACCGGGTGGTCTGCGAGGAGAAGCACATGGGCTCGCGGGCGGTGGTGCTGGTCTGCCGGGAGCCCGACGGCGGGCCGTTCGGCCCGGGCGGCGGGGTGGTGCACACGCGCACCGGCCGGCCGTTCTTCGGCGAGCCGCTCGACACCGGGCTGCTCGACCGGGTGCGCGGGGCAATCGGTGGGGCGGGGCTCTGGGCCGAGCTGGAGACCGACTGGCTGCTGCTGGACTGCGAGCTGCTGCCCTGGTCGGCGAAGGCGGGCGGGCTGATCCGCGAGCAGTACGCCGGGGTCGGTGCCGCCGGCCGGGCCGCGCTGCCCGCGGCGCTGGCCACGCTGGAGGCCGCCGCCGGTCGGGGCCTGCCCGTGGGCGACCTGCGCGACCGGATGGCCCGCCGACGCGACGAGATCGTGGCCTACTCGGACGCCTACCGGGCGTACGTGGGGCCGACCGACGGGCTGCGCGGGGTGACCCTGGCCCCGTTCGCGGTGCTCGCCGGCGCCAAGGCCAGCTACGCCGACCGGGACCACGGCTGGCACCTCGGGCTGGCCGACCGGCTCTGCGCGGCCGACCCGGAGTTCTTCACGCCGACCCGTCGACAGGTGGTCGACCTGGCCGATCCCGCCGCCGAGGCGGCAGCCACGGACTGGTGGCTGGAGCTGACCGCCGCCGGCGGCGAGGGCATGGTGGTCAAGCCGTACGCCGGTCCGGCCGCCCGCTCCGAGCGGGGCTCGCTGCTCCAGCCGGGGATCAAGTGCCGGGGCCGGGAGTACCTGCGGATCATCTACGGCCCCGGGTACGACGAGCCGGAGCAGCTCGCCGCGCTGCGCCGCCGGTCGCTGGGGCGCAAGCGGGGGCTGGCGCTGCGCGAGCACGGGCTGGGGCTGGCGGCGCTGGACGCGCTGGTCGCCGGTGCGCCGCTGTGGCGCCGGCACGAGCTGGTCTTCGCGATCCTGGCCTGCGAGTCCGAGCCGGTCGACCCCCGGCTGTAGGCGCGGTCCCCGCCGTCCCGGCCCCGGCCGGGACGGCGGGCGGGCGGACGTGGGTGTGACGTCGAGCACCGGCACGCCGGGGAGCCACCTAGACTACGGACGTTCCGTCCCCGACCGGCATCCATCGGAGGTCACCTCGTGCCGACGCCCACCACCACCCTGGCCCTGGGGCCGAGCTGGCTCGATCCAGAGGTGTTGATCTCGACGTTCGGGCTGATCGGCATCCTGGTCATCGTCTTCGCCGAGTCCGGCCTGCTGATCGGGTTCTTCCTGCCGGGCGACTCGCTGCTGTTCACGGCGGGTCTGCTCACCGCCGACGGGAAGTACATCACCTACCCGCTGTGGCTGGTCTGCCTGCTGATCACCCTCGCGGCGATCGCCGGCGACCAGGTCGGGTACGCGTTCGGCCGCAAGGTCGGCCCGGCGCTGTTCCGCCGGCCGAACTCGAAGCTGTTCAAGCAGGAGAACGTGCTGAAGGCGCACGACTTCTTCGAGAAGTACGGCGCGCGTTCCATCGTGCTGGCCCGCTTCGTGCCGATCGTGCGGACGTTCACGCCGATCGTGGCCGGGGTCAGCCGGATGAACTACCGCACCTTCGTCATCTACAACGTGATCGGCGGCGTCCTATGGGGCACGGGAGTGACCGTGCTCGGCTATTTCCTGGGCCAGATCCCGTTCGTCAAGACGAACATCGAGATGATCCTTATCGCCATCGTGGCGCTCTCGGTCGTCCCGATCGCCGTCGAGCTGCTGCGGGCGAGGATGGCCGCCAGGCGTGGCACCACCGCGCAGGAGCGGGCCGCCGCCGAGGAGGCGATCCGGGAGACCCGCGAGCACTACGGCAAGCACTGACCGGCGGGCCGTCCGGTGCCGTCCCCGGTGGGGGATGGCACCGGACGATCGCTACAGGTCAGCGAGCCTTCTTGGTGGCGCGCTTGCGCGGCGGGGTCAGCAGATCCGCGATCGTGGCGATCGCGGTCGGCACCAGCCGGTAGTAGGCCCAGACACCGCGCTTCTCCCGCTCCAGCAAGCCGGCCTCGGTGAGGATGCGCAGGTGGTGACTGACCGTCGGCTGCGAGAGGCCGAGCGGCGCGGTCAGGTCGCACACGCACGCCTCGCCCTCGGGCGCCGACTGGATCAGGCTGAGCAGCCGCAGTCGAGCGGGGTCGGCGAGGGCCTTGAGGACCCCGGCGAGACGCTCGGCATCGGCACGTTCGATCGGCTCGCCGGCAAGCGGCGAGATCTGAGGCATGGTCATTTCAGCCAACGCAGTTCCCACGTATTCCATCCTTCCACCAGCAGCATCGATCCGCCTGCATATCAGCAGATCCGAATCGGCAGACTTTTACGCCACAAGGCCGAGGTCAGCCAACGTATAGGCCGCCCGATAAGGCAGTCCGGCAGCTCTCACCGCGTCGCCGGCGCCTCGATCAACAATAACCGCCACACCCACGATCTCGGCCCCGACCTCACGAAGGGCCTCGACCGCGGTCAACACACTCCCCCCGGTGGTGGACGTGTCCTCCACCGCCAGCACCCGCCGGCCGGCCACGTCCGGTCCCTCGATCCGGCGCTGGAGCCCGTGCGCCTTGCCCGCCTTGCGGACCACGAACGCGTCCAGCGGATGATCAGTCGCGGACGCGGCGTGCAGCATGGACATCGCCACCGGATCGGCGCCCAGGGTCAGGCCGCCCACCGCGTCGTAGCCCCAGTCGGCGGTCAGCTCGCGCATCACCCGGCCCACCAACGGGGCGGCCTGGTGATGGAGCGTGACGCGACGCAGATCGACGTACCAGTCCGCCTCGCGCCCGGAGGAGAGCACCACCCGGCCGTGGACCACCGCCAGGTCGGTAATGAATTTACGCAGGTCGTCGTGGTCCCCCATGGGGGTAGAGGGTACTGCGCAAGTCTGGGAGCCGCGTGGCGGGTCCACCCGGATCAGCCGTGGGAGCGACCGATGGATGGCGATGGCCGGCTACGCTGAGCGACCGTTCAGCCGGTGGGGCGGGCGATCGACGCCGGCCGGCGGCGCGGCGCGGCGCCGCTGCGGCGGTCAGCCGCCGTCGCGGTCGATGCGGCCCCGGGTGTCGCGGGCCACCGCCTCCAGCAGCCGCCGGGGCGCGTGCCGCAGACCGGCGACGGCCAGCTTGTACTTCCACGCGGGGACGCTGACCAGCTTGCCTTTGCGCAGGTCACGCAGTGCCTCGTCGACCACGTCGTCGGCCCGCAGCCACATCCACTCCGGGGTCTTCGACATGTTGATGCCGGCCCGCTCGTGGAACTCCGTCCGCGTGTAGCCGGGGCAGAGCGCCATCACGCGGACGCCGAACGGCCGCGCGGACTGGCCGACGGACTCACTGAAGTTGGTGACCCACGCCTTGCTGGCCGAGTAGGTCGAGCCCGGCATGACCGCCCCGAAACCCGCCACGGAAGAGACATTTATCACTGCCCCGTGACGCCGCTCCGTCATCGGACGCAGGGCCGCGAGGGTCAGCCGCATCACCGCGTGCACGTTGAGCCGCAGCAGCCGCGCCTCGTCCTCGGCGGACGACCGCAGGAACGGGGTGTTCAGGCTGATGCCGGCGTTGTTGACCAGCAACTCGACCGGCGACCCCTCCGCCAGCCGCCGCTCCACGGCCGCGCAACCGTCGTCGGTGGACAGGTCGGCCGGGATCGTCTCGACCTCCCGGCCGTGCCGCGCGGTGAGCTCGGCCGCCGTGTCAGCCAGCCGGGCGGCATCCCGCGCCACGAGCACCAGGTGCCAGCCGTCCGACGCCAGCCGGCGGGCGAAGGCGGCGCCGATGCCGGCGGTCGCGCCGGTGATCAGGGCCCGCCGCCCGGTGGTCGGCTGGTCGAGCGTCACGGGCGATCCTCACTCGGCGGGTACGAGGGCGCGGGCGGTTGGTGCCACTGGTGCTGGGCGGGCGGCGGTGCGGGCTGTTGCGGGTCGGCGGGCGGTGCGGGCTGCGTCAGGGGCTGCTGCGAGGCGGGCGGTGCTGGTCGGCGGCGGAACCAGGCGTTCGCCGCCGGCAGGGCCAGCAGCGTTGCTACCACAAGGTAACCGAGCACCTGGCCGACGGAAAGCCCCGCGCCCAAGGGAATCCACCAGGAGGGGTGGGAGTCGTCGACGAGGCCCAGCAACTCCCCTGTCGCCCGGTCGTCCTCGCCGAGTCGCAGCGGGGCGGCGCGCTCACCGACCAGCACCGCCAGCGCGCAACAGCCGAGGATCAGGCCCAGGCCGGACACCACCCAGGTCGCGGTGCGCGCGCCGGAGCGGCCGGCCCGCAGGCCGAGGGCCAGACCGGCGAGGAGCAGCCCCGCCACCGTGCTCACCACCACGGTGAGCACGGTGGACACGCGCAGCAGGGTGACGATGCGGTCGACCTGGTCGGGGCCCGCCGAGGTGCTCCCGGCCGCGTCGCGGAACCGGTCCACGGTGCCCCCGAGGGTCGCCGCGCCGGCGACGGCGTACGCCAGGGCGGCGACCGCCATCAGCACCAGCGCCGCCACGGCCAGCGTGACCACGGCCGGGCGACGGGCCGGTGCCCGATCGGGGTACGACACGACGAGTCCCTCCGGTAGGCGTCGGGATGCAACCTACTCGGAGGGACCGTCGGCGTCGCTGTTATCGACCGGTCAACTCACTGGCGGCGGCGTCGGACCGGGGCGGTCCGAGCCGGGCTGCTCGCCACCCGGGGTCCCCCCCGGCTGACCCGGCTGCCCCTGGTGCCCGCCGTACGGAGAGGACGATGGCTGGCCGCCCGGAGCCGGGTAGCCGGGCTGGCCCGGTGCCGGCGGCTGGCCGGGTGCCTGCGGGTAGCCCGGCGTCTGCGGATAGCCCGGCGTCTGCGGGTAGCCAGGCTCGCCGGACGTCTGCGGGTGGCCCGGGTAGGCCGCGCCCGGGACCGGCGGCTCCCACGCCTGCTTCGGCTTGCGGAAGAACTCGTTGGCCTTCGGCAGCGCCAGCAGGATCAGCGCGGCGAGCAGCGAGAGCAGCCCGATCACGGCGACCAGCGTGGAGACCGGGTTGACCCAGCCGGGCAGCGCCTCCTCCAGGCGACGCTGAATCTCCTCGGGGCTCGGCCCGTTGCCGGTCGTCTGGCCGGTGCCGCCGAAGCCGCCGCCGGCCAGGCCGCTGGCCAGGCCGCCGCCCGTGCAGCAGACCATGATGCCGCCGACGATCCAGGTGGTGATCCGGGCCCCGTTGCTGCCCCGGTTGTTGAACACGCCCAGTACGGCGAGCACCACCGCGAGCAGGAGCAGGATGACGGCACTGACGATGGTGATGACCTTGGTGATGTCCGCCAGGTTCTGCACACCGTTGGCCTCGGTGCCCCGGTAGGCCTCGTCGAGCACCCTGGAGACGGTGCCGAGAGTGGACAGCGTGATGATGACGCCGATGAGCTGGGTGAGCGCGAACAGCCACAGCAGATACGTGGAAATGGTCACCACACCCGGCCGGGTGCGGGCCGGCGTGTTGTGGGGATCGACCATGATTCTCCCTCCCTAAGATCGCGGTCACACCGTATCGAGATCGGGCCAGTCGGGCACGACAGGCGGACACCGACCCGCCGTACGGCATCGACATACCCGCACACAGCGGGCCGCGACACGCACTAGTAGCCGCGCCACTCCGCCCGCGCGTACTCCAGCACCCGGGGCTGGAGCAGGGTGGAGGCCGGCACGTCCACGCGGCGGCGGTCGGCGGGGAAGGCCCCGGCGGCGGAGAGCGTCGCCGCGTCGAGGAAGCGCAGCGCCGGCGCGTCCGGCGGCAGGGCCAGGGCGGGCGCGGTCGCGCCGGGGGCGGCGAGCAGGAAGCCCCAGTCGCCGAAGGACGGCACGTCCACGTGGTACGGCGTGGTGGCGAAGCCCGCCTCGCGCAGCGACGCCTCGATCGACCAGTACGACCGGGGCGCGAAGTACGGCGAACCGGACTGCACGACCAGCCGGCCGCCCTCGGCGAGCACCGCGCGCACCAGCGCGTAGAACTCGACCGTGTAGAGCTTGGCGGTGGCCGTCTCGTCCGGGTCGGGCAGGTCGGCCACCACCGCGTCGAACCGGTCCGTGGCGGTACGCAGCCACGAGAACGCGTCGGCGTGCACCACCCGGACCCGGGGGTCGTCGAACGCCCCGCCGTTGAGCCGGCGCAGCTGCGGCTCGCTGCGGGCCAACGCCACCACCGCCGGGTCCAGGTCCACCACGGTGATCCGCCGGACGTCCGGATAGCGCAGCAGCTCGCGTACGGCGAGGCCGTCGCCGGCGCCGAGCACCAGCACCTCGCCGCGCGGGCCGTTCAGCACCGGGTGCACCAGCGCCTCGTGGTAGCGGTACTCGTCGACGGAGCTGAACTGGAGGTCTCCGTTGAGGAAGAGCCGCAGGTCGGTGCCGGCCCGCCCGGTCTCGGCGACCGAGCGGGTGAGCACGATCTCCTGGTAGCGGCTGCGCTCGGCGTGCACCACCGGGTCCCGGTAGAGCTGCTGGCGGGCGGTCAGCTCGAAGTCGTGCGCGGTCACCCACGCGTACCCGAGGCTGAGGAAGACCACGGCGGCGCCGGCACCGAGCGCGACGCGGGCCCGGCGGCTCAGCTCGCGCCGGAAGACCGTGCAGACCAGCGCAAGCCCGGCCACGGCGTTCACCGCGCCGACCACCAGCGCGCCCTTGAGCTGCCCGAAGACCGGCAGCAGCAGGAACGGGAAGGCCAGCCCGCCGAGCAGCGCACCGACGTAGTCGGCGGCGAACAGGTCCGCCACCGCGCTGCCGGCGGACTGCTCCCGGATGCGTTGCAGCAGCACCATCAGCAGCGGGATCTCCGCGCCGATCAGCAGGCCCAGCACGAACGCGGTACCGACCAGCGCCGGGCCGTAGAGGTCCAGCCACGCGAAGGCCGCGTAGAGGCCGAGGACGGAGAGACCGCCGAGCAGGGCCAGGGCCAGCTCGATCGCGGCGAACGCGGCGGCGGCGCGCGGCTGCAACGGCTTGGCGGCGAGCGCGCCGACGCCCATCGCGAACACCATCACGCCCAGCACGATCGACGCCTGCCCGACCGTGTCCCCGATCAGGTAGCTGCCCAGGGCGACCAGGGCCAGCTCGTAGACCAGGCCGCAGGCGGCGCAGACGAAGACCGCGACGAGCACCGCCGCGCGGGACAGCCGCCACCGCGCGGGCGCCGGCGCGTCGACGGTCACCGACCCTCCGGCGTACGCCGTGGATCCCGCTTGGCGGACTGCCGGGGAGCCGTGGTCGTCCGCCCGTCGGCCGTGCCCTTCTCGGCCTCCTCGCGGAGCTGGCGGCGGCGCTGCCACAGGCCGATGGCGACCAGCAGCCCGGTGAGCAGCAGCAGGCCGACCGCGGCCAGCAGGTAGCCCCAGCGGTCCCGCCACAGGTCGTTGCCGGCGTCCGACAGCGGCGCGGGGGTGGCCGCGTCGGCAGCCGGGGTGGCGGCCGGCTCCACCAGTCCCGCCTCGACGGCGAGCAGGGGCAGCGTCACGGCGGCCCGGGTGATCGCCCAACCCGGATCGTCGACGAAGACGTCCTCGGTCAGGCCGAACCGGGTCAGCCCGTCCTCGATGCGGAACAGCTGGCTGGTGGAGATGTCGGCGGAGCCCGTCACGTCGATCCGCGCGGAGTCGTTGCTCTCGCTGCTCTCCGAGGTGTAGGCGACCCGGGCGTCCACCTGCACCCATCGGGGGCAGGCCGGATTCTCCTCGACCGCGACCCCGTCGCCGAGGTTCGACCCGACGCTCAGCGGGTCGCCGTAGCTGAAGTAGTCCTGGAGCACCCAGCCGTAGCAGATGCCCTGGCTGTCGGCGGAGCGTTGGAGGATCGGCACGGTGTCACCGCGTTCCTGCGCGGTCGGCGACGGCACGTCGTCGTCTCCCGAACCGCTGTTGACCATCCCGGCCACCACGCAACCGAGGACGATCATGCCGCTGACCAGCCAGACGACCGCCGCCGCTTTCGGCGACGACTTCTTCGCGGCCGGCGCGGCGGGTGTCTTCGCGCCGGCCATCAGCTGATGGCGGCGGCGATGATCGCGCCGGTGGCCAGGTGGACGACGGCGGAGACCCAGACCGCCGGGTGCGGCTGCGGGTCGACCAGGATCTCCCCGAGCCTGCCCGGCGTGGCCACGTCGAGCAGCAGGAACGCCGCCGCCATGATGACCAGGCCGAGGATGCCGTACGCCGCCGCGCCGACGATGCCGAGCACGAAGTCGTCGGCGCTGGCGGCGATGGCCGCCACCACGATGATGCCGACGCCCGCCAGGTTGGAGGCGAGCAGCAGCGCGGCGTTGCGGTTGCGCTCGACCCAGATCAGCTCGTGGAGCTTTCCGGGGGTGGCCACGTCGACCAGGGCGTAGCCGACGGCCATCAGGACGACACCGACCACGCCGTAGGCGAGCGTGACCAGCAGATCGGTGACCAGCGTCTGCAAGGGGACTCCAGGGTTTCGTCGGGGTGAGGGGATGAGCTACTTGCCGGAGCCCGGGCCGCCGCCGCGCACGGTGCTGCCCCGGCCCCAGCCCCAGTGGTTGCCCACGGTGGAGTGGTAGCGCGGGTACGCCGTGCCCATGCGCTCCAACAGGATCACCGAGCCGGCGGCGATCGGCAGGATCACCACCGAGTCGTCGTCGTAGCGCAGGTAGACACCGCTGCCGTCGACGTACTGGTCGGCCGGCCGCCACGCGTCGGTGACCTCCTTCGCCACCTGGCTGGGCGACCGGTTCGAGGTGTAGGCGACCGCGTCCCGGCCGATGTCCCGGCTCACCGCCCGGGTGTACCTGTCCTCGACGAAGCCGCGGGGCGAGAAGTTGCCGTAGAAGATGGCGAAGGCGGCGACCAGCGCGCCGATGACGGCGAACGCCACCCCCACCACGAACCAGCGTCGGTACGTCATCGCAGTGCCACCACCGTCTCGGTCAGGACCAGCTCGTTGGTCTGGGGATACGCGTGCCAGGTGCGCCAGCCGAGGGCGCCGTCCGGCGGGTCGGGGCGCACCGACAGCGCGGTCACCGCGTCGACGTCGCCGGGGAAGACCCCCACCAGCGCGTACGGGTCGTCGGCCAGGTCGGCGCGCAGGGCGGCCACCCGGTCGCTCAGCCCGGTGCCGGCGGGCCGCAGCACGGTCGCGGTGAAGCGGTAGCCGTTCGCCTCGTCCTGCACCGCTTGCGGCAGCTCGGGCGGGCGGCCGGGCAGGCAGGCGACCGTCTCGGTCAGCGTGGTGCCTCCAGCGCGCAGGACCACCTGGTGCGAGGCGCCGAGCAGGCGCAGCCGCAGCCGGACGCCGCCGGGCAGGTCGAGGTCGAGCACGTGCAGCGCCGGCAACTCGTCGTCGCCGAGGGCCAGGCTGAGGTCGGCGGCGCTGGTGTCGACGTACGGGGCGTCGAGGGTGACGAGCATCAGTCCACCTCGGCCTGCGGGTAGATCATCACGTCGGCGCGGTGCAGCACCTCGCCCAGCGCCACCTCCCAGCCCGCCTCGCCGTACGCCTCGAAGGAGAGCCGGGCCCCGCCGGGCGCCTGGTAGTCGTGGTACCGCATGGTGCCGGTCGGGTCGAGGCCGGTGGTACCCGTAGCGGTGTAGCGGGCCTGGCCGGACTCGTCCCAGTTGTAGCGTCGGCCGGCGAAGTCGATCGTCGGGGCGCCCGGGGTGACGGTGGCGCCCGGCTCGGCGGCCCAGAGCACCAGTTCCAGCTCCGGGTCCTCCTCCACGGAGAGCCAACGGCGCACGCCCGCGGCGTCGTCGAGCAGGTGCTCGGCCCAGCTCCAGCCGCCCTCGACCAGGCGGATCGAGCCGCGGACGGCGTACGACGTCCCGCGGATCTCGACGATGTCGCCGGGCTTCAGGCGGCGGGGGTCGCCGCGCAGCGCGTCGGCGTCCCGGTCCCGCAGCGGATCGCCCGGGTCCTTGGGGCGCTGGGGCCGGGACCGACCCCGGCGCAGGGCCACCACGGCGACCACCACTCCGGCCACCCCCACCAGACAGCCCGCCGCCGTCAGCAGGTACGCCACCGACCCGTCCACCGACCACCTCCCCAGGTACGTCGGCGGAGACGGTAACAACCCCGCGCACCTGGGGAAACCTGCCGTCGTTCGAGTGAGGAACCGATTACGCGACGTGCTGGGCGGCTCAGTCGTCCGCCGCGCCCGTCTCGGCGTCACCCGGCCGTGGCGGAGCCTGGTGTGCCGCCGGATCGGGACAGATCAGGTGACCGGGCGGGACGGCCTGGTGACCGCCGGAGCCAGCCGGCGGGACGTGGACGCCGGGCCCGGCCGGCGGGGCGTAGGCACCTGGCCCCGCCACTGGGGCGTAGGCACCGGGCCAGGCCGCCGGGGTATAGGCGCCGGGCCCGGCCGGCGGGGCGTAGGCGACGGGGATCAGGGCGTAGCCGGCCGGCGGTGGCGGCGCGGCGGGGGAGGCGGCCCGGGGCACGAACCACCGGTGGGCGGGCGGCAGCGCCAGCAGCAGCACCACCGCGAGGGTGAGCAGCAGCACGGTCAGCACCCCGAGGCCGGCCAGCGGGAACAGCACCGCATCAAAGGGGTCGGACTGCGAGTAGAGGGTCTCGACGAACTTCGACTCCGCCCAGAAGTCGGCCTCCGGGTCGACCGGCCCCTCGACGGGATACTCCTCCTCCGCGTACGGCTCGTCGGAGCCGAGGCCGAGGCCGAAGAGCAGGGGGAACACGAGCACGCCGGCGAAGCTCTGGCCACAGCAGACGACCAGTTGGACGCCGCCGGCCACGAAGACCAGGATCCGGGCGACGTTGCCGCCGCGCCGCACCGGCAGCGCCGTGGCGGCCAGCCAGAGCGCGAGCAGCAGGGCGGGCAGGCCGAGCACCACCGCCCCGACGACGTTGCTCCAGCGCTCGCCGCGCACCTCGTCGGGATCGGCGTCCGGGACCGCCCGCACCGCGCGGTCGATCTGGCCGTCCCACTGGAAGGCCTGGGTGACCACCAGGGCCACCAGCCCGAGGAGGACGAGCACGGTCACGAGCTGCAACCAGAAGGCGATGGTGACGGTGGCGGGACGGGGCGGGCGTACCGGCGCGTCGGCGGCGGGCGGCGTCATGGGACGGAAGCTACGGACCGCCGGCGCCGGCCGGCAGACCCGATCGGGCGGGGCCGGCCGGCGAACGGGTCATGCTCCGGCGAGCCGCTCCGACGCGTAGCCGCCCAGGGTGGCGCGGCCCATGACACAGCCGGTGAACGTGCCGAACTCTGCCGGGTCGTCCCGCAGCGCCGTCCAGGCCGCCCGGCCGGCCGCCGGGTCGATCCCCTCCAGCAGCGTGGCGGCGTAGACGCGGCCCGCCGGGGTGCCCTCGGCGAGCAGCCGGTCGAGTTGCCCGCGTACGTCCTCGGGGTCGTCGGCGATCGCCGCCTCGACCCGCCGGTACGCCTCGGTCACCGGCAGCAGCGTGCCGGCGATCCCGACGCCGCCGAACGCCACCGTGTCGGCCTGCCGCAGCTCGTCGAGGGCCGCCTCGAAATCCCGGTCCCGTTTCTTCCCGATCCCGAACATGCCCGTCTCCTTCCCCGCCGCGCCCCGCCCGACTCCTTGAATCATGAGGTTGGCGGCAGTTGCGGAGAGCCAACTCGCCGCCAACCTCATGATCGGTGCGGGTCGGGCCGGGGTCAGGCCGTCGAGACCGAGAGAGCGTCCTTCGTGTCCGCCAGGTCGACGCGAACCGTGTCGCCGTCGCGGATCCGGCCGGCCAGGAGGGCCTTGGCGAGCTGGTCGCCGATCGCCGTCTGAACCAGGCGGCGCAGCGGCCGGGCCCCGTAGATCGGGTCGTAGCCGTGCTCGGCCAGCCACCCCCGGGCGGCGTCGGTGATGTCCAGGCCGAGGCGGCGGTCCGCGAGCCGCTTGCGCATCCGGTCGAGCTGGATGTCCACGATGGCCCGCAGGTCGTCACCGTGCAGCGCGGCGAAGACCACGATGTCGTCCAGCCGGTTGAGGAACTCCGGCTTGAAGTGCGACCGGACCACCGCGAGGACACCCTCCCGGCGCTGCTCCTCGGCCAGCGTCAGGTCGCCGATCACCGACGACCCGAGGTTGGAGGTGAGGATCAGGATGGCGTTGCGGAAGTCCACCGTGCGGCCCTGCCCGTCGGTGAGCCGGCCGTCGTCCAGCACCTGGAGCAGGACGTCGAAGACGTCCGGGTGGGCCTTCTCGACCTCGTCCAGCAGGATCACCGAGTACGGCCGGCGGCGCACCGCCTCGGTGAGCTGACCGCCCTCCTCGTAGCCGACGTAGCCCGGCGGGGCGCCGACCAGGCGGGCGACGGAGTGCTTCTCGCCGTACTCGCTCATGTCGATGCGGACCATGGCCCGCTCGTCGTCGAAGAGGAACTCGGCGAGCGCCTTGGCCAGCTCGGTCTTGCCGACGCCGGTCGGGCCCAGGAAGAGGAAGCTGCCGGTCGGGCGGTCCGGGTCGGCGACCCCGGCCCGGGCCCGGCGTACGGCGTCGGAGACCGAGCCCACGGCCTCGGCCTGGCCGACCACGCGGGCGCCCAGCGACTCCTCCATCCGCAGCAGCTTGGCGGTCTCGCCCTCCAGCAGCCGGCCGGCGGGGATGCCGGTCCAGGAGGCGACCACGGCGGCGATGTCGTCGGCGCCGACCTCCTCCTTGAGCATCGCGCCGTCGGCCTGGAGCCGGGCCAGTTCCTCCTCGGCCTGCTTCAGCTCGGTCTTGAGGGCGGGGATCCGGCCGTAGCGCAGCTCGGCGGCGCGCTCCAGCTCGCCGTCGCGCTCGGCCCGCTCGGCCTCGCCGCCGAGCCGCTCCAGCTCCTCCTTGGCGGTGGAGAGCTTGGTGATGTGGTCCTTCTCCAGCTTCCAGCGGTCGGCGAGGGCGGTGAGCTGCTCGCGCTTGTCGGCCAGCTCCTTGCGCAGCCGCTCCAGCCGCTCGGCGGAGGCGGCGTCGGGCTCCTTGGCCAGCGCCATCTCCTCGATCTCCAGCCGGCGCACCGCCCGCTCGATCTCGTCCACCTCGACGGGCCGGGAGTCGATCTCCATCCGGAGCCGGGAGGCGGACTCGTCGACCAGGTCGATCGCCTTGTCCGGCAGGAACCGGTCGGTGATGTAGCGGTCCGACAGTGCCGCGGCGGCAACCAGGGCGGCATCGGTGATGCGTACGCCGTGGTGCACCTCGTAGCGCTCCTTGAGGCCGCGCAGGATGCCGATGGTGTCCTCGATCGTCGGCTCGCCGACCAGCACCGGCTGGAAGCGGCGCTCCAGGGCCGGGTCCTTCTCGATGTGCTCGCGGTACTCGTCGAGGGTGGTCGCGCCGACCATCCGCAGCTCGCCGCGGGCCAGCATCGGCTTGAGCATGTTGCCGGCGTCCATCGAGCCCTCGCCCTTGCCGGCGCCGACGACGGTGTGCAGCTCGTCGAGGAAGGTGATGACCTGCCCGTTGGAGTTCTTGATCTCCTCCAGGACGGACTTCAGCCGCTCCTCGAACTGGCCCCGGTACTGCGCGCCGGCGACCATCGCGCCGAGGTCGAGCGAGACCAGCTTCTTGTCGCGCAGCGACTCGGGCACGTCGCCGGCGACGATCCGCTGGGCCAGGCCCTCGACGATCGCGGTCTTGCCGACGCCCGGCTCGCCGATCAGCACCGGGTTGTTCTTGGTACGCCGGGACAGCACCTGGATCACCCGGCGGATCTCCGAGTCCCGGCCGATGACCGGGTCGATCTTGCCGTCGCGGGCGCTGGCGGTCAGGTCCACGCCGTACTTGGCCAGGGCCTGGTAGGTCTGCTCGGGGTCGGCGGTGGTGACCCGCCGGTCCCCGCCGCGGACGGTCGGGAAGGCGGCGACGAGGTTCTCCTCGGTGGCGCCGGCCGACTTCAGCGCGCCAGACACCGCGCCACCCACCCGGGCCAGGCCGGCGAGCAGGTGCTCGGTGGAGGTGTACTCGTCGCCGAGCGGCCGGGCGATCTGCTCGGCGGCCCCGATGGCGTTGACGAACTCGCGGGCCAGGGTCGGCTCGGCGATGCTGGAGCCGCGCGCGGCGGGCAGGGCGTCGACCGAGCGCTGGGCGACCCGGCGCAGCTCGGCGGGGTCGGCCCCGACGGCGCGCAGCAGGCCGGCGGCGGTCGAGCCCTCGGTGTCCAGCAGCGCCAGCAGCAGGTGCCAGGGCTCCACGGTGGCGTGACCGCGCTGGTTCGCCATCGCGACGGCACCGGTGATGGTCTCGCGGCTCTTGGTGGTGAGTCGTTCCGTGTTCATGGGCTCCCCCGGATCGGCGTGTCCACTGGGAAGGACACAACCAGAGTTGAGCCTATTCCGCTCAACCCTGACGGTGTGAGCTGGATCACTTCCATCATCCAGACGTGCCCAGGGGTGTCTGAGTGATCGATTGAACGGGCCGTTCTCGTGGCGGAGAAGCGCTGAGCGACCACGCAGCGGAACGGCGCTCGCTGCCAAGATCTGCGCGGGCCGACCAGGGGTAGCCTGGCCGGGTGCGCGTACGTGTTGAACAGACCGCCCTGCCGGGAATCGGGGTCCGTCACGATCTGTTGACGGAGTCCGGTCGCCGCCTCGGTGTGGTCTCCCACCGCAATGGCCGCCGTGACCTCGTCCTGTACGACCCGGACGATCCCGACTCATGTCAGCACGACATACCGCTGACGGACGACGAGGCGGAGGCGCTCGCCGACATCCTCGGTGCGTCGCTGATGCTCGGTCAGCTGTCCGGGCTGCGGGAGCAGGCCGCCGGCCTGCTCACCGAGCAGATCGCCATTCCGGCCGGCTCGAAGTACGTCAACCGGAAGCTCGGGGACACGCAGGCACGTTCCCGCACGGGCGCCTCGATCGTGGCCGTGCTGCGCCACGGTGAGGTGATCGTTTCGCCGGAGCCCTCCTTCCGCTTCGCCGCCGGTGACGTGGTGGTCGTGGTCGGGACCCGCCAGGGCCTCGACGGGGTGACAGCCATCCTTGCCGACAGCGACCCGGACGGCTGAGGCGCGGATGCACGAAACGACAACACTGCTCATCGAAGTCGGCGCACTGCTCTTCCTGCTCGGCCTCCTCGGCCGGCTGAGCCGCCGGATCGGCCTCTCGCCCATCCCCCTCTACCTGCTCGCCGGGCTCGCGTTCGGGCACGGCGGCCTGCTGCCCCTGGCCGCCAGCGAGGAGTTCTTCGCGGTCGGCGCCGAGATCGGCGTGATCCTGCTGCTGGTCATGCTGGGCCTGGAATACTCGGCCAACGAGTTGGTCGGCAACCTGCGCGCCGCGGCCCCGGCCGGCCTGATCGACGGGCTGCTGAACGCGCTGCCCGGGGCGGCGTTCGCGCTGCTGCTCGGCTGGGACTGGGTCGCCGCCCTGGTGCTCGCCGGCATCACCTGGGTCTCCTCCTCGGGGGTCATCGCCAAGGTCCTCGCCGACCTGGGCCGCCTCGGTAACCGGGAGACCCCGGTGATCCTCTCGATCCTGGTGATCGAGGACCTCGCGATGGCGTTCTACCTGCCCCTGGCGACCGCGGTGCTCGCCGGCAGCGGCCTGCTGGGCGGCGGCATCGCGCTCGGTGTCGCGGTCGGCACCGTGCTGCTGGTTCTGGTGGTCGCGATCAAGTACGGCAACCTGATCTCCACCGCCATGTCGGCGAAGGACCCGGAGGCGCTGCTGCTCGGCGTACTCGGGATGACCCTGCTGGTGGCGGGCATCGCGGCGAAGCTCCAGGTGTCGGCGGCGGTCGGCGCGTTCCTGGTCGGCATCGCGCTCTCCGGGCCGGTGGCGCACCACGCGACCGAGCTGCTCACCCCGCTGCGGGACCTCTTCGCGGCGGTCTTCTTCGTCTTCTTCGGTCTGGTCACGGACCCGCGGGACATCCCGCCGGTGCTGCTGCCCGCGCTCGCGCTGGCCGTGATCACCATGGCGACGAAGACGCTCACCGGTTACCTGGCGGCCCGCCGGGTCGGCATCGCCGAACCCGGTCGCTGGCGGGCCGGCCTGACCCTGGTGCCCCGGGGAGAGTTCTCCATCGTCATCGCGGGGCTCGCGGTGGCCGCCGGCAGCGTCGATCCGAAGCTGGCGGCGCTCGCCACGGCGTACGTGCTGATCACGGTCGTGACCGGGCCGATGCTGGCGCGGCTGCCCGACTTCGCGTGGTTCAAGCGGTGGCTGCGGAGACGCGGCGCGGCCCAGCGGGCCCAACCGGTGCCGGCGCACGACTGACCGACGGCACCGTCCGGGCCGGGTCGACCGTACGGTCGGCCCGGCCCTCGCCCAACGGTTGTCGAATTGCCTCCGGCGGGGCCTACCGCCGGTGAACGCGCCGGGCTACCGTTTCGCCCCAGCAGCCAGAGGTCGCGGACGGCCTGAGCCCCCGCGGACGAGAGCGGAAGGTTGGCCGGTGAGCGTGCAGGAGTCGACGTTCCACGGCTTTGCCAACCCCGTCGATCCGACCCCCGCCGAGCTGCGCGCGTGGGCCTTCCAGCCCGACTCCGTGCCGCTGACCTCCATGCCGCCGGACTGGGACCTGCTGGTCTCCGGTGACCGGCTGGTGGCGGTGCTCTTCGACCTGGCGATGGACGCGACCTGCCCGGCCCGCCGGTTCGCCCTGCACTGCCTCTACATCTACGCCGCCGACGGCATCCGGACGAACTTCCGCGCCCACCCGAAGCGGCGCTTCCGGAAGCTGGTCGAGCAGGCCGAGCGGAACGGCGACGACCTGATACGCACCTGGGCGTACAACAGCCGGGCGCTGCTGGCCCGGCCGGAGCTCTTCGTCTACCGGGACTGGTGCGAGGGCGGCCTGGTCCGGGAGAACCGCCGCATCGCCTGAGCGCCCCACGCACCCGCACGGCGCACCCCCGGGCCCGCACTTCACAACGGCGAACGGGCCGGGACCCCCGCCTGGGACCTCTGGCGTCCCGGCCCGCCTCCGGACGGCGAACGGGCCGGGACCCCCCGTGGGTCCCGGCCCGCACGTCGGCGGAACGTCAGTGTTCCGATCCGCCCTGCTCGCGGCGTCTCGCCTCGTCGCGTCCCTGGTCGATGCCGTGGTCGACCTGGTCGGCGAACCTGCCGTTCTTGATCTCGTCGGTGAAGCGGCTCTCGGTGAACCGGTCGAATCTCTCCCGGACGTTCTTCGCCACCTCGTCGAGCCGGTCCTCGGTCTGCTGGGCAACCTTCCTCGCCGCTTCCGTCATGGCTCCCCCTGCCATCACAGTCCGGATTGAGATGGTTGGACCTGATTTTGAGGCTAGCGGATCCGGCGCCGTCCCCGCCGGGGAACCGGCAACCGCGGGCGCCTGCGGAGACGACGCACGTCCCGGGCGGTGGCGGCGGCGGAAAGACGACCGCGCCCGGCTGCGGGAGGGCGGCCGGGCGCGGTGAGGTGTCGTCAGCGGTCGGGGCCCCGCCGGGGACGCCAGACCACCAGCGCGGTGGAGGTGCGGTTGGTCGGGACGAGGTCGCTGCCCGGGAAGCGGGCCAAGGACTCCAGCTCGGCGATCCGGCGGTACGCGGCGTCCAGCTCCGCCTCCAGCCGGGCCACCCGCTGCTGGGCCTGCTCCAGCAGCCGCTCCAGCCCGATGATGCGCTTGACCCCCGCCAGGTTGATGCCGTCGTCCTGGCTGAGCCGCTGCACCTCGCGCAGCAGCACCACGTCCCGCACGCTGTAGCGGCGGCCACCGCCGGCCGCCCGGCCCGGCTGGACCAGGCCCAGCCGGTCGTACTGGCGCAGGGTCTGCGGGTGCATCCCCGCCATCCGTGCCGCCACCGAGATCATCAGCACCTTGGCCTCGTAGGCAGGGTCACCCGAACCGACGAACTCGTCCGACATCCCGCTCACCTCCGCGTGCACTCCACCGAGCCGACTGAACACCGGGTCAACTGAATCGACGCACCCGCGCGTCGAGATGTTCCCGGGCGGCCGGCGGGGTCTGCGCGGCGAAGCTCTCCAACGCCGTACGCGCCTCGTCGGACACCCGCGCGGGCACCACCACGTCGAGGGTCACCAGCAGGTCACCCGCCCGCCCGTCACGGCGGACCACCCCCTTGCCGCGGGCCCGCAGGATCCGGCCGCTCGGCGTGCCCGGCGGCACCCGCAGGGTCACCGCGCCGTCGAGGGTGGGCACCCGCAGGTCCGTGCCGAGCACGGCCTCCGCGAACGTGATCGGCACGGTCAGCGTGAGGTCGTCGCCCGTACGCCCGAACAGCTCGTCCGGTCGCACCTTGACGTGCACGAAGAGGTCCCCGGCCGGGCCGCCCCGCGCGCCGGGCTCGCCCCGCCCCGCCAGCCGGATCTTCTGGCCGTCGGCCACCCCGGCCGGGAAGCGGACGTTCAGCGTGCGGGTCTTGGTGACCCCGCCGGTGCCCTGACACTCCGGGCACTTCTCCTCCACGATCGTGCCCACGCCCTGGCAGTTGCGGCACGGCTCGGAGAAGCTGAACGACCCCTGGTTGCGGGTGGTCACCCCGGCTCCGTGGCACACCGGGCAGGTGCGCGGCTGGGTGCCGGGCTTGGCCCCGTTGCCGTGGCAGGTGTCGCAGACCCCCGGCGCGCGCAGCGTCAACGGGACGGTCACCCCGCGTACGGCGTCGCCGAAGTCGAGGGCCACCTCGGCCTCGACGTCCCGGCCCCGCGCCGGGCCCCGGGGTGCGGCCGGCCCGCCGCCGGGACCAGCGGCGCCGCCGGTGAAGATCGAACTGAACAGGTCCTGGAAGCCGGCCCCGCCGAAGCGGCGGTCGCCACCCCCACCGGCCGCGCCCCCGAACAGGTCGGAGACGTCGAACGGCATGCCGCCGGGCTGGCCGGCGCCACGGGCGTTGCGCCGGAACGCGCCCGAGCCGAACAGCGAGCGCAGCTCGTCGTACTCGCGGCGCTTGGCGTCGTCGCCGAGCACCGCGTACGCCTCGGAGGCGGCCTTGAAACGCTCCTCGGCCTTCGGGTCACCGGGGTTGTGGTCCGGGTGTGAATCCCGCGCCAGCTTCCGGTAGGCCTTCTTGATGTCGTCGCCGGAGGCGGCCTTGTCCACGCCCAGCACGGCGTAGAAGTCCTTCTCGATCCAGTCCTTGGAACTCACCGGTCCACCCCCTCCCTACCTGGGGACCGACCGTCCCGCCCACCCGTTCGGGGTGGGCGGGACGATCCGGTCGTCGTTGCGCACTACTCCGGGTCGGCGACCGCGACCATGGCGGGTCGCAGCAGCCGCTCCCCGACCTGGTAGCCCCGGCGCATCACCTGCACGCAGGTCGGCTCGGTGACGTCGGCCGAGGTCTGGTGGGCCACCGCCTCGTGCCGGGTCGGGTCGAACGGGTCGCCCTGCTCGCCGAACGCCGTCAGCCCGAACTTGCCGAGCGCCGTGGTGAGCTGCTCGGCCACCGTGCCGAACGGCCCGACCAGGTCGCCGTGCTCGCGGGCCCGGTCCAGGTCGTCGAGGATCGGCAGCAGCGCGGCGAGCACCGCGCCGGTCGCCTGCTCGGTGACCAGACCCTTGTCCCGGTCCACCCGCTTGCGGTAGTTGGCGTACTCCGCCGTCACCCGCTGCAGGTCCCGGGTCCGCTCGTCGAGGTCCTTGCGCAGCGCCTCCAGTTCGGCGCCGAGCGCGGTCCCGCCGCCGTCGGCCGGCTGTGCCGGGGCGTCCACCACCGGCGGGCCGGCCACCTCGGCCGCCTCGACCTCGATCTCGTCGACCACGACCTCGGCCTCCTCGACCAGGCCCTCGGCCGGGGCGTCCGACCCGGCGTCGGCGGCGGCCGGCTCGTTGGTCTCACTGATCTTGCGGTTGTTGCGGATGACGACCCGCGGCCCGTCGCCGGCCTGCTCGGCGGGCGCGGAGCCACCCGGCGTCGACCCGGTCGCACCCGGGTCGGCGGCTCGTGGCTTCTCCGTCATGGGGTTACCTCATCCCTCTGCCGTGGTGCCGTGTCCGGGGACGGACCGTCACTTCTTGTCCTCGTCCACGATCTCCGCGTCAACCACGTCGTCCGCGCCACCGGCCTGCGCGCCACCGGTCGCCCCGGCGCCCGCCGCACCCGCGGCACCCGGGCCGGCCTCGCCCGGCTGCTCGCCCTGCTGGCTGTAGAGCAGCGAACCGGCCTGCTGGGAGACCTGCGCCAGCCGCTCGTGCGCCGACTTGATCTTCTCGATGTCCTGACCACCGAGGGCGCCGCGCAGCTCGCCGAGCGCCTCGTTGATCTGGTCACGGGACTCCGACGGCAGCTTGTCGCCGCTCTCGGCCAGGAACTTCTCGGTCTGCCACTGGAGCGCCTCGGCCAGGTTGCGGGTCTCGGCCTCGTCGCGGCGACGCTTGTCGTCCTCGGCGTGCTCCTCGGCGTCGCGGCGCATGCGCTCGATGTCGTCCTTCGGCAGCGAGGAGCCGCCGGTGATCGTCATCTTCTGCTCCTTGCCGGTGCCGAGGTCCTTCGCGTGGACGTTGACGATGCCGTTGGCGTCGATGTCGAAGGTGACCTCGATCTGCGGCACGCCGCGCGGCGCCGGCGGGAGGCCGGTCAGCTCGAAGGTGCCGAGCTTCTTGTTGTAGGCCGCGATCTCCCGCTCGCCCTGGAACACCTGGATCAGCACCGACGGCTGGTTGTCGTCCGCCGTGGTGAAGACCTCGGAGCGCTTGGTCGGGATGGTGGTGTTGCGCTCGATCAGCTTGGTGAAGATGCCGCCCTTGGTCTCGATGCCCAGGCTCAGCGGGGTCACGTCGAGCAGCAGGACGTCCTTGACCTCGCCCTTGAGCACACCGGCCTGCAGGGCGGCGCCGACGGCGACGACCTCGTCCGGGTTGACGCCCTTGTTGGGCTCCTTGCCGGTGAGCTGCTTGACCAGGTCGGTCACGGCCGGCATGCGGGTCGAGCCGCCGACCAGGATGACGTGCTCGACGTCGGAGACCTTGATGCCGGCGTCCTTCACGGCCTGCTCGAACGGGCCCTTGCAGCGGTCCAGCAGGTCCTGCGTCATCCGCTGGAACTCGGCCCGGCTGAGCGTCACGTCCAGGTGCAGCGGGCCCGCCGCGCCGGCCGTGATGTACGGCAGGTTGATGTTGGTGGTGGTGGCGGCGGACAGCTCGATCTTGGCCTTCTCGGCCGCCTCGCGGAGCCGCTGCAGGGCCATCTTGTCCTGGGCCAGGTCGATGCCGTGCTCGCCCCGGAAGGTCTTCACCAGGTGGTCGATGATGCGCTGGTCCCAGTCGTCACCACCGAGGTTGTTGTCACCGCTGGTCGACTTGACCTCGATGACGCCCTCGGCCAGCTCGAGCAGCGACACGTCGAAGGTGCCGCCGCCGAGGTCGAAGACCAGGACGGTCTGCTCCTTGGAGCCCTTGTCCAGCCCGTACGCCAGGGCCGCCGCGGTCGGCTCGTTCACGATCCGCAGCACGTTGAAGCCGGCGATCTCGCCGGCCTCCTTGGTGGCCTGGCGCTGGCTGTCGTTGAAGTAGGCCGGGACGGTGATCACCGCGTCGGTGATCTGCTCGCCCAGGTACGCCTCGGCGTCCCGCTTGAGCTTCATCAGCGTGCGGGCCGAGATCTCCTGCGGGGTGTACTTCTTGCCGTCGATGTCGACGGACCAGTTGGTGCCGACCTCCCGCTTGACCGAGCGGATCGTCCGGTCCGGGTTGGTCACCGCCTGGCGCTTGGCGACCTCACCGACGAGCACCTCGCCGTTGCGGGCGAACGCGACGATCGACGGGGTCGTCCGCGAGCCCTCAGCGTTGGCGATGACGGTGGGCTCACCGCCCTCCAGGACGCTGACGCAGGAGTTCGTCGTGCCGAGGTCGATACCGACCGCACGTGCCATCTTCGCTTCCTCGCTTCGTGACGTTGTGAGCCGCTCGTGGGCACCGCCCTGAGCTGCGTGGCGGCGTCGCCCGCAGCGACCCCACCACAAGTTGAGTGAACTTGACTCAATAGTGCCACGCCCCCGGAAATCGTCAAGTCGAGGTTGAGCCGACCCGACGCAAGTCACGGGTACTACCGGCCGGTTGTCTTCCCTTGCGTCGGTCGGGCACGCTTTAGCGGTGACGACGCACGGCGACTCCGCCACCCAGGCCGACGCGCCCACCGTCGCAGCCCGCACCGGCTCCACGGACGCCGGGGAGGACCGGCCCGCCACCACCGGGGACGACAGCCTGCCCGCCGCGCTGGCCGGCCTGCGCGCCGCGATCGGGGCGGCCCGGTTCCCGCTGGCGCTGCCCTCCGCCGAGCCCGCCCGACAGGCCGCCAGGAGCCTCACCGACCAGCTCGACGACTACCTGCTGCCCCGGCTGCGCCGGCTCGACGCGCCGCTGCTCGTGGTGGTCGGCGGGTCCACCGGCGCGGGCAAGTCCACCCTGGTCAACAGCCTGGTGCAGGCGCGGGTGAGCGCGGCCGGGGTGCTCCGGCCCACCACCCGCTCCCCGGTGCTGGTGTGCAGCCCGGCCGACTCCGGCTGGTTCCGTCAGGGCGAGCTGCTGCCCGGCCTCACCCGCACCAACGAGCCCAGCGAGGACCCGCGCACCCTGCAACTGGTCACCGCCCCCGCCCTGCCGCCCGGGTTGGCCTTCCTCGACGCGCCCGACATCGACTCGGTGGTCGACGCCAACCGGGCCCTGGCCGGCCAACTCCTGGCCGCCGCCGACCTCTGGCTCTTCGTCACCACCGCCGCCCGCTACGCCGACGCGGTCCCCTGGGAGCTGCTGCGCAGCGCCCGGGCCCGGGGCGCGGTGATCGCCATGGTGCTGGACCGGGTGCCCCCGGAGGCGGCCGACGAGATCGCCGCCCACCTGTCGGAGATGCTCGCCGCGCAGGATCTCGGCGCGGCCCCGCTGTTCGTGCTGCCCGAGACCTCGGTCGACGGGCAGGGCCTGCTGCCCGACCGGGTGACCGCGCCGCTCTCCGCCTGGTTCGCCCGGCTGGCCGCCGACGCCGACGCCCGGGCGGCCGTGGTCCGGCAGACCCTCGACGGCGCACTCGCCGCGCTGCGCCCGGCGGTCGAGGGGCTCGCCGACGCCGCCGACGAGCAGGTGACCGCCGCTGACGCGCTCGACGAGCGAGTGCGGGCGGCGTACCGGGGGGCGCACCGGACCGTCGAGCAGGGGCTGAAGGACGGTCGGCTGCTCCGTGGCGAGGTGCTCGCCCGCTGGCAGGAGTTCGTCGGCACCGGGGAGTTCTTCCGCACGCTGGAGGCCCGGATCGGGCGGCTCCGCGACCGGGTGGTGGCCACCGTCACCGGCCGTCCCGCGCCCGCCTCCGAGCTGCGCGAGGCGATCGAGTCCCAGCTGGTGACCCTGCTGCGCGGCGTCGCCGCCGAGGCGGCGGAGAACGCGTACACCGGGTGGAAGGCGCATCCCGCCGGGGCGGCACTGCTCGAACCGGGGCTCGCCCACCCCGCCGGCGACCTGCCCGAGCGGGCCGAGCGCCTGGTCCGGGAGTGGCAGCGCGGCGTGCTGGAGCTGGTGCGGGTCGAGGGCGGCGACCGGCGCTTCGTGGCCCGCACGGCCGCGTACGCCGTCAACGCCACCGGGCTCGCCGTGATGATCGCCGTGTTCGCCTCGACCGCGTTCATCCCGACCGGGCTGGAGGTCGCCACCGGGGCCGGCACCACGGTCGCCGCGCAGACCGTGCTCCAGGCGGTCTTCGGCGACCAGGCCGTGCGTACGCTCGCCGCCAAGGCCCGGGCCGACCTGCTGAACCGGGTGCGGGCCCTGCTGGACGACGAGGCCGCCCGCTACCTGGCCCGGACGGCGGAGGCCCGGCCCGCCGCGGACACCGCGGAGGCCCTGCGCCGGGCCGGCAACGGGGTGGAGATGGCCCGGCACCGCAGCGGCCTGGCCGACGCGGACGCCGCACGCCTCCCCGGCACCGAGGGCGGGGGATCATGACGAACATCGTCGGGCGGATGCGGGAGGCGTTCCGTGGTGACCGACGGGTGGACGCCGACGCGCTGATCGCCCGCCTCGACGCCGTACGCCGGTTCCTCACGGTCGTCGACGGCCACCTGCCGGATTCGCGACTCGTGTCGGCGCACACCCTGGTCGAGCGGGCCGGCACCCGGCTGGCGCTCTCCCGCGACCACACCGTGGTGGCCCTCGCCGGCGCGACCGGCAGCGGCAAGTCCAGCCTGTTCAACGCGCTCGCCCGGATGGAGCTGTCCCCGGTCGGGGTGCGCCGCCCCACCACCGGCGTCACGCACGCCTGCGTCTGGGGGCCGCTCGACGGCGGCAACCGCCTGCTCGACTGGGTCGGCGTGCTGCCCCGGCACCGGTTCGTCCGGGAGAGCGTGCTCGACGGCGACGACGAGTCCGCCCTGCACGGGCTGATCCTGCTCGACCTGCCCGACTTCGACTCGGTGCAGCGGTCCCACCGGCTGGAGGTGGACCGCCTGCTCGGCCTGGTCGACCTCGTGGTCTGGGTGGTCGATCCGCAGAAGTACGCCGACCGCGTCATCCACACCAGCTACCTGCGCGAGTTCCACCGGCACAGGGATGTCACGCTGGTCGTGCTCAACCAGGCCGACCGGCTGCCCCCGGCCGAGCTGCCCCGGGTGCTGGCCGACCTGCGCCGCTTGCTCGACGCGGACGGCCTGGCCGGCGTGCCGCTGCAGGCCACCACCGCCGTGGAACCGGCGGGCATGGTCGGGCTCCGGGAGGCGCTGGAACGGACGGTGGCCGGGCGGCAGGCCGCGCTGCGCCGGCTCCAGGGTGACGTGGACACGGTGGTGGCCGGGCTCGACGAGCTGGTCGGGGGCGGGTCGCCGGCCGCCGGGCCGGACGACGCCGCCGTCGCCGCGCTGCACCGGGCGCTGGCCGGCGCCGCCGGGGTGCCGACGGTCGCCGAGGCGGTCGAGCAGGCGTACCGGCACCGGGGCGCCGCCGCCACCGGCTGGCCGCTGGTCCGGGGCTGGCGGCGGCTGCGGCCCGACCCGCTGCGCCGGCTGCACCTGCCCGGCCCGGCCGGCGAGCGCGACGACCCGGCGGAGAGCCCGGTCGCCGCGACCTCGGTGCCCGACCCCACCGCCGCGCAACGCTCCGCGCTCGGGCTGGCGATCCGGTCCGTGGCCGACCGGGCCGGGGCGGAACTGCCCGCCTCCTGGCCCGCCGCGGTGACCGCCGCCGCCCGGTCGCGCCTCGGCGACCTGCCGGACGTGCTGGACCGCGCGGTCGCCGGCACCGACCTCGGCATGGACCGGCGGCCGCTCTGGTGGCGGATCGTCGGCGGCCTCCAGTGGCTGGTGACCCTGGCCGCGCTGGCCGGGCTCGCCTGGCTGGCGCTCGGCTACGGGCTGCGCGCACTGGGCCTGCCGGAGTTGGCCGACCCGGCCGTCGGCGAGGTGCCGCTGCCCACCCTGCTGCTCCTCGGCGGCCTGCTCGCCGGGCTGCTGGTGGCGGCCCTGACCAGGCCGGCCGTCCGGTGGGCGGCCCGCCGCGCCCGCCGCCGCGCCGAGCACCGGCTCACCGAGCGGGTGACGACGGTCGGCGAGGAACAGGTGCTGGCCCCGGTGCGGGCGGTGCTCGCCTCCTACGCCGAGGCCCGGGCCGCCCTGCGGGACGCCGCCGGCCGCTGACCCGGGCACTCGTCGGCGGCAGCCGCAGGTCGGCGATGGTGGGTGCCCACGACGCGGGCGATGCTCGGGTCGCTCGTACCGTCCGGAGCCGGGCGGCAGCGTAGGGTCGGTGGATGGGAACGCCTCAGACCCCGTACGACGCGGTGCTGCACGCCGCCCGCGACGTGGCCAAGCTGGAGAACGCCCTCGACGCGGAGATGCTCGGCGCGGCCCTGCTCGGCAGCGTCTACGCGGTCGCGGAGACCGACCGCGACGGCGCGGTGCGGGAATTCGTGGCCGGCTTCCTGGCCGCCACCTCCCGTCGCCGCTCGGCCGCCGCGACCACCGTCCGCTCGGTCTTCGCCGCGCTGGTGCCCGACGCCGAGGGTGCCGCCCGGGTCCGCCCCGGCGCCGCCACCCCCGCCTGGGCCGCCCACCTCGGCCGGGTCCACCTCACCGGCTGCTGGTCCTACGGCGACGTGTACGGCGACCAGACCTCCTACCTGGCGACCTTCGCGTACGACGACCCGGCCGGCGGGCCGGCGCACGCGGTGGTGACGCTGCTCGACCACAACATCGGCATCACCAAGGACGTCTTCGTCGGCGGGCCGCCCGACCGGATCCTCGACCAGGTGCGGCAGATGTGTGCCGGGGACGAGCTGACCTGGTTCCGCGACGAGGAGCCGGCCCGGATGCACGCCGAGGTGGGCCGGCACCTGACGATCACCGACAGCCTGAGCGAGCTGCCCGGGGAGGGCTCGCTGGCCACCGACCGCGCCCTGCTCGGCGCCCGGCTGGCGCGGTTGCCCCGCCCCATCCGCACCGTGCCCGCGCCCGCCGTCGAGCCGCTCTCCGCCGCCGAGCGTACGGAGCTGGTCCGCCGGTTCCTCGCCTCGCCGGAGGCGGCCCGGTTCGGCCTGGACGCCGTCGACGGGGCGGAGCTGGCCTCGCTGCACTTCTGCCTCAGCCTGCTGCTGGACCACGCGGCCAGCTTCCCCGACGCCGACCCGATGCGGTGGAGCCCGACCGTGTCCGGGTTGTTCCTGCTGGACTGGGTGCACCGGCGGGCGGTGCTGGACATGGACGACGCCGCCCTGCTGCCCCGGGTGCTGCGCGGCTGGGCCGCGTACGCCGCCCGCAAGCGCGGGCTGCCGGAGCGGGCGGCGGCGCAGACCGACACGGCGATCGAGGAGATGGTGCCGGAGTTCGCCCGCCTCTACAGCACGGGGGAGCGGCGCAGCCCCGCCACCGCCGCTGTGGCGCAGTTGATGGCCGACGGCGTCGACCCGGACGACCCGGCCGCCCTGGACGCCTGGATCGAGGCCAACCGCCACCGCCTGGCCGACGAGGGCGCCTGACAGCTCGCGGGCCCGGTGCCCTGGCGCGACGTCGCCGGGGCACCGGCCCGGTCAGAGGGCCGAACCGCCGGTGACGTCGATGACCTGCCCGGTGATCCAGCGGGACTGCTCCGAGGCGAGGAACCGCACCACGTCGGCCACGTCGTCGACGTCGCCGACCCGGTTGAACACCGACAGCCCGGCCGCCTCCTTCCGGGCGTCCCCCTGGTCGAGCCAGTCGGCGTTCATGTCGGTTTCGATGACGCCGGGCATCACCGCGTTGACGGTGACGCCGCGGGCGCCCAGTGTGGGGGCCAGGGCCAGGGTCAGCGCGTTCAGCGCCGCCTTCGTCGCCGAGTAGACAGGGTGCGTGGGGGCGGCGATCCGGGTGTATCCGGTGGACACGTTGATCACCCGCCCTCCGTCGCGCAGGTGCGGCCAGAGCGCCTGGGTGAGGAAGATCGGGACGGTGAGGTTGACCTCCACCACCCGCCGGTACGTCGCCTCGTCGATCGAACCGAGCTGCTGCGGACCACCGATGCCGGCATTGTTGACCAGGACGTCGATCTGGCGGTGCCCGACGGTCTGCTCGACCTGGTCGAGGAACGTCGTGGCAAGCCGCTCGGCGGCGGCCACGCCGTCGGTGCCGAACTCCGCGCGTACCAGCACCGGCGCGGCGCCGGCCTGACGGACCTGTTCCGCGGTCTGCCGGGCGGCCGCCTCGTCGCGCGTGTAGTGGATCCCGACGACCTCCGCGCCGGTACCCGCCAGTCCCACGGCGATCGCCCGACCGATGCCCCGCGAACCACCCGTCACCAGCACTGATGATCCCATCGACGCCCCCTTTTTTGTATCGATCGCTAAACAACCCGCGTTTACTATAGTGGTCACTATGAAAAAGCGGGAGGGGGGCCCCGGCCGGCCCCGGTCCTTCGACCAGGAGCGGGTTCTCGAGCAGTCCATGCGGGTGTTCTGGGCGCACGGCTACGAGGGCGCGAGCCTGACGATGCTGCAGGCGGCCACCGGCCTGAACCCGCCGAGCATCTACCACGCGTTCGGCTCGAAGGCAAGGCTGTACTCCGCCTGCCTCGACCACTACGTCACGCACGTCGGACGCCACGCCACCGCCCCGCTCGACCGGGAGGTCCCCGACCGCGCCGGGCTCGCGGACTTCCTCCTCGGCGCGGCACGCCAGTTCGCCGGCAGTGGCGGTCCGGGCGGTTGCATGATCTCCACGGCGGCGCTGGAGGTGCCGCCACAATCCGACTCCGTGGCGCGGGCCGTCGCCGCCCGCCGCGACACCACTCTGGAGCAGATCGCCGACTACTTCCGGCGGGCGCAGGCGGTGGGCACCCTCGATCCCGCCGCCGACCCGCGGAGCCTGGCCCGGTACGTCGGCGCGATCGTGCAGGGCATGTCGGTACAGGCCCGCGACGGCGCCACGGAGGACGAACTGGCGGCCGTGGCGCGGGTCGCGCTGACCGCCTGGCAGCCGCCACCGGCCTGACGACCGGAAGGGTCCGGACGATCCAGCGGCCCGTCACCCTCACCGGGGGCCTCGACCAGGTGGCCGGGCGCGGGTTCGCGACGAGCGGTTCGGGCGCAGGACGGTGCGGCGGTGGCGGTTTCAGCGGAGGGTGGCGAAGACGACGCCCGCGATCAGGGCGCCGAGCAGTGCTCCCGCGACCACCTGGGGCACGGTGTGGTCGCGCAGACGGACCCGGGACCAGCCGACGAGCGCGAGCAGTGGCGCGGTCGCCAGCAGAGCGGCCCCGAATGTCAGCACCAGCACGACCACCGTGCCGGCGGCCACCGCCGAGTGGATCGACATCTTCCACCAGTGACTGACGGCCACGGCGACCACCAGGCCGAGCAGCCCGGCGGCGGCCAGGGCCAGCACCGGGCGGGGCGCGCCGAGGACCGCGAGCAGGGCCAGGCCGGCGGCCACCGAGCAGAGGCCGAACAGCAGTGGAACGCGGCGCTGCTCGCGGACGCCCACGTGGTGGTCGGTGAACCGGCCCCGGCGCACCCCGCCGACGATGTACGCGAACGGGATGCCGCTGACGAAGAGCGTGGCGAGCAGGCCCCAGGCCAGCCCGTACGCGCCCCGGGTGCTGTGCCAGCCGACCGCCACGGTCAGCAGGGAGACCAGCACCGCGGGCGCGGTCAGCTCGGTGACGAGCCGGGCGAGCCGCAGCGTGGGACCGGGACGCGGCACGGCGTCCGGGCGGGTCGAGGGCCCTGCGCCCGTGCCGTCCGCTCCGCTCAGCGCTCCGCCTCTGCTCCGCCCCGGGCCGCGCCCGGAGCCACCCCGTCCACCCACCGGCGGGCCGACCCGCGCTGCGCCGTCGGGCGGCTCACCTGCCGTCGGCCGTCACCGTACCCGTGGCCGCCCGGCGCCGGCCCGCACTCCGGCGGGCTCGACCGTAAGGCGGGAAGCCTCGGCGGGCCGTGGGCCGGCCGGGGACGAGGCCGGCGTGGCGTCGGCGGTCGGCGTGGCGTCGGCGGTCGGCGTGGGATCGGCGGTCGGCGGCGAGCCCGTGCTCGTGGGCTCCGCCGACGGTCCCGGGGTCGGCGAGCCGGTCGCCGTGATCACCGGGGACGGACTCGGCGAGAGGGTCGGCTCGGGCGAGGGCGACGTGGACGGGGAAGGGCTGGGTGACGGGCTCGGCGAGGGCAGCGGAACCGGCCGGCCGCCCGGCGGGCGCGACGGGACCACCGCGGGCGGGGGCGCGGGCCGCACCACCGACCCCGGGCCCGGCGCCGCCACGACCGGCGTACGCGGGGCCGGCGCGGCGGGCCGCCAGGTGCTCGGGGTCGCCACGGCGGGGGACGGGGTCGACGGGACGACCGCCGGCTGGTTCGTCGCCGGCACCGGGATCACCACCGGGCCCACGGAGGGCGTGGGCAGGAACGGGGTGCCGCTGTCGGGCAGGGCGGTGCTGCCGACCGTGGCAGAGCCGGTGCTGATCGCGGCGAGGATCGGCATCGACGCGGTGCCGGCGAGCAGCGCCACGGTGAACAGGTAGCCCCGGGGCGGCCCGCCGGACCCGGGCGCCCGGTGCGCGCCCACCAGTCGGCGGTAGCCACCGGCCGCACGGTGCCGAACGAGGAACGGGGCACCGGGGCCTTCGCCTGGATCGGACACCGCGCACTCCTCCTCGTTGGTCTCCCGCCGGCCCGGGGCAGCGGTCGCCCGACTCCGCCCCGCGACCACGGCCGCATCGTCGAGTCCGGCACCCACGACGACCTGCCGGACGAGCGTCGGCTTCGCGACCGTTCGCCGGGCCGACGATCAGCGGGACACCGCGACCGGAGCCAGCCGGCGGCACCCGGATCGCCGCGAGGAAGCGGCAAACCCCTCGACCTGGGCCATCCCCCCGCCAATCAGCCTGCCCAGTGACGCTCCGTCAGCCAACCCCCTACCGCGTGTCGACACGCGTATCTGCCCGAACGGTGACGAACCATCGCCGGATCGGCCGCGCGTCGATGGAACGGACACCCGGCGCTTCGTGTAACGAAGCGGGCCGCCCTCCCGGTGCGGGGCGGGCGTACTGTGGGCGCGCTCACGTGTGATGCGAATATGGACCACGACGGCAACGCAGCCTCGACCTCCGCGCACCCCCGCGGCAGGCGCGGCTGGGCGCCGGCGCTCCCGAACCGGGTTCGGCCAAGAATCCGGCTTCACGCCGCGCGGCAACCCCCACCGGGGCTAGGCGCGGCCGCCAGGAACCGGTCCGGCACCAGCCGGACAGGCGCACGAGTTGCGCGGCCGGGTGACCCCCCGGTGCCGACGCAGACAGACAGGGAGAGACGGATGGCAAAGGGCGACCCCGGGGTCTCCAGCCGCGGCCGGCGGGCCGCACCCCGCTCCAGGAAGGGCGCGACCGGCGACCCGCAGCTGGTGCAGTTGCTCACCCCGGAGGGTGAGCGGATCGAGAGCGCGACCGGCCCGGACGGGACGGAGTACCGCGTCGACTTCACCGACGAGGAGTACCGCGGGCTCTACCGCGACCTCGTGCTGGTCCGCAAGCTCGACGCCGAGGCCACCGCGTTGCAGCGCCAGGGCGAGCTGGGCCTGTGGGCCAGCCTGCTGGGCCAGGAGGCCGCGCAGGTCGGCTCGGGGCGTGCGCTGCGCACCCAGGACATGGCCTTCCCGACCTACCGGGAGCACGGCGTCCTCTACTGCCGGGGCATCGACCCGATCATGCCGCTCGGCCTGTTCCGGGGCGTCGACCAGGGCGGCTGGGACCCGAACGAGTTCAAGTTCAACATGTACACGATCGTGATCGGGGCACAGACCCTGCACGCGACCGGGTACGCCATGGGCGTCAGCATGGACGGCAAGACCGGGACCGAGGACGGCGAGGCGGTGATCGCCTACTTCGGCGACGGCGCCACCAGCCAGGGCGACGTCAACGAGGCGTTCGTCTGGGCCAGCGTCTTCAACGCCCCCCTGGTGTTCTTCTGCCAGAACAACCAGTACGCCATCTCGGAGCCGCTGGAGCGGCAGACCCGTGTCCCGCTCTACCAGCGGGCGGGCGGCTTCGGCTTCCCCGGCGTGCGGGTGGACGGCAACGACGTGCTCGCGTCGTACGCGGTGACCCGGCACGCGCTGGACAACGCCCGGCTCGGCCAGGGCCCCAGCCTCATCGAGGCCTACACCTACCGGATGGGCGCGCACACCACCTCCGACGACCCGACCCGCTACCGGATCGCCAGCGAGGTCGAGGCCTGGCAGGCCAAGGACCCGATCGCCCGGATGAAGGCGTTCCTGACCAGGCAGCAGATCGCCGACGCGGACTTCTTCGCCGACGTCGACGAGCAGGCCCGCACCGAGTCGGTGCACCTGCGCGAGCGGGTGCTCGCCATGCCCAACCCTGAGCCCGTGACGATGTTCGACCACGTCTACCCCACCGGGTCCCCCGAGCTCGACAAGCAGCGGGCGCAGTTCAGCAGGTACATGGAGTCGTTCGAGGGGAGCGCCCACTGATGGCCACGGAGACGCTCACCCTCGGCAAGGCCCTCAACACCGGCCTGCGCAAGGCCCTGGAGAACGACCCGAAGGTCGTCATCATGGGCGAGGACGTCGGCAAGCTCGGCGGCGTCTTCCGGATCACCGACGGCCTCCAGAAGGACTTCGGCGAGCAGCGGGTGATCGACACCCCGCTCGCCGAGTCCGGCATCATCGGCACCGCGGTCGGCCTCGCCATCCGCGGCTACCGCCCCGTCTGCGAGATCCAGTTCGACGGCTTCGTCTACCCCGCGTACGACCAGATCGTGTCGCAGGTGGCGAAGATGCACTACCGCTCGCAGGGCAAGGTCAAGATCCCGATGGTCATCCGGATCCCCTTCGGCGGCGGCATCGGCGCGGTCGAGCACCACTCGGAGTCGCCGGAGGCGTACTTCGCCCACACCGCCGGCCTCAAGGTGGTGAGCTGCGCCAGCCCGCAGGACGCGTACACGATGATCCAGCAGGCCATCGCCTCGGACGACCCGATCGTGTTCATGGAGCCGAAGCGGCGCTACTGGGAGAAGGGTCCGGTCGAACTGGACGCCCCGCTGTCCGAGGCGTACCCGCTGCACTCCGCCCGGGTCGCCCGGGCCGGCACCGACGCCACCCTGCTGGCGTACGGGCCGATGGTGCGGACCTGCCTGGACGCGGCGACGGCCGCGGCCGAGGACGGCCGCGAGCTGGAGGTCATCGACCTGCGCACGATCTCGCCGCTGGACCTGACCGCCGCGTACGAGTCGGTGAAGCGCACGGGCCGCTGCGTGGTCGTGCACGAGGCCCCGGGCAACCTGGGCCTGGGCTCGGAGATCGCGGCCCGGGTCACCGAGGAGTGCTTCTACTCCCTGGAGTCCCCGGTGCTGCGGGTGACGGGCTTCGACACTCCCTACCCGGCCTCCCGGGTGGAGGAGGAGTACCTTCCCGACCTCGACCGGGTGCTCGACGCCGTCGACCGCACCTTCGGCTGGTGAGCGGCATGTCGCGGATCAAGGAGTTCAACCTTCCCGACCTGGGCGAGGGCCTGACCGAGGGCGAGATCCTCGCCTGGCTGGTCAAGGTCGGCGACGTCATCGAGCTGAACCAGCCGATCGTCGAGGTGGAGACGGCCAAGGCGGCCGTCGAGATCCCGGCGAAGTGGGCCGGCCAGGTGCAGGCGATCTTCCACCCGGAGGGGACCACCGTCGAGGTCGGCACACCGATCATCGCGATCGACACCGACCCGGGCGCCGGGCCCATCGAGGCGTCGGCGACCGGTGCGCCGGCCGCCGACCTGCCCGCCCCGTCGGCGGCGTCGCTGGCGGCGGTCGAGGTGGCGCCGGCCGAGGGCGCGGTCGAGCCGGGCCTGATCGGCGGTCCGGCCCCGGGTGGGCGTACCGCCGTGCTGGTGGGCTACGGCCCGCGGACCACGGCCGCCAAGCGGCGCCCGCGCAAGGGCGGCGCCCCGGTGCCGGCCCAGGCCGCGGCCCCGGCGGCTCCGGTCGCGCCGGCGATCCCGGTCGCGCCGGCGGCCCCGGTCGCCCCCGCGGCCCCGGTCGCGCCGGTGAGCACGGCCCCGGCGAACGGCCACGGCCGGGCCGGCGGCCCGGTGCTGGCCAAGCCTCCGGTCCGCAAGCTCGCCAGGGACCTCGGCGTCGACCTGTCCACGCTGACCGGCTCGGGCCCGCTGGGCTCGATCACCCGGGAGGACGTGCAGCGGGCGGCGAGTGGCACCCCGGTGGCGGCCGAGCCGCTGACGGTGGCGGCCCCGGCCACGGCGGCGGCGAGCTTCGGCGCGGACCGCGAGCAGCGCATCCCGGTCAAGGGGGTACGCAAGCTCACCGCCGAGAACATGTCCCGCTCGGCGTTCACCGCCCCGCACGTGACGGAGTTCCTGACCGTCGACGTGACCCGGGCGATGAAGGCCCTGGACCGGCTCCGCGGCCGGCGGGAGTGGCGCGACGTGCGGGTATCGCCGCTGCTGCTGGTCGCCAAGGCGGTGCTGCTGGCTGTCAGGCGCCACCCGATGGTCAACTCGACCTGGGCCGGCGACGAGATCGTGGTCAAGGACTACGTCAACCTGGGCATCGCGGCGGCCACCGAGCGAGGGCTGATCGTGCCGAACATCAAGGACGCCGGCCGGCTCTCGCTGCGCGAGTTGGCGGACGCGATGACCGACCTGGTGCAGACGGCCAAGGCGGGGAAGACCTCGCCGGCCGACATGTCCGGCGGCACCCTGACGATCACCAACGTGGGTGTCTTCGGCGTGGACACGGGCACGCCGATCCTGCCCCCGGGCGAGTCGGCGATCCTGGCCTTCGGCGCCGTACGCGAGATGCCCTGGGTGCACAAGGGCAAGGTCCGTCCGCGCCAGGTCACCACGCTGGGCCTGTCGTTCGACCACCGGATCATCGACGGCGAGCTGGGCTCGAAGTTCCTGCGCGACATCGGGGACTTCCTGGCCGACCCGGAGGCGGCGCTGCTCGCCTGGACCTGACGGGTCTCGACACCAGCCACGGCCGGTGTGCCTCGGGTGAACGCCCGGCACACCGGCCGTGACCGTTGGGAGACAGAAACATCGGCTCACGGACCGGTTTGACCTTCGATTGTTCGGCTCGTGTCCCAGCTCACCTAATAATCGATGGAAGTTGGGAGCGTTCTGCGGTTCAATAGAGACATCAAGGGGCTGACAACCGAATAGCCAGGAGGAGAGACCACCATGAGCATGATCGAGCGAATCCGTAACCGCCGCGACGCCAACCGCCGCGCCCGTGCCATCGAGCACGCGCTGCGCTCCGCCAACTCGCCCGCGGTCCGCGAAGAGATCCTCGCCATCGCCCAGCGTCACATGAGCTGACGCCCAGATCGTTCCTCACCTCCTCCAGATCGATGGCCCGCCCGGTCCGCCCGGGCGGGCCATCGGCGTTTCACACCCATTGACACCGGGATTCCACCCCGCCGCAGCGCCCGGTACGGTGGGCTTCGGTCGTTGCCCGCCGACCGGGAGCAGGTCGAGTCGATAGAAGCCGCTCGACACCACCCGGCCACAGGGAGTGACGGCCGGGTGCTCCCCGGAAGCCCTCGGGCAGTCACCGGATACGGTGCGGGGAGCCGGTACGGCCGGTACACCGGCGACGCCGGCCACCCTGCCGAGCAGACCGATCGGCAGCGGCGGCCGACAGGTGATGGAGGAGGCGCACGCATGACGTCCGAGGGCACGCACCACCCCGGCCAGCAGCCGGACGAGGTGTCGCCGGGCGCCGGCGGACCGGCGCCGTACGGCGACCGCCCGGCGCAGCAGGGCAACGGCTACGGCGGCGCCCCCGACCTGGGCTGGGCGCCCCCGCCACCGTCCGGGCAGCCGAACCCTCCCGCCTGGGCAAACCAGAACGAGCAGCAGACGGCCCCCGCCTGGGGCGCCGGCCAGCCTCCGCAGCAGGCCGACCCCGCCCCGCCCGCCACCTGGGGACCCGCCGGCGGGTCCCCACAGCCGGCGTGGCCCGGCGCGCCGGGAGAGCAGCCCGGTCCCACCTGGGCCGCCGCCGCCGCCCCGCCGCACGCCGCCCCCGACCAGCCCGCCTGGGCCCAGACCGAGCAGCCCTCCCCGGCCTGGGCGCAGTCCGAGCCCGCCGCGCGCGGCGCCGCCCAGGTCCCGCAGGCCGCCCCCGCCCCGCAGCCCTGGCCCACCCAGGACGACCCCGCCCGCTCCGGCGGCTGGAACACCGAGCCCCCGCAGGACCCCACCCGCTCCGGCGGCTGGACGGCCGGACAGCAGGACGACCAGGCCCGCTCCAGCGGCTGGGCCGGCGACGCCGTCCCGGACGATCGGCCCCGGCAGGACGGCTGGGCCGCCCAGCAGGATGACCCGAACCGTTCCGGTGGCTGGGTAGGCGGCGTCCAGCAGGACGCGCAGCCCGAGCCCGCCGCGCGCGGCGCCGCCCAGGTCCCGCAGGCCGCCCCCGCCCCGCAGCCCTGGCCCGCCCAGGACGACCCCGCCCGCTCCGGCAGCTGGAACACCGAGCCCCCGCAGGACCCCACCCGCTCGGGCGGCTGGAGTCCTGCCGGGCAGCAGCAGGATGACGAGTGGCCGGGCCGGGACGAGCCGGCATCGACCCGAGGCGCGGCCTCGGTGCCGCAGCAGCCCGAGGACCGGGACCCGAACGGCTGGGGCGCCTCCGCACCGGCCTCGACCCCGCCCGGCCGGGCGGCCGTTCCCGCCTCCGGCGACGGCGGGCCGCCGCCATGGGGCCCCGCGGCCGAGAGCCTGCCGCAGCGGGTCGGCGGACCGGCCGTACCGGACGTCGAGCCGTGGTCGGCGGACGAGGCGTGGGGCCGCGCCGCGGCGGGCGAGCCCGCCGCGAACCGGGCCGGCAACGGCTGGGAGGCGGACCGCGCCGAGGAGCCGCCGATCTACCAGCCCGCCCCGGGTCCCGGCATCTCGCCGGCCAACGCTGTGCCCCTGCCGCCCCAGGAGCAGCGGGTGCCCGGCGCCAGCCTGGCCGCCGCCCCGCCGACCGACTACGTTCCCCCGGCCCAGTTCGCGCCCGAGCAGTCCGCCCGGGAGGGCGGTGTGCCGGCGTACGGGCAGGAGCAGCCGGGCTGGGCGCAGGCCGGCTCCCGGCACGACGATCCGCAGTCCACCGCCGGGCCGGTGGTGCCCGCTCCGCGTACCTCGCCGGAGTCGGGCGGGCGGGCGGCCGTACCGGCGCCGGAGGGTGCCGAGGCGGCGGCCGGCAGCGTCTCGGCGAGCGCCGCGGTGCCGCTGGCCAGCCGGGTGATGCCGCCGGCCGACCAGCCCCTGCAGCCGGGTGGCACCCCCGCGCCGCAGCCCCGCGTGTACGGCCGGCCGGCCCGCCCTGAGCCAGCGGACGCACCGGCGCAGGACGAGCCGCACGGGCACCGGCCGGACCACGCGCCGCCGCCGCGGTTCGACCAGGGGCCCGAGACGCGGTTCAACCAGGACGCGCGGTTCGACCAGGGCCCGGACGCCCGGTTCGACCAGGACACGCGATTCGACCAGGGCCCGGACGCCCGGTTCGACCAGGACACGCGATTCGACCAGGGCCCGGACGCCCGGTTCGACCAGGACACGCGATTCGACCGGGCTCCCGAGCCGCGCTTCGACCAGGCGCCGGAGCCCCGCTTCGACCAGGGGCCGGACCCCCGCTTCGACGACCGGGAGCGGGGAGCGGCCGCCTTCGGCGCCGCCGCTCCGGTCGCGCCCGCGTCGCCGGCCGCGCCCCCGACCTTCCCGCCGGGCGTGCCGTCCTTCGTCGACGCGCCGGCCAACGGCCGGCCCGTCAACGGGGTCCGGCCGCACGATGGCGCGGACCGCCCCGCCGAGCACTTCGGCGCCCCAGCCGCCGGCGCAGCCGCTGGCGGCGCGGCACCCGGCTACGGGCCCGCCCCGATGGCCGACCCCGCACCAGGCGGCGCCTTCCCGCCGGCGTTCCCGCCGCCCGGGCAGCAGCCCGGCCCGTCCTCCTGGGACCAGGGCGCTCCGGAGCAGGACCAGGGCCGGTTCGACTCGTTCAAGCCCATCGCGGAGCCGAAGACCGAGGCGCCCACGCCCAAGGTGCGCAACGGGCGGGTGCTCGCTGCGGTGCTCGTCGCCGCGGTGCTGATCCTGGCGGTGCCGCTGGGCCTGCTCATGCTGCTCGGCAAGGTCGGCGGCACGGAGAAGGCCCCGGCCTTCGATCCGGCGGTCGGCAGCTGCGTCAAGCAGTCGGGCGAGGGCGCGGCGGCGGCGGGCTGCGGTGAGGCGGGCGCCTTCACCGTGGTCTCCAAGGTGGACGCGAAGGACAAGTGCGCCGACCCGGCCCAGCCCCACGTGGTGCTCCCCGGTGACGGGGCGAACCGGGTGCTCTGCCTGAAGCCGGCCGGCAAGTAGCCACAGCACGGGGGCGGGGCCACGGGAGACCGTGGCCCCGCCCCCGTTTCGCCGGTGGGATGTGATCGAGCCCGCGCGGGGTGCCGCCCGGCCCGACCCGCCGCGTCCGGCAGACTGGGCTCATGAGCGCACGAGTACGGGCCCCCGAGCTGCGCGGTCGAGGCTGGCTGAACACCGGCGGGCGGGACCTGAAGCTGTCCGATCTGCGCGGCAAGATCGTGATCGCCGACTTCTGGACCTTCTGCTGCATCAACTGCCTGCACGTGCTCGACGAGTTGCGCCCGCTCGAGGAGAAGTACGGCGACGTGCTCGTCGTGATCGGCGTGCACTCGCCCAAGTTCGAGCACGAGAAGGACCCGGACGCGCTGGCCGCCGCCGTGGAGCGGTACGGCGTCCACCACCCGGTGCTCGACGACCCCGAGCTGGACATGTGGCAGCAGTACGCGGCCCGCGCCTGGCCCACCCTGTCGGTGATCGACCCCGAGGGCTACGTGGTGGCGACCATGGCCGGCGAGGGCCACGCCGAAGGGCTCGCGCGGCTCGTCGACGACCTGATCGCCACCCACGAGGCGAAGGGCACCCTGCACCGGGGCGACGGCCCGTACGTGCCGCCGGCCGAGCCGGAGACCACGCTGCGCTTCCCCGGCAAGGCGGTGCTGCTGGAGAACGGCAACCTGCTGGTGTCGGACTCGGCCCGGCACTCGCTGGCCGAGCTGGCGCCGGACGGGGAGGCGCTGGTCCGCCGGATCGGCGCCGGCACCCGGGGGCGGGCCGACGGCCCGGCCGGGGCGGCCACCTTCTCCGAACCGCAGGGGCTCTGCCTGCTGCCCGCGCACGCCGCCGAGGTGGCCGGCTACGACCTGGTCGTCGCCGACACGGTCAACCACCTGCTGCGGGGCGTACGCCTGGCGGACGGGGAGGTGGTCACGGTCGCGGGAACCGGTCGGCAGTGGCGCTCCACGGTCGACGACCACGCGCACGACGCGCTCTCGGTCGACCTCTCCTCCCCCTGGGACCTGGCCTGGTACGACGACAGGGTCGTCATCGCGATGGCCGGCATCCACCAGCTCTGGTGGTTCGACCCGGTGAAGCGCACCGCCGGCATGTACGCGGGCACGACGGTGGAGGCGCTGCGCGACGGCCCGCTGGCCGAGGCGTGGATGGCGCAGCCGTCCGGCCTCTCGGTCTCGGCCGACGGCAGGCGGCTCTGGATCGCCGACAGCGAGACCAGCGCGATCCGGTACGTCGAGAACGACGTCATGGGCACCGCCGTCGGGCAGGGGCTCTTCGACTTCGGCCACGTGGACGGGCCGGCGTCCTCGGCGCTGCTCCAGCACCCGCTGGGGGTGTGCGCGCTGCCGGACGGCTCCGTGCTGATCGCCGACACGTACAACGGGGCAGTCCGCCGCTACGACCCGGAGGGCGACCGGGTCTCGACGGTCGCCGACGGGCTCGCGGAGCCGAGCGACCTCGTGCTGACGCCGGCCGGCGAGGTGCTGGTGGTGGAGTCCGCCGCGCACCGGTTGACCCGGCTGGCACCGGGCGCGCTCTCCGCCGCGGGGGCGAGCACCGTGGACGGCCCTCGGCACCGCACCGAGCGCAAGCCCACCGACCTGGCCGCCGGCGAGGTGACGCTGGACGTCGTCTTCACCCCAGCGCCGGGGCAGAAGCTGGACGAGACGTACGGCCCGTCGACGCGGCTGGTGGTCTCCGCGTCCCCGCCCGAGCTGCTGCTGGAGGGCGCCGGCACCGGCACGGAGCTGTCCCGCCGCCTGGTGGTGAACGGCGACGTGGCCGGCGGCGTGCTCCAGGTGACCGCCCAGGCGGCGACCTGCGACGCGGACGTCGAGCACGCGGCCTGCCACCTGACCCGCCAGGACTGGGGTGTCCCGGTCCGGGTGGTCGACGGCGCCACCGCCCGGCTCCCGCTGGTCCTCCGCGGCCTGGACGCCTGAACACCACGCGAACGGCGCACGCCGCCCGGCCTGTGTGTTAGGAAGGGCACCTTCCTCTACAGAAAACGATAGGAAGGTGCCCTTCCTTTCACGCGAACGGAGTGAGCGTGACCCCCGCGTCGACCAAGGCGGCGCGTACGAGCTCGGCGCAGCGGACCGCGCCGGGGGCGTCGCCGTGCAGGCAGATCGACTCGACCGGGCACGGGATCACACTGCCGTCGACGGCGACGACGGTCCGCTCGGTGGCCATCCGGACGGCCCGGGCGGCCACCTCCTCCGGGTCGGTGACCAGCGCGCCGGGGGCGGTGCGCGGCACCAGCGAGCCGTTGGGCAGGTAGCCCCGGTCGGCGAAGCCCTCGGCGACCACCCGCAGGCCCGCCCCGGCGGCGAGCTGGGCGAGGACCGAGCCGGGCGAGCAGAGCAGCGGCAACCGGTCGTCGTACTCGCCGACCGCCGCGACCAGCGCCGCCGCCTGGGCCTCGTCGCAGGCGGCGGCGTGGTAGAGCGCCCCGTGCGGCTTGAGGTAGCGGACCCGGCTGCGGAACAGCCGGCAGAACGCGTCGAGGGCGCCGAGCTGGTAGGTGACCTCGTCGCGCAGCTCCGCGAAGGCGTACGCGATGTGTCGCCGGCCGAAGCCGGCGAGGTCGCGGTAGCCGACCTGGGCGCCGACGGCGACCCCGCGTCCGGTGGCGGCCTCGCAGACCCGGCGCATCGTGGACGCGTCGCCGGCGTGGAATCCGCAGGCGACGTTGGCGGAGGTGACCAGGTCCAGCAACGCGGTGTCGTCGCCGAGCCGCCAGATGCCGAATCCCTCGCCGAGGTCAGCGTTGAGGTCCATGGAACCTGACCGTAGTCCCTGGGCGCGCCTGCGCGAGGGGGGTCACGTCGTCCACCACCCCGACGACGGGGTACCCGCCGGTGGTCGGATGGTCGGTGAGGAAGATCAGCGGCTGGCCGTCCGCCGGCACCTGCACCGCGCCGAGCACGATTCCCTCGCTGGGCAGTTCCCCGGCCACCGCGCGGGGCAGCACCGCGCCGGTGAGTCGCGCGCCGACCCGGTTGCTCACCGGGCTCACCGCGTACGCGCTGCCGAACAGCCGGTCCAGCGCCGCCGGGGTGAACCAGTCGTCGCGGGGGCCGCGGCGCAGCGTCAGCCGTAGCTCGGTCGGCGTCGGCGCCACGACGGTGACGTCGACCGGGGCGGGTGGCCCGGTCGGCGCGCCCAGGGGCAGCAGGTCGCCGTCGCGCAGCGGCGGCGGGCCGAGCCCGGAGAGCGTGTCGGTGGCCCGGCTGCCGAGCACCGGCTCGACGGCGATCCCGCCGCCGACCGCGAGCCAGTTGCGCAGGCCGTCGCGGGGCGGGTCGATCCGCAGCACGGCGCCCGCCGGCACCGAAAGCGGCCGTCCCACGTCCCCGAACCGGCGGCCGACCCGGACGGCGGTGGCCGTCCCCGTCACCGCGACCGTCGCGGCGCGGGAGAACCGCAACTCGCAGCCGGTCAACGTGATCTCCAGGCCGGCGGCGGACTCCGGGTTGCCGACGAGGCGGTTGGCCAGCCGCAGCGCCGCCGGGTCGAGCGCGCCCGACCGGGGCACGCCCAGGTGCGCCCACCCGGCCCGGCCGAGGTCCTGGACGGTGGTCAGCGCCCCGGCACGGAGCACCTCGACCGCCGGCCCGGTCACGCGGCCACCAGGCGCACCTCGGTGCCGGGGGTGAGCCGGGCCGGCGGGTCCGCGTGCACGTCGAAGAGGGCCGTGCCGGTCCGCCCGACCAGCAGCCAGCCGCCGGGCGAGGCCGTCGGATAGATCCCGGCGTACGGGCCGGCCAGGGCGACGGAGCCGGCCGGCACCCGGGGGCGCGGGGTGGGCAGCCGGGGCACCGCCAGTACGGCGGGGAGCCCGGTGAGGTAGGCGAACCCGGGGGCGAAGCCGCAGAAGGCCACCCGGAAGGCGGTACGCGTCAGCCGCTCGACCACCGCCGGCACGTCCACGCCCCAGTGGCCGGCGACGACGGGCAGGTCCTCCCCGTCGTACGTCACGGGGACCTCGACCGTTTCGGCGGCGGCCGTGCCGGCGGGGGCGGGTGGGCGGGGTGCCCAGGCGGCGATCCGTGCGGCGGTCGCGGCCGGGTCGGGCACGCCGTCGAGCAGGACGGTGGTGGCCGCCGGCACGATCTCGACGGCGCTCAGCTCTCCGCGTTCGCGCCGCCGCCACAGCGTTGCCCGCCATCCCTCCACCTGGTCGGCGTCGTCACAGTCGATCAGCAGGGCGTGCGCCCCGACGGGTCGGATCCGCATCCCGCCATACTCCACGACCGATCCGGGGCACCAGGGTCGACGGTCGCCATCTCGCGTGACCGGACGCACTACTTTCAGGTAACCTACGGTGCCGTAACCTGATGTCGTGACCACCTCCGCCCCGCTTCGACTCAAGCCGGTCGACATCGGTAAGCCCCGGATGCGGGGCTGGCTCCACACGTACGCGTTCTTCGTCGCCCTCGTCTGCGGGATCGTGCTCAGCGCGATCGCCGCCTCCCGACCCGGCTGGGCACCCCTGGTGAGCTGCGTGATCTACAGCCTCACGGTGTGCGGGCTGTTCGGAACCAGCGCCCTCTACCACCGGCGGGTGTGGTCCGAGCGCGGCTACCAGGTCATGCGCCGGATGGACCATTCGATGATCTTCGTGTTCATCGCGGGCACGTACACGCCGTTCTGCGTCCTGCTGCTGGAACCCCGGCCGGCCACGATCATGCTGTCGCTGGTCTGGGGCGGCGCGATCGCCGGGGTGGCGCTCAAGCTGGTCTGGCCGCACGCCCCGCGCTGGGTCTCCGCGCCGCTCTACCTGGCGCTCGGCTGGGTCTCGGTCGCGATGCTGCCCGACATCCTGCACCAGGGTGGTGTCACCGCCCTGGTGCTGCTCGCCGTCGGCGGCGCGATCTACAGCGCCGGCGCGGTCTTCTACGCGCTGCGCCGGCCCAATCCGTGGCCCACCGTCTTCGGCCACCACGAGTTCTTCCACGCCTGCACGCTGGTGGCGGCGCTCTGCCACCACATCGCCATCTACTTCGCCCTCTTCGCCTGACCCCACCGACCGACGCACCACCCGCGTTGACGGCTGCGCAGGACGACGGGGCCCCGCCACGCCGCGGAGCCCCGTCAGATCGGCGTCGGATGTCAGACCGTGCGGCGCGGCCGACGCACCTCGCGGTACTCCTCGACGACCCGGTCGTCCTGCACCGGCACGACCCGCTCGGCGACGACCCGGTCCTCGGCCACCGGGCGGGCGACGACGGTACGACGGCGCGTGTTCCAGAAGTGGAGGGTGACCAGCAGGCCGGCCAGGCCGGCGAGCATCAGCACCCAGCCGACGACCGCCAGGTTGAGCCAACCCAGATCCGCCTCCACGGCGAACGCGAAGATCGCACCCAACGCGATCAGGAAGATGCTGCCACCAAAACCCATGTCGTCGCCTCCTCGGCTGTCCCTGGCGTCTGCCTCCGCCGCGGCCATCGGTGAGGGTGCGGCATCCATCGACTTACCCAGGCGCTCTGATCGCCAATCGGGCAAGCTTGGGACATGACGGACGCTCACGCCGCGGGACGGACACTGGTGCTGCTCCGGCACGCCAAGGCCGAGCAGCCGGGGGATGTGCCGGACGAACGCCGCCCGCTAGCCGCCCGGGGGCACGCCGACGCGGCGGCGGCCGGTGCCTGGCTCGCCAAGCACGCGCTGCTGCCGGACGTCGTCATCTGCTCGACCGCCCGGCGCACCCGGGAGACCTGGCACGGCGTGGCGATGGGCATGACCGGGTCCCCACCCGAGGGCGGCTCGGCTGGCCCCGCCCCGGTCGTACGCTACGAGGCGGAGGCGTACGAGGCGCACATGGAGGACCTGTTGACGCTGGTCAGGCGGGTCGATCCGGCCGCCCGCACCGTCCTGCTGATCGCCCACAACCCGGGCATCTCGCTGCTCTCCGCCCTCCTGGACCCGTTACGCGCGGACCAGGACGGCATGCGTACCAGCGACGTCGTCGTGCACCGGCCCGAGGTCGGGTGGGCCGACCTGGACCGGGGACGGGCTCCGATCACCGATCAACACACCGCACGCGGCTGAGCCATCCGCCGGTGCTGGCGGATGGCTGAGGGGCCGCTCGATGTGCCGGTCGTGCCGCCGGTCGTCGTACCGCCGCTCAGGTTGGCGGCACGGCGGCGTCGGCGTCGGTTCAGGGCGACGGCGTCGGCTCAGGACGGTGGCGCCGTCGGCGGCGGCGGATCGGGCGGCGGTGGCATCATCGCGGTCGGATGCGAGAGCCGGTTCTCCTCCACGATCAGGGTCCGCGCCCGCTTGCGGCGGTCCTGCCAGAACCAGAGCGTGGTCAGCAGTACGGCGAGCCCGGCCAGGATGAACACCCAGCCGACTGCCCGCAGGTCGACCCACCAGACGTTGGCCCTGATGGCGAAGGTGAGGATCGCGCCGATCGCGATCAGGAAGATCCCGCTACCAATGCCCATGTGCGCTGCACTCCCCCGTGCGATGGCTTCTGGGCGTTCTCTGCCGTGGTCCTGCGACGGTTACCCGCCACACCGCCCGGCTACCTGGCTGAGGCCACCGAATAGCCGAGGCGCCCCCTCTTCCGGAAGCTTCTTCGGGCGGGGGGGCCGGCTCTTCCCAGGGGCAATCGCCATCCGGGCACCCCGCGCATGCCGCCCCAGCTCGCCCACGACGCTGAGGCCGATCGCGTCGCGGTCGACCGCGGAGCGTGACGGACCTGGAAAATTCTGGGAGCTTCACGAGGAGTAACGAACACGCCGCCCGTCGCTCAACCCAAAGTCGGCACGAATCGGAATAACAGGACGAGACCGGTACAGCTCGGCACCGCCAGCCCCACGCCTCCGCATCGCCTTTGCTCTGCACCCACGGACGCGACCGACACCGAGAGTGTCTGGTGCCTCCGTGGGTGCAGAGCAAAGGGCGGAGGAGGGCGTCCCTCGTCGGCGCGCTGACCGCGACGCTGCGTAACCGACGTGGTGACTGCGGGCCGATCGGCGGGCGCGGCACCTCCGGGGACGCCGACGGCCGGCGGGCTACCGCCCGCCGGCCGTCGTGCCTGCCCTCTGCCGGGTCGTCACCCGGCCGCGCGCAGCACCGCAGCGCCGCAGCGCCGCAGCAGCGCTGCGACACGGCGGCACCGCCGCGACACGGGCGTGGCGTGACTCAGAAGGCCTCCTCCGGGAGATCCATGATGTCCAGGTCGGTGCCCTCGATGATCCGCCGGTCGGCGCCGATGCGGGGCAGCACCTCGCGGGCGAAGAACCGGGCGGCGGCCACCTTGCCGGTGTAGAACGCCTTGTCAGCGACGGAGACCTCGCCGGCCAGGGCCTTCAGTGCCACGTCGGCCTGCCTCTGGAGCAGCCAGGCGACGACCAGGTCGCCGATCGCCAGCAGGAACCGGCGGCTGGCCAGGCCGACCTTGTAGAGCGCCCGGGCGTCGCCGCCCTGCGCCTCGCCCAGCCAGCCGGTCAGCACCCCGAGCATGTTCTGGATCTCGACGAGCGCCTTGCCGAGCGCCTGCCGCTCCTCCTTGAGCTGGCCGTTGCCGCCCTCGGTGGCGATGAACTCCTGAATCTCGCCGGCGACGACCATCAGGGCCTTGCCGTTGTCCCGGACGATCTTCCGGAAGATCAGGTCGAGGCTCTGGATCGCGGTGGTGCCCTCGTACAGGGTGTCGATCTTCGCGTCGCGGACGTACTGCTCCAGCGGGTAGTCCTGGAGGAAGCCGGAGCCGCCGAAGGTCTGCAGCGACTCGTGCCCGAGCAGCTCGTACGCGCGCTCCGAGCCGACGCCCTTGACCAGCGGCAGGAGCAGGTCGTTGACCCGCTTGGCCGTCTTGGCGGCCTTCTCGTCACCGGCCGTCTCGGCCAGGATGATCTTGTCCTGCCAGCTCGCCGTGTAGCAGACCAGGGCGCGCAGGCCCTCGGCGTACGACTTCTGCAGCATCAGCGAGCGGCGCACGTCCGGGTGGTGGGTGATGGTGACCCGCGGCGCGGTCTTGTCCGCCATCTGGGTCAGGTCGGCGCCCTGCACCCGGCTCTTGGCGTACTCGAGGGCGTTGAGGTAGCCGGTCGACAGGGTGGCGATCGCCTTGGTGCCGACCATCATCCGGGCATTCTCGATGATCATGAACATCTGCCGGATGCCGTCGTGCTTCTCGCCCAGCAGCCAGCCCTTGGCCGGCACGCCGTGCTCACCGAAGGTCACCTCGCAGGTGTTCGAGACCTTGAGGCCCATCTTGTGCTCGACGTTGGTGGCGAAGACGCCGTTGCGCTCGCCCAGCTCGCCGGTGTTCTCGTCGAAGTGGTACTTCGGCACCACGAACAGCGACAGGCCCTTGGTGCCCGGGCCGCCGACACCCTCGACACCGACCGGACGGGCCAGCACGTAGTGGATGATGTTGTCGCTCAGGTCATGCTCCGCCGAGGTGATGAAGCGCTTCACGCCCTCGATGTGCCAGGAGCCGTCGGGCTGCGGAATGGCGCGGGCCCGGCCGGCGCCCACGTCCGAGCCGGCGTCCGGCTCGGTGAGCACCATCGTGGAGCCCCACTGCTTGTCGGCGAAGAGCTTGGCCCACTTCTTCTGCTGCTCGGTGCCCTCGACGTGCAGCACGTGCGCGAAGGACGGGCCGGAGGAGTACATCCAGACCGCGGCGTTGGCGCCGAGCACCAGCTCGGCGAGGGACCAGACCAGCGCCCGCGGCGCGGTGCTGCCGTCCAGCTCCGCCGGGAGCTCCAGCCGCCAGAACTCGGAGTTCATGAACGCCTGGTACGACTTCTTGAACGACTCGGGCAGCGGCGCGGTGTGCGTGGCCGGGTCGAAGACCGGCGGATTGCGGTCGCTGTCCAGGTAGCTGGCGGCCAGGTCCTCCCGGGCGAGGCGATCGACCTCGGCGAGGATGTCGCGCGCGGTGTCGACGTCCAGCTCCGTGTACGGCTCCTGGCCGAACGCCCGGTCCGCCCCGAAGACCTCGAAGAGGTTGAACTCGAGGTCCCGAAGATTGCTCTTGTAGTGGGTCATGCTCGCTGGCCCCGCTTCCGGACAGGTGTTACCGATCAGTAACCCCGACTCTATTACTCGCGGGTAGGAAGCGACAAGCCGATCTCGGAAGTGACGGCGGTTACACAGTTCGCGTTCAGGTTGCCGAGACCACCCCGACACCCTCTCGCGACGGTCACCGGCCTCAGCTCTCGGCCGCGCCGACCTCCCAGCTCGGTACGGCCGCGGTCGCGGTCGTGCCGCCGCGCGAGCCCGTGTACTCCATCAGGACCAGGGCGATGTCGTCGTCGAGCCGGCCGTGCACCCATTCCTTCAGAGCGGTCTCCAGCGAGGCGAGCCCGTCGGCGACGGTGCCGTGGCCGAGCAGCCGCCAGGCCCGGTCGGCGGTCGGAAAGAACTCCCCGTCCCGGCGCGCCTCGCCGAGCCCGTCGGTGAAGAGCAGCAGGCGATCGCCGGGCTCCAACCGCTCGACCCGGGGGCGGACCACTGGCATGAAGCCCAGCGGCGGGGCCGGGGCCGGCGGTTCGAGCGGGATGACGGCGCCCCGGCGCAGCAGCAGCGGCGGCGGGTGACCGCAGTTGACGATGGTGAGCGTGCCGCCCCGCTCCTCGACCAACGCGGCGGTGACGAAGTCCTCGTCGCCCACGCTCCGGGCCACCGCCCGGTCCAGGTCGGTCACGATCGCCCGCAGGTCGGCCCGCTCGTACGCCACGTGCCGGTACGAACCCAGCACGATGCTGGCCAGCCGGACGGCGTCCAGCCCCTTGCCCCGCACGTCGCCGATGATCATCCGCACCCCGTACGGCGTGTCGATTGCCTCGTACAGGTCCCCGCCGATCTCGGCCGTGGCGGTGGAGGAGATGTAGCGGGCGGCGACCGAGAGAGTGCCGACCTGCGGCCCGAGCGGGCGCAGCACGGCCTGCTGCGCCACCGCGGCCAGCCGGGACAGCTCGGCGATCTGCTCGGCCTGCCGTTGCCGTACGGCCGCCGTGGCCGCCGCGATCCCGGTGCCCAGCGCGATGCACGTGACGGCTACCGCGGTGGAGAGCGACACGGTCTGCTCGCCGAGGGCGAAGCCCGCCCCGAGCGCCGTGGCGGCGGCACCCACCCCGAGCACGATCCGCCACGACGCCAGCGCGGCGGCCAGGAATGGCGCGGCGACCATGAGCGCGATGTAGTTCGCCGACCGCCCGTCGGCCAGCTCGACCGCCGAGACGATCGCGAGCAGGACGACGGCCGCGCCGAGGCCGGCGCGGGATCCGGGGCTCAGTGGGCCGCGGCCCGACTGGAAGGGTTTCGTGCGTACGAGGGACAGCATGCCTGATTGACGTGAACGGGTGAATGAAGCTGGCCCGTCGTCCGAGGATGTTCTGGCCGCGCGGATCACCCCGGCGGGCCGATCGCGGCCCGGCGAGGGCTCAGCCGAGCACCTCGTAGCGGACCTCGACGTGGCCCGCGTCCAACGAGGCGATCTCGGCGAACGCGGCCCGGGACAGGTCCAGGCAGCGCCCCTCGACGAACGGGCCGCGGTCGTTGATCCGCACCGTCACGGACTTGCCGTTCGCCGGGTTGGTGACCCGGACCCTCGTGTCGAACGGCAGGGTCTTGTGGGCGGCGGTCAGCTCCGACGGATCGAAGGTCTCGCCGTTGGCGGTGAGCTGCCCCTCGGAGTAGAAGGAGGCGCCGCACGAGCCGCTGTCCACCACCGGTCGGGCGGTGCTGGTCTTCTTCGTCGCCGTGGGCTTCGGCGCGGCGGTGCGCGGCTTGCTCCGGGAGGGAGCCTGGGGCGACCGGGTGGCCGTCGGGCTGGCGGTCACGCTCGGCGACGCGCCGGCGCTCGGCGAGGCGGCCGGCGTGCTGGGGGCCGCGCTGCTCGGCACGCCGGTGGGCGACAGGTCGACGGCGGCCGGCCGCGCGGACTCCGAACCGGAGGTCAGCTGGACGGCGCCGACCGTGCCGCCGACGGCGAGGGCCACCCCGACCGCAGCGGTGGCCGCGATGGCGGCCGGCGAGGAGAACATGCGGGTACGGGAATGCCTGCCAGCCACCGGTCCGGTCCTTTCGTCATCCGACAAACCGGATCGGACCATAACGAGAGAAACACTTCCGAAGTCAACGTGATCATGTTGTTTTGCCCGCAATTGCGGTGATACGTGTAGCCGATCATCCGACCCGACGTGGGCCGGGCGGCCCGGGCGAGCCACGGCCTACGCGGGTCGCGTCGGTTGCCGCAGGATGGGTGGCATGCCCCCCGAGCTGAGTGGACGCCTCGCCGAGCTGGTCCGGTGGATCGATCCCGGCCCCGGCGCCAGTCACCTGGTCAGCGACGTCTCCGGCTGGTGGCGCGACCCCGAGGTGCTCGCCCGGCTGGGGCCGGCCCTGGTGGAGCCGTTCCGGGCCGCGCGGCCCACGGTGGTCGTCGCGCCGGCGGTGACGGGGTTCCTGCTCGGTCCACTCGCCGCCACGGCGCTCGGGGTCGGCTTCGTGCCGGCGCACAAGCCGGGCGACGGCCGGCTGCCCGCCGGGCCGCTCACCTGGGCGCAGAGCCCGCCGGACTTCCGCGGCCGGCGGGTGGACCTGGCCGTCCGGGACCACGGCCTCGACCGCGGCGACCGGGTGCTGGTGGTGGACGACTGGGTCGCCACCGGAGCCCAGGTCCGTGCGCTCTACGAGATCTGCGCCGCGCGCGGCGCCGAACCGGTCGGCACCGCCGCCGTCGTGCTCGACTGCCCGGCGGCGGTCGCCGCCGAGCTGCGGATCCGGGGGCTGGTCAGCGGCGACGACCTGACGTGACCCGGACGAACTCCTCGACCGCCGTGCAGACCCGGCCGAGCAAGTCCGCCGGGCGGGCCATCGGGCCGGGCACCTTCAGCGCGTGGCCGGCCTGCTCGATCTCCGCGTGCGGGGTGAGCCGGCGGGCGACCAATGCGCAGGCACGAGATCAACGACGGCGGTAGCGTCGGCAGGATGTGGCCTCGGATCGGTGAACTGCGCACCCTCGCCCTCGGCACCCCCGGCGACCTGCGGACGCGACTGAACACCCTGGTGCTCGGCGGGGTGAAGACGGCGACCGCCGGCCTGCTCGCCGAGTACGCCGAGGAGGGCGAGGATCTGGAGCGCGTCGGCGAGCGGCTGGCCCTCGTGGACGACGAGGACTCGCTGGTCGGCGTCGTCGAGGTCACCGGCGTCGAGGTGGTCCGCTTCGCCGAGGTGACCTGGGACTTCGCCCGGTCCGAGGGCGAGGGGGACCGCTCGGTCGAGGAGTGGCGCGAGGGGCACGCCGCCTACTGGGCGCGGGTCGGCACCCCCGTCACCGACGACAGCGAGGTCGTCTGCATCCGGTTCCGGCTGGTCTCGGCGGGCGACGGCGGCATCCCCACCGGGGACCTCGGCACCTGAGGGCGCCCGGCCGGGCCGACTGTCGCCTCCGGGGCCGGCGCCGGAGCCGGCCCGGCCTGATCGGCCCGGCCCGGCCGGGGGCCGGCCACCGAGCCGAACGGGCCCGCCGGGGTCGGTCAGTCCCGGCGCAGCTCGGGCAGCAGGCGGGTGGCCACGTCCACCAGGACGGCCTCGTCACCGGCGTACCAACTGCTGGCCCGGGGCCAGTGCGTGACCACGTCGGTGAAGCCGAGGGCGGCGGCCCGGCCGACCTGGTCGGCGAAGAACTCGGCGCTGTGCAGCGAGAAGGCGGGCGCCGAGTCCAGCGACAGGTAGCGGTCCAGGGTGCCCGGGTCGCGGCCGGCCGCGGCGAGCGTCTTGTCCATCCGGGCGCAGAGCTCGGCCACCCCGTCCCACCAGCTCTCCAGGTCGTCCACGCCGGGGCCGGTGGTGACCCAGCCCTGACCGAACCGGGCCGCCAGCCGCATCGACCGGGGCCCGTTGGCGGCCACCACGAAGGGCACCCGGGGCGTCTGGACGCAGCCCGGGTTGTTGCGCGCGTCGACCGCCGTGAACCAGTCCCCGCGCCAGGTGGTGCCGTCCTCGCGCAGGACGAGGTCGAGCAGCTCGGTGAACTCGGCGAACCGGTCGACGCGCTGGCGCGGCGGCAGCGTCTCCCCGCCGAGCACGGCCGAGTCGAAGCCGATCCCGCCCGCGCCGAGGCCGAGCAGCAGCCGCCCGCCGGAGACGTCGTCGAGCGCGGTGACCTGCCGGGCGAACGCCGCCGGATGCCGGAAGTTCGGCGAGGCGACCAGCGTCCCGAGCCGGATGCGGGTGGTCACCGTCGCGGCGGCGGTCAGCGTGGCCACCGAGTCGAACCACGGCCCGTCGACCAGGTCCCGCCAGCCCAGGTGGTCGTACGTCCAGGCGTGGTCGAAGCCCCACTCGTCCGCCTGCCGCCAACGGCGCTGCGAGTCGGACCAGCGCTGGTCGGGAAGGATCACGATGCCAATCCGCATGATCGCCAGCCTAACGGCCGTCGCCGGCCCGGACCCGCACCAGGCGGGCGCTTGCCATGTATCGATGATCTGAATATGGTGACGCCCGTGACCGCGATGCGCGAGCCGACGTTCCTGATCCTCACCGCGCTCGCCGGCGGCCCACGGCACGGCTACGGCATCATCCGGGACGTCACCGCTCTCTCCGCGCAACGCGTCACCCTGCTGCCGGGCACCCTCTACGCCGCGCTGGACCGGCTGCACGCGCAGGGGCTCGTCGCGCCCGACCGGGAGGAGACCGTCGACGGCCGGCTCCGCCGCTACTACCGCCTCACCCCGGACGGGGTCCACGCCCTCGACGCCGAGACCGCCCGGCTGCGCCAGCTCGCCGCCGCCGCCGAGACCCGGCTGCGCGCCCTGCGCCCCAGAACCGCCTGACCGCCCGCACGCCTTTCCACCGCGCCGCCGCCGCACCGCCCGCACGCCTCCGCACCCCAGCACCGCCGCCGTACCACCACGCCAGCTCCGCACCACCGCACCGCCGCTCCCGCCCGAACCGCTCGCGCGATCGCACCGCCGAATCCGCGCGTACCGACGAAAGGACGGCCATGCCGACGAACGGCGACCCGCTCGCCCGCCGCTACCGGCGGCTGCTGTTCTGCCATCCGCGCGCCTACCGGCGTGACCGGGCCGACGAGATGGTCGGGGTCCTGCTCGACGCGGCGCCGGCCGGCCGCACCCGGCCCACCGCCCGCGAGGCCGCGAACCTGATCCGGCACGGCCTGCGCTGCCGGCTGGGACGGCCGGCAAGCCGCACGGTCGGCGCCTGGGCGACCCTCGCCGCCGTCGCCTGCGGGCTGTTCACCGCCGCCCTCACCACCCGGGGCGCGTGGGAGACCTCCCGGCCACTGCCGGACCGGGCCGAGACCGCCGCCGTCGTCGCCGCCGTGCTGCCCGGCCACGACCTCGGCGACGTCGACCTGGCGCCCGCACTCTTCACCTTCTACACCCAGCGGCTCACCGCGCGGAACATCGACAACCTGGTCTTCGGGGACGGCGGCGAGTACCAGGCGAGCAGCGTCGTGGCCGAGGTGACCGCGGCACCGCCGATGTCCGCCGACGAGACGCTCGCGCTCGCGCAGCGGCGCCTGCGCGAGACCGGCTGGCAGCTGTACGAGCCGACCGTCGGGCAGTACTCCGGTTGCGCCGACAAGTTCTGCTCCCGGATCACGGACACCACCGAGACGGCGGTGCCGGCCCGGCGCGGCGACACCGAACTCACCCTCCAGGTCCGCGCCGAGTCCCCCGGCGACACCGTCCAACTCTGGCTGAATCTGCGCCGGACGACCCCGCCGGCCGTGCTGCCGACCGGCGTCGTCGGCGGCCTGCTCGGCGCGGGCCTCGGCTGGCTGGCGTTCGGCTGGGCCAGTCGCCGCACCGAGGCGTCGCACCCGGCCCGGGGCGCGGTCACCGTGCTGTACGCGCTCACCATGGTCCTGTGGTGGGCGCCCGTCCTGCTGACCGTGCCGACCCTGCTCCGCCACCACCTCGGCGAACCGCACCCGACGTGGCACCCGCTGTGGGAGTGGCTCGGCCAGCCGGCGGCCCTGCTGTTGTTCCTGGCCGGTACGGCGACCGCACTGCTCGGGCTGGCGCTGGCCGCCGCGCCCCGCCGCGACCCCCTGCCCACGACCGCCGTCGGCTGACCGGCTCCGCCTCATTTCATGCCGGCCCGCTGGGTCGGGGCCTCCTTCAGTCCCACCAGAACGACCAGGAGTGCGCGCCCAGGATTCTCTCGGCGTAGGCAGTCAGCGTTCCGGCGCCCTGCCAGATGTTGTCAGGGCAGAAGGCGAAGTGCTCGGCCGCCACCTGGCAGGCGTGCTCGATCGAGGTCGGTGGGGCGGCGACGCTGAGGTGGAGGGTGTCGAATCCGACGCCGACAACTCGGACCCCGAAGCGGTCCTCCCAGCTCCGGATCACCGCCGAGATCTCTCCGGAGTCGTTGGTGTGGTTCAAAGGACCGGACCAGCCGCTGACGGCGAGTGTGTCCGCGCCACGAGCGGCCGGCACGAGCCCGAGACGCGCCGGCCTGATCACGAGGAACTCCGCGTACTGGTCGGCGAAGTCGTCGGGTGGTGCCGAGGCATCACCGGGCACGGCGAGGCCGGGCCAACGCTCACCGAAGGGGGCGGTGCCGGCAGCGCGTTCGGCCGCTGGCCGCATGTCGTCCTCGGCGGTCCTCGTGTGCGCGGTCCACCACCGGGCCAGCAACTCGGCTGCGTCATGGCGGTCCGGCGAGGACATGCCAGCCGGGAACACCTCCCCGTCGGCCCACGGACGAGTCTCCTCGCTCGACAGGCCACTCAGCAGCAGCGGCCACAGCCCGGATTGCCGGTGCTGTGACCGCAGCCGCGTCCAGAGCGCGGCTCCGACCGGGGCCTCGCTCAACCAGTACGTTGGCGATCCGCCGTCTCCTGGCTCGACGAGGCGGCCGGGCGGCAGCGTCCTCGGTGGGAACGATCCGAGCAGGCGCGGCAGGTCCGTGATCATGGCAGGAGCGTAGGAGGCCCGTACGACGAACTTCCGATCCGCGGAGGCGAGTGACGCGGGCCGGGGTCGGGGTCGGGGTTGCCACCCTGCACGGCACGGGATCCGGAGTGGACAGGGCCGTCCCGACGCGGCTTCGACTGCTAAGCTCCCGCCACTTGTCTGGGGCTTCCGGCCGGCGCGGATCGCTGACGCGTGACCTGCCACCGCATCGATGCGCCGCAGGGTCAGCTTCCCGGCGAGACGTCGTCCGGCCGTGGCCGGAACCCCTTCATCCTCTGTCTTGCAGGGAGGACGAGCGTGGTCCGAGGCTCGCTCATCCGCGCCGGCTTCGCCGCCGCCGTGTCGTTCACGTTCGCCGTGGGCCTCAGCCCGTTGTCGGCCGGCAGCGCGCAGGCCGAACCGGTCGCGGGAGAAGTGGTGGTCCCCGCCTCCTACGTCCTGGCCCCCCGGACAAAACTGTTCAGCGCGGGCCCCTCGGGTTTCCTGCGTCACGAGTCCACGCTGGGCTACCTGTGGACGAGCTACACCGGAGTCGACACGAAGCTCGACACGTACGCCCCGGATACGACCCTGGTTCCGGACCTCGGTGCCGGCTCGGACGTCGTCGCGGAACTCGACCATCCCGGGACCGTCACGCTCCGGGACATGGCGACCGGCCGATCGCGTACGGTCACGATTCCCGTCGGCCACACGTACGTCAGCACGCTGGGGTCGACGGTCGTGACCAAGGCGCAAGACGGGTCCGACGGCGACTACACGTGGCATCTCTTCGACTCCCACGACGATGGTTCCGTCAGCCGGCGTGCCGTCACGGGCGTCCCCGACGGGGTCGTGGTGCCGGGCGAGGCCGAGGCACCGCTGGGCGACGCACGCGGACAGGTCGTGCAGTACCGGGAGAACACCACGTTCCGCACCGGATTCCTCGACGTCGCACAGGGCCGGCTGATCCCGCTTCCGTACACGAACTGGATCGGCGACGGCGGCGTCGTCGTGCTCACCTCCACCCACCTGCTGTGGACGCGCGACGGCACCGTCTTCGTCCACTCCCGCGACGACCTGACCGCCACCCCACGGACCGTGCCGCTGCCCGGCGACGCGCAGGTGCTGGGGATGGTCGGCGAGACGCTCGTGGTGGGCCGGCACGACCCCTCGCTGGGGCCCCGGAACTTCCTGGAGCCGGTCTGGCGGGTCGAGGCGGTGGGCCTCGACGGTCGTACGGTGAGGACGCTGCTGGCCAGGACGAGGGGGCTTGCCATGCCGACCCCGGACGGCAGGCTCCTGGTGCAGGGCGGCCCCGACACGGACCGGTGGGGAGTCTCCCTCGTCGAGGCCGGGGACGGCGGCGACGTGACGATCCGCAAGATCGCCGAGGCGTACCCGCAGAAGATCCAGACGGTGTCCGGGCTGACCTTCACCCAGGGGCGGCTGACCACCCTGGACGACAACGCGGCGCAGAGCCGCCGCTACCTCCACACCCGGGAGATCGGCGTGACCGGCTCCCTCACGGTCGGGCCGCGTACCGCCCGGGGTCCCGCACCCGCCAGCTGCGACACCACGGCCTGCCCCGACCTCCACGACACCGGCGACGGCCGGACGGTCGTCTCGGGCCTCAGCTACGGCCGTACGGACGACGACCGGCAGCCCCACCTGCTGGGGCCGAACCAGCCCATGCCCGGAACCCGGATCGACGGCTCCCGCACGTACCACTCGGTGGCGGCGGTCGGCGGCCGCTTCGCGGCCCTCACGGCGGCCGGCGGCACGGGTACGGAGACCCGGGTCGTCGATCTCGACACCGGGAAGGCGGTGTTCACGACGACGGCCTCCGTCGAGGCGCTGTGGGGCACCACCCTGTGGGTGCGGGACGGCAACCACGCCGTGGCCCCCGTCGACGTGCTGACCGGGCAGCGGGGCGCTCAGGTGTCGTTCGGCGAGGGGTGCCTCCTGGAGGACCTCCAGGCCGTCGGGCGCTGGCTGCTGTGGACCTGCGTGGGCTCGGCGTCGGGTCAGGGCGTCTACGACACCGTCAAGCGGACGAACCTGCGACTCGTGTCCGGAGACGACTGGTCGTGGGCCAAGCTCGGCGACGGCTTCGTCGCGTCCGAGGTGAACGGGCAACTGAAGGTGACCGACGTCCGTGACGGGACGCCGAGGTCGCACACCGCCGGGGCGTTCGCGTCGTGGCGGCCCTGGGACGTCGACCCGTACACCGGCGTCATCGCCCACCTCGGCGCCGACGACGGCATCCATCTGGTCCCCAGCGGCGTCCCGGTCTCGCCCCTCGCCCAGCTCGACGCCACCGTCGCCACGTCGGCGCACGTCAAGGACGCCACCGGACACTGGAGCCCGAAGTGGTGGTTGTCCAAGCCGGCCGCCTCCTGGACGCTCGTGATCAGGAGTCAGACCAGCGGCGCCGTCGTCCGTACCCTCTCCGGCGGCCTGACGCGCGGTGTGGTGGCCACGGCGTGGAACGGCAAGGACGACCGCCGCCGCGTGATGCCCAACGGCACCTACACGTGGACGCTGACCGCCACGCCGGCCGACGGACAGGGCGCGGCCCTCACCAGGTCGGGGACCGTGAAGCTCAGCCACGAGTGCCACATCGGCGACCGCCCGCGGCTCGTCGTGGTCAGGTGCTCCTGACATGACCGCGCCGGACGGTGCCGTCCCCGGGCGTACCGCCCGGTTCGCCGCCCAGCTCGTGGCCACCGTCGCCGCTCCGCTCGACCCCGCGTCGGCGGACGCCCCGCAGGTGCTGCACTGGCCGGGGCGCAGGCTGCTGGTGCAGCGCGGGGACACCGAGCTGGCCGTCCGCGACCTGGACGGGGAGGGGGCGGAGATCCGCTTCCCCGCGCCCTGGCCCCGCCGGTACGGCTCGACGGCGGTCTCTCCCACGGGCGACGTCGCCGTGTTCGTCGGCGTCCACGCGTTGCGAGCGGTGGATCCGACCGGCGCCGTGCGGTGGGAGATCCGGCACGGATGCTGGTCCGCCGCCGTGTGCACCGAGGCCCACGCCTCGTTCTCCGAGTACGCCGACGACCACCACCACGGCCACGCGGACAGCGGCTCGGCGGCCTTCTCCTCGGACGGCAAGCTCCTCTGGGCCCACGTCTGCAACAGCGTGGGGGACGACGTCGAGGAGGAATGGCTGATCCTCGACCCCACCGACGGCAGGGTGCTGGCCCGGGCCGGGACGACGACCGTGGCATCCGGCTCCATCCACCTCCCCCATCCGGACCCGGCGTACATGGGACTGACTGTCCTCGCGGGCGAGGAGGACTCGCCCGTGCTGTGGGGGCACTGGGACGGCACGGCGCTCACTGTCCAGCAGTTCGCCGAGGAGGTCCTCCTCGCCGTGAGCCCGTCCGGGGAGCACTTCCTGACCACGGACCCGGGGCAGTGGGCCCTCTACCTGCACCGGGCGGAGGACGGCACGGAACTGCGGCGGCTGAACGCCGACGAAGCCATGCCCCCTGCCTCAACCGCGGACGACCGCGTTTGTTGGGGCTACGAGGCGGCGTTCCCGTACGACGACAGCGCCGTGGTCGGCACCGAGTACGACGAGGAGATCCCCCGCCACTGGCTGGTCGACACCCGCACGATGGCCGTGCGCGGCCGGATCGCCTATCCCTTCCCCGTCTCGGGATCTCCCCGCTCGGCGGGGCGGGGCGCCTGGTACACGGTCTCCAGGGACGGGACCGCCGTCCATTTGTGGAGCCTGCCGCAGGCGACCGGTACCTGACCATGGGGGCTTGATGATCTTCCCCGCGCTCCGTGCCTCCCACGGCGACCGGCCCAGTAGGCTCGCGCCCAAAATCCTCGGTGCGAAAGCGCCGATCCTTGTCACGGGGGCGGGAGGTCGGGTGCGCGTCAAAGCGATCGCACGTCTGATGGTCGCGGCGCTGGGCGCCGCTTTCGGCGTGGTGGCGCCGATGGGTTCCGGTACGGCGTACGCCGACGGCGCGGTCGGTCTCGGCATCGACACGTACGCGGAGATGGTGGTCGACTCGGCGCGCGGTCGGCTGTTCTTCAGCCAGGGGCGGGAGCATTCGGGCGTGCGGTTGACGGACCTGTCCGGCGGCTCGCAGCGGACGATCCCGAACCTGCCGGGCGCCAGCGGCATGGCGCTGAGCCCGGACGGCTCGACGCTCTACGTGGCCCTCGCCGACGTGGGCGCGGTCGCCGCGATCGACACCACCACGCTGACCGAGACGCGTCGCTACAGCACCGGCGCGAGCAGCTGTCCCACCTGGCTGGCGCCGGCCGGCGGGAAGATCTACGTCGGCTATGGATGCCAGTCCGGGAAGGGCAAGCTGGGGTCGATCGACGTACGCGGGGCGACGCCGATCGTCGCCTTGGACCTGCCCCTCAACGGCCAGTACTACTACCCGCCGCTGCTCCGGAGCACCCCGGCCAACCCGAATCTGCTGCTGCTGGTGAACCGGTCCCGCGTCTCGTTCGCCATCTCGGGCGAGCCGAGTCTGTACGACGTCTCGTCCGGGACGCCGTCGCATGTCGCGTCCCTGGCCGGGGAGACCTGCACCGGCCTGCACGACGCCGCGCTGACGGCCGACAAGGTGATCCTCGCCTGCTCCTACCTGTGGGACCCACAGTCGAACTCCCGCTTGGTGGCGACCGAGCACGCGGCGTTCTCCACGGCGGACCTGTCGCCCGCGGGCGCGTACCCGTCCGGGACCTGGCCGACGGCCGTGACGACGTCTCCGAACGGTTCCTTCGTCGTCCTCGGCGCCAGCGAGAGCAATTCGATCCACGTCAAGCGACCGGACGGGACCGTGGTCCGCCGGTACGACCTCCCGCCGGGCAACCACCTCGAGGTGCGGGGCCTCGCCGTCAGCGCCGACAACCGCACGCTCTACGCCGTCACCACCGATCAGGACCGGAAGAACCCGGCCCTGCGGGTGCTGACCGACTTCGGCACCACCGGATCCTCGCTCCTGCTGGCCGCGCCGACAACGAGCACCCGCACCGCGCCACTCACCGTCCACGGGAAGTTGGCGTTCGCTGGTGCGAACGTGTCGACGCCGTGGACGCTGCGGGTCGCGAAGCAGGACCTCGCCGGCGGCCACCCGCTGCCGGACGTCACCACTGCCGCGGACGGCTCGTTCTCCTTCTCCGACACGCCGCTGGTCGGCGCGGCCAACACCTACACGGTGACCTTCCCCGGCGACGCCGCGCGCCCGGGGGCGACCCAGTCGGTCACCGTGCAGGTCTCGCGCGCCGCCACTACGTTGAGCGTCATGGCGAAGGCGACGGCCGACCGCCGCGCGGCGGTGACCGCCCAGCTCGGTGCCACCTACACGAACCGCACGGTCTGCCTGTACGCCCAGCCCTACAGGTCCACTCGCAAAACGATCACCTGCGGCGCAGTGGATTCGAACGGCAAGCTGACGGCCACGTATCCGACGTACCAGCGGGTCACGTTCAGCGCGAGCTTCGCCGGGGACCACCGGTACGCGCCCGCCGAGGCGTCGGTACGCACGTACGGGTTCCACTGGAGGAAGCCCGGGGTGTTCCGAGGCTACTGATGGGCCCACCTGTGACCCGGATGGGCCACGACAGCCCACGCGCCGCGCTGATCTATCAGCACGCCAACCGGGAGGCCGACCAAGGGATCACCGAGGCGATCGACAAGCGGTGAAGGCGGCCCGGCGCAGGCCGAGCAAACGCGAGCCGAGGCGGGCCGCCGGAGGTGGCGGGCCGGCTATCGAGGCGAGCTGATGGCCCGCTAACGGCCCACGGCCTGTTTCAGCTCGCCTGACAATACGAAGGCCCTGATCGGGACTGTCGTCCTGGTCAGGGCCTTCGCGTTGGAGCGGGTGACGGGAATCGAACCCGCACTGTCAGCTTGGGAATCGGATTGATCACGCTGCTGAGCAACCGTGCCGCCTGGCTATTGAGGATGGAAGGGATCGGTCGATGTCGTGCAAGGGTCCGCTGTTGACCGCTGCTGACCGCTCCATCGGGCACACGGTCTCGCTACCCTCCTGGTGTGCGTAAGCGGATCAAGTTCGTCCTGGCGCTGACGCCCGCAGACACACGCCAGGTTGAGGCGGTGCGAGCGGATCACTCCTTGCCGCTGCGTGAGATGGTTGGCCACGCCGTTACAGACGACGGGTTCACGGCCCTCTGCGGAGCAGACGTGATGCCGGCGGTGCCGAGAACCGACTTCTGGGATGACCTCATGGATGAGCAGTGGGGGCCGATCCGTCTGTGCAGGCCGTGCAGCTCCGCCGCCTCGTCGGGTTGACGATCGGCTTCCCTGCCCCTGCCTTGCAAAGGTGGATGACGGGGCGGTGAGTCCTCTCGACAAGCCGCAACGCTTGTCGTCTGCTACTCAGCGCCCGTCGTCCTCTGTTGGAACCTCACAACGGCTATCAGCGCTTCTGCTGACTTCTTGCTGATGATCCAGCCTGCCTAAGGGACGTCTCGTAACTGGGTCTCGCGTCCATCGTGGATCATGGTGGGGTGCAGGTGATCTCGGCAGCCCGCCCGGAGTGGATCTTCCCGTTC
>NZ_JBIDBG010000017.1:0-131125 GCF_043202855.1 Micromonospora sp. NPDC048063 | reverse complement strand
GCGTCGCGGGCGTCGGTCTTCGCGGCGCCCGGGTGCAGGTCGGCGATCCGGCGCATCGCCAGTCCGGGCAGGTAGGCCACCTGATGACCGCAGGCCCTGGCGACCGCGACCGGCAGCGCACCGATCGAAGCCGGCTGGTCGACCACCACGAGAACCCGGCCGTGGCGGGCGAGTTTGTCGAACACCTGCCGCAGCTTTGCCTCGGTGTTGACCAACGCCGCGTCGTGCAGCCGCTTGCCGTCCCGGTTCAACGCGACAGCGTGGTGGCCGTCCTTGCCGACATCGAGACCGAGGAACACCTCGTAGTCGCCGTGCACGTATCGCCTCCCCGCGACATCGCCCTCGGCTCGGTCGCCAGTCTGGCGTCGACTGCCGGCACCCACGTTACGAAGAGACCTACCCCAACCCTGCGAGTGGTCGTGTCCCTATCAGCGGTCCATCGACGCCACCCGGCCCGGCGACAACACCCCCCGGATCATGCGTACGACAGGGGCAGTAAGTCATACCAGGCCGGGCGACCGAGCAGTCCCCGGCTGGGGACGATCAAAAATGTAACGGGTGTCCGCTGCCGGCTGTCCGCGGCTCGTGGGCTCGCGGCTCACGGCGCCGGGCCGATTCGCCCGGACAAATCAGCGTGAGCCGTCCTCCATGTCGCCGCCGTCGGGTAAGTTATGACTGTCTATATAGACAGCGGTCGCAGAGGGTCCTGGGCTGCCATGAATCGGCACCCCTTCTACCGAAGCTCCGCCGACCCCTGTGCCGCATCGACACGCCTTGACAGCCGACCCCGATCGCCTGGCTGAACGGCTCCATCATCAGCCCGCCTGTGCCCGACCGCACGCGACCGCACCACGTGCCGCCGGGAGACCGCCGGACGGCGGCCCAGGTGACGGAACGGCGCGAGCCGCCGCGTGGCGGGAAGGAGTGATGGTGACGGTGGTCATGACCGGAGACGACCGCGGCCGAGCCGTGCTCGTGGTCGCCTACAACAGCGCCGGGCTGTTCAACCCGCTGCTCAGCATTGTCAACGAGCTGAAGGCCCGGGGCGTCCGCGACGTCTGGTTCGCGTCCACGGAGGACCGCCGGGCGGATGTCGAGGCGCTGCCCGGCCCGGGCGAGGTCTCGTTCGTCTCGCTCGGGCCGGCCCGCCCGCAGTCGTCACCGCACGACTGGGACGACGCGACGTACCGGGCGCTGACCACCGGCGACCGGGTGGACGCCTTCGCGCGCTACATCGACCTCTGCACCGACTACGACTACCTCCAGCAGCTCTACCAGCGCTGCCTCGGCACGATCGACGAGATCGGGCCGGCGGTGGCCGTGGTGGACAGCCTCGCCACCTACGCGATGGACGCCGCGCAGATCCGACAGGTGCCCTTCGTGGTCAGCATCTCGCTGCCGCCGTCCAACTTCCTCCAGGAGCTGCTGCCGCCCCGCTATCCCACCCCGTTCTCGGGGCTGCCGCGGCGGATGACGCCCCGGCAGCAGGCGACCAACGCGCACTTCCGCAACCGGCTGGTCCGGGCGCTGACACAGCCGGACCGGTTGGGGCGGAACCTCGCCGCCGTGGCCGCCCGCAGGGCCGCCGGCCTCCGCAACCCGGAGATGCGGCCGGCGCTCTACGCCGAGGCCGCCGCGGCGCTCATGTCGTACACGGTCTTCGGCTTCGAGTATCCGTTCCCGACCGCCCCGGCGACACTGCGGATGCTCGGTCCGGTCGTGCCCCGCGAGGTGCCGCCGGCCGACGGGGACGACGAGCTGACCCGGTGGCTGGACGGCCACCCCTCGGTGGTCTACGTCGGGTTCGGCACGATCATGCGGCCGTCCCCGGGGCAGGTGAGGGCGATCGTCGAGGTCGCCGACCGGGTCGGGCCCGAGCACGCCGTGTTGTGGAAACTGCCCGCGCGCCAGCAGCAGCTCCTCCCGCCCGCCGAGCGGCTGCCGGGCAACCTGCGGGTGGAGGCGTGGCTGCCCTCGCAGCTGCGGGTGCTGGCCCACCCGCACGTGCGCGCCTTCTTCAACCACGGCGCCGCCAACGCCGTCCACGAGGGCGTCCACTTCGCCACCCCGCAGTTGGTGATGCCGTTCTGGCTGGACTGCCCCGACGGCGCGGCGCGTGCGGTCGACAGCGGCGTCGCGCTGGCCGTCGAGCACACCGACGCCCTGGACGTCGAGGACATCGTCGCCAAGCTCACGCGCCTGCTGCGCGAGGACTCGTTCCGGGAGCGGGCCGAGCTGTGGAGCCGGCGGATGCGGCGGGCCGGCGGGGTCGCCGCCGCCGCCGACCTCGTGCTGCGGCACCGCGACGAGGCCCCGGCCCGCCGATCCGCCGGGGTCGCCGTCGGCTGAGCCTGCGGCTGCCGTACGCGCCGAGGGGCGCCGCACGCGCGGCGCCCCTCGGCGCGGGTCAGGAGGCGGCGCCCTGCGTCTCCTCGGCCAACCCCTCCGCGTACGCGACGAGCCGGGACGGCAGGTCGGTGCGCCGCTTCACGTCCAGCTTGCGGTAGACCCGCGTCAGGTGCTGCTCGACCGTGCTCACGGTGATGAACAGTTTGCTGGAGATCTGCCGGTTGGTGTGCCCCTGGGCAGCCAGCGCGGCCACCCGACGCTCGGCGTCGCTCAGCCCGTCGTCCGGCTCCTGCATCTCGGCGGCCGTCGGGTACGCCGGCAGCCCGCTGCCCGGCTCCCGCCGGATCAGGCGCTGGGCCAGCACCGACGCGCCGCAGTCCTGGGCCAGTTGGTAGGCCCGGCGGACGAGCAGCCGGGCGCGGGCGGAGTCGCCGGCCCGTTGCAGCGTCTGGCCGGTGTCGCCGAGGGCCCGGACGAGCTCCAGCCGGTCGCCGCTGGACTGGAGCAGGCTGACCGCTTCGGAGAGCAGCTTGCGCCGGTGGTCCTGGGCCGCGGTGGTGGCGAGCAGCCGCAGCGTCCGACCCCGGGTCCGGTCGTCGACCCCGTGCGGCACCCGCAGCTGTTCCTGGAGGAGCTGCGTGGCCTGCGCCTTGTTGCCGACGCTGAGTTGCACCCGGGCCAGCTCCAGCCGCCACGGCACCAGCCCGGCGGCGTCGATGCCCCAGGTGCGCATCAGCTCGCCGCACCGCCGCAGGTCGGTGATCGCGGCGTGGGGCCGCCGTACGGCCAGGTGGTGCCGGGCGCGGGCGGCCAGGTAGTGCAGGCCCAGCGGGGTGCGGAACATGCCGGGCGGAACCGGGTGGGCGAGCCACCGGTCGGCCTCGGACAGCCGCACCGCCTCGGTCGCGCAGGCGATGAGCGTGGCCAGCGGGCCCGCGACCGCCACACCCCATGCCGGTGCGGGAATGTCCTCCAGCGCCGTGCGGGCGTGGTGCTCGGCGCCGGGCAGGTCACCGACGCGCAGCGCCGCCTCGGCCCGGACCGCCCGGATGACGGCCCGCCACACCGGAGCGTGCCGGGCGGCCGGTCGACCGAGCAGGACGTCACCCCAGGCGGCGGCCCGGTCGGACCGGCCCGCCCACAGCAGCGCCAGCAGGGGGGCGGTCAGCAGGCCCAGCGAGCCGTCGTCGGTGTGGTGACGCTGGAGGAGCTGCTCGGCGGTCGCCACGGTGTCGTTCTCCGCGGCCGGGGTCAGCGCGGTGTGCAGCACCGTCACCGCCTGCAGCAGCGGGCTGATCGTGGCCGGCGCGCTCGCCGCCCGGCTCCACGCCGTCGGGGTCTCCCGCACCGTGGCCAGGTGGTCCGGGTGGGAGAGCGCGACCAGCAACTGCATCATCCGCAGCCGCGTCGCCACGCCGCCCGGGCCGTGCTCGTCCTCTGTGGAGAAGCCGCTGACGGCCTCGGTGGCCTCTTCCACCCGACCCTGCCAGAGCAGGTAGGGCACGGCGGACAGGCCGACATCGCTGGACCACCCGGCGGCCCGCGCCGCCTCCACCAGCTCGCTGAGGTGCCCGTTCACGGCCAGCGGGTTGACCTGCCAGCGGGCGCTCACCAGCATCTCGGTGGTGGCGGCCCGCTGCCGCTCGTCCACGCACACCCGGGAGACGAGGCGCAGGCAGGCGGCGGCCACGTCGGGGCGGCCCGAGGCCAGGGCGTGTCCGGCGGCGTCCTGGAGCACCGGCACCACCCACGGCGCGTCCGCCCAGCCGGCGGCCACCAGATGCTCGGCGACCACGCTCGGCTCGGCGCCGTGGTCGTGCAGCACCTCGGCGGCCCGCTGGTGCAGGCCCCGCCGCTCATCGGGTGACATGTCGCCGAGGATCGAGTGCAGGATGCGCGGGTGGCGCAGCTGGTCGGCCTCCATCAGGCCGGAGGTGCGCAGCACCCGCACCGCCGGGACCGTGGCCTCGGGCGCCACGTCGAGGAGGTGACCGAGCAGCTCGGTCGGGGCGGGCCGGTTGAGCACCGCCAGCGCCTGCGCCACCCGGCGCACCCCGGGCTCGTGCCGATAGAGGCAGCCGAGCACGGCCTGGTCGAACGCGTCGCCGACGGTCGCGCCGGAGTCGTCGCCGCCCGTCCCGCCGCCGGCCCGCTCCTCGAGCAGCGCCCGGGTGAGCAGCGGGTTGCCGCCGGTCATGTGCACGCAGCGTTCCGCCGTCTCCCGGGCCTCGGTGGTCTCGGTGTCGCCGCCGACGAGCCGGGCGATGGCGTCCACGGTCAGCGGCGGCAGGGTGATCCGGGCGAAGTGCGGCTGGCTGAGCAACTCGGCCCGGAACAACGGGTGCGGCGGGCGCAGCGTCGACGCCTCGGCGAGCACGACCATGATCCGGGCGTGGCGCAGCCGACGGGTCACGTAGAGAAGGCAGTGCAACGAGGCCGGGTCCGCGTGGTGCACGTCGTCGACGACGAGGACCAGGGGCCCGGTGCCGGTCAGGTCGAGCAGGGTGGCGAAGAGGCCGTGCAGCAGGGGAGCCCAGGCCCGGTCGCCCTCGGCGGCCTCACCGCCGGGCTCGGGCAGGGACATGGCGAAGGTGGCGTCGCCCATCAGCTTCTCCACCCGGGCAGCCGCGTCGGGCGCCAGCCGTGCACTGTGGAGCAGCTGCCCGATCACTCCCAGGTGGAGCCCGCGCTCTGCCCGGGAACCGGCAGCGCTCATCACCTGTCCGCCGGTGGCGGCCGCCCACTCGCCGAACGCCTCCAACAGACTGGTCTTGCCGCTCCCCACCGCGCCGGTGACCAGCGCGACGTGTCCTCGCTGCTGCTCCTCACACGCGCGGAACGCCCGCCGGAGACGGGTCGTCTGCTCCTCCTGCTGCACCAACACCAGCGTGTCAGCCCTTCTCGTACGCGGTGCGGAACCGGAACCCCGGCGCTGCCCGACACCGCTCCCCCTTGCCGGACGGCCGCCCCTCCACCGCGCCTACCGGGGGTAGGGGTGGAGCGCACCGGGCCGCCGTGCCGGATGGACCTGGAAATGTGTCGCCGGACCGCGCCGTTCAGGGGACGGTCCGTGCGACCAGGCGAGTCTGGCACCGGGGGGGTGGTGCGACAACGGGCGCGAGACCCCATCGTTTCGCGCGCAAACCTGCGGATCTTGTCCGTCATTAGGGGTTGCGCAATGCGCCGCAAGGGGTGTCGGGATTGGCCGGACGGCCGGAGATGACCACACCGTGAACGGCGGGTTTCGGTGGTACGCCTCGACGGTGCCACACCGCGGTTCTTTGGGGCAGGCCGGACGGCCGGAGTGTGACCCGATGAACAGCCGTCCGTGGTCGGTGGGCGGCGGCCGGCCGCCCGTGCCGCAGGGAGGCGGTCAGGCCGGGACGGCGAGCGCGGACGGCGCCGGTGGACGGCGGATGACGGTCAGCGGAACCGTGGCCCGCGTGGACGGCCCCCGGGTTCGCCCTGCCCGGGCGACGGCGGGTGCAGCAGGGTCGCGCCGGGCCGGTTCAGCCGCAGCCGGGCGGCCAGTTCGTTGCGCGAGTTGACGTGCAGCTTCCGGTAGATCCGGGTCAGTCGCTGTTCGATGGCGCTGACCGTCAGGAAGAGCTTCTCGGCGATCTCGCGGTTGGTGTGGCCCTGGGCGGCCAGGGTGGCCACCTGGGACTCCGCGTCGTTGAGCCCGTCCACCACCACCGCCGTGCCGGCGGGGCCCTCGGCCGAACCGGAGCCGGTGGTGGCCGTGCTGGCGCGCAGCAGCGGGATCCCGCACTCCTCGGCGAGGGCGCGGGCCGCCCGGGCCGCGACGCGTGCCTCCCGCCGGTCGCCGGCCTGCTGGTAGGCGTGGCCGAGGTCGGTCAGGTTGTGCGCCAGCTCCACCCGGTCGCCGCACTGCCGCAGCAGCCGGACGGCGCTGCGCAGGTGGCTGATCCGGTCCGGCCCGTCCTCCGTGGCGGCCAGCACCCGTAGGGCGGCGGCCCGGTAGCGCACCTGGACGGGCCGCAGCCGGGCCAACTCCTCCCGGACCAACTTCCTGGCCTGTTGGCGGCGGCCCATCCGGAGCAGCGCCCGGGCCGACTCCGTCCGCCACGGGACGAGACCCGAGAAGTCCAGTTGCCACGAGGTCATCAGCTGCCCACAGAGCTGGAAGTCGGCCAGCGCGCCCTCGGGGCTTCCCGCGGCGAGCGCGTGCGTCCCGCGGGCGTGCAGGTAGTGCAGCCCGAACGGGGTTTTGAACATCGCCGGCGGGACCGGCACCTGGAGGCAGGCGGCCGCGGCGTCGAGCTCGTCCATGAAGGTGAGGGCCCGCAGGCGGACGGCGAGCGGCATCCCGATCACCACCCCCCAGCCCTTCGGCGAGAGCTGGCCCAGCGCCTGGTCGGCCAGTTGCACGGCGCGGGGCAGGTCACCGAGCCGTCCGCTGACCAACGCCCGGAGGGCCGCGAGGGTCGCCGAGGCCGAGGGATGGCGCCGGGCGGCCGGACTGGTGCCCAGCCGGTCGCACCAGTCGCCGGCCAGGTCCAGCCGGTCTGCGTAGATCAAGGCGACGATGGCGCAGACGCTGGTCCACATGCTCGGCTCGTCGTCCGGCCCGCCGGTGGCCAGCGCCCGCTCGGCGTGCTCGACCACCGTGGCGTCGCCGCGTTCGAGCACGGCGGACAGCAGGAGGGACCCCTCGAGCCCACGCCTGACCGCGGCCAGGGTGAGCGGGTCCCGCGCGGCGGCGGTGGGTTTGGGCCGGCCGACCGTCACCCCTGGATAGAGGGTGGACATCCAGCCGGTCGTGACGAGCAGTTCGGCCGCGGAACGCGGATCCGCGCTGTCGGCCCGGTCGCTCAGGTGCTGGACGAGCTCGACGGCCTTGTCGATCTCACCGTGCCAGAGCAGGTACAGGATCGGCCCCGCCGCCTGCTGGCTGCTCAGGTGCCCGGCGCGGACGGCGGTGGCGACGCCGGTCAGGTGGGGGACCGCCGCCTGCGGGTCGAGCTGCCACTCGGCGCGGGCCAGCGCGGAGCGGATCCGCGCCCGCAGGCAGTCGCCGACGGCGCTCCGGTTCGCCCGGCGCAGGTACCGCAGGGCGGTCTCCACCTTGCCGTCGACCAAGGCCTGCTCGCCGGCGTCCAGCAGGCTCTGCGCCATCCAGGGCTCGGTCAGCTCGTCGACCTTGACCAGATGCGGCGCGACCCGTGTCGCTGGTGCGCCCTCGTCGTGCAGCAGGCAGGCCGCCTCCAGGTGCAGCCGGACGCGTTCCTCGGCGGTCATCCCGTCGAGCACCGCCTGGCCCACCGCCGGATGCCGAAACCCCGCCTCGGTGACCAGCCCGGCGCTGGTCGAGCCGTCGACGGCGCCCAGCGCGGACCGCGACCGGGCGCCGACGAGCTGGGACAGCAGGTTGCCGTGCAGGGGTTCGCCGGTCACGGCGAGCACCCGGGCGGCCTCGAGCACCGGGTGGTCGCAGCGGTACAGGCAGCTCAGCACGGCTTCCCGGAACGATTCGCCGGCGACGGGGTGGTCCGCGGGCCGGGGCGCGGCGGCCCGGTCGTCGGCGAGCGCGTGCACCAGCAGCGGGCTGCCGCCGCTGATCCGGTGGCTCTCCTCGGCGATGGTCCGGGCGACCGGGACGCCGAGGCGGTGGGCGAGCACCTGGAACGTCCCCTCGACGGTGAGCAGCGGAAGCCGGATGCGGTGCAGCCTCGCGGGTTGCATCAGCTCGGTGTAGACCTCGGGGCGCCAGGGCCTGGTGCGCGGCGCCTCGGTCAGCAGCACCAGCACGGGCAGGCCGGCGATCCGCCGGGCGATGTAGTCGAGGCACCGCAGCGACGCCACGTCGGCGTGGTGGACGTCGTCGACCGCGATGACGAGCGGGCCGCGCGTGGTCAGCTCGAGCAGGGCCCCGCCGATCGCGGCGGTGCTGCGGGCCGTGTCCTCGTGGTCGGCGCCGTCGACGTCGGCCCAGGCGAGGGAGCCCGCGTCCAGCAGCCGCCCGACCCGGGCCCGGTCGTCCGGACTCAACGCCGCGGCCCGGACGAGTTGGCGGACGACCTCCAACGGGACGGTGCGTTCGGCGCGGGACGCGCTCGCGCCGAGGACGCCCGCCCCGGCCTCGCCGGCCCGCCGGGCGAAGGTCTGCAACAGCGCGGTCTTGCCGGAGCCGACCGGGCCGGTGAGCACGGTCACCGTCCGGCCGGTGGGGGCGCCGCCGGTGGCGATCAGGTCCGCGAGCCGGCGCTCCAGCAGGTCGAGCTGGCACGACCGCTCGGTCAGTTCCATCGACGCGGCCCCCGGTGGAGCGGGCGGCCCGCGGTCACCGGGCACGCCACCTGCCCTGCGCGGCCCTGGAGCTCGACGAAATCGGAGACCGGCAATTCTCGACCCATTCCAGTTTTGGTTATATAGATCGCCGTCGAGGAGCGACGGGCAACCATCGACCGACTTGACCGACTGGCGGCTCCGACTTGCAGCCCACCAGTGCCGGCGATAATTCCCCAGCCCCCTCTTGGCCGGTCTCCCCCTATCGACCGCCGTGATGGTGGGAGTATGGCAGTTCGGCAATTGGGCGGCAAGCCGAGGTTTGTAAAGGATAGGCAAACATCGGTTCGGGTGTCCCTGCCGCCGTCATCCCGCGTCGGGTGCGCAGTCCACAACGGAAAGTCGCCACCTGGTCCCGTAACGTGACCAGGTGTTGCGCCGGTCGTCGAGGTTGCTTTTCATGGCGATGTCGGCCATTGGTTGTCGCGCCTCCCCGTGCTAGGTGTGCGCGAGCCGCCCGCAGGGCCGCGAGCGAGCATTCGTCCCCGCCCGGCCCGGCGGGCCGTGTCGTCGTGCCGCTCGGGACCTGTCCGGTCGGTCGTCGGAGGGGCGGGCGGAAGCCGGCGCCGGTCGGTGTGGGCAGTTCAGCCTGGTGATGACGGCCGGGCGGGGCGAGCGTCCGCCCCGCCCGGCCGGTTCTCACGGCGGCGCGTGGCGCCCGGCGCTCAGGGTGCTGGTCGCGTCGCCGGTCGGTGGTCGGCCCGCTCGTCCCGGTCCGGTTTTCCGCGAGGTGCCGGATGCCTGGTGGGCCGGGGGAAACTGTGAGAATTCCTCTGTTTGCTGCGAGGTAATGCGTCCCCCGCCTGCTGGCGTGACCCCTCCGGTGGTCGCGTCGGCCGGACGGGAAGGGGCTTGCGTCGCGGCATCGTCCCAGGCATGCCCGATTCGGACCTTTGGGAACATTAAGCGATTATGTTGTTAAAAATGAATTATGCGCCCAGCGGTCGTCGGGAGCCGGTGCCGCCGTGCGTGCCGGGCCTGTTGAAAATTGAAAGAGTTTGGCTTGTGGAATTGATTTCCCGTCGCTCCGTCCGGTGGCCGGCCGACAATTCCGACGTCAATGCGGCTCCATTGTTCACCGCTCCTGCCGGACGGAATTCTCTCCACAGTGTCGCCCGGGAACCAGAACGCCCCGACCGCCGGTCGCCCAAGGCGACGCCACCTCGCGTCCTACCTGGCCCGCCGTCCCCGGGCAGGGGACCTGGCCGGGTGGCTAGGGGTTGTGCCGGACCATTGCGCAGCCTAATTTCGGGACACCCCGCGTCGATGGCGGGATGGCCGGATATGGGGCTGCTCGAACCCCATGACGTGAAGGGTCCTGTGGCCGTCGTGATGCCCCAGTCGCTGCCGCGACTCGCCCACGTCCCTGGCAGGGGATAACGGGGATGACACTGCTGCCGGCGCTGCGGGGATCGGGCGCGGACCGGGCCGATGCGGTCAGGATGGCCGGCGGCACGCTCTCCAGCGAGGCATTGCTCGGCTGCGTCACCGCGGTCGCCGACCGGATCAGGGGCGCGGGCGTGGTCGCGGTCGACGCCACGCCGACCCTGGAGACGGTCGTGGGCATGCTCGGCGCCGTCCACGCGGGCGTTCCGCTCGTGCCACTACCGCCCGGCGTCGGGCAGTGCGAGCGGAACCGCATCCTGCGGCAGTCCGGGACGACGGTTGTCCTCGGAGCGCGCCCGCCCGGCGGCGACCGGCTGCCCACGGTTCCCGTCGACCTGCGCCAGCGTTCCTCGACGCACCATCCCGAGCCCGAGCCGGGCGCCGACGCGGTCATCCTCTACACCGGAGGAGCCGCTGGGCCGCCGCGCGGGGTGCGCATCTCGCGTCGCGCCATCGCCGCCGACCTCGACCTGCTGGCCGCCGCCTGGTGCTGGAGTGGGGACGACGTCGTGGTCCAGGGCGCGCCGCTGTTCCGGGCGTACGGCCTGGTCGTCGGTCTGCTCGGCGCGCTGCGGGTCGGCAGCCGCCTCGTCCACCTCGACCGGAACGCCTGCGCGGGGCCGGCCGGCACCATGTACCTGGCGCTGCCCGCGCAGTGGGGGAGAATCGCGCGGGACGGCCCGTTGGCCCGGTCGCTGGCCGCGGCGCGGATCCTGATCTCCGCGGACGCCCCGTTGGCCGCCGCCGTGGCCGAGCGGCTGCGGCTGCTCACCTCGCACGCACCGGTCCAGGCATACGGTACGACCGAGACCCTCATCGCGCTGACCGGTAGGGCCGGCGACCCGCCGGTCGACGGAGCCGTCGGCACCCCCCTGCCCGGCGTGGAGACCCGGGTGCTGGACCGCGAGGACCGGCCCGTGCCGGCCGACGGCGAATCGGTGGGCGAGCTGAGCGTCTGCGGGCCGACGCTGTTCAGCGGCTACGTCGGCGGCGGCGGGCGGAGCGCGGCCGGTCCCTGGCACGCCACCGGTGACCTGGCGACCGTGGCCGCCGACGGGTCACACCGGATCATCGGCCGGCGGGGGCTCGACGTGGTGCACAGCCGGGGCCGGCGGGTGCACGCCGGCCAGGTCGAGGAGGCGTTGCTGAGCCACCCGGGCGTCCGGGACGCCGCCGTCGTCGGCACGCCGCACCACACGCTCGGCGAACAGGTCACCGCCTACGTCGTCGCCGACAACCTGACCGCGCAGGTGCTGATCGACCACGTCGGGCGGCACCTCTCGGCGGCCCAACGCCCCCGGCGGGTGCACTTCGTCGACGAGCTGCCCCGCACCGCGCTCGGCCGGATCAGGAAGTCCCTGCTGGTCGACGCCGGCTGACCCGGCCGCTTCGCACCGTGCGGCCTACTGTGCCCTGCGGCCGGTCCGCGTGCGCCGGCCGTCCCCGCCGTGGCCGGACGCTCCGGCCCGAGGCGGGCGGCGGTCAGCCCTCCACCCAGCCGTGCCGCCGGGCCAGGGCCAGCATCCGGGCGCGTACCGCAACGATCTGCGCCCCGGTCAGGTCCGGCACGGAGGTCACCAGCGCCTCGGTGGTCTCCGCGGAGAACGCCCGCTCGGAGAGCACGTCGCAGAGGCCCTCCTCGTCGTCCGCGCCGCCCGCGACCTGCCCGATCTCCCGGCTTCGCCCGCCGGCAACCGCCACACCGGCCCGGGCCGTCCCGTTCCGCTCCACTCCCGCGGGAGCGCCGACCACCCGCACCAGCACGGCCTTGGGGCCGCGGTCGGTCTCCACCGCGTCGTACTCCACCGGGACGCCGGGCGTCAACGCCCACTTGTCACCGTCCAGCATGTTCGCGTGCACGAACACGTCGTCGCTGCCGTCGTCCGGGGCGATGAACCCGTAGCCCCGCACCTCGTCGAACCGCACCACCTTGCCAGTGAGCATCGCTTTCCCGCATCCATCCGACCAATCCGCGGCCCCGCCCGTGGGCGGGGTACCCCCCCAGACTGGCAGCCGCCCGTGCGGCCCGGCACCCGTACCCGACCCCTATGGTGCACCCTCCGGCCGGCGTCGGAGCGGTGCGGGTCGCCGCAGCACCTAACATCGGCGAGGTGATCGAGCAGATCCTGCCCTCCACCGTGGCGGTGGCCGAGTCGTTCACCGACCCCGCCGGCCTGACCCTGTTCCCCGAGGAGCAGGCGCTGGTCGCCGCATCGGTGGAGAAGCGCCGTCGGGAGTTCACCACCGTACGGCACTGTGCCCGCCGGGCGCTCGGCGAGCTGGGCTTCGCCCCGGTGCCTATCCTGTCCGGTGTCCGGGGTGCCCCGGTCTGGCCGGACGGCGTGGTCGGCAGCATGACGCACTGCGAGGGCTACCGGGCGGCCGTCCTCGGTCGTACGGCGGCGTTCGCCACCCTCGGGGTGGACGCCGAGCCCCACGCGCGGCTGCCCGACGGGGTGCTCGACGCGATCGCGCTGCCGGCCGAGCGGGCCCGCACCGCGGCGCTCAGCGCCGCCAGCCCGTCGGTCTGCTGGGACCGCCTGCTGTTCAGCGCGAAGGAGTCGGTCTACAAGGCGTGGTTTCCGCTCACCGGCCGGTGGCTGGACTTCGCCGAGGCGGACATCGTGCTCGATCCGGCCGGGACGTTCACCGCCCACCTGCTGGTGCCCGGCCCGGTGCTCGGCGGGGTGCCGGTGACCGCCTTCGCCGGCCGGTTCCTGGTCGGCCGGGGCCTGGTGGTCACCGCGATCAGCATCCCGGCGGTCGCCTGACCCGCCCGCACCGGGGTCGCCGCGGCCGACCGGTCAGTCCGCCAGCAGCCGGTTCTTCTGCACCTTCCCGAGGGCGTTGCGGGGCAGCGCGTCGACCAGGCGCACCTCGCGCGGCCGCTTGTGCGCGGACAGGTGCCGGGCCACGAAGTCCACCAGCTCCGGCCCGTCCACCCCGTCGCCCACCACGTACGCGGTGACCTGCTGGCCGAGGTCCGGGTGCGGGATCCCCACCACGGCGGCCTCCCGGACTCCCGGGTGCGCGAGCAGGGCGTCCTCCACCTCGCCCGCGCCGATCCGGTAGCCGCCGCTCTTGATCAGGTCGGTGGACGCCCGCCCGACGATCCGGTGCCAGCCGTCGGGGTCGACGGTGGCGACGTCGCCCGTGCGGAACCAGCCGTCCGGGGTGCTGCTCGCCGCGTCGGCGTCCGGACGGTTGAGGTACCCGTCGAAGAGGGTGGGGCCGCTGACCTGGAGCTCGCCCATCGCCCCGTCGGCCGGCAGCGTCGCGCCCTGCTCGTCGACCAGCCGCGTCCGCACTCCGGGCAGCGGCAGCCCGACGGTGCCCGGCCGGCGCGGGCCGTCCGCCCGGGCGCTCACCGTGATCAGGGTCTCGGTCATCCCGTACCGCTCGACGACCCGGTGGCCGGTGAGCGCGGCGAGGTCCGCGAAGACCGCCGCCGGCAGCGCCGCGCTGCCCGAGACGAGCAGCCGCGCCGGGCGCAGGGCCCGCGCCGCGTCGGGGTCGGCGGCGACCCGGGACCACACCGTGGGTACGCCGAAGTACATCGAGCCCTCGGCGGCCGCGTACCGCTCCGGACGCGGCCGGCCGACGTGGTGCAGCCGGCTGCCCAGCCGCAGCGGCCCGAGCACACCGAGCACCAGCCCGTGCACGTGGAACAGCGGCAGGCCGTGGACCAGCAGGTCGTCTGGCGTCCAGGCCCAGGCGTCGGCCAGGCCGTCCAGGCACGCGGCGACCGCGCGGCGGGAGATGACCGCGCCCTTCGGCGCGCCGGTGGTGCCGCTGGTGTAGAGGATCAGCGCGGTGCGGGCCGGGTCCGGCTCGGGGTGCGTGGTGTCCGAGCGCCGGGCCAGGTCGATCGGGACGACGGCTGGGCCCATGCTGTCGGCCGGGTGCTCCGCGCCGGCCGGGACCAGCAGCGCCGTCGACCCCGAGTCGCGCAGGATGTGGTCGCGTTCCATCGGCCCGGCGTCCGGCGGCACCGGCACGACCGCCGCCCCGGCGGTCAGCGCGCCGACCACCCCGACCACCGTCTCCAGGGTCGCGGTCGCCTCGATCGCCACCCGGTCGACGCCGCGCAGCTCGTCCGCGACCGCCGCGGCCAGCCGGCGCAGCTCCACCCCGGACACCGCCCGGTCGTCGACGCGGACCGCGTCCGGACGCTCGTCGGTGCCTTCCGAGAGCCAGCTCAGCAGTGGCATGGCGCGACCCCTTCTCCAGCGGCTCGGGCCCGGCGTCGGATCGGCCGGGCCGTGACCCGGGCCGGAGCGACCGGGCGTGACCGGGCGCCGGAACCGGGGGCACGGGACGCCGGTAGGGTCGGCGGTGCGCCGGTGGATCCGGGCGGGCGTGTGCCCGGCCGGCAGGCCCGGGACGACGATCCCGACCGTAGTCGGGGCGTCCCCCGGCCTGCCACCCCTACCGGCCGGCGAGGTCGGACGGGCGGGAGGTGGCGTCGGTGGCCGGGGAGACGACGGAACGGGTGTCGGTGCCCGCGAGCGTCCGGGCCGTGGTGCTCGACCTCGACGGGGTGCTGGTCGACAGCCTCGCCGTGGCCAGGGAGGCGTTCGCCCTCGCGTACGGGGAGGTGGTCGGCGACGGCGTCGCCCCGGTCGAGGAGTACTGCCGCCATCCGGGCCGGTACCTGCCGGAGGTGCTGGAGCTGATGGGCCTGCCGGCGGCGCTGGCCGAGCCGTTCGTCCGGGAGAGCAACCGCCTCGCGCACCGGGTCACCCTCGTCGACGGGGTGCCGGAGTTGCTCGGCACGCTGCGGCGGCGGGGGATCGGGTTGGCCGTGGCGACCGGCCGCAGCGGCGTACGGGCCCGGGATCTGCTCGGCCGGCTCGACCTGCTGCCGCTCGTCGACCACGTGGTGGGCTCGGACGAGGTGCCCCGGCCCAAGCCCGCACCGGACATCGTGCGGCAGGCGCTGCGGCTGCTCGGGGCCCGGCCGGCGGAGGCGCTCATGGTCGGTGACGCACCGAGCGACCTGCTCAGCGCGCGGGCGGCCGGGGTGGTCGCGGTGGCCGCGCTGTGGGGCGAGTCCGACGAGGAGGCCCTGCGCGCCGCCGGCCCCGACGTCGTGCTGACCCGGCTGGACGAGCTGCTGCCCCTCTGCCCGGCGCCCGGCCCACCCCACCGTGTCGACGGACACGCGCGGTAACCGGCTAACACCCCTGTCGCCGCGCCCGGCTGCCCGCCGAGACCCCTGTCCCCGGGTCGTATCCCGTTCGAAACCCCCGATTCGTCAACTGATCGATTGATTCGTACCTCCGTTGGACGGATGATGTCGGGCGTCGGCCGGCCTCGCGGGCGGGCTGGCGCTGGCACGTCACCGCAGCCGACGCCGCGATCAGCCGGGGGTCCCGCCCGCCCTGACGGCCGCCCGCACGTGAAGGAGGACCACGCCCATGCCGGTCATCGAAGTCGATCATCTGCAGAAACGGTACGGGGAGAAGGTCGCCGTCGCGGACGTCTCCTTCACCGTCGAACAGGGCGAGATCTTCGGCGTGCTGGGCCCCAACGGGGCGGGCAAGACCACCACGGTCGAGTGCGTGCAGGGGCTGCGTCGGCCCGACGGCGGCACGATCCGGGTGCTGGGGCTCGACCCGATCCGCGACCGCACCGAGGTGCGTCAGCGCGTCGGCGCCCAGCTCCAGGAGAGCCAACTGCCCGACAAGGTGCGGGTGTGGGAGGCGCTGGACCTGTACCGGTCCTTCTACCGCAACCGGGCCGACATCGACGAGCTGCTGACCGACCTCGGCCTGGCCGAGCAGCGCAACACCTACTTCCAGAAGCTCTCCGGCGGGCAGAAGCAGCGGTTGTCGGTGGCGTTGGCCCTGGTCGGGCGGCCCGAGGTCGCCATCCTCGACGAGCTGACCACGGGGCTCGACCCGCAGGGCCGCCGGGACACCTGGGACCTGGTCGAGCGGATCCGCGACCGGGGCGTCACCGTCGTGCTGGTCACCCACTTCATGGAGGAGGCGGAACGCCTCTGCGACCGGCTGGCGATCATCGACCAGGGGCGGGTGGTGGCGATCGACAGCCCGTCCGGCCTGCTCGACCGGGTCGGTACCGACCACCGGGTGCACTTCCGGCCCGACGAGCCGGTCGAGGACGCGCTGCTGCTCGCGTCGCCCGACGTGACCGGGGTGTCCCACTACGGCGCGGAGGTGATGGTGACCGGCACGAAGGACGTGCTCCAGTCGGTCCTGTCCGCGCTCAACGAGGCCGGCATCCGCTACACCGGGCTCCGGGTCGAGCAGCCCAGCCTCGACGACGCGTTCGTGTCCCTCACCGGCCGTGGGGGCCGGACCGCCACGCAGTCCCCGACCGACGAGAGGTCATCGTGAGCGCCCTGACGAAGCTGATCGCCGTCGAGACGAAGCTCTTCCTGCGGGAGCCGGTGTCGCTGTTCTTCGTCTTCGCCCTGCCGATCGGGCTGATGCTCGTCTTCGGGTTGCCGCAGCGCGCCGGCACGGCCGCCGACACCGGGCAGCACGCCGAGCAGACCTTCCTGCCGTCCCTCGCCCTGGCCCTGACGATCGGGATGCTCGCGCTCTTCACCCTGCCGATGGCGCTCGGCATCTACCGCGAACGCCGGGTCCTGCGCCGCCTGGCGACCACCCCGGTGCAGCCCGCCCTCCTGCTGGTGGCCCAGGTCGTGGTCAACCTCGTGATGGGTGTCCTCGGCGCCGTGGTCACCGCGATCGCCGTACGGTTCCTGCTGGACCAGCCGGCGCCGGCCAACTTTCCCGGTTTCGTGCTGGCGTTCCTGCTCGGGGTGGCCTGCCTCTTCGCCGTCGGGCTGCTGATCGCGGCGCTGGCGCCGTCCGCCCGGGCGGCGCAGTCGATCGGCCCTGCGCTGTTCTTCCCGCTGCTCTTCCTCGCCGGCGCCTGGCTGCCCCGGGACCGGATGCCGGCCGCCCTGGCCCTCATCGCCGACTACTCGCCGCTGGGCGCCACGGTGGACACCATCGGCGCGGCGTGGGCGGGTGCCAGCCCGCAGTGGGGGCAGCTGCTCGCCCTGGCCGTGACGGCCGTGCTCGGCTCCGTGTTGGCGACCCGCTTCTTCCGCTGGGAGTGAGCCGGCCGGTGGCCGGCGCCCGGGCGTGCGGAAGCATCGTCGCTGCCCAGGGCGGGTCCTAGGGGTCCGCTAAGGGTGTTCGGGCGGATGTGACCTGGATTACGTTCGCTGCGGAACGGGCGGCCGGCCACCGGAACAACGACGTTCGACCCGGAGCGTCCGTTCACCCCGGCAACGGGTGTCGTCAGACCTGTGTGGACGCGTCCGCCGGCCAGCGGCGGGCCCGTCCGAGGTGTGCGGAATGCGACGGAGGTCGTGCCATGAAGGACTTTTCGCAAGCTGATCCGGTCGCCCGGGACGTCGCCGGCGTCATCGATGCCGTCCTGGAGGGCGGCCCGGCCGATCTGCCGGCCGACCTGCGCAGTCACCGGGTGGTGCGGGCGGCGGAGAAGATCAAGGTCCGGCACTATGGAGGGTACGAGCACTTCGAGCGGGGCAGCGCCCCGGAGACGGCCGACGTGCCCGTGGTGTTCCGCTGGACCGGTCGGACCCGGATCGCCGAGTAGCGGAAGGGGGCACGAGTCGCATGAGGCCAGCGAACGACGGGCCGGGGCCCCACCTCTCGGTCAGCGACACGGCCGAGGTCGTCGCCTTCTACACGGACGTCCTCGACGCCGTCCAACTCCAGCGGGAGTGCCTGCTCGACGGCCGCGTCCTGCAGGCGGAACTGGCCGTCGACGGGCACCGGCTGACCGTCAGCGAGTGGGCCGAGGCGGGGTCGCCGGCCGAGGGCCGGGACGGCGTGCTGACCATCGAGCGGACCGACCCCGAGGCGGTGCTGCGGCGGGCGCTGGCCGCCGGTGCCCGCGTCGAACCGCCGGCGGGTCCGGCGCAGCAGCCGACCCTGCGCGATCCCGCCGGCCTGTGCTGGACCGTCGTCGGGCCGCAGCCGGCGTAGGCGAACACCGCCGCCCGTCGGGCGACGTGACAGGAGGCCCACGCTCGTCCGAGCGTGGGCCTCTGCGGTGGCACGGCTGCCGCGGGAGGTCGCCGTGCGCGTCCGGGCAGCCGGGGTCGGGAGCCGGCGCTCATCGGGGGCGGGCGTTGCGCTTGCGTACGGCGAAGAAGAGCGCCGCGGCCCGGCGGACGTCGCCCGGCCGGCGCGGATCCGTGGCGACGTCGTGCAGCAGGTCCCGGTCGGCCCGGTCCGCGGCCAGCGTCATGAGCAGCGAGAAGCACTCCCGCGCGGCGTCCCGGCCGGCGGGGCGGTCCGCGCCGCCGGCCCAGTGCGTCAGCAGCGCCGCGAGCACGTCCGCCCGGAACGGGAGTGCGCCGGCCCCGCCCGTCCCGGCGCGGCCGGCGAGCAGGTGACCGGCGGCGATCGCGCCGTCCGGCTCCGCCAGGCGGTCCCGCAGGAAGGCCGGCGCGACGGCGGCCCGGCTGATCGCCTGCAACGCGACGAACCGCGTCGAACGGGTGTTCATCAGCGTCACCCACTCGTCGGGCCGCCAGTCCCGGGCCAGCGGCCCCGCCGCCAGGTATTCCACCAGGCTGGGCCAGACCGAGGCCAGGGTGTGCCGGTCGGCCCGGAAGAGGTTCGTGGCGAGCAGGATCTGCCGTACGTGGGTGGGCCAGTCGGGCAGTGCCCGCGCCGGGGGAGTCGGCGCGTGCGCCGCCGACCAGTCCACGACCGCCGCCACCGGATCGCCCCCGGTGACCGCGGCGGTCGCCGCCACCTCGACGAGTTCGGTGTGCCGCGCCACCAGCCAGGCGGCGATCGACTCGCCCTCGGGCGGGCAGCGCAGCAGCGCCTCGCAGGCGGCGTCCAGGCTGTCCCGGCCGCCGCGCAGCAGGGCGCGGACGAACTCGTCGAGCAGGGCCGCCGGGCCGGGCTGCGGGGCCGCTTCCGCCTGCCCGCCCTCCCACACCAGCACGGCGATGGTGGCGGTCAGCGGGTTGTGCACCGGGCCGGTGATGCGCTGGGCGTGGGCCCAGTCCAGGAACCCGCGCGCCGTGGCGTCGTCCGGGAACCACCGGGCGGCCAGCAGCGCGACGTCGGCGTCGGTGAAGTGCGCCAGGTGGTACGCCGCGTAGCCGTCGCTCAGCACGGCCAACTCGTCCTCGGCCAGGTGCCGCGTGGTCACCAGGAGGCGCCACGGCTTCGGCGCCGCGGCCGGGCCGGGGGAGCGGGCCAGGGTGGCGAGGCGGTTGAGCACGACGGCCCGCTCGTCCGGGTCGGCGACGGCGTCGACCCCGTCGACGCAGACCAGCCACCGCCGCCCGGGAGCGGGCGGCTGCTCCACGTCGAGCGGGGCGCCCTCCCGCGGGTACGCCTCGGCGAGCGCGGCGGGCAGCGGCTGGTGCACCAGGGCGGTGGCCGGCAGGCTCACCAGCACCGGACCGGGCGGGGACCGTCGCCGCCGGCCGCGTCCGGCGAGCCAGCGCTGCGCCGACCGGGCGCTCTCGTAGCGGACGAGCGCGGTCTTGCCGCTGCCCGGCTCACCGATCAGCAGCACGTTGCCGGCACCGGTGAGCAGGTCCGCCACGTCGACGCCGTCGCCGGCCGGGGCGAGCCGGGGCACCACCCGGCGCGGCACGTACACCTCGGACAGCGGCTTCACGTACCCGCCGAACCGGTGCGGGTGCACGATGCCGGCGTCCGCCTCCCGCTTCCAGACCGGGCTCAGCGCGGACCACCAGCCGCGCCGGTCCCGGTCCCGGGTGTACCGGCGGACGGCGAGGACCGCGCCGGCGAGCGCCAGCGTGCCGCTGACGACGCCGGCGACCTGGTTGGGGATCTCCAGGTCCATCGGCGTCAGGGCCGGCCGGCGCCGGGCCGGTCCGCCGCCAGGTGGTGGGCCCCGCATCCCTCGCAGTAGGCGCCGGTCTGCGCCTCGCCGCAGTGCCGCCACGGCGCGGGCGGGCCGGCCGGCGCGGACCGCTGCGCCGGCGGCTCCTGCGGCCCCCACCGGGAGGTGTGGTGGGACACGACCAGGGAGGACTGGGTCAGCCGGGCGTCCACGTCGGGCTTGAGGCGGACCCGGCCGCCGGCGGCGTCCAGGACGTCCACCACCCGGGCGAGCAGGACCACGTCGTCGTCGCGGCCCGCGGCGTGGGCGAGCGCCACCGCGCGGCCCAGGTGCTCCTCCGCCTCGGTGGTCCGGCCCGCCCGGGCGGCCGTCAGCCCGCGCTGGACCGCCGCCGCGTAGTCCTGCTGCCGGGTGTAGTGGGCGACGCTCTCGTTGATCTCCGAGTACCGCAGGGCGTCCTCGGTCCACTCCACGGTGATCGGCGCCTCGACCGGCTCGCCGTCCGCGTCGGCGTGGACGCTCACCCAGCCGACCCGCCGTCGCGCCCCCGGCGCCATCGCGTCGACCTCCAGGGCGACGTGGTAGTCCCGCTGGTCGTGCGGGCTCCACGCGCCGACCGGGTAGTCGGTGGTCAGCTCGCCGGCCGGCTCGCCGCGCCCCGTGAGGTCGGCGATCGCCGGGTGTACCTGCTTGACGAAGCGGACCCGGGTCAGCCCGGTGGTGCGCACCCGGAGCCGCACGTCGGCGACCCGGCGGGACATCGCGCGCGTCAGCACCGCCCGGAACTCGTCGGCGAGCCCGGCGAGGTCCTCCACCGGCACGACGGGGTTGGCTCCCAACGCCTCCGCGATGCCCAGCAGCTCCGCCGCGTCCCAGTCGTGCACGCCGTCGGCGGAGCCGATGGCGCGGCAGTCGACGGTGAAGCGCCCCACGCAGTCGTCCACCGCCGCCCGCAGGTCGGCCGGGCGCTGGGACTCGTTGCGGCCGTCGGTGAGCAGGATGACGTGCCCGATCGCGTCGGGCCGCGTGGCGAGCAGCCGGCGGGCCAGCAGCAGCCACGTGCCGATGGCGGTGCCGCCGTGCGGCGCCACGCGCCGCAGCGCGTCGCGGGCGGCGGCGCGGGTGCTCTCGTCGGCGACCGCCAGCCGCCGGTCGCGCGGGTAGACCATCGTGGCGTTGGCGGTGCCGGCCACCACCGCGAACGCGACCCCGTCCGGCAGGGCGTCGATGGCGGCGGCGGTCGCCTGCCGGGCGGCCCGCATCTTGGCCTGCGGCGCCCCCATCGAGCCCGAGGAGTCGAGCAGGATCACCTCGGCCAGGCCGTCGTGGCGGACCTCCCCCTCCTCCGGCTCCACGCCCTGCACGGTGGCGACGACGTCGACGACCGCTCCGTCGGCGGGCACGTACTCGGTGTGGTGCACGCTCAGGCGCAGCGGCAGACCGTTGGCGGGGGGCACGGGTGACCTCTTTCCGTCGGGGCCGGCGGCCGGGCTCACCACCACGTCACCGGCCGGTACGCGTTGGCAAGGTCGACGAGCGCGATCCGCTCGCGCCGGTCGGCGGTGCGCCGGGCGCGGGACCGGCAGCGGCGCTCGAACGCGCCGCGCAGGGCGTCCTCCTCCAGCGGGTGGCCGAACAGTCGCCGCCCGGCGTGGCGCCCGGCGGCCAGGTCGCAGTCCAGCGCGATCCGCAGGATGTGCGCCTCGACCTGCTCGCGTTCGTCGAACGGGGGCAGCTTGTCGACCATTGCCGCGGCGTCGAGCGCGGCGTCGAGCCGGTGCCCGTCGTCCGGCGCGTCGAGCAGGATCCGCACCGCGCAGGTCACCGCCACCGTCGAGGCCCGGGACGACTCCGGCACCTTCAGCAGGGCGTCGGCGGCGCTGCGCGCGTCGGCTGTCGCCAGCAGGCAGCGGGCCAGCCCGAAGGCCGCGCCCACCACGCCCGGGTCGGTGTCCCACACCCCCCGGTAGTGGTCGGCGGCCGTGCGCGCGTCGCCGTCGAGCTCGCAGGCCACCGCGTACGCGAGCCGGGTGGAGACCTCGCCCGGCAGCCACCCGTAGACCTGCGCGAACCGGCGGCGGGCGGTGCCGAAGTCCCGGCCCACCAGGGCCACCAGGCCGCGGTGCCACCACAGCGACCAGTCCCGCAGCTCCTCGGGGAACTCGGCGAGCAGCGGCCCCGCCTCGTCCGCCCGGCCGGCGGCGAGGTGTGCCCGGACGGCGCGGTAGGTGACCTGCGCCGTCCGCTCCGGGGCGGTCCTCAGCAGCTCGATGAGCTCCGCCGGGTCGGCCGGGCCGAGCGAGGCGAGGAAACCGGCGGCCGGGTCGGCGCCGTCGACCAGGGGCGCGGGCAGACCGAGCGTGATCTCCACGACGTCGAGCGCGTCCCCGTCGGTGTGCAGGCCGAACGCGCACGCGGAGGGACTGAACAGGGTGGACCGGGTCGGCCGCGGCACGCCGTCGCCCGCCGAGGCGACCTGCCGCCGGACCCCTCGGACCTGCTCGCGCATCTCGGCGGCGGAGGCGAACCGGTCGTCCGGCTCGGCGGCGGTGGCGCGGGCCAGCAACCGCAGGAACGGGTCGAGCCGCGCCGGCACGGGCAACCGCAGCAGGTCCTGTCCGGGCGGGATCCGGGTCACGTCGACGGACCGGGGCACCAGGGTCAGCGCCGCGAGGGTCCGGCCGACGGTGTAGAGGTCCGACCGTACGCTCGGGCCGGCCGGCCCCAGGCGTTCCACCTCCGGGGCGGTGAAGCCCGCGGTGCCCCAGGCCGGGCTCACCGTGTTGTCGATCCGGCGGGCGGCACCGAAGTCGACGAGCTTGATCGGGTCGTTGGCGCCCTGGCCGCCGACCCGCATCACGTTCTCGGGCTTCAGGTCGCAGTACAGCCAGCCCTGGTCGTGCAGGTACTCGAAGGCGTCGAGGATCTGCACGCCGTACCCGAGCGCCTGCGCCACGTCGACGGCGCAGGAACCGCCGCCCGGCCCGGCCGCGCTGCGCGCCTCCTCGAGGGTGCCCCCGTTGACGTACTCCATCACCAGGTAGCCGGCGTCCCGGTCGGACTCGGGCCGCAGCGCGTGGGTGATCGTGACGATGTGCGGGTGGTTCAGCGCGATCAGCGCCTGCCGTTCGGCGACGAACGCCGCGACGGCCTCCCGGTCCTCCGGGTTGCGCTGCCCCTTCAGCACCCGCCACGCGCCGTCCATGTCCTCGTCCCGGGCGAGGAACACCCAGCCGACCCCGCCGTTGCCCAGGCAGCCCTCGATCCGGTAGCGCCTGGCCCGCAGGTCGCCGTTGGCCAGCGGCGGGGTGAAGGAGTACCGGGTGCCGCAGTCCGGGCAGTATCCGGCGACCCGGGGCAGCCGGCGCCGGCAGGTCGTCTTCGCGCAGTAGCGGGAGTGCTCGGGGACGACCGGCTGCGACACCAGCGCCGACAGTGGGTCGTGGGGCCGGGCGGTGGGCAGCACGGCCGGCTGCTCCCACGGCCGGGACGCCGTCCGCGCCGGGCGTCGGTCGAGGTCGGGGTCGGGGCTCGGCCCCGTGCCGGTGGCGGCGCCGGCCCCGGCTCCGGCGCATTCGTGCCCCCACAGCCGGCAGAACCCGTCGGAGTCCACCCTGCCGGGGCAGTTGCGCTCCGCGCAGCCGCGGCTGACCGCCGTCATCGCGTCCCCCCGTTCACGGCCTGCTGGTAGGCCCGGACCGCCCGGCTGGCGCCGGTCACGTCGAAGACGTCGGGGCGCAGCGCGGCCCGGGCGTCCCGGTAGCTCTCCTCGACGTCTGGATGCTCGGCCCGGCCCACGTCGGCGGCCTTCTGCCGGTACGCCTCCAGCCGCCCCGTGAGCTCCAGGTGGCACCGGCGGCGCAGCCGGCGCCGCGCGGCGTCGGTCAGCTCGACCGCCCGGTCGACGGCTTCGGACAGCGTCCCGTCGTCCCCGTCCGGCCCGGCGTCGCCGCGCAGCCACCGCCCCCGGCCCGCCGCCTCGGCGGCGGCGACCTGCTCCAGCAGCCCGTCGACCGCGAGCCCGGCCACGGGGTCGGCCCCGTCGCCCAGGCCCTCGGCGGCGGCGTCCGCGGCGAGCCGCCGGAGCCGCTCCACGGAGGAGCGCAGCCGCTGCGCCCGGACCGCCAGCCGGTCGCGGCCGTGCGCGTCGACGATCCGGCGGATCCGGGCCACGTGCTCGCGGGCCGCCACCACGACCTGCTCGACGGTCATCTCCTCTAGGCGGACCGGCTCGCCGGTCGCCGCGGTGAATCGGACCCGGCAGGGGCCGGCCAGCAGCCGGGCCAGCGCGTCCGCACCGGCGGGCGTGGACCGGTCGACGCCGTCGAGGTCGTCGACCAGGCGGTCCAGGGCCAGCGACAGGCAGCCGAGCCGGTGCAGCAGGTCCCGGGCCTCCTGCGCGGACGCCGCGGCGGGGCCGGTCGGCTGCCGGAAGGCGTCGGTGACGAGTTGCTGCACCTCGAGCAGGCTCTCGCACACCCAGGCGTGCGCCGCCAGGGTGGCGTCGAGGCGTTCCCGGTCGGACATCAGGTGCCGCCCGTCAGTCGGTCGGCCGCGGCGTGACCGGCGGCGGGTCGGGGGGCGGCCACACCGTGGTCGGCGGCTCGGGCGACGGCATGCCCCTGTCCCGGTGCCCGGGGATCCACCGGTCGTGGGCCTGCCGCCACACCGTCGCGGTGTGCGGCGAGGCCAGCACGTGGTTCACGTACGCGGCCAGCTCCCGGCCGTGGTCGAGGTGGAACGCGAAGGCGTGCGGCTCGTCGGTGAACCAGGTGCAGTCGGAGTCCTGGTGGTACGCGCAGAACTGCCGGTCGCGGCGCGGCGGCTCGGTCACCAGCATCGTGTCCGGGGCCATCTGGGCGAAGCCCAGCAGGATGTTCTCGTCGGTGCTGACGCCGTCGACCTGGCCCTGGCGCAGCATGACGAGGCAGTCGACCGAGTGGACGGCCTGCACCGGCACGAGCCGCTCGCCCGCGAGGGTGCGGTAGCTGGAGATCATCGCGAGCGAGGTCGTGTTCGCGCCGGCGCAGACCCGCTTGCCCCCGAGCTGCTCCATGCCGGCGTACTCCGGCACCCCCTCGGCGCGTTCGCGGACCAGCACGCTCTGACCGGAGTCGAGGTAGTCGTTGGAGAAGACGACCCGCCGGGCGCGTTGGCACGTCGCCGTCAGGGAGGTGGCCACGACGTCGATGTCGCCGCTCTCGATCATGGTGAAGGCGCCCTGGCCGGGCGGCACCACCTTGAAGGTGAGCCGCTCGCGCGGGTCCTCCGTCGGCCAGACGGCCCGGGCGACCGCCAGCATCAGCTCGATGTTGAAGCCCTCGAACCGCTGGGTGCGGGCGTCCCAGTGGCTCATCGTGGCGTCGGACGGGTCGACGCCCACCACCAGCTCGCCCCGGTCGAGGATCCGGGACGGCGGGGTCGGGTTCGCGGGAAGGCTGCGGCGCACCGGGCAGATCGCGTCCGCCCCGTCGGTCGTCGGGACCGTCGCCACGCCCTGCGGCCGCGCCGGGGGCGCGGGGGGCGGCGCCGTCGGCGCGGTGCACCCGGCCAGGGCGGTCAGGAGCGCGGCGAGCATCGCCCCGCGGCCACCGCGTCGCGTCGTCGTCGGAGCCCTCCGGGGCGCGTTCACTGGTACTCCAGGTAGCGCTGGCGCAGCCCGGCGACCACCCCGGCGGCGGCGAGCAGCGTGACCCAGGCGGCCGTGCCGCCGAGATGGCGTGGCGCCTCGGGCAGGTCGGCCACCATCCGGGAGACCTCCTCGTTGCGGGCGGTCAGGTCGGCGAGGAGGTGGCCCTCCGCGGTGACGAACGCCCGGCCCGCCGAACCCTCGCTGAGCACGGTGTCGACAGCGTCGCGGAACGCGTTGGGCGTCCGGCTCTGCCGGGCCGGCCAGACCGCCTCCGTCAGGGCGGTGCAGTCGATCCGGTCCCTCGGGGGCTCCTGCCCGGCGGGATCGGCGCAGAGGTCCCGCCGGTCGAAGTCGGCCTTGTGCCCCGCCGGGTCGACGCTCGCCCCGAGCCCGAGGTAGACGTCGGCGCGGCCGGCCAGCAGGCTGCCGAGTCGCTGCTGGGTGGCGCTCTGCGCGTCGATCGCCCGTTCCAGCTCGGGGAACCTCCGGTCGGCGTCCGGCCAGTGCCACCACGACGAGACCAGCATGGCCAGCACGGCCGCGGTGCCCAGCGAGGCCAGCAGCAGGCCGGCGTTCAGCCGGCGCCGGGTCCGCCGGCGCAGCCACACCTGCACCACCACCAGGGCGGCGAGGGTGCCCAGCGGCACCAGCACGGACGCGGCGAGCCACGGCCGCGCGTCGGCGCGGGCCTCGAGCAGCCGCCGGGTGTCGTAGTTCCACAGGCCCTGCGCCGCGGTGAGCAGCTCGGTGGACATGTAGTGCGACGCCTCGCGGGCGTAGGCCGAGGCGAGCACGGCGCGGGCCGCCGCGTCCTCCGCCCCGGTCTCCGCCGTCGTCTCCGCCGGCGTGCAGGGGCGGCGCTGCTCCGCGCCGGGAAGCGTGGGGAGGGGGCCGGCCACCCGCAGCGCGGCGCACACCACGTCCCGGTAGACCTTCAGCCGCGCGGCGATCGTCGCCAGCCTGGTCAGCCGGTCGGGGTCGTCGACGGCGTTGCCCATCGAGTCGGTCAGCGTGCGCTCCACCTCGTGCACCGCCGCGTCGTACGCGCCGACGAGCGAGACGCGCCGGTCCTCGGTGGGCGGGAGCAGGAAGACGGCGCTGGCGGCGACGTCGGCGTCGGCGAGGCCCTGGTAGATCTCCCGGGCGGTCGTGCTGGTGCGCACGGCGGTCTCGGCGGACCGCTCGCCGAGCGTGGTGGCGGACGCCCGGGACTGCACGGCGACGGCGGCGGTCGCGGCGAGCGCGGCGACCAGCACGGCGCCGCCGACCACGATCAGCGCCGGGGTCGTCCGCAGGGCGTCGCGGAGCCGGCCCGCGCGACGTCTCCGTCGGGTGGCCGGGGCCGACCGGTCGGTCCCGTGTCCGTCCCCCGTGTGCGGCGCCATGCACGTCCTCTCGCTCGCCGGCCCCGCCCGACGGCCCTCCTGGTGCGGGTGGCGCGGTGTCGGAAGCAGCCCCGTTCCGCCCCGCCGCGCGGCGACCACCGGCCTTGCCGGCGGCCGACGTGGTGATCGTGGGCGAGGAGGGACCAGGGTGCCAGACGAAGTCGGCCGGCGATACGGGTATGTCCGGTATCTGACCTGATCGTTCCCACGCGGGGAACCGCGCTCGGCGCGCGTCCCGTCGCCGATCCCCGAGCGGGGGCGGGGCCGATCCCCGAGGGCCGACGGTCCGATCAGGACGGCGGGTCGCCGGCCCCGTCGCGGGGCGGGAAGGCCAGGGCGAGGGTGAGGTCGAGGACGGTCCCCGGATCGGTCAGCCGGTCGCCGTACAGCTCGCGGAGCTTGCCCATCCGGTAGCGCACGGTCTGCGGGTGCACGAAGAGGTCGGCGGCGACGTCGTCGCGCCGGCCGTGGTGCAGCAGCCAGGAGCGCAGCGTCTCGACGAGGCGGTCGGCGGTGGCGGACGGCAGCGACGCCAGCGGCGCCAGGACCCGGGCGCGCAGGTCGGCGAGCCCCTCCGGGTCCGTGCTCAGCACCAGCTCGGCGAGGTGCTCCTCGGTGTCCAGCGCCGCGCCGTCGTCGGCGGGGTGGAGGCCGAGCGACAGGGCCCGGGTCGCGCGCTGGTAGGAGGAGGCCACCCGGGTCCACGGGCGGGCGGGGCCCAGCACCGCGCGCCGCCCGCGCAGCACCCGGGCGAGCTGGCGCCGCCGGTCGCCGTGCGTGTCGGGCACCAGCAGCACCGCGAGGTCCTCGCCCGCCGCGGCCGCCGGCAGGTCGTCGCCGCTCTCGAGGGTGTGCGAGGGCAGCAGCGCGAGCGCCGCCCGGAGGTTGGCCCGCGGCAGCAGGACGACGGTGAGGGTCTGCGGCGGCGGCCAGTCGGCCCGGTCGGCGCTGCGCAGCAGCGCCTCCTCGGGCTCGCCGGCGAGCAGCCGCTGGGTGAGCCGTTCCAGGTTGCGGCGCCGGGCCCGGCCCACGCTGGCCAGCTCGTCGGCGTGCCCGGCCACGCTGGCGGCGGAAAGCTCGTCGATGTACGCGAACATCAGCTCGGCGAACTCGGCGACGGTGGCTGCGGACGACCCGCCCTGCACCGTGGTGGTCGACATCTCCCGCCACGAGACGCGGGCGCCCACCCGGTACGCGGCCAGCAGCGCGTCCATGCTCCGGCCGGAGCGCGCCTCGCCGCTGCCGAGGGCGTACGCGGCCTCCAGGGCGCCGACCAGGGGCGTGCTCGGGTCGGCGCCCTGGGACCGCTCGATGAGCTGGAGGAACGTGCCGAGCGCGAGCTGCACCGCGGTCTCGATCTTCTCGCGCATCTGGCCGGTGAGGGTGCCGGAGTAGCTCGGGACCTCGGCGGTGATCGCGGTGATCGTCCGCTCGGCGAGCAGCGGCAGCCGGTCGCGCAGCGCGCCCGCGACCCGCGCGTCCAGTTCGAGGCGGGCGGCGCGCCGGGTGGCCTCGGAGCGTTCCGACACGTTTGTTCCCTTCGCACAAAAAGGCTCGATCGGTTCACCTTCGCAGGCCAAGATTTTATGCCAGGCCGCCGCGACCATCGAATCATGACGACCACCGTCCCGCGCCCACCCGCGAAGGCGTCCCTGCGGGGCCGCATCCTGCGGCTGGCCGCGTCGGTCACCACCCCGCTGCTGCCCGACGACTACCTCGACCTGGTGGCCCCGCTGCGCTCGGGGGCGGACCTGCGCGGCCGGATCGTCGCCGTCCGCCCCGAGACCGCCGACGCGGCGACACTGGTGATCCGGCCGGGCCGCGACTGGCGGGGGCACACCCCCGGCCAGTACGTCCGCCTCGGCGTCGACGTCGACGGCGTGCGCCTGTGGCGGGCGTACTCGGTCACCTCGGCCCCGACCGCCCGCGGGCCCATCTCGATCACCGTCAAGGCGATCCCGGACGGCGTGGTCAGCAACCACCTCGTCCGCCGGGCGCAGCCCGGGACGCTGGTCCAGCTCGACCAGGCCCAGGGCGACTTCGTGCTGCCGGGCCGGCCGCCCGCCCGGGTGCTCTTCGTGACCGCCGGCAGCGGGGTCACCCCGGTGATGGGGATGCTGCGCTCGGGCGTGCTGGCCGGTGCCGACGTCGTCGTCGTGCACTCCGCGCCGACCCCCGCCGACTCGATCTTCGGCGCCGACCTGCGGGACCTCGCCGCGCGGGGCGCGATCCGGCTGGTGGAGCGGCACACCGACGCCGACGGGCTGCTCACCGTGGCCGACCTCGCCGGTCTCGTGCCCGACCACCTCGACCGGGAGACCTGGGCCTGCGGCCCGGTCGGCCTGCTCGACGCGCTGGCGGAGCACTGGACGGCCCAGGGGTGCGGCGAGCGGCTGCACACCGAGCGGTTCCGGCCCACCGTCATCTCGCCCGGGGAGGGCGGCACCGTCACCTTCACCCGCTCGGGGGCGACCGTGGCGGCCGACGGCGCCACCCCGCTGCTCGACGCCGGTGAGAACGCCGGGGTGCTGATGCCGTCGGGCTGCCGGATGGGCATCTGCTTCGGCTGCGTCCTGCCGCTGCGCCAGGGCGCGGTCCGCGACCTGCGCAACGGGGACCTGACCACGGCGGTGCCCGGCGACGGCGTCCTCATCCAGACCTGCGTGTCGGCCGCGGCCGGCCCCTGCGACATCGACCACTGACCGGAGTACCCGACGTGACCGTGATCCAGAACAAGCCCGTCAACCCGATCGCCCACCTGACCGCCGAGGACATCGAGACCATCGGCAAGGAACTCGACGCGATCCGCGACCGGGTGATCGCCGACCGGGGCGAGCGGGACGCCGCGTACATCCGCCGGGTCATCTCGACGCAGCGCAGGCTGGAGCTGGGCAGCCGGGTGGTGCTGCTGTTCTCGCTCTTCCCGCCGGCCTGGATCGTGGGCACCGCCGGCCTGACCGTGGCCAAGATCCTGGAGAACATGGAGATCGGCCACAACGTCCTGCACGGCCAGTGGGACTGGATGCGGGACCCGAAGATCCACTCCACCACTTGGGAGTGGGACCACGTCTCGCCGGCCGACCAGTGGAAGCACTCGCACAACGAGCTGCACCACCGGTACACGAACGTGATCGGCAAGGACAACGACCTCGGCTACGGCATCATGCGCGTCGACGAGGACCAGCGGTGGCACCCGTTCCACCTGGGCCAGCCGCTGTGGAACTTCATCAACGCCTGCTTCTTCGAGTACGGCATCGCCGCGTACGACCTGGAGCTGGGGCGCAACCTGCGCAAGGGCCGGCACAAGAAGCCGGAGTTCCGGGCCCGGGCCCGCGCGGTGGGGCGGAAGATCCGCCGCCAGGTGCTCAAGGACTACGTCCTGCACCCGCTGCTGTCCGGGCCGTCGTTCCTGCACACGCTGGCCGCGACGTTCACCGCCAACCTCCTGCGCAACCTGTGGAGCCACTCGGTGATCATGTGCGGGCACTTCCCGGAGGGCGTGGAGACCTTCTCCCGGCGCTCGATCGAGGGCGAGACGCGCGGCGAGTGGTACCTGCGGCAGATGCTCGGCTCGGCCAACATCAGCGGCAGCCGGCTGCTGCACATCATGACCGGCAATCTGTCGTACCAGATCGAGCACCACCTCTTCCCCGACCTGCCCAGCAACCGCTACCAGGAGATCGCCCCCGAGGTGCGGGCCCTGTTCGACCGGTACGGGCTGAAGTACACCACCGGCTCGCTGCCCCGGCAGGTCTTCTCCGCGTGGAAGAAGGTCTTCCGGCTGTCCCTGCCCAACCGGAAGACGCCCCGCCCGGTCGACGACCGTCCCGCCCCGGCCCTCGTCTCCGTGGGTTCCTGACCCTCCCCGACGCCGCCGCCCCCGCGCGAAACGCGCTGGGCGGCGGCGTCGGCGTGCGCGTACAGTCGGGGGCATGGAGATCAGGTGTTCCTTCGCCGCCGCGGCCGCGCGAGCTTCGCGCTCGTCGGTCGCCGCCGCCTGACCTCACCACCTCCCGCCGGCGACCGGAAACGGTCCGCCGGCGTTCTTCTCCGTCGTCCCGGCCCGCCGGTTCCCCGGCGGTGGACCCTTTCCGGCCGCCCCACCCGGAAGGCCGTCCGCCATGACGTACGACCCGATCAGCCGCACCTTCGTCGACTTCTTCCGCGAGCGCGGCCACGAACTCGTGCCCGACGGCTCGCTCGTCCCGCCGCCGGGCGACCCAGTGCTGTTCACCACCTCCGGCATGCATCCCCTGACCCCCTACCTGGAGGGCCGACCCCACCCGCTGGGCCGGCGCCTGGTGAGCGTGCAGCGCTGCCTGCGCACCACCGACCTGGACGAGGTCGGCGACTCCACCCACCTGACCGTGTTCCGGATGCTGGGTTCCTGGTCGCTCGGCGACTACGGCCTCCCGCAGAGCCTGCGCTGGGGCTACGAGCTGCTGCGCGACGGCTTCGGCGTCGACCACGACCGGCTGCACGTGACGGTCTTCGGCGGCGACGACCAGGTCGGCCCGGACGAGTCCTCGTTGCGCACCTGGGGTGAGCTGGGCCTGCCCGTGGAGCTGACCGGGCAGGAGAACTGGTGGTCCAACGGCCCCACCGGGCCGTGCGGACCCGACACGGAGATCTTCGTCTGGACGGGGGACGGGCCGTCCCGGGGCACCCCCGGCACCGACGGCCGGTGGATGGAGGTCTGGAACCACGTGCGGATGCGCTACCGCCGGCACCCGGACGGGAGCCTGACGCCGCTGCGGCAGCCCAACGTGGACACCGGGATGGGCCTCGAACGGCTGGAGATGGTGCTGCGGGGCCACCGCTCCGTCTTCGAGACCGAGGGGCTCGTGCCGTGGGTCCGCGGCGTCCGCAACGTGTGGGACCTGCGGGACGAGCCGCTGCGCCTGGTCGGCGACCACCTGCGGTCGAGCGTGGTGGTGGTCGGCGACGGCGTCCGGCCGTCGAACACGGGTCGCGGCTACGTGCTGCGCCGGCTGCTGCGCCGCGTACTCACCACCCTGTGGCGCGACGAGCCGTCCCGCAGCCTGTCCGACCTGCCCACCGGGCCGGTGCGGCACACCCTCGACGGGTTCCGGCAGGGCGTCACCGTCGAGGAGGTGCGCGAGGTGCTCTCCGGCGAGGAGCGGCGGTTCCGGGAGCTGCTGCGGCGCGGGCGCCCGGTGGTCCGGCGCCGCCGGTCCCGGGGGCCGCTGACCGACGAGGACTACCGCGACCTGCACGACACCCACGGGCTGCCGCGCGACCTCGTCGACGGGCTGCTGAGCGAGGTGGGGTGAGCCGGCCCGCCCCGGTCCCGCGTCGGGTGCGGCCGCCGGGTCACCGTGGGTTTCCCGCCTGCTCCGTTTAGCGAAGTCGACATCCGCGCGTCAATAGACCTACGTGCATGAAAATGGAGGCGAACGCCGTTTCGGCCCGTCACCGTCGATGATGGTCGTGACACGTGCCGTGGTGCCAGGATGACTCGCGTAACAAGCGTTGACGTGCTGTTACGCACCCCTTCCGCCGCGCGACCTGGAGGCGCTGTCGTGACCCGACCCTGCGGGGAGCCGTGACCGCCACCGCACGTGCCGGTCAGCACCGCCCCACCACCGTCCCCGCCCAGGTGCTGCGCGCCGCCCGGACACATCCCGACCGGCCGGCGGTCGTCGACAGCCACCGCACGCTGCGCTACCGCGACCTCGTCACCGCCGCCACGAAGCTGGCCGGGGCGCTGGCCCCGACGCTGGCCGCGGGCGACACCGACGGGCGGGTCGTCGCGGTGCTGCGGCCGCGTACCGCCGACGCCGTCGTCGGGCAGCTCGCCGCCTGGTTCTGCGGTGCCGCGTTCCTCCCGCTGGACCCGGCGCTGCCGGTGGCCCGGGTCGCCCGGATCCTCACCGACGCCGGCTGCCGCGTCGCCGTCACCGCCGAGGAGTACGCCGACCGGCTGCCCGCCGGGGTCATCCCGGTCCGCGCGGGCCGGGAGGAACACCTGCGGCTGCCCGACGCCGACGACCTGGCGTACCTCATCTCCACCTCCGGCTCCACCGGCCGGCCCAAGCAGGTCGAGGTCGCCCACCGCAGCCTGTGGACGGTCCTCGACTGGTACGCGACCGCCTTCCGCCTCGGCCCCGGCGTGCGGACCGCCGCCTTCGCCGGGCTGGCCTTCGACGCCGCCCTGCTCGACCTCTGGGCGCCGCTGATGCGCGGCGCCACGGTGCTGCTCGCCGACGAGTCGGTGGCCCGCGACCCGGAGCGGGTGGCGGCGACGGTGCGCGAGGTCGACCACTGCTTCCTCACCACCCCGCTCGCCGAGCACCTGCTGCGCGCCGGCGCCGACACCGGCCGGCTGCGCAGCCTGGCCACGGGCGGCGACCGGCTGCGCACCTGGCCACCGGCCGACTTCGGCGCCGCCGTGCACAACCTCTACGGCCCCACCGAGGCGACCATCCTGGTCACCGCCACGTCGGACCTGCGCCGGCACACCGACCGGACCGGTCCGCCGCCGATCGGACGGCCGGTCGCCGGCGCCCGGCTGGCCCTGGCCCCGACCGGCCCCGAGGACGGTGCCGAGCAGGGTGAGCTGGTCGTCGCCGGGCCGGTGCTGGCCCGTGGCTACCGGTCCGCGCCCGCCGAGACCGCCGCCGCCTTCGGCGTCACCGACGGGGAGCGGCGCTACCGCACCGGGGACGTCTGCCGGCGCGACCGCGACGGCGAGCTGCACTTCGTCGGCCGCGGCGACGGCCAGGTCAAGGTCCGCGGCCACCGGATCGAGCTGCGGGAGGTGGAGTTCGCCCTGCTCGCGATGCCCGGCGTCGGCCAGGCCGCAGCCGGCACGCTCGACCGGGACGGGCAGACGCTGCTGGTGGCCTGGGTGGTCGGCGCGGTCGACGCCGACGGCGTGCGGGACTGGCTGCGTTCCCGGCTGCCCGCCGCGATGGTGCCGCACCTCGTGGAGCGGTGCGACGCCCTGCCGCTGACCACCAACGGCAAGCTCGACCGGGCCGCGCTGCGCGCCGGCACCGCCCGGCGGCTGGCCGGCGAGCGCGGGGACGGCCGGGACGCGCCGGGGGACCGGCCGACCGAGGCCGGGACGGCGGTCGCCGAGGCGTGGCGGGCCGTGCTGGGCGCCCCGCCCCGTCCCGACGACGACTTCTTCACCGTCGGCGGCGACTCGCTGCTCGCGGTGCGGCTGAGCGCCCTGGTCCGGCAGGGCCTGCGGGTCGACGTGCGCGCCACGCTGCTCTACGAGCACCGGCGCTTCGCCGACTACCTCGCCGCCGTCGAGGCGCTGCGCGCCGCCGGGCCGGTCGCGGCGGACGGGGTCGGGGCGGCCCGGTGACCGGCACCCTGCTCAGCCGCCTGCTCGCCGCCGCCGACCGGCGGCCGGACGCGGTCGCCGTGCACGCCGAGGACGCCGTCGTCACCTGGGCCGGGCTGCGCGACCTGGCCGGCCGCTACGCCGCCGGCTACGCCGCGCGCGGTGTCGGCCCCGGCGACCGGGTCGGGGTGCTGCTGGAGCCCGGCGCGCATGCCGTCGCCGCCGCCGTCGGCGCGTTCGCGGTGCGGGCGGCGTACGTGCCGCTGGACCCGCGCCAGCCGCCGGCCCGCGTCGCCGCGCTGCTCGACGCCGCCGAACCGGCGCTCGTGGTGGCCGGGTCCGCCCCGCCCGGGCGGCCCGTCCTCGCGCCGGCCGCCGTCGGGGCCGGGCCGGCCACGCCCCTCACCGACACCGGCGAGCCGTCCGACGTGGCGTACGTGGTGCACACCTCCGGCTCGACGGGCGCGCCGAAGGCCGTGCAGGTGGAGCACGGCAACCTGGTCAACCTCCTCGCCGACCTCGACGACCGCGCGCCGGCGCCGGACGGGCACACCGGCACCTGGTGGACCCGCCCCTCCTTCGACGTCGCGGTCTGGGAGTGCTTCGCCCCGCTGGTGCGGGCCGGGACGGTGCGGGTCGTGCCGGACGGGGCGCGGCACGACGGCGCCGCGCTCGCCGGGTTCCTGGACGCGGCGGGGGCGGGCAGCGCGTACGTGCCGCCGGCGTTCCTGCCCGAGCTGCGGGCGCTGCTGCGCGCCGAGCCGGGGGCGCTGACCGGGCTGCGGCGGCTGCTGGTCGGCGTCGAGCCGATCCCGCGCCCGCTGTTGCAGGACATCGCCCGCAGCAGGCCGGCCCTGACCGTCGTCAACGGGTACGGCCCGGCCGAGGCGACCGTCTGCTGCGCCCTGTACGTGGTGCCCCGCGACGGCGCGGTGGCCGGCGAACGGACCCCGATCGGCACCGCCGTGCGGGGCACCCGGCTGCTGCTGCGCCAACCCGACGGGTCGTGCCGCCCGACGGGGACCGGCGAGGTGGTCGTCGCCGGCGCGGCGGTGGCCCGCGGCTACCTGCGGGACCCGGGCGGGGAACCGGCGTTCGGCACGGCGGCCGACGGCACGCGCAGCTACCGGACCGGCGACCTGGCGCGCACCCTGCCCGACGGCAACCTGCTCTTCCTCGGCCGCGTCGACCGGCAGGTCAAGCTCCGCGGCTTCCGGATCGAGCCGGCCGAGGTGGAGGCGGTGCTGCGCCGGCTGTCCGGCGTCCGCGACGTGGTGGTGGCGGCCCGGCGTTGGGACGAGCTCGGGGACGTGCTGGTGGCGTACGTGGCGGCGGAGCCGGGGGCCGGGCTGACCGAGCGGGCGGTACGGGACCACGCCCGCGACCGGCTCCCCGGGTACGCCGTGCCGGCGGTGGTGGCCCTGCTGCCCCGGCTGCCGCTGACCCCGCACGGCAAGTACGACCACGACCGGCTCGCCGCGCTGCCCCTGCCCGCCGCCGGCTCCCCGACCGGCCCCGGGGGCCTGGCCGACGTGCCCGGCCCGGTCGACGTGCCTGACCCGGTCGACGTGCCCGACCCGGCCGCCGTGGTGCTCGACGCCTGGCGGCGGGTGTTGCCGGCCGGGGAGATCCGGCCCGGCGACGCCTTCCTGCCGCTCGGTGGCACCTCGCTCGCCGCGGCCCGGGTGGCCGCCCGGCTGACCGAGCGCACCGGCGTGCCGGTGACCCCCGCCGACGTCCTGCGCGCCCCCGACGCGGCGGCCCTCGCCGCCCGGCTGCGCGAGGCGTCGACCGGCCGGTCGCGCGACGCCGCCGGGCGGGTCGCGTCCGGCGGTCCGGCGCTCGCGGGCGCGCCCTCGACGACGGCGACCGCAGGCGCGCCCCCGACGCCAGCGGGCGCGCGGTGCGCGCCGCTGACCCCCGAGCAGCTCGGGCTGTGGCTGCACGACGAGCTGAACCCGGGCACCGACCTCTACGTGGAGCCGGTCTGGTTCAGCACGACCAGCCCGGTGGACCGGAGCCGGCTGGCCGCCGCGCTGCGCCGGGCGGTCGCCGCCCACCCCGCGTTCGGCGCCGGGCTGCGGCTCGTCGACGGCCTGCCCGAGCTGGTGCTCGACCGGCACCCACCGACCGTGGAACTGGTCGACGTCACCGACGGCCCGGCGCTCGACGCGGCCGTGCGGGCCCGCGCCCGCCGCCCGTTCGACACGACGGCCGAGCCGCTGCTGCGCTGCGCCGTGCTCGGTTCCGGCGACCGCACCGACCTGCTGCTGGTCTGGCACCACCTGGCGGTCGACGCGTGGTCCCTGCGGCTGTTCCTGGCCGACCTGGCCCGCTGCCACGACGACCCGGCCTGGTCGCCCCCGTCGCCCGCCACCACGCTGTGCGACCTGAACCTGCGCCGGTCGGCCCGGGTCGCCGACGCCGCCGCCCGGGAGGCCGTCCGCGCCACCGCCGCCCGGGTGCGCGGGATCGCCGAGCCGGCCCCGGTACCCGGCGGCACCGGCCGGACCGTGGTGACCCGTCCGGTGCGCGCCACGGCCCGGGCGCTGACCCGGGCGGGCGACGGCACCGCGACCGAACTGGCCGCCGCCGCGTACGCGCGGGCGCTCGGCGCGCTGCTCGACCGGGACGCGGTGGTCGTCGGCTGCGCCACCACCACCCGCCGGGCCGCCGACGAGTTCGACGTCGCCGGGTACGCGGTCAACACCGTGCTGCTGCCCTGCACGGACCTACGGAAGCCCTGGCCCGACACCCTCGGCCGGGTCCGGACGGAGCTGCGTCGGGCGGTGGCCGAGCAGGCCCCGTTCCGGGAGGTGGCGGCCGAGGTGCTGCGGGGCACCGGCGCCCCGCCCGGCGCCTACCCGACCTGCTATCTCGACTCGGTGGAGGAGCCCGAGCTGGTCACCGGCCGGGTCACCTGGCGGCGGCGGGAGCTGCGCCGCTCCGCTAACCGCTTCCCGGTCTGCCTGACCCTGCGTCAGCACCCGGGTGGGGCGTTGTCCGTCCTCGTCGAGGCCGACGGGCGGGCGCTCACCCCGGACGCCGCGGCGGCGCTCGCCGCCGCCGTCACCGACCAGCTCGACGCGTACGCACAAGGAGACCCCGATGGCACGGACGATCGCGTTGCGCCAGGTCAGCGAGGGACGGTCCGGGTGCCTGCTGACGGTTGAGTTCGCCGGCGACTCCGCCGGCCCCGGCCTCGCCGCCACCCTCGCCGAAGCCGAAGCCGAAGCCGAAGCCGAAGCCGAAGCCGAAGCCGAAGTCGAAGTCGAAGCCGAAGCCGAATCCGAAACCGAAGCCGAGGCCGGTGTCGAGGCCGAGGCCGGTGTCGACGGGGCGACGGGAGCCGGGGCGGGGTGCCGACCGGGCGGGCCCGGGCGGGGCGGCCGGCACGAGATCTGGCGGCTGGACCCGGTGACCAGCCTGGAGCTGCACCCGGGGCTGCCCGGCCACCGCGACCTGGCGGACGCCTGCGCGGCGGAGTTCCTCCGGCTGCGGCCCGCCGACGCCGGCCCGGTGACGGTCGTCGGCTACTGCAGCGCGGCGGTCTTCGCCCACCACCTGGCCCGCGCCCTCGCCGACGCCGGCGGACCACCGGTCCACCTGGTCCTGGTCGCGGCGACGGTGCCCGACGAGGAGACGGTCCGCCACGAGTACGCGGTGCTGCACCGCAAGCTCACCGGCGATCCCGCGCCGGCCGACCCGACGCCGCTGCTCGCCGACCCGGTGACCACCGTGGACCGGTTGCGCGACGAGCTGACCCGGCTCGCCCGCGCCTTCGCCACCGCCAACGGGTTCGACCCGGCCGAGGCGGAGACCGCGGCCGACGAGATCGCCGGCCGGTACCTCGCCTGGCTCTGGTTCCTGCTGGATGCCGCCGGCACCGGCCCGGCCCCGGTGCCGTGCCCGGTGGTCGAGGCGCGCGACGACGCGGAGGCGCTCGGCCTGCTGCGGGTGTGGGCCGTTGACGGGCAGACCGTCGGCACCGGCGGAGACACCCGGGGACGAGCTGACGGGAACGGAACACGCGACCGGGGGGCCGCGATGACGGGACGACGGGGGCCGCGATGACGGGACGACGGGGACGCGATGACGACGGACGGACGACGCGACCGGGGGACGCGATGACGACGGACGGGACACGTGACGGGGGCAGCGCGGTCGCGGAGGTCGTGGCGGACGCCTGGCGCGCGGCGCTGCGGGCCGACCACGTGACGGCGGAGGACAACTTCTTCGTGCTCGGTGGCGACTCCCTGGTGGCTGCCCGGATGGCAGCCCGGCTGCGCGCCGCCCTCGACGTGCGGGTACCGCTGGCCGCCGTCTTCGAGCATCCCACGCTGGGCGAGTTCACCGCCGCGCTGCGCGCCGAGCACGGTCCCGCCGTGGACGAGGCCGCCGCGCTCTACCTCAGCGTGCTGGCCTGCTCGGACGCCGAGGCCGAGACGATGCTCGGGCGTCTCGATGACTGATGTGCTCTCGCCGCGCCAGGCCGCGCTGCTCGCCGCCCTGCGCGCCCGGCGCGCCGCTACCGCCGACGGGGACGCGGCCGTCCCCGACGTGGACGCGATCATCCCCGGCGGCGGGGCCGCCGGCCGCGTCGCCTCCGCCGGGCAGCGGCAGATGTGGTACCTGGCGCAGGCCGACCCGGGCGACCCGGCGTACCTGGCGCCGGTGGCGTGGCGGCTGCGCGGCCCGCTGGACCTGCCCGCCCTGAGCGCGGCGCTGGACGCGGTGGTCGCCCGGCACGAGCCGCTGCGCACCACGCTGACCGCCGAGGGCGACCAGGTGGTGCCGGTGGTCGCCGAGCCGCCGACCGGACTGCTGGCCGTGCTGGACCTGACCGGGCTGGCCGCGTCCGCGCGGGAGGACGAGCTGGCCGCCCGCCTCGCCGCCGAGGCGGCCACCCCGATCGACCTGGGCGGCGGCCCGGTGCTGCGGGCCCGCCTGCTGCGCCTCGCCGACACCGACCACGTGCTGGTGCTGACCGCGCACCACGCGGCGGTGGACGAGTGGTCGCTGCGGATCGTCGCCGACGAACTCTCCGAGGCGTACGCCGCCCGGCTCGCCGGCCGGTCCGCCGAGCTGCCGGCGTTGCCTGTCACGTACGGCGACTACGCGCGGTGGCAGCGGCGGTGGCTGGCCGGGCCGGAGGCGGAGGCGCAGCGGCGCTGGTGGCGGGAGCGGCTCGCGGGCGCGCCGCCGGTGCTGGAGCTGCCCACCACCGGCCCCCGGCCCGCCGCGCCGTCGCAGGCCGGCGCCACCGCCGTGTTCCCGCTGGGCGTCCCGCCCGAGGCGCTGCGGGCGCTGTGCCGGCGGCTCAACGTCACGCCGTACCTGCTGCTGCTCGCCGCGTTCCAGGTGCTGCTGGCCCGGTGGACCGGCCGGTACGACGTGCCTGTCGGCACCCCGGTGGCCAACCGCGGCCGCCCGGAGACGGAGCCGCTGGTCGGCCTGTTCGTCAACACCGTGGTGATCCGGACCGACCTGACCGACGACCCGACCTTCGCCACCTGCGTCGCCCGGGTCCGGGCCGAGGTGCTGGCCGCCCGGGAACGGCAGGAGCTGCCCTTCGGAAGCGTGGTCGAGGCGGTGCGCCCGGCCCGGCACGCCGGGCACAGCCCGCTGTTCCAGGTGATGTTCGTGCACGCCGACGCGCCCGCGCCGCTGCGGCTGCCCGGGATCGACGCGACCTGCGTCGAGGTGCCGACCCACACCGCGAAGTTCGACCTGACCGTGGCCGTACGCCCCGGCGCGGACGGGCTCGACGCCGTGGTCGAGTACCGCACCGACCTGTTCGACGCGGCGACCGTGGCGCGGCTCGCCGGACACTTCCGGACCCTGCTGGCCGACCTGCTCGCCGATCCCGACGTCCGGATCCGCGACGCCCGGCTGCTCGCCGCCGAGGAACGCCGACGGATGCTGGTGGACTGGAACGACACCGCCACCGCCGCGCCGCCGGACGACCGCGTCCACGCGCTGGTCGGCCGGTGGGCCCGGGAACTGCCGGACGCCCCGGCGGTCGCCGACGACGCGCGCACCCTGAGCTACGGGGAACTCGACGCCCGCGCCGATGCGCTGGCCGCGACGCTGCGCGCCGAGGGGATCGGCGCGGGCGACCTCGTCGGCGTCCTGCTGGAGCGGTCCGCCGCGCTGCCGGTGGCGCTCCTCGCGGCGCTCAAGGCCGGGGCCGCGTACGTGCCGCTGGACCCGACCCACCCGCCGGCCCGGCTCGGGCACCTCCTGGCCGACACCGGCGCGCCGGTGGTGCTGACCTCCGCGCCGCTGCGGCACCGGCTCCCCGCGGGGGAGGCCCGGCCGGTCGAGGTCGGCCTCGACGCGGCGCCGCCGACCGGGACGGCCCCGGTGTCCGCGCGGACCGGCCCGGACGACCTCGCCTACGTCATGCACACCTCCGGCTCGACGGGCCGCCCGAAGGGCGTGATGGTGACCCATCGGGGCGTGGTGAACTACCTGCGCTGGGCGGGCGCCGCGTACCGGCTGGGCCCGGGCGACGAGGTGCCGGTGCACTCCTCGATCGGCTTCGACCTGACGGTGACCAGCCTGCTGGTGCCGCTGGCCGCCGGCGCGACCGTCCGGCTGCTCCCCGACGACCTCGGGCCGGCGGGGCTCGGCGAGGCGCTGCGCGCACGGCGCACGCCGTACGGGCTGGTCAAGATCACCCCCGCCCAGTTGGAGATCGTCAACCGGCAGGTCGGGGCGACCGGGGCGGCGGGCCGGACCCGGGCGTTCGTCATCGGCGGGGAGAACCTGCGCGCCGACCAGGTGGCGCTGTGGCGGGACCACGCCGCCGGCACCCGGCTCGTCAACGAGTACGGCCCGACCGAGACCGTCGTCGGCTGCGCGGTGCACGAGGTCGGCCCCGACACCGCGCGGGCCGGCTCCGTGCCGATCGGCCGGCCGATCGCCAACACCACCCTGTACGTGCTGGACGACCGGCTCGACCCGGTCCCCGTCGGCGTCACCGGCGAGTTGTACGTCGGCGGCGTTGGCGTGGCCCGCGGCTACCTGAACCGGCCCGGGCTGACCGCCGACCGGTTCCTGCCCGACCCGTTCGCCGCCGAGGGCGGGCGGCGGCTCTACCGCACCGGCGACCTGGCCCGGTGGCGCGCCGACGGCGTCCTGGAGTTCCTGGGCCGCGCCGACGGGCAGGTCAAGCTGCGCGGCCACCGCATCGAGCCCGGCGAGGTGGAGGCGGCGCTGCGCCGGCTCCGGCCGGACAGCGACGTCGCCGTCGTGCTGCGCCGCGACGACCCCGACGACCCGCGGCTGGTCGCCTACCTGACCGGCGACCCGGATCCGGCCGCGCTGCGCGCCGGGCTGCGGGCGGAGCTGCCCGGACACCTGGTGCCGGCCGCGTTCGTCGGCGTCGACGCGCTGCCGCTGACCGGCAACGGCAAGCTCGACCCGGCCGCCCTCCCGCCGCCCCCGGGCGGCAGGCCGGAGCCGGCCGGGCCGGGGGCCGCGCCGGTGGCGCCGCCGGTCGGCGACGTCGCCGCGGCCGAGCGGCTCGTCGCCGAGCTGTGGCGGGAGGTGCTCGGCGTCGACCGGGTCGGCACCCGGGACAACTTCTTCGACCTGGGCGGGCACTCGCTGCGGCTGCTGGCCGTGCACCGGCTGCTGGTCGAGCGGCTCGGTCCGGTGCTCACCGTGACCGACCTGTTCCGCCACACCACCGTCGCCGCGCTGGCCGGGTTCCTCGCCGGCGTCGCCGCGCCGCCGGCTGTTTCGGCGCCGCGTGCGGCCCCGGCCGCCACGCGTACGGGGGTGCCCGGGGACGCGATCGCGGTGGTCGGGATGGCTCTCCGGTTCCCCGGCGCCCGCACCCCCGAGGAGTTCTGGCGGCTGGTCCGCGACGGCGTGGAGGCCGTCCGGGAGTTCCGCACCGAGGAACTGCTCGCCGACGGGGCCGACCCGACGCTGATCGGCGACCCGGCGTACGTGCGGCGGGGCACCGAGCTGCCCGACGTGGACCGCTTCGACGCCGAGTTCTTCGGCTTCACGCCGCGCGAGGCACAGGTGCTCGACCCGCAGCACCGGCTGCTGCTGGAGTGCGCCTGGGAGGCCCTCGAACGCGCCGGCCACGACCCGGAGGCGTACGCGGGGCAGATCGGGCTCTTCGCCGGCTCCGGCCGGGCCGACTACCTGTCGGAGCACCTGCGCGACGCGCCCGAGGAGATCCGGGCGCTCGGGGAGTACCAGCTCGCGCTGAGCAACGACAAGGACTTCCTGGCGACCCGGGCGTCGTACAAGCTGAACCTGACCGGGCCGAGCGTCAGCGTCGGCACCGCCTGCTCCACCTCCCTGGTCGCGGTGCACCTGGCCCGGCAGAGCCTGCTCGCCGGCGAGTGCGACCTGGCGCTGGCCGGCGGGGTGAGCGTCTTTCCCGCCCAGCGGCAGGGATACCTGCATCACGACGGCGGGATCTTCTCCCCGGACGGGCACTGCCGCCCGTTCGACGCCGACGCCCGCGGCACCATCGCCTCCAGCGGGGTCGGCATCGTGGTGCTGCGCCGGCTTGCCGACGCCCTCGCCGACGGCGACCTGGTGCACGCGGTGATCCGCGGCTCGGCGGTGAACAACGACGGCGCCCGCCGGGCCGGCTACTCGGCCCCCGGCGTCGCCGGCCAGGCCGAGGTGGTCAGCCGAGCCCTCACCGTGGCCGGGGTGGACCCCCGCACGGTCGGCTACGTCGAGGCGCACGGCACCGGCACCAGCCTCGGCGACCCGATCGAGGTCGCCGCGCTCACCGAGGCGTTCCGCCGCGGCACCGCCGACACCGGGTTCTGCGCGCTCGGCTCGGTCAAGGCCGCCATCGGGCACACCGACGCCGCGGCCGGGGTGGCCGGCCTGATCAAGACCGTGCTGGCGCTGCGGCACCGCACCCTGCCGCCGGTGGTCAACCTGCGCCGGCCCAACCCCGCCATCGACTTCGCCGCCAGCCCGTTCCACCTGCCGACCCGGGCCCGGCCGTGGCCGGGCGACTCCGGGCCGCGCCGGGCCGGGGTGAGTTCCTTCGGGATGGGCGGCACGAACGCCCACGTCGTGCTGGAGGAAGCCCCGCCGGCCGCCGCCGCGCCGCCGGCCGTCGCGCCGCCCGCCGGTCCGCACCTGCTGGTGCTCTCCGCGCGTACGCCCGCCGCGCTGGACCGGGCCACCGACGCGCTGCGCGCGCACCTCGACGCGTACCCCGCGCTGCCGCTGGCGGACGTGGCCGCGGGCCTGGGCCGGCGGCGGCAGATGGCGCACCGGCGGGCCGTCGTCTGCGCCGACCGGGCCGACGCCCTCGACGCGCTCGGCGACCCGGCGCGGCTGCTCACCGCCGCGACCGACGGCGACGCCGGCCTGGCCTTCGTCTTCCCGGGCCACGGCGCGCAGCACGTCGGCATGGGCGCCGGCCTGTACCGGGCCGAGCCCGGCTACCGGGCGGTCGTGGACCACTGCGCGGAACTGCTGCGCGAGCCGCTCGGGGTGGACCTGCGGGCGGTGCTCGACCCCGCGCCCGCCGACCGGGCCGAGGCGGAGCGCCTGCTCGCCGAGCCCCGGATCAACCAGCCGGCGCTCTTCGTCACCGAGTACGCGCTGGCCCGGCTGCTGGTCGAGCGGGGCCTGCGCCCCGAGGCGGTGGCCGGGCACAGCCTCGGCGAGTACGTCGCCGCGTGCCTGGCCGGCGTGTTCGTCCTCGCGGACGCGCTGCGGCTGGTGTGCGCCCGCAGCCGCCTCGCCCAGGGCACCGAGCCGGGCGCGATGCTCGCCGTCGCCCTGCCGGAGTCCGAGGTCGGCGCGCTGCTCGGCGACGACCTGGCGCTCGCCGCGGTCAACGCGCCCGGCCTGTGCGTGGTGTCCGGCCGGCCCGACACCGTCGCCGCCCTGCGCCGGCGGCTCGACCGCGACGGGGTCGAGACCCGCCCGCTGCACGCCGACCGGGCCTTCCACTCCGCGCTGCTCGACCCGGTGCTCGACGACTTCCGCACCGAGGCGCGGCAGGTCGGTTATGCCGAGCCGACGACGACGTTCCTGTCGAACGTCACCGGCGCCGCCGTGGGGCCCGGGGAGGTCACCGACCCGGAGTACTGGGTGCGGCACCTGCGCGGCACGGTCCGCTTCGCCGACTGCGCCGCGCTGCTGGCCGAGCGGGGCCTGGTCGTCGCCGAGGTCGGCCCCGGGCACACCCTCGGCGGGCTGCTGCGCCAGGGCGGCGCGCGGCCCGAGCGCGTGGTGCAGGTCATGCGCCACGTCCGCGCCGACGCCGACGACCACCGCGTGGCGCTCGACGCCGTGGGCCGGCTCTGGCTCGCCGGCGTACGCGTCGACTGGTCCGCCTTCCACCCCGGGCCGCACCGCCGGGTGGAACTGCCCACCTACCCGTTCGAGCGGCAGCGGCACTGGGTCGACCGCGGCGTCCCCGCCCCGCGCCCTGCCCCGCCGCCCGGCGCGGAACCCGCCGTGCCGCCGTCCGGGGCGGATCCCGTCGTGCGACCCGGGGCGGAGCCCGCGTCGTCGTCCGGCGCGGCGGCTGCGTCCCCTGGGGACGGCGGCGGCGTCCCGTCCGGCGTGGACTCGCCGGAGCGGGGCAACCGGCCGGCACTGACCACCGCCTACCTCGCCCCCCGCACCGCCGCGGAGCGGGCGGTGGCGGAGATCTGGTCCGAGCTGCTCGGCGTCGCGCCGGTCGGCGCGCACGACGACTTCTTCGCCCTCGGCGGCCACTCGTTGCTCGCCACCCAGGTCGTCGCCCGGGTGCGCGCCCGGCTCGGGGTGGCGCTGCCGATCGAGGCGGTGTTCGCCCGGCCCACCGTCGCCGGGGTCGCCGCCGCCCTGCCGGCCGCGCCGGAGCCGGCGGTGCCGCCGATCCCGCGCGCCATCGACCCCGGGCCCGCCCCGGTCTCCTCCGGGCAGCGCCGGCTGTGGTTCCTGGAGCAGGTGCACGACCAGGTCGCGTACGCGGTGCTCACCGCCCTGCGGCTGCACGGCGACCTGCGGGTCGACGTGCTCGCCGCCGCGCTGACCGAGGTGGTGCGTCGGCACGAGGTGCTGCGCACCGTGGTCCGGCCGGGCCCCGACGGCGGGGACCCGGTGCAGGTGGTGCTGCCCGCCGCACCGGTCGACCTGCCGGTGGTCGACCTGGCCGCCGAGGGCGCCGACGACGCGGACCTCGCCGAGCGGGAGCGCGTGGCGCTGGTCGCCGAGGCCCGCCGGCCGTACGACCTGGAACGGGGGCCGCTGTTCCGGCCCGTCCTGTTCCGCTCCGGGCCGGGCCGGCACGTGCTCTGCCTCGCGATGCACCACATCGTCTCCGACGGCTGGTCGCTCGGGGTGATCCGGGCCGACCTGGGCGCCCTCTACGACGCCCTCGCCGCCGACCTGCCCTCGCCCCTGCCCGACCTGCCGGTCCAGTACGCCGACTACGCCCGCTGGCAGCGGGAGCGGGCCGCCGCCGACTCCGCCGACCTGGCGTACTGGACCGAGCGGCTGGCCGGCGCGACGGGCGCCCTGGAACTGCCCACCGACCGGCCCCGGCCGCCGGTGCAGACCTTCGACGGGGCGGTGGCCCGGCTGACCCTGCCGCCGGCGCTGACCGAGCGGGTCCGCGACCTTGGCCAGCGGCACGGCGCCACCCTCTACATGACGGTGCTCGCCGCCGTGCAGGCGCTGCTGTTCCGCTACACCGGGCAGCGCGACATCTGCGTCGGCTCCCCGGTCGCCGGCCGGGTCCGCGCCGAGCTGGAGCCGATGGTCGGCTTCTTCCTCAACAGCATCGTGCTGCGCACCACCCTGGACGGCGACTGGAGCGTCGCCCGGCTGCTCGACGAGACCCGCCGCACCGCCCTGGCCGCGTACGACCACCAGGAGACGCCCTTCGAGCGGGTCGTCGACGCCCTCGACGTGCCCCGGGACCTCAGCCGCAACGCCCTGTTCCAGGTGATGGTGAACCTGCTCAACCTGCCCGAGCAGGACCTGGCGATGACGGGCCTGCGGGTGGAGCAGCTCACCGTCGAACCCGGCACCGCCCAGGTCGACCTCGCCCTGTACGCGTACGACCGGCCGGACGGGTTGCTCTGCTGCCTGGAGTACAACACCGCGCTGTTCGACCCGGGTACCGCCGAGCGGATGCTGGCCCACCTGGAGACGCTGCTGACCGCGTTCGTGGCGGACCCGGACGGCCGGCTCGCCGACGTGGAGATCCTGACCCCCGCCGAGCGGCACCGGCAACTGGGGGAGTGGAACGCCACGGCCGCGCCGGTCCCGGCGGTCGGGCTGGCCCGGCTGGTCGAGGAGCAGGTGGCCCGCACCCCGGACCGCCCCGCGGTCACCTTCGCGGGCCGCACCCTCAGCTACGCCGAGCTGAACGTGCGCGCCAACCGGCTGGCCCGCCGGCTGCGCCGGGTCGGCGTCGGGCCGGACGTGACGGTCGCCGTGTCGATGGAACGCTCCGCCGACCTGCTGGTGGCGCTGCTCGGCGTGCTCAAGTCCGGTGGCGCGTACGTCCCGCTGGACCCGTCGTACCCGCTGGACCGGCAGCGCTGGGTGCTGGACCACAGCCGCGCGGCGGTGCTGGTCACCGAGCCGGGGCTGGCCGACCGGTTCGCGGACTTCGCCGGCCCGGTGCTGCGCGTCGACGACCCGTCCCTGGCCGTCGAGTGCGCCGCCGACCCCGTTCCGGTCACCACGCCCGCGCACCTGGCGTACGTGCTCTACACCTCCGGCTCCACCGGCCGGCCCAAGGGCGTGCGGGTCAGCCACGCCTCGGTGGTCAACCTGCTCACCGCGATGCGGCACGCGCCGGGCCTGACCGCCGACGACACCCTGGTCGCGCTGACCACCTTCGCCTTCGACATCTCCGTGCTGGAGCTGTTCCTGCCGCTGGTGGTCGGCGCCCGGGTGGTGGTCGCCGGCCGGGACGTCGGCTACGACGCCGCCGGGCTGGCCGCGCTGCTGCGCGCCGAGGGGGCCACCGTCGTGCAGGCCACCCCGGCCACCTGGCGGCTGCTGATCGCCTCCGGCTGGACCGGGATGCCGGGGCTGAGGGCGCTCTGCGGCGGCGAGGCGCTGCCCCCGCCGCTGGCCCACGACCTGGCCGCCCGGGTCGGCGAGCTGTGGAACATGTACGGGCCGACGGAGGCCACCATCTGGGCCACCACGGCCCGGATCGCGCCGGACGCGCCCGAGGTCACCATCGGCCGGCCGATCGCCAACCTGCGGGCGTACGTGCTCGACGAGGCGCTGCGGCCGGTGCCCGTCGGGGTGGTCGGGGAGCTCTGGCTCGGCGGCGCCGGGGTGGCCCGCGACTACCTCGACCAGCCGGGCCTGACCGCCGACCGGTTCCGCCCCGACCCGTACGCCGACCGGCCGGGCGCCCGGCTCTACCGCACCGGCGACCTCGCCCGGTGGCGTCCCGACGGCACGATCGAGTGCCTCGGCCGCAACGACTCCCAGGTGAAGGTGCGCGGCCACCGCATCGAGCTGGGCGAGATCGAGGCGGCGCTGCAACGGCACCCGGCGGTGCGGGAGTCGGCCGTCGTGGTGCGTGACATCGACGGCGAGCCGGCCCTGGTCGCGTACCTCGCGCCACGCCCCGAGCCGCCCGACGAGGGGGCCGGCCGGTGGCGGGCGTTCCTGCGCGACTGGCTGCCCGACTACATGGTCCCGACGACGTACGTGCCGCTCGACGCCCTGCCGCTGACCGACAACGGCAAGGTCGACCGCCGGGCCCTGCCGGCGCCCGAGCGCGGCGGGCCGCGCGGCGATGTCGGCGCGGCGCCGGCCACCCCGCTGCAGGCCGCCCTCGCCGAGCGCTGGGCGCAGGTGCTCGGCTACGACCGGGTCGGCATCGACGACGACTTCTTCGACCTCGGCGGGGACTCGTTCACGGCGATCCGGGCGCTCAGCGGCATCGAGCCGCCGATCAGCGTGCTGGACCTGTTCCGCCACCCGACGATCCGCGGCCTGACCGGGCACGCCGACACGGCGGCGGGCGAGCCCGACCGGTTGCTGCACGAGCTGACCCCGCCCCGGACGGCCGCGCCGGCGGTGACGGTGCTCTGCGTACCGTTCGCCGGGGCCGGCGCGGTGACCTACCAGTCCCTGGCCGCCGCGATGCCCGCGCACGTCGCGCTCTACGCGCTGCAACGCCCCGGGCACGACCTCAACCGCCCCGACGAGCCGGCCCTGGGCATGGCCGAGCTGGTCGAGCGGTGCGTGGCCGAGGTGACCGCCGGCATCTCCGGTCCGGTGCTGGTATACGGCCACTGCATGGGCGGCGCCACCGCCGTCGAGCTGGGCCGGCGGCTGGAGGCGGCCGGAGTCGACGTGCGCCGGGTGGTCGTCGGCGGGCACTTCCCGGCGCCCCGGCTGCCGGGCCGGTTCGCCCGCTGGTTCCGCCGCGCCTTCCCGATGGAGCGCTGGACCTCGAAGCGGCACGCGCTGGACTTCCTGCGGGCCATGGGCTTCTTCACCGACGTGCTCGACGAACGGGAGAAGGACTTCCTGATGGGGATCTTCCTGGCCGACACCCGGGTCGGCGAGGACTACTACACCGACGTCTACGCCCAGGGGCTGCCCCGGCGGCTGGCCGCCCCGATCGTCTGCGTGGTGGGCACCGGCGACCGCGCCACCGAGCTGTACGAGGAGCGCTACCTGGAGTGGGCGTACTTCTCCGACTCGGTCTGCCTGCGCACCATCGAGGGCGCGGGCCACTACTTCCAGAAGCACCAGGCCACGGAGCTGGCCGACATCATCCTGGCCGACCCGGCGGAGGCGGCAGTCGTCGCCGAGCCGGCCATTGTCGGGCCGGCCGTCGGGGAGGGGGTCTCCGGCGAGGTGGCGGCCCCGGCCGAGCCGTCCCGGGCGACGGGCGGTGCGCCGCCGCCCCGAACGGCTGGCCCGGTGGCCGGGACCGGGTCGTCCGCCGCGCCGCCCGGCCGGCGCGTGCCCCGGACGGGCGCCCCCGCGCCGGTTCCGCCGGCCCGCTCCGGGCTGACCACGTTCTTCCTGGTCGCGTTCGGGCAGCTCGTGTCGCTGGTCGGCACGGGGCTGACCGGGTTCGCCCTGTCGCTGTGGGTCTACCAGCGCACCGGCTCGATCTCCTGGTTCGCGCTGGCCTCCGTGCTGGCGCTGCTGCCGGCGGTGGTCCTCTCACCGATCGCCGGCGCGCTGGCCGACCGCTGGGACCGCCGGCTGATCATGGTCTGCGCCGACTCCTTCGCCGCCTGCGGCACGGTGGTCCTGGCGGTGCTGCTCTGGACCGGCCGGGCGCAGCTCTGGCACGTCTTCGCGGCGCTCACGGCCAGCGCGCTGGCCACCGCGTTCCAGCAACCGGCGTACCTCGCGGCGGTGACCCAGCTCGTGCCCAAGCGGTACTACGGCCGGGCCAACGGCCTCATCTCGCTGGGCACCGCGACCAGCACCGTGCTCGCCCCGCTGGTCGGCGGCGCGCTCGTGGTCGCGATCGGCCTGCGCGGCATCGTCCTGATCGACCTGGTCAGCTTCGCCGTCGCGGTCGGCATCACCCTCGCCGTACGCTTCCCCGACACCCTGTTCAAGCGGCGGGAGGAGTCGTTCGGACAGGAGGTCCTCGGGGGCTGGCGGTTCATCGCCCGCCGGCACGGCCTGCTCGCGATGATCGTGCTGACCGCGCTGCTCAACTACTTCTTCGCCGTCGTCGAGGTGCTGGCCACCCCGCTGACCCTCTCCTTCGGCGACCCCTCCGTGCTCGGCGTGGTGCTCGCCGCCAGCGGCGCCGGGCTGCTGCTGGGCAGCATCCTGATGGGCGTGTGGGGCGGCACGGCGCGGCGGACCACCGGCATCCTGACCGGCGTGGTGCTGCTCGGTGTCGCGATGCTGATGGTCGGGCTGCGTCCGGACCCGGTCTTCCCGGCGGTGGGCCTGTTCGGGCTGGGGCTCGCCTCGGCGCTGGTCAACACGCACTGGCTGGCCATCGTGCAGGCCAAGGTGGGGCTGGAGCTGCAGGGCCGGGTGCTCGCCACCACGCTGATGCTCTCCTGGCTGATGGTGCCCGCCGGGTTCCTCACCGCCGCCCCGCTCGCCGAGGGGGTCTTCGAGCCGCTGATGGCTACCGGCGACGGCATCGCCGGGTCGCTCGGCGCGGTGATCGGGCACGGGCCCGGCCGGGGGATCGCGCTCACCGCCATCGTCGCCGGGCTGTGCACCCTGGCGCTCGCCGCCGCCGGGTGGGCGTACCGGCCGATCCGGCGGCTGGAGGACGAGCTGCCGGACGCCGACCCGGGCACGGTGATCGTCAGCGACAAGGACCGCATCCAGGAACTCGCCGACCGGCGGCTGGCCGAGCTGACCGGCGCCCGCTGACTGGTGAGGAGATGACGGTGCGCGGCGGTGGGCTCGCTCACCGGCCGGTCACCGCGCGGCCGAATCGTTCGGCGACGTCCTGGATCAGCAGGTTCGACGGGGTGCGGAAGTCGTCGAAGCGACCGTCGATCGACCGGTCGAGCAGCGGCTTGTGCCGCTCGGACGGTACGCCCGCCAAGCCGAGGAACCAGCCGAGCACCTGCCGGCAGTGCCACTCCCAGGGGCCGTCGGCACAGGTCCGGTCGACCACGACGGTGACCAGGTGCGCCACCGCCCGTTCCCAGGCGGACGGGTCGGCGCGGTCGGCGGCGATCAGCGGCAGGAACCGGTCGAAGCGCTCGGCCAGCTCCTCCAGCCACCCCCGCCACTCGACCAGCGCCTCGGTGACCACGCCGAGCGTCTGCTCGGGGTCACCCATGCTGTCGGCGGGGCAGCACCAGGCGTGGACGGGGCCGCCGCCGAAGTCCGCCTCGCCGACACCCCACCGCCAGCCCGACGCCCAGTGCCCGTAGTGGCCGACGATCGCGAAGCTCATCTCGTCGGCCCACCGCATGCCCTGCCGCTGCCCCCATTCGTGCACCTCGGGTCGGCCCGACCGGCCGGGTGGCCGGGTGGGGACAGCGGCGGCCGGCGGCAGCGACCGGACGACGGCGGGGGCGGAGACCGGATCGAACTGCTGCCGGGACGGGGCCACCTCCGCCCAGGTCAGGTGCCGGGGCACGATCTTCGGGTCATAGCTGGGGAGGTAGGGCTCGGTGTCTGGCGCGTCGGGCAACGAGGCGTCCTCCGGTGGCTCGCGGTCTGATCCGCCCACCCTAGTGTCCAGCCGCGGTGCCGCCGTCAATGAGTCTTCGCCTCTTCGAACATGCAGGCAGGAGGCTCTGGCGTGGCGCTCGCTCGGGGTACCCACGCTGATCACGGGCGGGAGTCTGCGGTCTTGATCATCCGTCATGTCATCGGTCGCGGCTGTTACATTTGGGTCATTGAACCCAACCCAGCCAGCCGGGTTGTTAATGTCAAACAGCCGCTCGCGGCGGCACGGCCCGAAGGGCGCATCAGCCCCCAGCGTCATCTCCCGGTGCGGTACGCGCTCGCGGCCCACGGCCGGCGACGGCGTCCGCGAGGGTCGCAGCCAGGTCTCCGTTGTCTGTAGTGTGCGGAAATGGCAAGAAGCGAGCGGCTCGCGGAGCAGTTGGACCGGCACTGGCGCAAGAACCTGCGGCCGCGGCTGGACGGTCTTACCGATGAGGAGTACCTCTGGGAGCCGGTGCGCGGTTGCTGGAGCATCCGCCCACGTGGCACGTCGGCCGCACCGATGTCGGCAGGTTCGGGGGAGTGGACGGTGGACTCCGCGTCTCCTGACCCGGTGCCGGCGCCGGTGACCACGATTGCCTGGCGGCTGGCACACGTCATCGTCTCGTGCCTGGGCTATCGGGTCGGATGGCACTTCGGCGGCCAGGACGTCGACTTCCAGACATTCGCCTACGCGGGGACCGCTGACGAGGCGCTAAAACAGCTCGATGAGATGTATGGGAGATGGAACGCGGGGGTCCGCGAACTCTCGGACGCTGAACTGGAGAATCCGCCCACGGTGGGTCCCGAGCGGTTTCCCATGGAGGGCATCGTCCTGCACGTCAACAGGGAGCTGATCCATCACGGCGCCGAGATTTCCCTGCTGCGCGACCTCTACCGCTGGCAGGACGGAGCCGTACCGCGCCGAATATGACTTTTCGGTAACCGGTGTTCGAGCTTCGGAAACTTACGTGGACTCCGTGACGCTCCGTGGCTGCTGCCGCCGAGAGGCCTCACGATCCTTAACCGCCGTTTTGCGCAGGTAGAAGGCCCTGGCATGAGCATCCCGGGCGAGCGCCATGCCAGGGCCTTCTACCTGCATCGCCCTGACCGATGTCAAGGGGCGGCTGTTGTGGACCTCTCACTGCCCGGCCCGCCCGCGGCTCGGAGATCACCGCGTGCCGTCACGACGACCTGGTCGGCCGGCTGCGCGAGGCGGGTCTCGCGGCGATCGCCGACATCGGCTTCGTCGGCCTGGACGACGAAGCGGGCGACCCGGCGGTCATCACCGGCTACAAGAAGCCGAAGGGCAAGAAGCGCCCGTCCGCGAAAAATCCTCACCCAGCACGAGATCGCCCGCTGACCGACGATCTTCACGCCAGACAGACCCCGACGACCAGCACGAGCACGACGTCACCCGTCCACGCCACCCCCGTGACCTGCACGTTCAGGATGAACACAACTCAATGCCCGCCCTCATCTGGCGGCGCCCGCCCGGATCCGCGAGAGGTGCCGGGCTGGTACGACGCGCACGGCGCCGGGTGGTGCGCCGGCCGGCCGGATCGGTCAGGATGACCTGGGCGAGGGCACCGCCGGGCCGAGCCGCGGCCGGCGGCGCGACCGCCGCCGGAAGGAGACCTGTGTCGTCCACTCTGCTCTCCCGTCGCGACCTGCGGTTCCTGCTGCACGACTGGCTGGAGGTGACCCGGCTGACCGAGCGGCCCCGCTACGCGGAGCACTCCCGGGAGACCTTCGACGCCGTGCTGGACCTCGCCGAGCGGGTGGCCACCGAGCGGTTCGCCCCGCACAACCGGGCCGCCGACCTCACCGAGCCCACCTTCGACGGTCGGCGGGTGCACATCATCCCGCAGGTCAAGCAGGCCCTCGACGTCTTCGCCGAGACCGGCCTGCTGGCCGCCGGCATGGACGCCTCGATCGGCGGGATGCAGTTGCCGCACGTCGTGCAGGCCGCCTGCTTCGCCTGGTTCCAGGCCGCCAACATCGGCACCTCGGCCTACCCGTTCCTGACCCTCGGCAACGCCAACCTGCTGCTGGCGCACGGCAGCGCGGAGCAGATCGACACCTGGGTCCGGCCGATGGTGCAGGGCCGCTTCTTCGGCACCATGTGCCTGTCCGAGCCGCAGGCCGGCAGCTCGCTGGCCGACATCACCACCCGGGCGGAGCCGCAGGACGACGGGACGTACCGGCTGCACGGCACCAAGATGTGGATCTCCGGCGGCGACCACGAACTGTCGGAGAACATCGTCCACCTGGTGCTCGCCCGGATCCCCGGCGGCCCGTCCGGAGTGAAGGGCATCTCGCTGTTCATCGTCCCGAAGGTGCTGCTCGACGCCGACGGCGCCCCCGACGCGCGCAACGACGTGGTGCTGGTCGGCCTCAACCACAAGATGGGCTACCGGGGCACCACCAACACGGTGCTGAACTTCGGCGAGGGCGTGCACCGGCCGGGCGGGCGCCCCGGCGCGGTCGGCTACCTGGTCGGCGAGCCGCACCAGGGCCTGCCGCAGATGTTCCACCTGATGAACGAGGCCCGGATCGGGGTGGGCGCGGGCGCCACCGCCCTCGGCTACACCGGCTACCTGAAGTCGCTCACGTACGCCCGCCAGCGGCCGCAGGGCCGCCCGGCCGCCGACAAGGACCCCACCGCGCCGCAGGTGCCGATCGTCGCCCACCCCGACGTGCGGCGGATGCTGCTGGCGCAGAAGAGCTACGTGGAGGGCGCGCTGGCGCTCGTCCTCTACTGCGGACGGCTGCTCGACGAGGAGAAGACCGCGCCGGAGGCGGCGGACCGGGAACGCGCGCGCCTGCTGCTGGACGTGCTCACCCCGATCGCGAAGAGCTGGCCGTCGCAGTGGTGCCTGGCCGCCAACGACCTGGCCATCCAGGTGCACGGGGGCTACGGCTACACCCGCGACTACGACGTCGAGCAGCACTGGCGCGACAACCGGCTCAACCCGATCCACGAGGGCACCCACGGCATCCAGGCGCTGGACCTGCTGGGCCGCAAGGTGACCATGCGCGGCGGGGACGGGCTCGCACTGCTGGTCGAGACGGTCCGCGCCACGGTCACCCGGGCGTGGAAGGCCGAGGGCGAGGCCGCCGAGCTGGCCGGCCCGCTCGGCGCGGCCCTGGACCGGATCACCCTGGTCACCCGGCGGCTGTGGAGCACCGGCGACCCGGCGGCGGCGCTGGCCAACGCGAGCGTCTACCTGGAGGCGGTCGGCCACGTGGTGATCGCCTGGATGTGGCTGGAGCAGCTGCTCGTCGTCGAGGCGGCCGGCGGCCCGGGCGACGGGCCGGACGCCGACCTGCACGCCGGTAAGCGGCAGGCCGCCCGGTACTTCTTCCGCTACGAGCTGCCCCGCACCGGGCCTCAGTTCGACCTGCTGGAGAGCCTCGACCGGACCACGCTGGAGATGCGCGACGACTGGTTCTGACCGCCCCGCGCCACCGTCCGCCGCCGCACCGGCCTGCGCGTGACGGTGCGGGCCCGGTCGGCCCGCCCGTCGGCGGACCGACCGGCCCCGCCGCCTCAGCCGTCGGCGAGCAGCCGGTCGCGCACCTCGCGGCGCAGGATCTTGCCGATCTGCGAGCGGGGCAGGTCCTCGACCATGACGACCCGGCGGGGCACCTTGTACGCGGTGAGGTGCTGCCGGCACGCGGCCCGGACGGCGGCCTCGTCCAGGTCGGCCTCCTCGTGCGGCACGACCGCCGCCACCACCTCCTCGCCGCCGTGGGCGCCGGGCAGGCCGACCGCCGCGGCGTCGCGCACGCCGGGGACGCGGCGCAGCGCGTCCTCCACCTCGGACGGGTAGACGTTGAACCCGCCGGTGATGATCAGCTCCTTGATCCGGTCGACCACCGTGACGAAGCCGTCGGCGTCCGTCACCACGATGTCCCCGGTCCGCAGCCAGCCGCCGGGCAGCAGCACCGCCGCCGTCTCCTCCGGGCGGCGCCAGTAGCCGGCGAACACCTGCGGTCCCCGGACCAGCAGCTCGCCCGCCTGGCCCGGCTCGCGGTCGTGCGCGGGGTCCTCCGGGTCCACGACGCGGATCTCGGTGGACGGGAACGGCACCCCGACGGTGCCGGGACGCCGGGCGGGGGAGACCGGGTTGCCCAGCGCCACGGGGGAGGTCTCGGTCAGGCCGTAGCCCTCGACGAGCAGCCCGCCGGTGACCGACTCCCACACCTCGACCGTCGCCGGGGGCAGTGCCATGGCGCCGGAGATGGCGTACCGGGCCGAGGTGAGGTCGACGCCGCGTTCCCGGGCCGCGGTGGCGAGCTTCTCGTAGATCGGCGGGACGGCGGGCAGGAACGTCGGCGGGCGACGGCGTGCCGCCTCCAGGGTCTGGTCGAGGTCGAAGCGGGGAAACAGCACCAGCGTGGCGCCGATGCCCACCGCGAAGGTGAGGCACAGCGTCAGCCCGTACGCGTGGAACAGCGGCAGTACCGCGTAGACCGTCTCCGCGCCGTCGCGCAGGCCCGGCACCCAGGCGCGGCCCTGCGCCGCGTTGGCCCGCAGGTTGCGGTGGGTCAGGACGGCGCCCTTCGGCGTGCCGGTGGTGCCGCCGGTGTACTGCAGCAGCGCCGTGTCGTCCGGGCCGGGGGCGGGGTGCCCGGCGGCGAGCGGCGGGCCGGCGGCGACCAGGCGCTCCCAGGGCAGCGTCCCCGGCGCGGGCGCGGTCATCGCCGCGCGGGCGGCGCGCGCCCGGGGCAGCGGGAGCCGCAGTGCCCAGCGCTTGCGCCGGGGCAGCGCCCGGGTCAGGTCCACCGCGACCACGGTCTCGACCGCCGTGGCGCCGGCGGTACGGCGGACGAGGGGCGCCACCTTGTCCCAGACGACCGCGACGCGGGCGCCGTGGTCGGCGAGCTGGTGTGTGAGCTCCTGTTCGGTGTAGAGCGGGTTGTGCTCCACCACCACCGCGCCGAGGCGCAGCACGGCGTAGAAGGCCACCACGTGCTGCGGACAGTTCGGCAGCACCAGCGCCACCCGGTCGCCCCGGTCGACGCCGAGCCGCCGCAGCGCCTCCGCCGCGCGGCCGACCTGGTCGAACAGGTCGGCGTACGTGGTGGTGGCGCCGAAGAAGTCGAGGGCGACCCGGGGACCGAACCGGTGGGTGGCGTCGCGGAGCAGGTCGACCAGCGACTCGTCGCACGGCGGGATGGTCGCCGGCACGCCCGGGGCGTAGCTGCGCAGCCAGGGCCGCTCCGCACTCAGCTCCATGTCTCTCCTCCGCACCTCACGCGCCGCCGGGCCTACTTCACGGTAACCTACGGTCACGTAGGTATTGGTCGGGGTCCCCGCCGGACGGGCGCCGGCCGTAGACTCCGACGATGCGGGATCGGCGGGTGGCGGTGCTCTGGTCGGTTTTCGTCATCGTCGCCGCGGGGTCGTCCGCGCTCGTGACGCTCCGCCCGGACCGCCTCTCCGACCTGCACATCTACCGGGGCGCGCTGCTGCACCTGCACGCCGGCCGACCGCTGTACGACTTCGTCGCCGAGAACGGCGGGCCGTTCACCTACCCGCCGTTCGCGGCGCTGGTGCTCTGGCCGGTCGCCGCCGTCCCCGAGGGGGTCGCGCAGGGCATCTGGCTGGCGCTGACCTGCCTCGCGGTGGTCGCCATCGCGATCCCGGTGGGCCGCCTGCTCGCCCGCCCCGGGCCCCGGCGGGCCCTCGTCGTGCCGGCCGTCGCCTGCGCCCTGATGCTCTCCGCGCCGGTGCAGAGCAACCTCCGCTTCGGCCAGGTCAGCATCTTCATCGTGCTGCTCGCGCTGCTGGACGGCATGGGCGTCGTCCCGGCCCGACTCCGGGGCGTGCTCGTCGGGGTGGCCGCCGCGATCAAACTGACCCCGCTGCTGTTCGTCGTCTACTTCCTCGCCACCGGACGCTACCGGGACGCCGGGCGGGCCGTGGTCACCTTCCTGGGCTGCGCAGCGTTGGGGGCGGCGGTCCTGCCGGCGGCGAGCTGGACGTACTGGACCGAGGCGATGCGCGACACGGCGCGGATCGGCAACCTCGCCTCGCTCGGCAACCAGTCGGTGCACGGCATGCTGCTGCGGATCGGGCTCGACGAGGCGTCCCTGCCGCTGCTCTGGGCGGCCCTGGTGGCCGTTCTCTGCGGGGTGGCCCTGCTGCGGGCGCGGCACCTCGCCGCGCACGGGCGGCCCGGGCACGCCGCCGTGCTCGTCGGGTGCGCCACCGTCGCCGCGTCCCCGGTGTCCTGGACCCACCACCAGATCTGGCCGGTGCTGGCGGCGATGCTGCTGATCGGCGCCGAGGGGATCGCCCGGCGGGTGGCCGGCGGCGCGCTGCTGGTGGCGATGGTGGTCTCGCTGGGGGTGGTGCTGGCCCCGGTCTCGACGACCCCCGGGATCCAGTTCCTCTTCGAGAACGCCCGGGCGCTCGGCGTCGGGGTGCTCTGCCTGGCCGGGTTCGGCGGGGCGGCACTGGCCGTGGCGGGCGCGGGCCGGCGGCCCCGGGCGGCCCGCGGCTGGCTGCGGGTGAGCACCACCGCCGCGCTGGCCGTGGCGTTCTTCGCCGTGCAGCCGCTGCCGGCCGGTGCCGACCCGACGTTCAAGGCGTACACGCTGTCCGACGTGGACAATCCGCGCTACTTCTTCGTCTGCCGGGGCCCGGTGCAGTGCGCCGCGTACGGCACCGACGCCCCGGTGACCTTCGGCACCCGGCGCGAAAAGACCAAGGTCCGGGTCAACGGGGTGGTGTCGCCGGCGGTGGCCCGGCTGGAATACCACTCCGCCCCCGGTGGTGCGCCCCGGGTCATCCCGCTGCTGGCGGCCCATCCGGGGCCCCGGACGTTCTCGTTCCGGTCGGCGACCATGGCCCACGGCCGGCTCGTCGCCTACGCCGCCGACGGGCGACCGATCGCGACCTACGACGAGGAGCTGGCCGCCGCGCTCGACGTCACCGGCGCCCGGCGGAGTGGTGCATCGCCTGCCGCCCCTTGACCGCCGCCAGCACGACGACCGCGAGCAGCGCCACCGCGCCGATGACCACCAGCCAGCGCACCGCCTCGAGGAGCAGCCCGAGCAGGACGAGCGCGCCGGCGATGACGGCGACGACCCAGAGCATGGCCCGCATGTCCACCTTCCGTGACTCCGGCCGCGTCGTGCGGCCCCCGCCCGCCTTCCCGGTCCGGCCCGCACCATGCGGCGCGGACCGCCGAAACGCCTGGTCAGGTGGCCTGTCAGAGCTGGGCGACGTACACGGTGTTGGTCGACTCCCCGCCGGTCAGCGGGTTGGCGAACGGGACGACGTGTGCCCGCGCGGTACGGAACACCGCCGCGAGTGCCTCCTCGAACGCGGCGTCGGGCGGGTCGTCCGACCAGAGGGCGAACACCCCGTCCGGGTGCAGGTGGGCGGCGAGCCGGCGCAGGCCGTCCGGGGTGTAGAAGGCGGCGTGGGTGGGGTGCAGCACGTTGCGCGGCGAGTGGTCGACGTCGAGGAGCACGGCGTGGAACCGCCGTCCCGGCGCCTGCGGGTCGAAACCGGTGCCGTCGGCGACGGCGGCGAAGAAGTCGGCCCGCACGAAACGGGTCCGCGGGTCGGCGGCCAGCCCGGCGGCGAACGGCAGCAACTCGCGGCGGTGCCAGTCGATGACGTCCTCGATCGCCTCCACCACCAGCAGCGAGCCGACCCGCTCGTCGGTGAGCGCCGTGCGGGCGGTGTAGCCGAGGCCGAGGCCGCCGACGACCACGTCGAGGTCGTGCCCGGCCAGCGGGGCCAGCCCCAGCCGGGCCAGCTCGATCTCCGCGACGGGGAAGAGGCTGGACATCAGGAACTCGTCGTCGAGCTTGACCTCGTACACCTCGACGTCGAGCGACGGGTCGCGGCGCCGACGCAGGCTGATGAGGCCGATCGGGGTGTCCCGCCAGGCCAGTTCCTCGAATCGCACGCCCACGGGCCCGGATGCTACCGGGCGGCGCCCCGAGGACCGGCCACCGGCGCGCATTCCTTCCGTCCGGCCGGGTATGCGCGCTCGTCGAGGGCCGCCGACCGGGGGCCGGACAGGGAGCGCGCACTGTGGCGGAGATGCTGGCCGGACGGCTGCACGTGGCGGACCGGGTGCTGCGGATGGAGTCGGTGCGGGTGCCGGAGCCGGAGCGCGGGCAGGTGCGGATCAGGGTCGAGGCGGCGGGTGTCTGCCTGTCGGACGTGCACCTGATCGACGGCACCCTCACGCCGCTCTACCTGCCCGGCGACGTGGTGACGCTGGGCCACGAGGTAGCCGGGGTGGTCGACGCGTTCGGCGACGACGTCGAGGGGTGGGAGCCGGGCCAGCGGGTGCTGCTCCAGGCGGGGGAGCGGGACCGGCGCGGCACGGTGTTCACCCGGGGCGTGGACTACGACGGCGGCTGGGCCGAGTACGCCGTGGCCCGGGAGGACACGGTGGTGCCGATCCCGGACGACCTGCCGTTCGAGCAGGCCTGCATCATCCCGGACGCGGTCTCCACCCCCTGGGCGGCGGTGACGGACACCGGGCGTACCCGGCCCGGGGAGGCGGTCGCGGTGTGGGGCGTGGGCGGCCTGGGCGCGCACGCCGTCCAACTGCTGCGCCTGGTGGGCGCGGCCCCGGTGATCGCGGTGGAGCCGCTGGCGGCGGCGCGGGACCGGGCGACGGTGCTGGGCGCCGACGCGGCGCTCGACCCGGCCGACCCCGGGTTCCGCGACGCCGTGCTCGAGTTGACCGGCGGGCGGGGGCTCGACGTCGCGTTCGACTTCGCCGGGGTGACTCCGGTCCGGGAGCAGGCGCTGACCGTGCTCGCCCGCCGGGGCCGGCTGGTGCTCGCCGGGATCGCCAACAAGCCGGTCACGATCGCGTCGGACAGCCCGTTCAACTACTTCCAGCAGGCGCTGCTCGGCCACTACGGCTCGGAGTCCGAGCACGTCGAGCAACTGGTGTCCCTGGCCCGGCAGAAGCGGCTCGACCTGAGCGCGTCGATCAGTGACGTGCTGCCGCTGGGCGAGGCGGAGGAGGCGGTGCGGCGGGTGCGCACCAAGGAGGGCAATCCCATCCGGCTGATCCTGCGTCCCTGAGCGGCGCCGGCCCGCCGGGTCGCCCCGCGACTCCGCCCGCCGGTGGAGCTGGCGTCACGGCCGCACCGTCGCCCGGCCGGGTCGGTCTGCCCGGCCGCGCCGGCCGCGCCGGCCGCGCCGGCCGGGCCGGTCGGGCCGGTCGTGCCGGTCGCGTCGCCGGCGCCGGCGCGGCGCACCGGCACTCGTCGTCCGGTCGGGTCGGGCGCGGTGCCGGCGGTCGCGCAGCAGCGCGCCGACCGCGGCGGCGGCCACCGCTCCCGCCACGATCCAGAGCAGCGGGCTGGTCCGCACCTGCCCGGGGAGCTGCTGGCCGAGGACGAAGATGCCCATCGCCGCCACGAACCACCCGAACGCCCTGCGCAGCACGTCCTCGGGGACGTGCCCGGCGAGCCGGCCGCCGGCGAGGCTGCCGGCCACGGCGGCGGCGGTGACCGCGGCGGCCAGGCCCCAGTCGACGCCGACGGTGGACAGGTAGCCGGCCAGGCCGGCGAGGGACTTCATCGCGATGACCACGAGCGAGGTGCCGACCGCGACCGGCATCGGCAGGCCGCCGAGCAGGGCGAGGGCGGGGACGACCAGGAAGCCGCCGCCGGCGCCGACCAGGCCGGTGACCAGGCCGACCACGGCGCCGTCGAGCACCACCCGCAGCACCGGCAGTTCGTGCGGCACGGGCCGGCCGCCGCCGCGGTCGCGCCGGCCGCGGATCATGGCCGTCGCGGTGGCGAGCATCATCACGGCGAAGCCGGCGAGCAGGACCGCGGCCGGGACGAACGCGGCGAGGCGGCCGCCGGCGTACGCGCCGGCCATGCCCGCGGCACCGAAGACCAGGCCGGTCCGCCACCGGATGCGACCCGCGCGGGCGTGGGGCAGCACGCCCACGGCGCTGGTCACCCCGACGACCAGCAGCGAGGTGGCGATCGCCTCCTTCGGTGGCAGGTCGGCGACGTAGACCAGCAGCGGTACGGCGAGGATGGAGCCGCCCCCGCCGAGCAGGCCGAGGGTGATCCCGATGAGGACGGCCAGCCCGACGGTCAGCGCGAGGCCGCCGGTCACGACCGCCGCCCGGTTGTCGACCCCGCCCGCAGCTGGCCGACGACGGTGTCGAGGTCGCAGCTGGCGCCCCGGTTGTAGGGCAGCTTGCCGAGCAGCATGCCCATGGCGCAGGTGTTGGTGACGGCGGCGACGGTGAGCCCGGCGCCGATGAAGCCGGCTACCCACTTCAGGCCGGGCACGAACACCGAGCCCAGGATGCTGACGAGGACGATCGACCCGGCGACGAGCCGCACCTGTCGCTCCAGGTCCCAGCGCGGGGCGCCCTGGCTGATCGGCGCGTGGGCGGCCTGCCAGGCCGTCATGCCGCCGCGCAGGACCATGAGGCGGGGCAGCCCGACCCCGGAGAGGGCCTGCTCGGCCTGGGTGGCGCGGGCGCCGGAGCGGCAGATCAGCACCACGTCCTCGTCGAGGTGGTGGCGCAGTTCCTCGCGGTGTTCCTTGAGCAGGTCGAGCGGGACGTTGTAGGCGCCGGGGATGTGTGCGGTCTCGAACTCCGCCGGGGTGCGCACGTCCAGCAGGCGGGGCGCGCGGCCGGAGTCGATCAGCTCGCGCAGGGCGACGGCGTCGAGGACGGCGGGGCGGGCGTTCTCCGAAGTGCTCATTCTTCCTCATTCGGGGTGTGTCGCGCGGATTCTGGGCAGGGACCGGCCGGCCGCGGCGGTTTCGCGGCGGCCGACCCGGGCAGGGGGGTGGCCGGCCGAAGCCGCTTCGCGGGGGCCGACCGGCGCAGGGGGCTGGCCGGCCGCCGCCGTCGCGGCGGCCGGCGGCCAGGTTCAGGTCAGGCGCCGCCGACCATGGCGACGCCGGCGGCCTCGGCCCGGGCGAACGCGTCGTCGAGCACCACGACCTCGCGGCCCGCGTTCGCCAGCAGCGACGCGGCGGCGGTGGCCCGGTATCCGGAGCCGCAGTGCACCCAGACCACGCCCGGGGGCACCTCGGCGAGCCGCGTCCGCAGGTCGGGCAGGGGGATGTGCACGGCGCCCTCGACATGACCGGCGCGCCACTCGTTGGTCATCCGGACGTCGAGCACGACGTCCGGGGCGGGCAGCCCCGCCGGGGTGTCGCCGGCGCGGGCGGCGGCCAGCGCGGGGAAGTCGGCGGTCCGCAGGTCCCGCAGCTGCCCCGGGTCGGCGGCCCACTGCTCGGCCGTCCCGGTGGCCTGGGCGGCGGGCCGGTCGATGCCGATGCGGACCAGTTCGCGCTGGGCGTCGGCGACCTGCGCCGCGGTCTCCGCGAGCAGGGTGATCGGTGCGCCCCAGTCGACGAGCCAGCCGAGCCAGGTCGACATCGGGCCGTCGAGCCCGAGGCTGACGGTGCCGGCCAGGTGTGAGGCGGCGTACGCCTTGCGGTGCCGCAGGTCGACGACCCACTGGCCGTCGGCGATCCGCTCGCGCAGCGCGGCGGCGTCGGCCCGGGCGACCGGGGTGAGGTCCACGGGCGCCGGACCGGCGAGGTTCGCCACGCCCATGTGGGCGTAGTACGCCGGGTAGGCGTCGAGCCCGGCCAGGGTCTCGGTGACGAACTCGTCGGCGGCCAGCCGCAGCACGGGGTTGGCCCTCTTCTCCCGGCCGATGGTCGACTCCGGCGCGTCGGCCTGGCTGGCCGAGCAGAAGCTGCCGAATCCGTGGGTCGGCCACACCTCGGCCCCGTCGGGCAGCAGGTCGGCCAGCCGTTTCGCCGACGCGTGCTGGTGGTGGGCGAGTTCGTGGGCGTGCTGCGCGCCGAGCAGGTCGGTGCGGCCGGTGGTGCCGAAGAGCAGCGAGCCGCCGGTGAACACCCCGACCGGCCGCCAGCCGCCGTCGTCGGCCTCGTCGAGCGCGTACGACAGGTGGTGGAAGGTGTGCCCCGGCGTGGCCACCACCCGGAGCCGCATCGCGCCGGAGACGGGCACGGTGTCGCCGTCGGCGACCGGGGTCCGGTCGAATCCCACCTCGTCGTCCGCGGCGACCAGGTAGTCGGCGCCGGTCAGCCGGGCCAGTTCCAGGCCGCCGGAGACGTAGTCGTTGTGGATGTGGGTCTCCACCACGTGGGTGATGCGTACGCCCTTGGCGCCCGCGAGGTACATGACCCGGTCGATGTCGCGCTGGGGATCGACGACGATCGCCACCCCGCCGTCGGAGGCCAGGTAACTGCGGTCGCCGAGCGAGGACGTCGCGATGACGGACACCTCAACTGCCATTGTCGTGCTCCTTGTGGGATCCCATACCCCGGGGGGTATCCGACGGGCACACGTCCGCGGTTGTCGACGTGTGCGCACTGCTTACCCACCCACGTCGCTGTCACGCGACGTGGGTGGCCGTGCTCCGTGCCGGTGTGCTCAGGCCAGCGAGAGGAAGAGCTTCTCCAGCTCCTCCTCGGTCATCTCCGGCGCCTCGCCGCGCTCGCGGGCGGCGTTGCAGTGCCGCATGCCGGACGCAATGATCTTGAAACCGGCCCGGTCGATCGCCTTCGACACCGCGGCGAGCTGGGTCAGCACGTCGCGGCAGTCCTGGCCGCTCTCCATCATCTCGATGACCGCGTTGAGCTGCCCCCGGGCCCGCTTCAGGCGCGTCAGCGCGTCGCTCGTCATCTCGGGTCGAAGCTTCACCCCGCACCTCCTCGTCACCCACTATACCCCCGGGGGTACCCGACGACACCATGCTGTCCCCGGGGGGGTACGACAGGTGCCAGGCCCCGGGGTGCTCCCTGGCCTGGCCTGATCAGCCCGAGCGCCTACCCCGGGGTGACGCCGGCGAAGGCGGGGGCCGTGCCGCCGCGACGCAGGGTCCTCGGGACATCGACGGAACGCTTATCCTGTGCCCCGACCGCACCACCGGAAGGGATCCCATGCCGTCGCGGCAGGACCAGCTGCACTCGTACCAGTTCACCGTCCAGCGGGCGGTCGCCGCCCTGGTGATGCGGGAGACCGACCCGGCGCAGTCGCCGTTCCGGCGGCTGGCCGGCGCGGCCCTGGCCAGCGTCCTGGTCGCGGCCATCGGCCTGGGCGGTTTCGCCCTCTACGGCCTCTTCGCCGGTGGTGGCAAGACGTGGCGCGACCCGGGCGCGGTGATCGTCGAGAAGGAGTCCGGGGCCCGCTTCGTCTATCGGGAGCAGAAGCTGCACCCGGTGCTCAACTACGCGTCGGCCCTGCTGATCATCGGCGCGGACCGGCCGAAGACCGTGCTCGTCTCCCGCCGCGCCATAGACGGGGTGCCGCGCGGGTTGCCGCTGGGTATCGCCGACGCCCCCGACTCGCTGCCCGCGCCCGGACGATTGTCGACCGCGCCGTGGACGGTCTGCTCCGTGGCGGCCCCCGAGGACAACCGGTCGACGCCACGGTCGGCGCTGCTGATCGGCGTGGCCGGCGACGGCGGCCGGGCGCTCGGCGAGGACGCGCTGCTGCTGCGCCACCCCGACGGCGCGCTGCACCTGGTCTGGCACCAGCGTCGCTACCTGCTGCGCGACCCCAACCGGGTGTTGGCCGCCCTGGCGGCCACCCGGGCCCGGGCGGTCCCGGCGGCGCCGGCGCTGCTCAACAGCCTGCCGGCGGGCGCCGACCTGGCCCCGCTGGCCCTGCCCGCCGAGGGGGAACGCTCGGCGCGGGTGTCCGGGGCGCGGATCGGCGACGTCTACCTGGTACGCAACTCCGGTGGGGGCCGGCAGTACGCCGTCGCCTTGCGGGACGGCCTGGCGGGCATCACCGAGTTGCAGGCCGGCCTGCTGCTCGCCCGCAACGGGCAGGGCGAACCGGAGCCGATCACCCTCGGGCGCTTCGCCGCACTGCCGAAGCTGCCCGACCTCGCGCCGACCGGCCCGACCGCCCCGCCGACCGCGCCGCCCCGCCTGGCCGCGCCCGACGGGTCCGCGCTCTGCGTCCGGGTCGGTGACGACGGGGGCGCGACCGAGGTCAGGCTCGGCGTGGGGCTGCCCGACCTCGCCGCCGCGCCGCGCACCCCGCCTCCGGCGTCCGGCGGCGGGGTGCACGCGGACCACGTCGTGGTGGAGCCGGGCCGGGGCGCGGTGGTCGAATCGGTCGCGGCGCCGGGCGCGCCAGGCGGCGCGGTCTCCGTGGTGACCGACCTGGGACGGCGGTACGTGCTCGCTGGCGGCGAGGTGCGCGGGATGCTCGGCTACCGCGACATCCGGCCGCTGCGGCTGCCGGCGGGCCTGGTCAGCCTGGTGCCCGCCGGCGCCACGCTCGACCCCGCCGCCGCGCGGGTCGTCGCCACCCCCGCCTGACCCGGCCGGTGAAGCCCCGGCTCATGCGACGCCGCGGCTCATGCGACGCCGTGGCCCAGGCGGTGGGGCGGGCTCAGGCGGCGGGGCGACGCAGCACGGTGACGGCGAAGTCGGCGTCGTCGCGCCAGGGGCGCAGGTCCCAGGTGGCGAAGCGGTGCTCCAGCCGCAGCCCGGCGGCGACGGCGTCGGCGTCGAAGTCGGTGAGCGGATAGCCCCGGTCGGTGCCGAAGCCCACCGCCACCACGCCGTCGGGTCGCAGGTGGAGGGCGATCCGGCGGAGCACGTCCCGCTCGGTGCCGGGGGCCACGAAGGCCAGCACGTTGCCGGCGACGACCACCGCGTCGAACGGCTCCGGCTCCCCGGCCGCCGCCAGGTCCAGCTCGGCCAGGTCGGCCACCAGCCAGCGCGGGCCCGGGTGGTCGGCGCTGGCGGCCTCCACCAGCGCCGGGTCGGCGTCCACGCCGACGACCGCGTGCCCCCGGGCGGCCAGCGCCGCGCCCACCCGGCCGGTGCCGGAGCCGGCGTCGAGGATCCGGGATCCCGGCGCGACCAGGGCGTCCACCAGCCGGGCCTCGCCGGCCAGGTCCGCCCCCTCGGCGGCCAGCCGGCGGAACCGGTCGATGTACCACTGCGAGTGCTCCGGACCGGTCTCGGTCACCCAACGGGTCGGCTTTCCCATGCCGCCACGGTAGCCGGATCCGGCCGGCCCTCCGGCGGCGGGCACACCTGCGCCGACGGGGATCACGCCCACGGGTGCCGAAGGGCGGGCCCACCGCGCGGCGGGTGCACCGCGCGGGCGTCCGGGGCCGGCGGGTCCAGCACCCCGCCGAGCGGACGGCCGGGCGACGCTCCACGGCGCGCCGCCACGCCCGGCCCGTGGCACCGGTCGGCGCGGGTCAGGTCAGCGCGAGGAACGTCGCGGCGGTGAGCGGGGCGCCGGCGACCGCCCCGGCGACCACCTGGGCCACCGTGTGGTCGCGCAGGCGCACCCGTGACCAGGCCACCGCGACGACCAGCGACCAGAGCGCGTGCAGCGCGGGACCGAGGAGCAGGACGAGGACGGCCACCGAACCGGCGGCGGTGGCGGCGTGCACGCTGAGCTTCCACCAGTGGTTGACCGCCGTGACGACCGCCCCGTTGACGAGGGTGGCGACCATCAGCGCGACCAGCAGCCGGGGCGCGTCGAGGGCGGCCAGCAGCGCGATGCCGACCGCGACGGAGGCCAGCCCGAGGGCCAGGGGGCGCAGCCGCTGCGTGTGGTCGCCGATGTGCCGGTCGGTCAGCCAGCCCCGGCGTACGCCGTACAGCACCACGCCGACCGGGATCACCGCGCAGAAGACCAGGGCGGCGCTGCCCCAGCGCAGCACGCCGCCGAGGCTGCCGGTGGCGCGGGCCGCCACCACCAGCGGCATGACGGTGACCAGCACGCTGGGCGCGAGGACCTCCGTGACCAGCCGGGCCGCGCGGCGGCCGGGGCTCCGGTCAACCAGGTCGACGCCGAACGGCGTCGCGTCGACCGGTTCCGCGGCGGGCGGCTCCGCGCCGGTCAGGCCGGCGCCGGGCGGGGCCGCCGCGGGCGGGACGCCGGTGTCGGTGTCGGTGTCGGTGTCGGGGGAGACTTCCACCCGGGACATCCTTGGCCGGCGGACGCCGCGCGGCAACCCCGCCCCGCCTCAGCCCTTCTCGGCGCCGCTGGTGAGCCCCTCCGTGAGCAGGCGCTCGCTGGCGAAGAAGAGGATCACGATGGGTAGGGTGAGGATCACCGAACCGGCCATCAGCACCGTCTTCGGCACCTCGACCCCATCCGCCAGCTGCGCCAGCCCCAGCGACACCGTCCACCGGTTCGGCTTGTCGACCAGGAAGAGCAGGGCGAAGAGGAACTCGTTCCAGGCGATCATGAAGTCGTACAGAGCGACCGCCATGATGGACGGCGCCGCCAGGGGGAGGCTGACCCGACGGATGATGCCGAGCCGCCCCGCGCCGTCGATCGCCGCGGACTCCTCCAGGCTGACGGGGATGGTCTCGAAGTAGTTGCGCAGCATGTAGACCGAGACCGGCAGCGTCTGCGAGATGTAGACCAGCACCAGGCCCAGCAGCGAGCCGCGCAGCCCGGCCCGGGTGAAGACCACGAAGAGCGGGATCGCGATGACGATCGACGGGAAGAGGTAGACCGCCAGGAAGAGGAAGTCGACCTGCCGCCGGCCGAAGAACCGCAGCCGGGCGACGGCGTACGCGCCGGGGATCGCCACGGCCAGCGTCAGCAGGGTCGCCGCCACGGCGACCAGGCCGCTGTTGCGCATGAAGGTGAGGAAGCCCTGGCCGCCGTCGTCGGCCGCCCTGACCACCTCGGCGTACGTGTCGAAGGTCAGCTCGCCGAGGCCCACCACCAGCGAGCCGGGGTCGAGCAGCAGCCGCTCGATGGGGCGCACCGAGAGCACCAGCATGTAGTAGAAGGGGAAGACGGTGACCAGCAGGAACGTGGCGATCACCAGCCGGCGCAGCCAGCGCAGGCCCACCGTCTCGATCCGGTCCCGGTCCATCAGTCGACCCTCCGTCCACCGAAGAAGCGCAGGTACACCAGCACGAACACGATCAGCACCACCGCGAGCACGACCGCCTGCGCCGCCGCCGCGCCGATGTCCGTCCGCGCGGTCAGGAACTCGTAGACCCGGACGCTGACCACCTCGGTGCCGGCCGCCCCGCCGGTGAGCAGGTAGACGTCGTCGAACTTGTTGAACGTCATGATGAACCGCAGCACGCCCAGCAGGCCGATCACCGGCAGCAGTTGCGGCAGCAGGATGTGCCGGAACCGCTGGGTGGGGGTGGCCCCGTCCACCCGGGCGGCCTCCTCCAGCTCGCCGGGCACGGCCTGGAGCCGGGCGAGCAGGAACAGGAACGCGAACGGGAAGTAGCGCCACGCCTCGAACGCGATGACCGTGGCCAGGGCCGTCGACTCCTGGGACAGGAACGGCACCGGGGTGTCCCAGCCGAGGAACCGTCGGCCCCAGTCGTTGACGACGCCGAGCTGGGGGTCGAGCATCACCTGCCAGACGAAGGTGACCGCGACCACCGGCGCCACGTACGGCAGCAGCATCGACGCGCGCACGAGGGTACGGCCCCGGAACGGCCGGCGTACGACGAGCGCCGCCACCAGGCCGAGCACGATCGAGCCGGCGGTGCTGGCCACGCTGTAGACCAGCGTGGTCCAGAGGGTGTCGGCGAAGCCCGGGGTGTTCAGGACCCGCTCGACGTTGTCCATCGTGAACTCGCCGAAGAGCCCGGTGCGGCGCAGCGTGGCGAGGCGTACCCGCTGGAAGGCCAGCACGACGGTCCAGACGATGGGGATGCCGATGACCGCGACCACGACGAGCAGGGTCGGGGCGACCAGCGCGAGCCCGGCGCGGGCCTCGCGGCGGCGCAGGGTCAGCGGCCGGCGGCGGGGGGCCGGGGCCGGCCGCTCCCGGGTGGGGGAGCGGCCGGTGCCCGGCGCGGCGGTGGTCAATTGACGCCCGCCTTGATCGCCTCCACGTCCTTCTTCGCCCGGCCGGCGGCTGCGGCGGCGTCGGTCTTGCCGGCGACCACGTCGTTCAGCGCCTTGGGCACGGGCAGCTCGCCGAGGATCGCGCCGACCAGCTTGCCCTGGCCCTGGGTGAGGCCCCAGCGCTGGAAGGTGTCCGGGCTGCGCCGCAGGCCGGCGAGCACCTCCTCGCCGTACACGTCGGCGAGCGGCTTCTTGGCGTCCACCCCGGCCTGGCTGGCGTTCCAGGCGGTGAGGAACTTCTCCGGCTCGGCAGCGGTGCCCTTGCGGACGGGGAAGCGTCCCTCGGGCGACATGCCGAACCAGTGCGGGTAGGCGCCGCCGAGCATGTGCTCCACGAAGGACTTCGCCGAGTCGGCGGCGGCGCCGTCGAGCACGGCCCACGAGCTGATCTCGCCGTACTGGGCCGGCGCGGCGCCGTTCGGGCCCTTGATCGCGGTGACGAAGCCGCTGTTCTTCGCCAGGTACGCCGGGTCGGCCTGGCACTGTGGGCAGGTCGGCTTGGCGTCGTTGCGCAGCCCGGCCAGCTCGTCGAGGATGAACGGCGACCAGATCAGCATGGCTGCCTTGCCGGCGAAGTAGGTGGCCCGCGTGGTGTCCACGTCCTGCGCGCCCTTCACGGAGCTGGTGCGCATGAGGTCGCCGTAGAACCGGAACGCCTCGACGCACTCGGGGGAGTCCAGTTTCACGGCCCCGGCGTCGTCGGTGAGCTGGCAGTTGTTGGCCAGCGCCAAGTGCTCGAAGGTCTGCTGGGTGAACACGTCGCCGGGGGCGGTGGCGGCGGTGATGCCGGCGACGCCGCCGGTGTTCAGCTTCGTGGCGGCGGCGGCGATCTTCTCGTACGTGTCGGGGGCGGGCAGCCCGGCGGCGTCGAACAGGTCCTTGCGGTAGACGAGCAGCTGCCCCCAGCCGTCGCTGGGCACGGAGAGCTGTCTGCCGTCGTCGGCGGTCAGCTCGAGCGCGCGCGGCGAGAACGTCTGCCGGCCGAGCGCCTCGACGACCTCCGCGTTCGCCGAGGGGTGCAGCAGTTCGTTGCCGGCGAGGGTGCGTACCCCGGCCAGCGACACCGAGCCGACCACGTCGGGCAACTCGCCGGCGGCGGCGCTGGAGGCGATCAGCGAGGGGAACTGGTCCTCGTTCACGGTGACCAGGTCGACCGTGATCCCGGTCCGGGCGGTGAAGTCCGCGATGATCGCCTTGGTGGCGGTGACCCGGTCGGCCACGTCCTCCAGGCTCCACACGGTGATCTTCTTGCTGTCGCTGTCGGTTTCCTCGTCGCCGCAGGCGAGCAGGCTGGCCCCGGTGACTGCCATGATCAGGGTGGCGGCGAGTATCCGCATCGGAGGTGCTGACATCGGTGGCACTCCTCTCGAAGGGTATACAAGGGATTCAACGCCTTCGATTGATCAATTACAAGACATATACCGATTTTCTGCCTACGATGGAACCCAGTGCTACCGGGATGTGACTCATGGTCAACTGGGTTGTCTCTCTGGCCGGGCCCCGACGGATCAGCCTCGAGCCCTGCCCCCCGGATCCGCTCGGGCCCGGTCAGGTCCGCGTCCGCACCTGCTACTCCGGCATCTCGGCCGGCACCGAGCTCACCCTCTACCGGGGCAGCAACCCCCGGCTGAGCAAGGACTGGGACGACGTCAGCCGGATGTTCGTGCCCCGGCAGACCTCCGTGCCGTACCCGCTGGTGGGCTTCGGCTACGAGGAGGTCGGCGAGGTCGTCGAGGTCGCGCCCGACGTGGCCGACCGGCGGACGGGCGAGGCGGTCTGGGGCATCTGGGGGCATCGCGCCGAGGCGGTCGTGGCCGCCGAGGCGGTGCACCCGCTGCCCGCCGGGCTGGATCCGCTCGCGGCCGTCTTCGCCCGCCCCGGGGCGATCGCCCTCACCGCCGTGCTCGCCGGCGACCTGCACCTCGGTGACTGGGTCGGCATCTTCGGGCAGGGCGTCATCGGGCTGCTCGCCACCCGCCTCGCCGCCCTCTCCGGCGCCCGGGTGGTCGCCGTCGACCGGGTGCCCGCCCGGCTGGCGCACGCCACCCGCCTCGGCGCGCGCATCGCGGTCGACGCGGGCGCCGAGTCGGCCGCGGCCGTGCTGCGCCGGGCCACCGGCGGCCGGGGTGCGGACGTCTGCCTGGAGCTGTCCGGGGCCTACCCGGCGCTGCACGAGGCGATCCGCTCCACCACCCACGCCGGCCGCGTCGTGGCCGCCGGCTTCTACCAGGGGCAGGCCGACGGGCTCGGCCTGGGTGAGGAGTTCCACCACAACCGGATCCAGCTGGTGGCGGCCCAGGTCTCCGGGCCGACCCCGGCTCCCGGCATGGCCGGCCGGTGGACCGGAGCCCGCGTCGCACACACCTTCATGGACCTGGTGGCCGAGGGCAGCGTCGACCCGCTGCCGCTGGTGAGCCACGTCGTGGACGCCAGCGCGGTGGCCGACGCGCTGGCGCTGCTCGACCGCGGTGACGGTGACACCCTCCAAGTGGTGCTGAGGTTCCGATGACGATTCCCCTGGCCTGTCAGGAGCAGCTCCTGCCGGGCACCGACCTGATCCAGAAGTACGCGCTCGCCACCGCGCTCGGCTACGACGCGATCGAGCTGCGCGGCCGGGGCGACCTCGGCCTCGCCCGCCGGCTGCCCGAGCTGCGCCGCGCCCGGGCGGCCGGGGTGGTCATGCCCACCGTCTGTGTCGAGATGGACCACTTCATCGGCGACTTCGACCCCGGGCGGTCCCGCGACGCGGTGCGCAACCTGCGCTCGCAGCTCTCGGTGATCGCCGAGCTCGGCGGCGTCGGCGCGATGACCCCGGCGGCGTGGGGGATGTTCTCCCGGCGGCTGCCGCCGTTCGAGCCGCCCCGTTCGCCCGCCGGCGACCGGCAGGTGCTCCTCGACGCCCTCGGCGAGCTGGGCGAGCACGCCCGCGCCGAGGGGGTCACCCTCTTCCTGGAACCGCTGAACCGGTACGAGGACCACATGGTCAACCGGCTCGACGACGCGGTGGCCCTCTGCGCGGCCGTCGGGCTGCCCTCGGTGCGGGTGGCGGCGGACACCTTCCACATGAACATCGAGGAGGACGACGTGCACCGGGCGCTGCGCGCCGCCGCGCCCTATCTCGGGCACGTGCAGGTCAGCGACTCCAACCGCTACCAGCCGGGCGCCGGCCACCTCGACTGGCCGGCCCTGGTGCGCACCCTGCTGGAGATCGACTACCGGGGCTGGCTGGCGCTGGAGTGCCGGCTGCGGGGCGACCCGGTCCGCGCCCTGCACCAGGCCGCCGCCGTGCTCCGACACGCGCAGCCCCGGCAGGCGGCGGCATGAGCACAGACACCGCGGACGGCGGCCCGGACACCGGGACGGCCGCCGACGCCGGCCCCCGTGACGCCGGCCCCCGTGACGCCGGCCCCCGTGACGCCGGCCCCCGTGACGCCGGCCCCCGTGACGCCGGCCCCCGGGAGGCCGAGGCCCGGGACGGCGGCGCCCGGGACGGCGCGGCGCTGCGCCAGCTCGCCGTCGCCACCCTCGACGGCAACTGGGAGCACGACCACACCGTGCCCTCGCGCACCCTCTACCCGCACCAGTGGAGCTGGGACTCGGCGTTCATCGCGCTCGGCTGGGCCCACGTCCGCCCCGACCGCGCCTGGCGGGAGCTGGCGAGCCTGTTCCGGGCCCAGTGGGCCGACGGGCGGGTGCCGCACATCGTGTTCAACCCGGCGCTGCGGGTCGGCTCGTACTTCCCGGGGCCGGAGTTCTGGGACTCGGCCCTCGCCGAGGGCGCCCCGGCCGCCGCCACGTCCGGGCTGGTCCAGCCGCCGGTGCATGCGCCCGCCGCGTGGCTGGCGTACCGCCGGTGCCCCTCGGCGGAGGGACGGGCCGCGCTGCGTCGGCTCTATCCCGGGCTGGTGGCGCAGCAGCGCTACCTGGCCACCCACCGGGACGTCGGCGGCGGCGGGCTGGCCTGCATCGTCCACCCGTGGGAGTCCGGGCTGGACAACAGCCCCGCCTGGGACGCGCCGATGGCGGCGGTTCCCGCCGACGCCGCCGTCATGCGCGCGTACCGCCGGCACGACACCACGCACGCCGACGCCGCGCACCGCCCCACCGACCTCGACTACGCCCGCTACGTCGCGATCGTGGCGTCCTACCGGCAGCACCGCTACCGCGACGCGGAACTGGCCGCCCACCATCCGTTCCTCGTGGAGTGTCCGCTGCTCAACGCGGCGATGGGCGCCGCCGAGCACGCGCTCGCCCGGATCGCGCCGGTGGTCGGGGCCGACCCCGGCCCGCACCGGGAGCGTGCCGTCCGGATCACCGAGGCCCTGGTGCGCCGGCTGTACGACCCCACGACCGGCACCTTCCAGCCCCGGGACCTGCGCGCCGACCGCCTCGTGCCGGCCCGGACGGTGCTCGGCCTCGTCCCGCTGATCCTGCCCGACCTGCCCGCCCGGCAGGCCACGGCGCTGGTCGCCGAGGCGTGCTCGCCGCGGTTCGGGCTGGCCGCCCGGATGGACCGGCCGCTGCCCAGCCACGACCGCACGGCGCCGGACTTCGAGCCGCTGCGCTACTGGCGCGGGCCGAGCTGGATGAACATCAACTGGCTGGTGCGCCGGGGGCTGCTCACCCACGGCCGCCCCGACCTGGCGGCCGGCCTGCGCGACTCGATGATCGAGCTGGTGGCCCGCTCCGGCTGCCACGAGTACTTCCACCCGGACACCGGCGCCGGGCTCGGCTCACCCGCCTTCGGCTGGACCGCCGCGCTGCTGCTCGACGTCCTCGCCGACGACCGGACCGGCTGAGCCTGCCGCTCGGCGCCCGCCAGCATGATCCGCTCGACCTGGTCGGGGTGAACTCGTCCCGCTGGTCGCCGCCGGGCGCGTACGCGGCCCGGTTGCGTCGTTTGCCGGCGGCGGGCGCGGGTATGCGCGGGGCCGGTGACGACAGGAGGGCACCGTGCGGTTTCCCCTATTCGTCGACGCGGTGTCCCGCCGGGCGGGGCTGTCGACCGCGCAGTCTGCCACGATCGCCCGCGCCGTGCTGCAGACGATGGTGGAGCGGATGACCGGCGACCGGTCGGGCGACCTGGCCGGGCACCTCCCCGACGAGCTGGACGGCTACCTGACCGGGCCCGACCCCGCCGACGGCCGGCCGGCCCCCCTCGGGCCGGCGGAGTTCCTGCGCCGCGTGGGGGAGCGGGCCGGAGTGGACGAGGCCACCGCCCGCGTCGGCACCGGCGCCGTCTTCGCCACCCTGCGGGAGGCGGTCACCGTCGACGAGTTCCGCGACATGGTCGCCCGGCTGCCCGGGGACTTCGACGGCACGAGCCAGCCGATCCCCCGCCCGCCATATGACAGCTGACGACCCAGCCGGTCATCCGTCGTTCACAAAGTCGTCTGTGGACATCGACCCCGGTCGCAGGAAGACTGAAGGTCCACGAGCCGTTTGGCCGGAGAATCGTCGGCCGGCTCGCAAGTAGACGGAAGCTCCTCTATGCGCTAGAGGGATGATCGGACGGTTTTACCCATCCGTTGCGTGAGGGGTCCGTCGACTGTTCGGATGGACTCTAAACGATGATCTTTCCCGCCATGCATCGAGCCTTATGCTGCTTCCATTGTGAAGTCCTGGGGGGGATCGATGGTTGCGTTTGTCGAACGCTGCGCGCTGTCCATGAGCGGGTCCGCCACCGCGCGCTGACATGGCAGAACCGACCGTAGTCAATCGTTTCGGTGCTGTCGCCGCCCGCCAGCCCGATCAGCCGGCCGTCCTCGGCGAGGCCGCCCCGCTCAGCTATGCCGCGCTCGCCGGCGCCGCCGGCGGGCACGCCGCCGCCCTCGCCGGAGCCGGGTGCCGACCGGGCGACCGGGTGGCCCTGCTCACCGGGCACGGGCCCGCGACCATCGCCGCCATCCTCGGCACGCTCGCCGCCGGGTGCGCGTACGTGCCGCTGGATCCGGGCTTTCCGGAGCAGCGGCTGCGGCACATGCTCGCCGCCGCGGAGGTCGGCACCGTCCTGTGTGGAGTCGAGCACGCCGGGCTGGCCCGCCGGCTCACCGCCGACCGGCCGGCCGTCCGGGTGCTGACGGTCGACGACCTCCCGGCCGCGCCGCTGCGGCCCGTGCCCGTCGACCCGGACGCGCTGGCGTACGTGCTGTTCACCTCCGGATCCACCGGCGTGCCGAAGGCGGTCGGCCAGACCCACCGCAACCTGCTGCACGTGGTGGACAACCAGATCGCGGCCCTCCACATCGGCCCGGAGGACCGGCTCAGCCTGCTCGCCTCGTTCAGCTTCGACGCGGCGATCCCCGACCTCTACCCGGCGCTGCTCGCCGGGGCCGCCGTCGTCCCGGTGGAGCTGCGCCGGCACGGCCTCGCCCACGCCGTCGAGCAGCTTGCCCGGCACGGAGTCACCGTCTACCACTCCACCCCTACCGTCTACCGCTTCCTGCTCGACACCCCCGGCCCCCGCCTCGACCGGGTACGGGTCGTGCTGCTCGGCGGCGAGCAGGCCACCCACGCCGACGCGGCCCGCGGGCGGGACCGCTTCGGCCCCGACTGCGTGCTGGTCAACGGCTACGGCGCCACGGAGATGACCTTTGCCGCCCGGTACGCGCTGCCGCTCGCCGACGCCGACCCCGCCGCCACCGGGCCGCTGCCGATCGGCACGGCGCTGCCCGGGTACGAGCTGCGCCTCGGCGAGGGCGACGAGATCGTGGTGCGTAGCCGGCACCTCGCCCCCGGCTACCTCGGCCAGGACAGCGACCGGTTCGCCGTCGACCCCGACGGCGTGCCGACGTACCGGACGGGGGACCTCGGCGCGCGGCTGTCCGGCGGCGACCTCGTCTGCCTCGGCCGGCTCGACCGGCAGGTGAAGGTGCGCGGGTTCCGCGTCGAGCTGACCGAGATCGAGGCCGTGCTCGCCGACCAGCCGGGCGTCGCCGCGGTCCGCGCCATCGCGCGCGACGGCGAGCTGCTCGCGTACGCCCGGCCGGGCGGTGCCGGGCTGGACCCGGTGGCCCTGCGCGACGCCCTCGCCCGACGGCTGCCGGAGTACGCGCTGCCGCGCGCGGTGGTGGTGGTCGACGAGTTCCCGCTCACCGTCACCGGCAAGATCGACGAGCGGGCGCTGCCCGACCCGGCGCGGGAGGTGCCCGCCGGGGAGGCGCCGGCCACCCCCACCGAGCGGATCGTGCACGACATCTGGTGCGAGGTGCTCGGTCGCCCGGCCGTCGGCCGCTCCGACAGCTTCTTCGACGTCGGCGGCCAGTCGCTGCTGCTCGGTCGGGTGCAGCAGCGGCTCGCCGAGCGGTTCGGGGTGCGACTGCCGATGCTGCGGCTCTTCGAGCACCCGACCGTGGCCGCCCAGGCCCGGCTGGTCGACACCCCGCCGGAGCCGGTCCGCGCGCCGGCCGTGCCCGCCCCGGTCGCCCCGGCGACCGCCGCCCGGGAGTACACGGGCGACGAGATCGCCGTGGTCGGCCTCGCCGGCCGGTTCCCGGGCGCGCCCGACGTCGGCACCTTCTGGTGGAACCTCTGCGCCGGCGTGGACTCCATCCACGACCACAGCGACGAGGAACTGGCCGCCCTCGGCATCGGCCCCGGCCTGCGCGCCGACCCCCGGCACGTCAAGGCGGCCGGCCGGCTGGACGGGGTGGCCGACTTCGACGCCGAGTTCTTCTCCTTCGGCGCCGACGAGGCGGCCCGCACCGACCCGCAGCACCGGCTCTTCCTCGAGACGGCCTGGGAGGCCCTGGAGGACGCCGGGCACGACCCGGCCCGGTTCCCCGGGCTGGTCGGCGTCTACGCCGCCACCTCCGCCAACCGGTACTTCCTGTTCCACCTCATGGACAACCCGGCCGTGATCGGCGACGTCGACCCCGACGACTGGGAGGCCCGGCTCGTCGGCCGGCAGTTCACCGACCACCTGCCCGGGCAGGTGGCCTACCGGCTGGGCCTGACCGGGCCGGCGGTCGCCGTGCAGAGCGCCTGCTCCAGCTCGCTGGTCGCGGTCTGCCTCGCCGCGCAGAGCCTCGCCGACTACCAGTGCGACATCGCCCTGGCCGGCGGGGTGAACGTCACCTGGCCCCGCTACCGGCACACCCCCGGCGGTCTGGCCTCCCCGGACGGCCGCTGCCGCGCCTTCGACGAGGCCGCCGCCGGCGCCGGCTTCGGCTCCGGCGCCGGTGTGGTCGCGCTGCGCCGGCTCGCCGACGCCCAGGCCGACGGCGACCGGATCTACGCGATCCTGCCCGGCTGGGCCGTCACCAACGACGGCGCCGACCGCGCCGGGTTCGCCGTCCCCGGGCCCGCCGGGCAGGCCGCCGCCGTCGCCGGCGCGCTCGCCGCGGCGGAGGTCGCCCCCGGTGAGGTCCGCTTCGTCGAGGCCCACGGCAGCGGCACGCCGCTCGGCGACGCCATCGAGGTCGCCGCGCTGCACGAGGTGTACGCCGGCGCCGGGCCCGCCGAGACGTGTGCGCTCGGCTCGGTGAAGACCAACATCGGCCACCTCGACGCGGGCGCCGGCATCGCCGGGCTGATCAAGGCCGTGCTCGCCGTGCAGCACGGCGTCATCCCGCCGAACCTGCACTTCACCCGTCCACACCCGGAGATCGACCTGGCCGGCGGTCCGTTCTACGTGCCGACCAAGGCGCGGGACTGGCCCGAGGCGACCCGTCGCGTCGCCGGGGTCAGCTCGTTCGGGCTGGGCGGCACGAACGCGCACGTGGTGGTCGAGCAGCCGCCCCCGGCCGAGCCGGTCGACGGCGCGGACGCGCCCGCGTACCTGCTGCCGGTGTCGGCGCGGACCCCGACGGCGCTGCGGGCGGCGCTGACCCGGCTGCGGCAGCACCTCGCCGGGGCCGCCCCGGCGCTCGCCGACGTGGCCGCCACCCTCGCCCTGGGTCGGCGCGCCTTCGGCTGCCGGGCGGCCGTGGTGGCGGCCGACCCCGCCGGCGCCGTCGCCGCGCTGGACGAGCTGCTCGCCACCGACGCCCGGCTGGCCGGCGAGCCCGGCGAGCTGCGCGAGCTGGCGGCGGCCTGGGTCGCCGGGCGGGACGTGGACTGGGCGGCGCTGCACCCCGAGGGCTCGGTCCGGCGGACCGGGCTGCCGACCTATCCGTTCCAACGCCAGCGGTACTGGATCGACCCCCCTCAGAAAGGTGCGCGGTGAACTGGTTCGTCTCCGCCGGCCGCCGTGACCCGGCACCGGTGCAACTGTTCTGCCTGCCCTACGCCGGCGGCGGCGCGAGCGTCTTCCGGCGCTGGCAGGACGGGCTCGGCCCGGACGTCGAGGTGCTGCCGGTGCAGCTGCCGGGCCGGGAGAACCGGATCAGCGAGGACCCGGAGTTCCGGGTGGCCGACGTCGCGTCCGCCATCGCCGACCGGGTCCGCGGCCCGTACGCGATCTACGGCCACTCCATGGGCGGCCGGGTCGGCTTCGAGGTGGTCCGCGAGCTGCGCCGCGCCGGTCGTCCGCTGCCGCTGCGGCTCTACGTCGGCGGTGCCCGCGCCCCGCACGTGACCGCGGCCAGTCTCTTCGACGGGCTGTCCGACGTGGACGACGACGAGCTGCTGCGCCGCCTCGGCGCCGGCGGCGGCCTGCCGGCCGAGCTGCTGGCGCACCCCGAGCTGGTCGAGTTGCTGCTGCCGCTGCTGCGCGCCGACTTCGGCCGGGTCGACAGCTACCGCTACACCCCGGGCGAGCCGCTGCCGGTGCCGATCGTGGCGTTCAGCGGCCGGGACGACCGCGCCGTCCGCCGGGAGCACAGCGACGCGTGGCGGGAGCACACCGCCGCCGGCTTCATCCTGTACGAGATCGAGGGTGGGCACTTCTTCCTCAACGACCGGCTCCCCGACCTGCTCGCCGCGATCCGCGTCGACCTCGACGGCGTCCTGGCGGCGGCGACGGAGCGGGTCCCCGTCGACGATCATGCTGCCCGGGGCGCCGGTGCGGCCCCGGCCGCCAGGGCGGGCGGGCACCGGGTGCCGCTCGGCGACACCGGGTGGTCGGTGTGGCGGGACGCCATCCTGCGTACCACCGGCTTCCCCGCCGACGGCCTGACCATGCTGTCCGCTCCGCAGGCCGCGGCGGCCGCCGACGAGCTGCTGGCCACCGGCGACGGCGCGGAGCGGTTCGACAAGGAGTTCGCCGAGGCGGTGGCGGCGACCGGGCGCCGGCTCACCGCGCTGGCCGCCGATCCGCTGCTGCGCGAGGCGGTCGGCTGGCAGAACCGGGGTGCCCTGGTCGCGCTGGACGGCCTGGCGCGCGGCGGCCCCGACCCGGCCCGCAACGTGCGGCGGCGGGACCGGGAGCGCGCCCTGCTGAAGTACTGGCAGCGGTACTGCGGCAAGAACGAGACGGTCGGCTTCTTCGGCCCGAGCTGCTGGGTCACCCTCGACCCGGCGCGCCCGGAGACCGCCGACGTGCGCCCCGGCCCGGGCCTGACCCGGCGACGCTGGGTGTGGTTCGAGTCCTGGGCGCTCAGCGCGTACGCCGACCGGATCGGCCGGGACGTGGCGGTGCGCAGCTGGTGGGCGCCGATGCTCTGCCCGCAGCTCAGCCTCGCCGACCGCACGGTCCGCCGGCCGGGCCGGCCGCCGGTGGCGCTCACACCGGTGGAGGCGGCGCTGCTGGCCGCCGCCGACGGCCGGCGCGCGGCCCGCGAGCTGGTCGCCGACCCGGCGATCGGGTTGCGCCGGCCGGAGGACGGCTACGCGCTGCTGGACCGGCTCGTCGAGCGCGAGCTGATCACCTGGGACGCGGCGCTGCCGGTGAGCCCCGACGCCGAGGACGTGCTGCGGCGGCGGATCGAGGAGATCGGCGACGAGCCCGCCCGGCTGGGCGCCCGCGCCGGCTTCGACCGGCTGTGCGGCGCCCGGGACGAGGTGGCCGCCGCGGCCGGCGACCCGGAGCGGCTGCGTACCGCCCTGGACGCGCTCGACGCGACGTTCACCGAGCTGACCGGGGAGCCCCCGCGCCGCCGCGCCGGCCAGATGTACGCCGGCCGCACCCTCTGCTACGAGGACACCAGCCGGGACCTCGACGTGGTCTTCGGCAAGCCGCTGCTCGACCGGATCGCCGCCCCGCTCGCGGTGCTGCTCCAGGCGGCCCGCTGGATGGTCGACGCGCTGGAGCGGGCGTACGACGCGGCGTTCCGCGAGCTGTACGACGAGCTGCGCGCCGAGGCGGGCGACGGCCCGGTGTCCCTGGCCGACCTGTGGTTCCTGGCGCAGGGCCTGTTCTGGGGCGACGGCGCCCGGCCGGTCGACGCGGTCGCCGCCGAGTTCGCCGACCGCTGGGCCGGACTGTTCGGCCTGGCCGCGCTGCCGCCCGGGACGACCGAGGTCCGGCTGCCGGTGGCCGACCTGGCCACCCGGGTCGCCGAGGCCTTCCCCGCCGCGCGGCCGGCCTGGCCCAACGCCCGGCTGCACAGCCCCGACCTGCAGATCTGCGCCGCCGACGCGGAGGCGCTGGCACGCGGCGACTACACCGTGGTCCTCGGCGAGCTGCACGCCGCCTGGGCGTCCTTCGACTGCCAGGTCTTCACGCCGTCGCACCCGGACGTGGAGCGGCTGCGCGACGCGCTGACCGAGGACCTCGGCGAGCGGCGGATCCGGCTGCTCGTCCCGACCGACTGGCCCCGGCGCACCAGCCGGGTCGCCGAGGCGCTCACCGGGCCGACCGACCGGCAGTTGGCCTTCGCGCCCGCGCCCGGCGCCGACCCCGACCGGGTGCTGCCCACGGTCGACCTGACCGTCGCGGAGGAGGGCGGCCGGCTGGTCGCCACCGCCCCGGACGGGCAGCGCTGGACGCTGCCCGAGATCTTCTCCCCGCTGCTCAGCGCGCACGCCGTCGACGGGTTCAAGCTGGTCAGCCCGGCGCCGTACACGCCCCGGATCACGGTCGGCGAGCTGGTGGTGGCGCGGCAGACCTGGCGCACCACGGTCGGCGCGAGCGGGCTCGCCGCCGTCACCGGCGAACGGGAACGGTTCCTCGCGGTCCGGGACTGGCGCCGCCGCCTCGGGCTGCCGGAGCAGGTCTACGTGAAGCTCGGCACCGAGACCAAGCCCTGCTTCGTGGACCTCAGCAGCCCGGCGTTCAGCGCCATGTTCTGCGCGATGGTGCGGGCCGCCCGCACCGACGGCGGCGACGACGCCTCGCTGATGGTCAGCGAGATGCTGCCCACGGTCGGGGACGCCTGGGTGCCCGACGCGGCCGGCCGGCGCTACTTCAGCGAGCTGCGGCTGCACATCGTGGACGCCGACGAGCGGGAGGACGCCCGATGAGCGTGCGTCAGCGAGTGAATCATCGGTGCAGCGCGTTGGTGCCTCATGGCGGCACGGAGCGAAGCGGAGTGCGGTCATGAGCCACCGGATCCCCCTCGGCGACACCGGCTGGTCGGTGTTCCGCGACGTCGTCCTGCGTACCGCCGGCTTCCCGGCGGCCGGGCTGGCCGCCTTCGCCGCGCCCGAGGCGGCGGCCGCCGCCGACGCCCTGCTCTCCGGCGAGGGCGAGGCGGACACGTTCGAGAAGGCGTTCGCGACGGCGCTGGCGGACGGCTCCGAGGTGGCCAACCAGATCGCCGCCGACCCGCTGCTGCGCGAGGCGGTCACCTGGCAGAACCCGGAGATGCTCATCGCGCTGGACGGCCTGCTGCGCACCGACCCGACGGTGCGCAACGTACGCCGCCGCAAGCGCGAGCTGAGCCTGCTGCGCTACTGGCAGCGCTACTGCGGCAAGGCCGAGACGATCGGGTTCTTCGGCCCGGTCTGCTGGGGCCGGATCGATCCCGACGAGCCGGCCACCCGGCTGCGGCCCGGGCCCGCGTTGGTGTCCCGGCGCGAGGTCCACTTCGAGGCGTGGGCGCTGATCGCGTACGCCGACCGGCTCGCCGACGACCTGGCCGTGCGGCGCTGGTGGGCGCCGACGCTGCCGCCGCACCTGAGCCTCTCCGACCGGCAGGTCACCCGCCCGCTGCTCCCGCCGACCGAGCTGACCGGAACGGAGGCCCGGCTGCTCGCCGTCTGCGACGGGCGAACCCCGGCGGTCACCCTCGTGGAGCGGCTTGTCGCCGGCGGGGAGGCCGGGCTGCGCAGCGCCGACGACGGCTACCTGCTGCTCGACCGGCTGGTCGACCGGAGCCTGCTGACCTGGGACGCCGGCCTGCCGGTCAGCCCGGACGCCGAGCGCGTGCTGGGGCAGCGGATCGAGGCCATCGGCGACGCGTCCGTCCGCGCCGAGGTGGCGACCGCGTTCGACCGGTTGCGCGCGGCGCGCGACGCGGTGGCCGCGGCGGCCGGGGACCCCGACCGGCTCGGCGCCGCGCTGGCCGCGCTGAACGCCGAGTTCACCGCCGTCACCGGCCGGCCCGCCACCCGCCAGGCCGGGCAGATGTACGCCGGTCGCACGGTGCTCTACGAGGAGACCGCCCGCGACCTGGACTTCACGGTCGGCTCCCGGGTGCTGGACGCGCTGGCCGAGCCGCTGGCGATCGTGCTGGCGGCCGCACGCTGGCTGACCGCCGAGGTCGGTGCCGCCTGCGAACGGCTCTTCGCGGAGCTGCACGCCGAGCTGCGCGGCGACGGGCCGGTGCGGCTGGCCGACATCTGGGCCCTGGCCCAGGGGCTGCTGCTCGCCCCGGACGGCCCGATCGCCCAGGCCGGCGCCGGGCTGACCGCCCGCTGGGCGGAGCTCATCGGCCTGGACACGGTGGCCCCTGGGCAGACCGAGCTGCGGCTGCGCAGCGCCGACCTGGCCGGGCGGGCCCGTGCCCTGTTCGCCGCCGACCGCCCCGGCTGGCCGTCCGCCCGGATCCACAGTCCGGACGTGCAGATCGCCGCCGCCGGGCTGGACGCCCTCAACCGGGGCGACTTCCTGCTCGTCCTCGGCGAGCTGCACCCGGCCTACGTCCCGTTCGACAGCGCGGTGCTGACCCCGTTCCACCCCGACCAGCCGTCGCTGCGGGCCGCGTTGGACGCCGAACTCGGGCCGGCCCGGGCGCGGGTGCTCTACCCGGAGAGCTTCCCGCGGATGACGACCCGCATCACGTACGCGCTCAACGGTCCCCGGGACCGGCAGTTCGGCATCGACACGGCCCGGGGCGCCGACGTCGACCGGCTGGTCCGCGCCACCGAGGCACGGGTGGAGAACGACGGCGACGAGTGGCTCGCGGTGCTGCCGGACGGCACCCGCTGGCCGCTGATGGAGATCTTCGCCAACCTGCTCGGCGCGTTGCTGCTGGACACCTTCAAGCTCCTCGCGCCGGCCCCGCACACGCCCCGGATCACCATCGACCGGCTGGTCGTGGCGCGGCGGACCTGGCGGACGACGGTGGCGGAGACCGGCCTGGCCGGCGTCACCGGCGAGGCCGAGCGGTTCCTCGCCGTACGCCGGTGGAGGGCGGGTCTGGGGCTGCCCGAGCGGGTGTTCGTCAAGGTGGGCACCGAGATCAAGCCCTGCTACGTCGACCTCACCGCCCCGCTGCACGCCCAGTCCCTCTGCGCCATGGTCGACGCCGCCGCGAAGAGCGGCCCCGACGTCACCGTGACGGTCGGCGAGCTGCTGCCGGACCCGGCGGACGCCTGGGTGACCGACGCGAGGGGACGCGGCTACGTCAGCGAGCTGCGGTTGCAGATCACCGATCCAGTGAGCTACCGGGGAGAGAACGGGTGACCGACATCCTGTCCACCAGCGCCGTCCACGGGGAGACCCTGCCGTGGCCGGACGCGACGCTGGCCGAGCTGATCGCCGCCCAGGCCGCTCGGACCCCGGACGCGGTCGCGGTGCGTCAGTGGGACACCCGGCTCACCTACGCCGAGCTGGTCGGCCGGGCGGCCGGGGTGGCCGCCGCGCTGCGCGGGCGCGGTGTCGGCCCGCAGACGCGGGTCGGCGTCTGCGGAGCCCGCAACCCCGACCTCGTGGCCACCGTGCTCGGGGTGCTCTTCGCCGGCGGCTGCTACGTGCCGCTGGAGCCGGGCGGCCCCCGCCGGCGGCTGCGGGAGATCGTCGCCGACGCGGGGGTGACCGTGGTGGTTGGTGACGCCGCCGTGGCCGAGTTCGGCGACGTGCCGGGCGTCGAGGCGCTCGGGCTGCCCGGGCCGGCGCCGCTGGCCGCCTGCCCGGCCCGCCCCGGCGACCCCGCGTACGTGCTGTTCACCTCGGGCTCCACCGGCCGGCCCAAGGGGGTGGTCGTCACCCACCGGAGCGTGGTCGAGTTCGTCACCGGCTGCGCCGCCGTGACCGGCGCCGACGCGGGTGTCCGCAGCCTCGGCTACGCCTCGCTCAGCTTCGACGCGGCGATCATCGACCTCTTCGTACCGCTGCTGCTCGGCGGCGCCGTCCAGCTCGTCGGCGCCGACGACCGGGCCGACCCGGTGCGGCTGGCCCGGTTCATCGCCGCGCACGAGGTGAACTGGGGGCTCCTCACCCCGACCGTGCTGTCCATGCTGGACCCGGCGGAGCTGCCCGCCTGGCGGGTGGTGCTCTGCGGCGCCGAGGCGGTGCCGGCCGAGCTGGCCGCCCGCTGGGCCCCCGGCCGGCTCTTCGTCAACGCGTACGGCCCGACCGAGGCCACGGTGATGGCGGTCAGCGGCGAGCTGACCGGTGCCGAGACCGACCCGGTGCCGATCGGCCGCCCGGTCCCCAACCACCGCGTGTACGTGGTCGACGCCGGGCTGCGCCCGGTGCCGCCAGGGGAGGCCGGCGAGCTGCTGGTCGGCGGTCCCGGGCTGGCCGACGGCTATCTCGGCCGGCCCGGCCTGACCGCCGAGCGGTTCGTCCCCGACTCGTTCGGCGAGCACCCGGGGCAGCGGCTCTACCGCACCGGCGACCTGGCTCGGCAGGAGCCCGACGGCCGGCTGGTCTACCTCGGCCGCATCGACCGGCAGGTCAAGATCCGGGGCCAGCGCATCGAGCTGGGCGAGGTGGAGGCCGTGCTGGCCGACCTGCCCGGCGTACGGCAGGTCGCCGTGGAGGCCGTCCCCGGCCCGGCCGGCACCGAGCTGGTCGCCTTCCTCACCCCGGCCGACGCCCCCGACGACGAGCGGCTCCGGGCGTACGCCCTGTCCCGGCTGACCGCCGCGATGCTGCCGACCCGGGTGCTGCGCCGCGACGCCCTGCCGGTCAGCCCGACCACCGGCAAGTTGGACCGGCCGGCGCTGCGCGCGCTGGCCGCCGCCGCCGACGTCGCGGTCCCCGCCGGCCCCGTGGACGCGGACGAGCCGCTCGCGGCGGCGGTGGCCCGGATCTGGGGCCGGCTGCTCGGCGGGACGCCCACCCCGGAGACCGACTTCCTCGCCGCCGGCGGCAACTCCATCGCCGCGATGCGCCTGGTCGCCGCGCTCCGGGCCGAGCTGGGCCGGCACGTCGACACCCGGGACGTCTTCACCGGCCGTACCCTGGCCGGCCTGGTGGAGCGGATCACCGCCGCCGCCCCGGCCGACGGCGACGGGCTGACCACCGGCAACCCGCCCACCCTCTCGGCGCCGCAGCGCCGGCTCTGGTTCGTCGACCAGATCGCCCCCTCCAGCGCTCCCTACAACATCGCGGTGGCGCACCGGCTGCGCGGCCCGCTGGACACCGCTGCCCTCGGGGCGGCGCTGCGGGCGGTCGCCGAACGGCACGACGTGCTGCGCTGGCGCATCCCGCAAACTGCCGGCGTGCCGTACGCGGTCCGCGAGGAACCGACCGACGTGGCCGTCCCGGTGGTCGACCTGACCGGCAGCGCCGACGCCGAGGCGGAGCTGGCCGGGATGCTCGCCGCCGGGGCGGCGCACTCCTTCGACCTGGCCACCGGGCCACCCTGGCAGGTGACCGTCTACCGGCTCGGGCCGGACGAGCACGTCCTGGCGATCACCCTGCACCACGCGGTCTTCGACGGCTGGTCGGAGAAGCCGCTCTACGACGACCTCGCGGCGGCGTACGACCGGGCGCTGGCGGGCGGCAGCCCGACGCTGCCCGCGCTGCCCGCCACGTACGCCGACTACGCCGTGTGGCGGGCGGAGCGGGACCGGCGTCGCGGCGCCGCCGACCTGGACTGGTGGGTGGCGCACCTGCGCGACGTGCCCACCGTGCTGGACCTGCCCCGCGACCGGCCCCGGCCGGCGGTGGCCACCTACACCGGCGCCGAGGCGGCGGTGTGGCTGCCCGAGGCGTGTGACCGCGGGGTGCGGGAGCTGGCCGAGCGGCGCGGCACCACCGTGGCGGCGGTGCTGATGGCCGGCTTCGGCGAGCTGCTGCGCCGGCTCACCGGCCGCGACGACCACGTGGTCGGCGCCATCGTCGCCGACCGCCGGCTGGCCGCGTTCGACGACGTGGTGGGCTTCTTCATCGACACCGTGCCCGTGCGGGTGCGCGGCGGCGCGGCCAGCTTCGCCGAGCTGGTCGACCGGTGCGCCGGCGAGCTGCACGAGGCGACCGCCCACCCCGGCGCCCCGCTGGAGCGGATCGTCGAGGCGCTCGCCGTGGGCCGGGACACCTCCCGCGCGCCACTGGTGCAGGTGCTGTTCAACGTGCTCAACTTCGCCCCGCCCCGGCTGGCGTTGACCGGCCTGGACACCGAGCCGGTCGCGGTGCCCAAGCCCGGCTCGCCGTTCGACATCACCGTCTACGTGGTGGAACGGGCCGGCCGGTACGGCGTCGAGGTGGTCTACAACCCCGACCTCTTCGACGCCGGCCGGATCGACGACCTGCTGGCGGACCTCGCCGCACTCGTCGGCGCGCTGGTCGCCGCGCCGGACACACCGACCGACCGGGTGGCCACCGAGCTGCCCCGCCCGACGGTGGCCACGCCCCAGCTCGGCGCGATGACCGTCGCCGCCGGCGAGGCGCCGCGCGGCGTGCTGCCGGCCGGCCCGGACGGGCTGACCGACACCGAGGAGCTGATCGCCGGGATCTGGCGCGAGGTCCTCGAACGCGACCAGGTCGGGGTCACCGACAACTTCTTCGACATCGGCGGGCACTCGCTGGCGCTGGCTGCCGTGCACGCCCGGCTCACCGCCGCCACCGGCCGCTCGATCAAGATGCTCGACCTCTTCCGCCACCCCACCATCCGGGCGCTCGCCGCCAGCCTCGACGGCGCCGCCGACCGGCCGGAGCTGGCCCGCGCCGCGCTGCGCGCCGCCGCCCGACGCAGTCGTACCCGCCGCAACCCACCCCGCCGCCCCGGCGGCACCGCGTGACGAAGGACAGCCTGATGAGCAACCCGACCGCAACCGACCTCCCCGAGGGCGACGGCATCGAGCCGATCGCCATCGTCGGGCTGGCCGCCCGCCTGCCCGGCGCGGCCGACGTGAACGAGTTCTGGCGCAACCTGGTCGACGGGGTCGAGTCGGCCACCGAGCTGACCCGGGAGGAGCAGCTCGCCCGCGGCGCCACCGCCGACGAGGTCGACGACCCGGGCTGGGTCAACCGCGCCCCGCTCGTCGACGGGTACGACGAGTTCGACGCCGGGCTGTTCGGCATGACCGCCCGCGAGGCGGAGATCACCGACCCGCAGCACCGGCTGTTCCTGGAGTCCTGCTACACCGCGTTGCAGGACGCCGGCTACGACCCGACCCGCTACGACGGCTCGATCGGCGTGTACGCCGGCACGGGCGGCAACACCTACCTGCACCGCTTCGTGCTGCGCAACAAGCGGGTCGGCGGCAACCTCCACGGCACCGTCTCGCTGGCCACCGGCAACTCCCCGAACTACGTGGCCACCAACGTGTCGTACCGGCTGGACCTGCGCGGCCCGAGCCTGACCGTGCACACCGCCTGCTCCACCTCGCTGGTCGCGTTCCACCTGGCCTGCGAGGCGCTGCGCAACGGCGAGTGCGACATGGCCCTCGCGGGCGGCGTCAACATCGAGCTGCCGCACGTCGGCTACCTGGGCATGGACGGCTTCACCTCGCCCGACGGCCGGTGCCGCCCGTTCGACGCGGACGCCAACGGCACGGTCTGGGGCAGCGGCGCTGGGGTGACCCTGCTCAAGCGGCTCTCCGACGCGATCGCCGACGGCGACGCGATCCGCGCCGTGGTGCTCGGCAACGCGATCAACAACGACGGCGCCGGCAAGGTCGGCTTCACCGCCCCGAGCGTCGACGGGCAGATGGAGGCGATCGCCCAGGCCGTCGCGATGGCCGACGTCGACCCGCGCACCATCAGCTACGTCGAGGCGCACGGCACCGGCACCGCGATGGGCGACCCGATCGAGATCGCCGCGCTCTCCGCCGTCTACACCAAGGACACCGACGAGCGGGGCTGGTGCGGCATCGGCTCGGTGAAGTCCAACATCGGCCACCTCAGCCAGCCCTCCGGCATCGTCAGCGTGATCAAGACGGTGCTCGCCATGGAGCACGGGCTGATCCCGCCGACCATCAACTACGAGACGCCGAACCCGGCGATCGAGTTCGCCGACACCCCGTTCTACGTGGCGAACACGCTGACCAAGTGGGACACCGACGGCACGCCCCGCCGCGCCGGGGTCAGCTCGTTCGGGATCGGCGGCACCAACGCGCACGTGGTGCTGGAGCAGGCGCCGGCGGCGTACCGGGAGCGGCGGGTCCGCCCGGCGCAGCTGCTGCACGTCTCGGCGAAGACCGCCGGCGCGCTGGAGACGGCGGTGCAGCGGCTCGCCGAGCACCTGGAGTCCGCCGCCGACCGGGGGCCGGAGCACCTCGCCGACGTCGCGCACACCCTGCGCGTCGGCCGCCAGCAGTACCCGCACCGCGTCGCCGTGGTCGCCACCGACCTGGCCGACGCGGTCGCCGCGCTGCGCACCAAGCGCCGCCGGCAGGCCGGCGTGGCCGAGGGCCCGGCGCCCCGGACGGCGTTCCTCTTCTCCGGCCAGGGCTCCCAGTACGCCGGGATGGGTGCGCAGCTCTACGCCGAGGAACCGGGCTTCGCGGCCGTCGTGGACGAGTGCGCCGAGCTGCTCCGCCCGGAGCTGGGCCTGGACATCCGCGACCTGATCCTCGACCGCGACCCCGAGGCGGGGGAGAAGCTCACCGAGACCCGCTACACCCAGCCCGCCCTGTTCGTCGTCGAGTACGCCCTGGCCGTGCTCTGGCAGTCCGCCGGCGTGCGGCCGGCCGCGATGATCGGGCACTCGATCGGCGAGTACGTCGCCGCGACGGTGGCGGGGGTGCTGAGCCTGCCCGACGCGCTGCGGGTGGTCGCCGCCCGGGGCCGGCTGATGCAGTCCGTCGCGCCGGGGTCGATGCTCGCCGTGCCGCTGGACGAGTCGGTGGTCGCCGAACGGCTGCCCGAGGGACTGGCCATCGCCACCGTCAACGGCCCGGGCACCTGTGTGGTGGCGGGCCCGAGCGACGCGGTCGCCGCCTTCGCCGACACGGTCGGCGCCAAGACCAAGGCTCTGCGGACCTCGCACGCCTTCCACTCGCCGATGATGGACCCCATCCTCGCCGAGTTCACCGCCCTGATGGCGACGGTGACGCTGCGGCCGCCGGCCGTCCCGTTCCTGTCCAACGTGACCGGTACCTGGATCACCGAGCAGCAGGCCACCGACCCGGCGTACTGGGCGGCGCACCTGCGCCAGCCGGTGCGCTTCGGCGCCTGCGTGGCCACCCTGCTCGCCGAGGGCACGTGGTCGCTGGTGGAGTGCGGCCCGGGCCGCCAGCTGGCGAACCTGGCCCGGATGCAGGTGGCCAAGGCGTCCGAGGCGCAGCGCAAGCTCGTCCCGCTGGGCAGCCTGCCCGGCCCGGGCGAGCCCACCGGCGACCTGGCCACCCTGCTCGGCACGGCGGCGGCGCTCTGGTGCGCCGGTACGCCGGTGCGGCTGGGCTCCGACCCGGACGCGCGGCGGGTGCCGCTGCCGACGTACCCGTTCGAGCGGCGCCGCTACTGGGTCGACCCGGACCCGGTGCAGCCGGGCGCCGCCGCGCCGGTCGAGACCGGGCCCCGGCCGCTGCCCGAGTGGTTCGCGGTGCCGGTGTGGCGGCAGGCGGCCCCCGAGCCGCGGACCGCGCCGCTGGGCCGCTGCCTGGTCCTCGCCGACGGCCCGCGCGGCGACGCGCTGGTCGCGGCGCTGCGGGCCGCCGGTGAGCAGCCGCTGACGGTACGCCCCGGCGACGGCTTCGCCGCCGAGGCCGACGGCTGGCGGCTGCGCCCCGGCGTGCGGGACGACTACGACGCGCTGGTCGCCGCCCTCGCCGCGGACGGCGTGCCGGCCCGGCTGGTGCACGCGTTCGCCCTCGACGGCGAGCCGACCGGCGCCGACATCGCCGCCACCTGGGCCGCCCAGGACCGGGGCTTCTTCAGCGCGCTGCACCTGGTGCAGGCCCTGGCGGGCGCCGGCCTGACCGCCGAGGAGGGCGCGTTCACCCTGGACGTCGTCACCGCCGGCATCGGCGACGTGACCGGCGCCGACCTGACCCGGCCGGAGCACGCCACCCTGGCCGGCCTGGCCCGGGTGCTCCCGGCCGAGGTCCCCGGCCTGACCGTCCGGCTGCTCGACGCCGGCCCGGCCGACGCGGGGGAGCGGGCCCTCGTGGCCGAGCTGCGCCGCCCGGTCGACCCGGAGCGGCCCGAGGTGACGTTGCGCGGCGGACGCCGCTGGGTGACCGGCTACGAGCAGGTCACCGTCGACGCCGAGGGCGAGCCGGGGGCGCTGCGCGAGGGCGGCCGGTACGTGATCACCGGCGGGCTCGGCGGTATCGGCATCACCCTCGCCGAGGACTTCGCCACCCGGGCCCGGGCGAAACTGGTGCTGCTGGCCCGCTCCGGGCTGCCGGCCCGCGAGGAGTGGGACGACCACCTGGCCGTGCACGGCGGCGACCGGGCCGGCCGGGCCATCGCCGCGATCCGCCGGATGGAGGCCGCCGGCGCCGAGGTGCTGGTGCTCGCCGCCGACGTCACCGACCCCGCCGACCTGGCCCGCGTGCGGGCCGAGGCCGAGCGCGCGTACGGGGGAATCGACGGCATCGTGCACGCGGCCGGCCTGCCCGGCGGCGGCATGGCCGAGATCAAGGAGCGGGCCGAGGCGGAGCGGGTGCTCGCCCCGAAGCTCGCCGGCACCCTCGCCCTGGCGCGGGTCTTCGGCGACCTGCCGCTGGACTTCGTGGTGCTCTGCTCCTCGGTCACCGCGGTGATCGGCGGCTTCGGTCAGGTCGACTACTGCGCGGCGAACAACTTCCTCGACGCGTACGCCCGGGCCGGTGCCGGCTTCGCCGCGCCCGTGGTGTCGCAGAACTGGGGCGGCTGGGCCGAGGTGGGCATGGCCGTGGAGACCGACGTCCCCGCCGGCTTCCGGGCCGCCGCGCGGGACACGGTCGCCACCCCGGTGGACCACCCGGTGCTCACCACGAAGGTCACCGGCCCCGACGGCACCGTGCTGCACGGCCTGGTCTCCGCCACCAGCCACTGGCTCCTCGACGAGCACCGCATCGGCGGGGTGCCCGTGGTGCCGGGCACCGCCCACCTGGAGTCCGTCCGCGCGGCGGTGACGGCCGCGCTGCCGGCCCCGGCCGGGGACGCCGCCGTGGAGCTGCGCGACGTGGTGTTCCTGGAGCCGTTCTCGGTGCCCGACGGCACCGTCGCCCAGTACCGGGTGGAGCTGACCCCCGCCGAGGACGGCGTCGACTTCGCCGTGTGCAGCCTCGCCGCCGGCCAGTCCCGCACGCACGTGCGCGGGTCGGCGGGCTGGACGGTCGAGCCCGCCCCGCCGGCGGAGCAGCCGGCCGTGACGGGCCGCCGGGTCGACGACGACTCGTCGTTCGGCCGTGGACGCACCAGCATGCTGACCTTCGGGCCGCGCTGGGCCGCGCTGCGCGAGCACCACCTCGGCGACGGCGAGGAACTGGCCCGCATCGAGGCCCCCGCCGAGGCGGTCGGGGACCTGCCGTCGTGGGGCCTGCACCCGGCGCTGCTGGACGTGGCGACCGCGTTCGGCCGCGGCCAGGGCTCCGGCACCTACCTGCCGCTGTCGTACGGGCGGATCGTGGTGCGCGGGTCGCTGCCGGCGCGGTTCCACAGCCACCTGCGGCACCGGGACAGCGCCACCGCCGAGGTGGTGGCCGCGGACCTGTCGCTGCGCGACGCCGACGGCCGGGAGCTCGTCGCCATCAGCGACTTCGTGCTGCGGCGGGTCGACCAGGGCGCGGTGACCGGTGGCCTGGCCGCCGCGCCGGAGGCGGACCCGGCGGCGACCTCCGCCGGGCCGACCGAGGACATCCGGCCGGTGGACGGGGTGGAGGCGTTCCGGCGCAGTCTCACCGCCGGGCTGGGTGCCCAGGTCGTGATCACCACTCGGACGGTGGCGGACATCCGCAGCCGCGCCGGCCGGATGACCACGGAGAGCCTGGAGAACGAGCCGGAGACGACCTCCACGGCGCCGTCCGGCACCGGCGGCGGCTCGGCCGCGCCCCGCACCGAGTTGGAGATGATCATCGCCCGGGTCTGGCAGGACGGGCTCGGGGTGGCCGAGGTCGGCGTCGACGACGACTTCTTCGCCCTCGGCGGCAACTCGCTGGTGGCGGTGCAGCTGATCGCCGCGATGCGCAAGGCGACCGGGGTGCGGCTGCCGATGCGCAGCCTCTTCGAGACGCCCACCGTGGCCGGGATCGCGGCGCGGATCGAGGAGATGCGGGCCGCCGCCCCCACCGACGAACCGGCCGCGCCGACCACCCCCAACATCCCGCGGCTGCCCCGCGCGTGACGACGAGCGACAACAGGAGTGAGGAAGCAATGAGCGACACGATCGCCACGCTGCCGGTGGTCGTCGAGAACGACGGCCGGGAGCTGACCGAGCTGATCGCCGCCCGCCGCGCGGAGCTGCGCGCGAGCCTCGTGGAGCACGGCGGGCTGCTGTTCCGCGGGTTCGACGTCGGCGGCGTCGAGGGCTTCGACCGGGTGGTGCGGGCGCTGGCCGGCGAGCCACTCGTCTACACCGAGCGCTCGTCTCCCCGGCACGCCATCGCCGGCCGGGTCTACACCTCGACCGACTACCCGCCGGACGAGGAGATCTTCCTGCACAACGAGAACTCGTACCAGGCCCGTTGGCCACTGACGCTGTTCTTCTACTGCATTACCCCGCCGCTGACGCAGGGCGCGACCCCGCTCGCCGACGTGCGCCGGGTGTACGCCGAGATCGACCCGGCGGTCCGCGAGGAGTTCGTCCGCCGCCGCTGGATGCTGGTGCGCAACTTCCACGGCGACTTCGGCACCCCGTGGCAGCACGTGTTCAACACCGACGACCGCGCCGAGGTCGAGGCGTACGCGGCGGCGAACCGGATCGAGCTGGAGTGGCTCGGCAAGGACGGGCTGCGTACCCGCGCGGTCCGTGACGTGGTGCACCACCGGCCCGGCTCGGACACCCCCCGCTGGTTCAACCACGCCACGTTCTTCCACCTGAGCACCCTCCCGAAGGACTACCAGGAGGGGCTGCTGGCCATGTTCGGCCCCGAGGGGCTGCCGTCGAACACCTACTACGGCGACGGCGGCGAGATCCCCGCCGACGTCATGGACCACCTGCGGGCCGCGTACCGGGCCGCCAGCGTCCGCTTCGACTACCAGCGCGACGACGTGCTGGTGGTGGACAACATGACCGCCGCGCACGGGCGGGAGCCGTTCACCGGCCCCCGCAAGATCGCCGTCGCGATGGCCGAACCGCACACCCCCGAGAGCGCTGGAGAGAAGTGATGGCCGAAGCCCGATTCCTGGTCGTTCGCAACGACGAGGAGCAGTACTCGATCTGGTCGGCCGACCGCGACCTCCCGGCGGGCTGGCACGAGGCCGGCTTCGCCGGCACCCGTGAGGAGTGCCTCGCGCACATCGACACCGTCTGGACGGACATGCGCCCGCGTTCGGTACGGGAGGCTGGCGCATGAGTACCCCGAAGGAGTGGACCTTCCCGGCCTCCTACGCCCAGGAGCGGGTCTGGATGGCCAACCAACTCGACACCGACTCGCCGGTCTACAACGTCTCCAACCCGTGGCGCTTCGCCGCCGGGATCACCCCGGAGCAGGCCAACGACGTGTTCGGCCAGGTCGTCGCCCGGCACGAGTCCCTCCGCACCCACCTGCGGATGGACGACGGCACCCTCACCCAGGTGGTCCGCGCTGCCGAGCCGGTCGCGCTGCCGGTCGACGACCTGCGCGGCCTCGCCGGGCCGGAGCGCGACGAGAAGGTGGCGGCGCTGCTGGGCGGGCTGGCCCGCACGCCGATCCCGCTGGACGCGCCGCCGCCGTGGCGGGCCCGGCTGGTCCGGCTCGCCGACGACGAGGTCGCGCTGCTGTTCGTGGCGCACCACGCGGTCTTCGACAGCCACTCGGCGGTGGTGTTCACCAACGAGCTGGCCGCGTTCAGCCGGGCCGCGCTGACCGGCGCGCCTGCCGACGTGCCCGAGCTGCCCATCCAGTACGCCGACTTCGCGGTCTGGCAGCGCGACCAGCTCACCGGCGCGGAACTGGACCGGCAGCTCGGATTCTGGCGGAACCACCTGGCCGGCGCGCCGCCGGTGACCGCCCTGCCGCTGGACCGGCCGCGCCCCGCGCAGCTCGGCTTCGCCGGCGACGAGGTGCGCTTCGACCTGCCCGACGGCCTGCTCGACCGGGTCGGCCAGCTCGCCGCCGGCTCCGCCGCCACCCCGTACATGGTGCTGCTCGCCGCGTTCACCGCGTTGCTGTCCCGGATCTCCGGCGACGACGACGTGGTGGTGGGCGTCTCCACCGCCGGCCGGGACACCGCCGAGGTGGCCCCGCTGATCGGCATGTTCGTCAACCCGGTCGCGCTGCGCTGCGACCTGACCGGCGACCCCACCTTCGCCGAGCTGCTGGGCCGGGTGCGCGGCGGGCTGGTCGACGCGATGGAGCACGGTTCGACCCCGTTCCAGAAGATCGTCGAGTCGATCGCCCCGCAGCGGGACCCGTCGGTGCAGCCGATCTTCCAGACCGCGCTGAACTTCATCCCGGACTCGGGGCTCGACGCGGTGGAGCTCGGCACCACCAAGGACGACCTGGCGTTCGACATCACCACCGGCCCCAGTCGGCTGGTCTACCGCACCGCGCTGTTCGACCGGGCCACCGCCGAGGCGGTCGTCGCCCGGTACGTCCGGCTGCTCGCCGCGGCCGTCGCCGACCCGGCCCAGCGGATCTCCGCCCTGCCGCTGCTCGACGACGCCGAGCGGCACCAGGTGCTGTCAGGCTGGAACGAGACCGCGCACGAGGTGCCGGCGTCCACCCTGGTCGCCGAGTTCGAGCGGCAGGCGGCGGCCACCCCGACCGCCATCGCCCTGGTCCGCGACGGCGTCACGCTGACGTACGCCGAGCTGAACGCCGCCGCGAACCGCCTGGCGCGCGTCCTGGTGGCGCGGGGTGCCGGACCGGAGGCCCGGGTCGCGCTGGCCCTGCCCCGCTCCGCGGAGCTGGTGGTGGCGATCCTCGCGGTGCTCAAGTCCGGCGCCGCGTACGTGCCGGTGGACACCGGCTACCCGGCCGGGCGGATCGCCTACCTGCTGGCGGACTCCGAGCCGGCGCTCGTGCTCGCCACGCCCGAGACCGCCGGGCTGGTGCCCGCCGGCGCGCTGGTGCTCGACGGGCCGCTCGACGGCGACGACGCCGACCTGACCGACGCCGACCGGGTCGCCCCGCTGCGTCCCGGGCACCCCGCGTACGTCCTCTACACCTCCGGCTCCACCGGCCGCCCGAAGGGCGTGGTGGTGGAGCACCGGGCGGTCACCGCCTACCTGGCGTGGGCCCGGGACACCTACCCGGGGCTGGCCGGCACGGCGCTGCTGCACTCGCCGGTGTCGTTCGACCTGACCGTAACCGGCCTGCTCGGCCCGCTCACCGCCGGCGGCACCGTTCGGCTCGCCGCCATCGACGAGGCCGCGGCCCGCGTCGGCGACCGGCCGGCGTTCCTCAAGGTCACGCCCAGCCACCTGCCGCTGCTCGACGCCGAGCTGTCGCCGACGACCGACCTGGTCATCGGCGGCGAGGCGCTGACCGCGGAGCAGCTCGCCGACTGGCGGGCCGCCCACCCGGGCGTCGCCGTGATCAACGAGTACGGCCCGACCGAGGCGACGGTCGGCTGCGTGGCCGCCCGCGTCGCGCCGGGGGAGGAGCTGCCCGCCGGGGCGGTGTCGATCGGCCGGCCCACCTGGAACACCCGGGTGTACCTGCTCGACGCCGCGCTGAACCCGGTCCCGCCGGGCGTGGCCGGTGAGCTGTACGTCGCCGGTGACCAGCTGGCCCGGGGCTACCTGCGCCGGCCCGGCCTCACCGCCGAGCGTTTCCTGCCCTGCCCGTACGGGCCGCCGGGGCAGCGGATGTACCGCACCGGCGACCTGGCCCGCTGGCGGGCCGACGGCACGCTGGACTACCTCGGCCGCCGCGACAACCAGGTCAAGATCCGTGGCATGCGGATCGAGCTGGGCGAGATCGAGTCGGCCCTGCTGGCCCGGCCGGACGTCCGCGAGGCGGCCGTGGTGGTACGCATCGACTCCGGCGAGCCGACCCTGGTCGGTTACGTCGTCGGCGCGGCCGACGAGGCGGCGCTCGCGGCCGACCTGGCCCGGGAGTTGCCGGCGCACCTGGTGCCGGCGGCGTTCGTCCGCCTCGACGCGCTGCCGCTGACGCCGAACGGCAAGCTGGACGCCGCGGCGCTCCCCGCCCCGGCCGTCGCCCCGGCCGCCGACGCGTTCGTCGCCCCGCGCACCGACGCCGAGGCGCTCGTCGCCGAGGTGTACGCCGACATCCTCCAGGTGGACAAGGTCGGCGCGCTGGACGACTTCTTCGCCCTGGGCGGCAACTCGCTGCGCGGCATGCGGGCGATGGCCCGGATCCGGGCCGAGGTGGACGTGGACCTGCCGATGCGGGCGCTGTTCAGCACCCCGGTGGTGGCCGACCTGGCCGCCCAGATCGAGCAGCGGATCGCCGCCGAACTCGACGAGCTCTCCGAAGCCGAGGTCGCCGCGCTGCTCGCGGCGGAGAAGGACACTCCCTGATGACCGACGTGAAGGACCCGGCGCGGGACGCGGCCCGCCAGGCGCTCATCGCGCAGCGCCTGCGCAAGCGGCAGGCCGCCACGCCCACCGCCCGGATCACCCCGCGTCCGCCGGACGCAGAGGTGCCGCTGTCGTACGCCCAGGAGCGGGTCTGGTTCATGGACCAGCTCGCTCCGGGCGAGGCGGCGTACCACATCGCGGTGCCGCTGCGGGTGCGCGGGCCGATCGACGTCGCGGCGCTGCGTCGGGCGCTGGCCGACCTGAGCCGGCGGCACGAGTCGCTGCGCACCCGGTTCCCGGCCGACGCCGACGGCCGACCCACCGTGGTGGTCGCGGACTCCGTCGAGGTGCCGCTGACCATCGTGGACGCCCCCGACGAGGCCGCCGCGCAGGCGCTGGTGGACGCCGCCGCCGCCGAGCCGTTCGACCTGGCCGAGGGCCCGCTGCTGCGCGCCCTGCTGATCCGGCTGGCCGACGAGGACCACGTGCTGTTCCTCGGCAAGCACCACATCATCGGCGACGGCTGGTCGGTCGACGTGCTGCTGCGGGACCTCATCACCCTCTACCGCGGCGGGGAGCTGCCGGCCCTGCCGATCCAGTACGGCGACTTCGCCCACTGGGAGGCCCAAGAGCTGGACGGGCCGCAGGCCCGCGGACACCTCGACTACTGGAACCAGCGGCTGGCCGGCATCACCCCGCTGGAACTCCCGCTGGACCTGCCCCGCCCGGCCACCCAGACCTACGCCGGCGACTTCGTCGAGTTCCGGCTGGACCGGGCCGCCGCCGACGGGCTGAACGCGCTCACCCGCTCCTACGGCGGCACCCTGTTCATGACGCTGCTCGCGGCGTACCAGGTGCTGCTGGCCCGGCACGCCGGCCAGGACGACTTCGCCGTCGGGGCGTCCGTGGCCGGCCGCTCCGCGCCGGAGCTGGAGAACGTCGTCGGCATGTTCATCAACATGCTGCCGCTGCGGGCCGAGCTGGCCGGCGACCCGACCTTCGCCGAGCTGCTGGAGCGCACCCGGCGCAGCGTGCTGGACGGGCTGGAGCACGGCGAGGTGCCGTTCGCCAGGGTGGTGCACGAGCTGGGCCTGCCCCGCGACGTGAGCCGCTCCCCGGTTTTCCAGGCGATGTTCGTGCTGCAGAACTACGAGATCGGCCGGTTCAACGAGGTCTCCGACGCCACCGACGTCACCTTCAACTGGACGCCGATGGAGCTGCGGGCCACCCGGTTCGACTTCGAGTTCCACGCGGTGGAGATCCTCGACGGGCTCTACGGCAAGCTGGTCTTCAACACCGACCTGTTCACCCGCGACACGGTGGAGCGGGTGGCGCAGCGGTTCAGCACCCTGCTGCGCGCGGTGGTGGCCGCCCCCGACACCCCGATCTCCGCGCTGGACCTGCTCCCCGCCGACGAGCGGGACCTGCTGGCGGGGTGGAACGACACCGCCGCCGACTTCCCGGCCGCGCAGACGCTGCACGGGCCGATCGAGGAGCGGGCCGCCCGCACCCCCGACGCGGTGGCCGTCACCTTCGAGGGCCGCAGCGTCACGTACGCCGAGCTGAACGCCGCCGCCAACCGGGTCGCGCACCGGCTGCGCGCCGCCGGCGTGGGCCCGGAGACCCTGGTCGGGGTCTGCGCGGAGCGCTCGGTGGAGCTGGTCGCCGGGCTGCTCGGCGTGCTCAAGGCCGGCGGGGCCTACCTCCCGCTGGATCCGGAGTACCCGGCCGACCGGCTGTCCTTCATGGTCACCGACGCGGCCGCGCCGGTGGTGCTGGTCCAGGAACACCTGCGTGACGTGCTGCCGGACACGGGCGCCACGGTCCTCGCCCTCGACGACGAGCGGGTGTGGGCCGACCAGCCGGCGGACGACCCCGCGCCGGTCGTCGACCCCGGGCACCTGGCGTACGTCATCTACACCTCGGGCTCCACGGGCCGCCCGAAGGGGGTGCCGAACACCCACCGGGGCATCGTCAACCGGCTCGACTGGATGCAGAAGACCTACGGGCTCGGCGCCGACGACGCCGTGCTGCAGAAGACCCCGGCCAGCTTCGACGTGTCGGTGTGGGAGTTCTTCTGGCCGCTGCGCGAGGGCGCCCGGCTGGTCGTCGCCAAGCCCGGCGGGCACAAGGACGCCGGCTACCTGCGCGACCTGCTGGTCGCCGAGCGGGTGACCACCGCCCACTTCGTCCCGTCGATGCTGACCGTCTTCCTCGCCGAGGACGGCGTCGAGGCGGCGACGGCGTTGCGCCGGGTGATCTGCTCGGGCGAGGAACTGCCGCTGGCCTCGGCGCTGGACTTCACCGCCCGGCTGCCGTGGTGCGGGCTGCACAACCTGTACGGCCCGACCGAGGCGGCCATCGACGTCAGCTCGTGGCACTGCGACCCGGCCCTGCTGGCCGGGCTGACCAGCGTGCCGATCGGCGGGCCGATCGCCAACCTGCGGCTGCACGTGCTCGACGAGCGCGGCGAGGAGTGCCCGGTCGGGGTGGCCGGCGAGCTGCACATCGGCGGGGTCGGGCTGGCCCGCGGCTACCACCGCCGGCCGGCGCTGACCGCCGAGCGGTTCGTGCCGGACCCGTTCTCCGGTGAGCCGGGCGCGCGGCTGTACCGCACCGGCGACCTCGCCCGCTGGCGGACCGCCCCGGGCGGCACGGGCGGGGTCATCGAGTTCCTCGGCCGCATCGACCACCAGGTCAAGCTGCGCGGCCTGCGGATCGAACTGGGCGAGATCGAGAGCGCGCTGCGCGAGCAGCCGGGCGTGGCCGAGGCGGCGGTGATCGTCCGCGAGGACAGCCCCGGCGACAAGCGGCTGACCGCGTACGTGGTCGGCGGGGCGGAGCACGCCACGCTGAAGTCGGCGCTGAAGGAGACGCTGCCCGAGTACATGGTGCCGAGCGCGTTCGTCACCCTCGACGCGCTGCCGCTGTCGCCGAACGGCAAGCTCGACCGCCGGGCGCTGCCCGCGCCGGTGGTCACCCGCGAGGCGTCCGTGGCGTTGGTGGAGCCGCGCGACGACACCGAGCGGCTGCTGGCCGGGATCTGGTCGGAGGTGCTCGGCGTCGACACGCTCGGCATCGACGACGACTTCTTCGACCTCGGCGGGCACTCGATGCTCGCCACCCAGGTCGTGGCGAAGATCCGCAAGGCGGAACACGGCGGCCGGCCGGTCGGCGTGATGGACCTGTTCCAGCAGCGGACCATCCGCGAGCTGGCCGCCTTCATGTCCGGCAGCGCCGAGGCCGACGGGCCGCGCCGGCTGCTCTACGAGCTGACCAAGCCGATCCCGGCGGCCAAGCGCGTGCTGTCGTACGTCTGCGTCCCCTACGGCGGCGGCAGCGCGATCGTCTACCAGCCGCTCGCCGACGCGCTGCCGGCCGGGCACGCGCTGTGGTCCCTCGCCATCCCCGGCCACGACGTCGGCCTCAGCGAGGACGGCCTGCCGTTCGACGAGCTGACCAGCCGGGTCGCCGAGGAGATCCTGGAACGCGTCGAGGGGCCGATCGCCCTGTACGGCCACTGCGGCGTCGGCAGCGCCATCGTCGCCGAGGTGGCCCGCAAGGTCGAGGCGGCCGGGCGGAACCTGGAGGCGCTCTACATCGGGGCGATGTTCCCGTTCGCCCGCCCGAAGGGCGCGTTCGCCACCCTGCGCAACCGGATGGAGCAGCTGCGCAGCAACCGGCACTACGCGAGCTGGCTCAAGTCGATGGGCGTCGACACCGACGAACTGGACCCGGAGCAGGCGGACCGGATCATCAGCAACATGCGGGCCGACTCCCGGGCCTCGGAGGAGTACTTCACCGGCCTGCTGGACCGGCAGGCGGCCAAGCTGCGCGTGCCGATCGTCTCGGTGGTCGGCTCGGAGGACCCGGTCACCGACTACCACACCGAGCGGTACGCCGAGTGGCAGTTCCTCAGCGACACCCTCGGCCTGGTGGTGCTCGACCAGGCCGGGCACTTCTTCCTGAAGTACCGCGCCGAGGAACTGGCTGAGATCGTCACCCGGGTCCACCCGGCGATCGTGGCCGGCGACGTCTCGGCTCTCACCCCGGCCGCCCGGGGCGAGGACGCCGGCTGGTGGGTCGCCGACCACCAGCGCATCGGCGTCGACGACCGGCCGGAGAAGACGGTGGTCAAGCCGTCCATGGCCAGGTTCGTGGCGGTCACCGCAGGGCAGCTGGTCTCCACCACCGGGTCGGCGCTGACCGCGTTCGCCCTGCCGATCTGGCTGTTCACGCAGACCGGCTCGGTGGCCAACCTCGGGCTGCTCTGGGCGCTCGCCCTGATCTGCGGCGTGCTGATGCTGCCGATCGCCGGGGCGATCACCGACCGGGTCAGCCGTCGGAAGATCATGATGATCGCCAGCAGCAGCGCCGGCTCGATCCAGCTGGTGCTGGCCGCGCTGCTCTGGACCGACAACCTTCAGCTGTGGAACATCTACCTGCTGGTGGCGTTGAGCCAGGTCGCCGGGTCGTTCCAGCGCATCGCGTTCCAGTCGGCGGTGCCGCAGCTCGTGCCGAAGCGCTACCTCGGCCACGCGATGGGCATCACCCAGCTCACCAACGGCTTCGCCATGCTGCTGATGCCGGTCTTCGCGGCCGGCCTGCTGGCCGCCATCGAGCTCAAGGGCATCCTGCTCATCGACGTGGCGAGCTACGTGGTGGCGGTGCTGACCCTGGCCGTGGTCCGCTTCCCCGACCTGCTCGGGTGGCGGCCCAAGGAGCGGCTGCTGGTGGCCATCGCCAACGGCATGCGCTACTCCTGGCAGCACCGGGGCTTCCGGTTGATGCTCGGCTACTTCGCGCTGGGCAACATCTTCCTGGCGCCCGCCCTGGTGCTCACCACGCCGCTCGTGCTCTCCTTCGGCACCGCGACGCAGGTGGCCCAGGTGGCCCTCGCCGAGGCGCTCGGCGCAGTCGCCGGCGGCGTGCTCATGTCGCTCTGGGGCGGCCCCCGGCACCGACGGATGATCGGCGTGCTGATCGGCAACCTCGGCACGGCGGTCGGCTGCATGCTGATCGGCCTGGACGCCTCGGTGGCGATGATCTGCGTCGGCGCGTTCTGGCTGGCGATGGCGATGACCACGGCGCAGTCGATCTACGCCACCATCGTCCAGGTGAAGGTGCCGCAGCGCTTCCACGGCCGGGTGTTCAGCCTCAACCAGACCATCTCCTGGTCGACCCTGCCGATCGGGTTCGCGCTGCTCGCCCCCGGCGCGACCGCCCTGTTCGAGCCGATGCTCGCCCCGGGCGGGTCGCTCGCCGGGTCGGTGGGCGCGGTGATCGGCACCGGTCCGGGCCGCGGCATCGGCTTCGCGTACGTCTGCTTCGGCGCGGCGCTGGTGCTGATCACCCTCGGCGGCTTCGCGATCCGGCTGCTGCGCCGGTTCGACATCGAGGTGCCGGACTCGCTGCCCGACGACCTGATCGGCGCGCAGGAGCGGGAGAAGCGGCTCGCCGCCCGTGCCGCCGAGCGCGCCGAGGAGAAGGTGCCGGTAGGGGTGTGAGTCGTTCCCCGGGGGCCCGGTTGACGGGCCCCCGGGGGCTCACTCGCCGTCGTACCGGTCGGCGAGGTCGGCCTCGGGCACGTCCTCAGGGTCGGCGACCCAGGCCGAGAAGACCGGCACCCCGTCCCACGGGCCGGCCGCGCCGCCACCGGCCCGACCGTCGGTGGCGACCGCCACCACGGCGTACGGGTGGCCGAAGCGCAGCTCGGCGATCCGGACGGTCCCCTCCGGCGGCAGGCTCTCGAGCGTGGCGAAGCCGGTGACCGCGGCCGCCTCGAAGCCGTACCGGCCGTAGCGGGCCATCGCGGCCTGCGCCACCTCGAACCCCAGCCCCGCGGCGCCCAGCAGCTCGCCGAACACCCGCGCGACGGCGGGAAAGCCCAGCTCAGGTGCCGTCAGAACGTGCCGGCTCTCCGCCGACCAGCAGGGCAGCACCGCCGTCGCCCGCTCCTCCCGGCCGCCCGGCGCGAACGTCTCGCCCGGCTCCTCCCGCAGCGTCCACAGCGGAGCGTCGCCCAGCGGAAGGTCGTACAGGGAACGCCGGGACGCCGGCAGGTGGTCCTCCGGCGTGGCGGCGGCGACCGCCGCGACCTCGTGGGCGGCGGCCAGGACGTCCCCGGCGGGCACGTCGGACGCGGCGGCGACCGAGACCACCAGCAGCCCGGCCACACGGTCGGCGGTCCGCGCCGGCCGGGCGGCGGCGGCGTGCACGGCGACGGTGCCGGCCCGCGCGGTGTCCGCGATCCAGCACCGGTGGCCGTACTCCGGGGTGCGCAGCGCCCGGCCCAGCCGGCCGGCCCAGGCGCTGCCCGGGCCGAGGGCGTCGGCGGGCGCGACCTCGAACGGGTCCATCCAGGAGACCCGGGTGGCGAGGGCGCTGGCCAGGATCAGCAGCACCTCCGGCGTGACCGTCAACGGGAACGCGTCGATGAGGTCGAGCGTGTTCTCGCGGGCCCACGCGTCGAGCCCGGCCTGCTCCGGCAGCGGCCCGGTGGCGGTCGGCCCGGGCAGGGTCGCCCGCCACCCGTCGAGCCCGGCGGTCCCGGACCCCGGCCGGTGCCAGAACGCGGTCGCCGACGGCACCAGCGGGTGCGGTGCCTCCAGCAGGGCGCGGGCCGCCTCGGCGGCCGTCTTCGCGTCCGTGCCGAGCGCCTCCTCCAGCGCCGTGCGGGTCGCGTCCGTGGTCGCTGGCGCGGCGAGCGCCAGCAGCAACCACGCGCCCAGCGGGGAGGCGACGTGGTGCCCGTCGCCGATCACGGCGTGCAGGCGGTCGGCGTAGCGGGCCAGGGAAGTGCGGATGTCGATCGTCACCGCTCCACTGTGCCCGCTGGTCGGGCGCTCGTCACCACCGTCGGCCGACCGGTCTCCGGTGCGGTCACGACCAGAACTCGAACGGTTCGTCGATCTCCTCGCCGGCGAGGAAGGGGGTCAGCAGCCGGGGAAGCTGGCCCGGGTAGAACCGTTCGCCGCTGCCCACCACCTCGGCGATTGGCCACCACCGGAACCCGAAGTAGTCCTCCACCTCGTAGTCGAGCCGGTGCGCCTCGTCCACGTCCGGCCCGGGGCCGTTCAGCCGTACCGGGGCGATCACCTCGTCCTGGAGGTGCCGCCACTGCCGGTGCACGAAGCTGGCCCGGCGCCGCCAGGTGGGCGGACCGATCTGCGCGGGGTCGGCCACGATGCCGGTCTCCTCGCGCAACTCGCGCACCGCCGTGTCCAGGTACGTCTCGCCGGGGTCCATCCCGCCGCCGGGCAGCTCCCACCAGGTGCCCAGGCGGGGATGGTCCGGGTCGCGGGTGTGGAACAGCAGCACCCGGCCGTCGCCGTCGAGCACCACCAGCCGCACCGCGCTGCGTTCGACGACCGGCAGGTCGTCGGGCAGTTCGACCATCCGCGTTCCTCCCTGGTGTACGCGCGGCCGGTCCGGCCTCACGCTCGACCGTGAACGGCACCGCGGGGCCCGGTGCCGGCGGTGCACCCGCGGCCGGGGTCAGTCGTCGATGCGGCGGCCGCCGGTCTGGGGCACCTGCCCACCACCGCCGCTACGGGCTGAGGCAGCGATGTCTGCCTCGTCCCACAGTTGCAGTAGCAGGCGGTTGACCTGCTCCGGGCGCTGCTGATGCGGTGCATGGTCCGCCCCCGACACCCGATGGAGACGGGCGCCGATCCGGCTCGCCACGATGCCGGCGGTGACGATCAGCGCCTCGCCGACGCTGGACCGGTAGTCCGGCTGCGCGGTTTCCCAGGTTCCGGCGAGCACCAACTTGGGGCAGTCGTGCGACCGGAGCGCGTCGACTGGCAGGTCAGCCTCCCAACACGGCCGTTCCCGCAGGGCGGTCCCCGCAGCCCGCACCGCGAACTCCCAGGGCTCGGGCACGGGCTGATCGGCGCCGTACGCGGCGAGGAGGTATTCCTCCGCCGACATCGATCGCGCGGCCGCCACGTACCGCCGGTTGTTCCTCAGCGCGGCGGCCACGACTGGATGGTCGGCCGCAACCGCCAGCGCCGATGGCTCGATCAACGCCAGCGACCGCAGCAACTCCGGGCGGCGAACCGCGGCGAGGAGCGCGACCACGCCGCCGTACGAGTGACCCACGAGGTGAGTGGGCCGATCCATCAGCCCGACGATGTCGTCGGCGTCGACGTCGTAGTCGCTCTGCTCGGTGTCCGGACTGGCGCCGAAGCCGCGCCGGTCGACCACCAAGATCCGTCGGTGACCGGCGAGCGGCTGCTGCGCCGCGAAGGCGGCGAGTCCCCATGTCATCGTGCCGTGGATCAGGATGACCTGGTCGTCGCGTGCGTGGGGCGCGTCCCACGTGGTGACATGCAAGGGGAGCATGGTCCTGACGGTAGTCGATGGCAAGGTCTGTCCGGCAAGCTGAAGCCAATCCACGAGCGCTTCTCCGGTGCCCGCTGTGGGGACGGTCAGGCGGCGGGCAGGGCGCCGAGGCGGTGCAACAGTTGCCGGCCGAGCGGCAGCCGCTTGTCGGCATCGGCGTCGGTGCGGATGTCCACGTTCAGCGCGAAGCAGTACAGCCGGTCGCCGCGCTCGACCCAGCCGACCCACCACCCGGTGCCCGGCTCGGTGGCGTCCGTCTGGCCGGTCTTGGCGTACAGGGTGTGCGTGGCGGTGCGTTCCAGGCGCAGGATGTCCCGGACGGTCGCCTGGTGCCCCCGGCCGGCCGGCAGTTCGCCCTGGGCCAACCGGGCCAGCCACCGCGCCTGCTCGTCGGCCGAGATCGTCAGCGGCCCGCGTAGCCAGAACTGGTCCACCGCGGCGCCGACCTCGCCGTTGCCGTAGCCGAGTCGGCGCAGCCACTCCCGCTCCCGCTCCGGCCCGATCCGCCGGGCCAGTTCCTGGAAAACCGGCACGTTGGACACCCGGACCGCGTCACGCAGCCCCATGTCCCGCTCCCAGGCCGCGACGCGCTGGGGCCGGCCGCCGTACGGGACCTTCTCGTGCTCGTCGCGCACCACGCCGGTCTCGAGCGCGATCAAGCTGTGCGGGACCTTGAACGTCGAGGCCGGGATGAACCGGCGCTCGGCCCGGGCGCGGTCCACCATGACGACGCGCGCCGCCGTCACGTCGTACAGGACGAAGGTGCCCTGGAGGCCGGCCTGCCGGAACAGGCTCGCCAGGTCGTCGCGGGTCTCGACCGCCGGCGCGGCCGGCGAGGGCGCCGCGGCGGTGGCGGCGGTGGCCGACGGGCCGTCGGTCGGCGGGGGCTGCGGGCGCTCGCTCCCGGCGCAACCGGCTGCGCCGGCCAGCAGGGCCAGGGCGAGAGCCGTCGCGCCCGCGACGCTCCGCCTGCGGCGAGCCGGCCACGGACCGCGTGGGCGGTACGGCTCACACCGGCGGGCGTCGGGCAGGCCCCGCACCTCGAAGCTCACCTGCCACCGCCTCCTTGCTCCGGCACCGACACCTCAGTCAAGCACGTGCCGTCGGCGCTCCAGCAACGAAACACCGGTAGGCCACGTCCCACGGCACGAGGTCATGCGGTGCGCGCCGCCACGCGGTACCCGTACGCAGCACGTACAGGATCGTGTCGATGACCAGCCGACGGGGACACCGCAGCGGCCGAAGCGACACAGACGTGATCTTCGCTGACTACGTCAGCGAAGATCACGTCCAGGTGTCACAACACTCGTTCAGGGGCGGACCGGGTCGAACTGGAGGTAGTCGAGGTTCCAGTTCTGGTAGGCGTCGGCCGGCAGGCTCACCCGCACGGTGTGGTGGCCGGCCGCGAGTTCCTGGACGACGCCACTGGGCTGGAGCACCTGCTTGTTGTGGCTCGTGGTGTTCAGGACCGCCACCCGTTCGCTCTCCGGGCCTCCGTCGAACGACAGCGTGTACGCGCCGGCCGGAGAGTACGGCGAGGACACCCGTGCCGAAACGGCGTACCTGCCGCTGCGAGGCACCTCGATGGCGTACGTCAGCCACTCGCCGCCGCGCAGCCACGAGAGCCGCACGTTGCCGTCGGCGTCACTGATGTCCACGTCCTCGCCGGGGCGCATCGCCAGCCCGCCGCGGTTACCGGCGTCGAGGTCGTGGTAGCCCACGCCCTCGCCCGGAAGGAAGTCCTCGGCCTGGACCCGGACGCTACCCTTCGGCAGCGGGTCGCCGTCGCCGGTCTGCAGCCACCGCTCGAGCTTCTCGACGTCGTCGGTCTGGATGACGGTGGCGCCGAAGCTGGTGACCAGCCCCTCCCAGCCGCGACGAGGATCGATGAGCGAGGCCTCATCGGTGAAGTGGTCCGCCAGGCCGTTCCACATCGAGTTGACCCAGACCCTGCTGCTCGCCGCCAGCCGGTCGAGGAACGGTTGGCGTGCCACGACGTCGTACTGACTGTCGAAGTTGACCTCGTAGCCGACCGGCTGGTCGCCGCCGAACGCCTCGACGTCGGCGAGATTGGCGTCGCCGATCATGTGCAGGTAGAGCGCGCCTTCGTGGCCGGCCAGGAACCGCTGGACCTCAGCCACCGGCGCAGCGCTCTTGTAGAGCCCGTTGCGGACCGTCCCGGTCTCGACGAGCACCTTCCAGATCTCCTCGCGGAACGGCCAGCCCTTGTCGAGATTGACGAGACCACGCGTCTTCGCAACCTCCATGGCCTCGGCGAGAGTCGGAACCCGCTCGTCGGTGACCGCCGCCTGAGCGCCGCCGAGGCCCTGCTTCAGGCGGAGCGCCTTGACCTGGGCGAGAGTGAGGTCGGCGACGGCGCCGGTTCCGTTCGTCGTGCGGTCGACGGTGGTGTCGTGCATGAGCACGGGGACGCCGTCCCTGGTCAGCCGCACGTCGATCTCGGCGATCTCAGCGCCGTCCTCGTAGGCAGCAGCGATCGCGGGCAGGGAGTTCTCCGGGGCGTCACGCCACTGGCCGCGGTGCGCGGCGGTGAGGATCTTGGCCTTCGGACCGTGGTCGAGGATGTCGTGGTAGGCGCGCTCGGCCGGCGTGCCGCCACCCCGACCCGGCCCGCCATAGAGGAGCGCCGGGGGAGGAGCGCCTACGCCGCTGGCGGCGACGGCGAGGGCGGCAGGTGCCTGCCGGCCGGTCGTGAGCGCTGCTCCGGCGACAGCGCCGGCAGCGACAAGGGAGAGCGCGGTTGCGACGCGTACGGCGTGGTTGATGGGCGATCGGTTCATGGTCGCCGAACCTAGGGCCGGACCAGCCGCGCTACGCGTACCGGGCGTTGACTTTGCTTGACGTTCCGGTGAAGGTCGGTCGCTCCGACCAGCCGGCCACGGGCCGCCGCCGCTGGGTAACCAGTGAGGGACGGTCAGGCGGCGGGCATGGCGCCGAGGCGGCGCAGCAGTTGCCGGCCGAGCGGCAGTCGCTTGTCCGCGTCGGCGTCGGTGCGGATGTCCACGTTCAGTACGACCGAGGGCTTGTGCAGTTGCATCCGGGGGATGTGGGGTGGTTCTGGCGGTTCGGGGCGGAGCGGACGGCGGAGGCCACGCGGACTTGGAGTCGGGCTGGGGAGGTTGTGGCGGTCGGGCTGCTGGATGGCGCGTCACCGACGAGCGCTGGCCCGCGATGGCGGCAGGTGCGCCGTATGTCGACGCGCGGTGCCTGGTCGTTCGTAATGAGCAGGGCGAGGCGGTGGCGGCCGTGACGGTCTGGTCGGCGGGTGAGGGCAGGCCAGGGCTGATCGAGCCGATGGGGGTGCACCGGGCACGCCGCGGTCACGGTTACGGCCGAGCGATCACGGTCGCCGCGGCGCGCGCACTGCAGGATCTGGGCTCGTCCAGCGTGGACGTGTGCACCCCGAGCTCCAACGTCGCCGCCGTCGCCACCTACCAGTCGGCCGGCCTCGAGCAGTTGCCCGAGAGACGGGACCTGTATCGCAACGCTTCCTGAGGCTTTCGGTGCGGGGTCGGGGTGTGGCCAGTGATCGCGAGGCCGGTCTCGGCGAGGCAGCCGTCGACTAGCGGCCAGCGCCTCCGGCACGCCGCGTGCACATCCGGCACCGTGATGTCGAGATGCGCGTCGCTGGCGGTTGCGGTCCTGGCGAAGGTGAAGAAGGAGCGCGCTGCGTGCCGAACGGGCTGCCGGTCACGGGTTCGAGCACTGCCGGCTCCGGCGCGTCGGCTCCCACCATCATGGCCGGCGAATGCGTGTAGCAGCACGGGTCTGACCCCGGTACGGGATGTGCGTCATCGTGGCGGCGTGCGGCTGGTACGACGACCGCCGCCGTCACCACCGCGGCCACGGACATCGCCGCCGCCTGCATCAGCGCACCTTCCTGCTCCGTCGACGCCTCATCTCGCCCACCCATCTCGCTGTCGAGTCCAACCATGTCGTTCCCATCGTGGGGACACCGCAGCGGCAGTGGGGCTCTGTTCGACGCAATCGACACGGTCGGGCCATTCCCCACGCAGACACGCCGCCCGTGAGTGCGCCAGGTGCGATCGCGTGATCACGAGCGGAGCCCGCCGGCCGCCCGAGCCCACCCGTACGGATCCGAACATCCCCGAACGCCTGGCCCCGGCCCCGACGGCGCAGGCGTGGATACGTTCTGGACCCAGTGCCCTGAGGGCAGCCGGCGGTGGGACAGGACGGGGGCGGAGTGACCGAGCGCGCCGCGACGTACGCCGAGGTGTTCGCGGTGCGCGAGTACCGCTACCTGTTCGTGGCGTACCTGCTGTCCCTGGCGGGTGACCAGCTCACGGCCGTGACCGTGGCGTACCTCGTCTACACCGGCACCGGTTCGGCCGCGCTGGCGGCGGCCGCCTACGCCAGTTCCTACCTCGCCTGGCTCGCGGGCGGGCCGCTACTGTCCGGCCTCGCCGACCGGTTCCCCCGGCGGCGGATCCTGGTCGCGTGCGACCTTGCCCGGGCGGCGCTCGTCCCGGCGGCGGCGCTGCCGGACCTCCCCGCGCCCGCCCTGGTGGCGCTGCTGTTCGCGGTCAACCTGATGCGGCCGCCGTTCGTGGCCGCGAGGGCGGCGCTGATGCCCGAAGTGCTCGACGGTGACCGTTACGCGGTGGCGAACGGCGTGGACAACATCTGCGCCCAGGTCGTGCAGGTGCTCGGCTTCGCCGTCGGGGGGAGCCTGGTGGCGCTGCTGTCGCTGCGCGGTGCGCTGCTGGCGGACGCCGGCACGTTCCTCGTCTCCGCCCTTCTGATCATGATCGGCGTTCGTTCCCGCCCCGCGCCCCAGCCGCCCGGCCGCCCGGCCCGCCGCGGCCGGGCGGCCGGCCTGCGGGTGATCTTCACCGATCCCCGGCTGCGCGCCTACGTCCTCGTCCTGTGGGCAGCCAGCGCCTTCACCTACGCCGCCGAAGGACTGATGGCGCCGCTGGCCCGACAGTACGGAGGCGGCGCCGGCACCGTCGGGCTGTTGCTGGCGGCGGCGCCGACGGGGATGGCCCTCGGCGGGGTCGCCCTCACCCGGCTTTGTCCGCCGGCGGCCCGGCCACGACTGATCCTGCCCCTGGCCGCGCTCTCCGCCGGGGTGCTGGCGGCGGTCTGGCTCGTCCCTCCACTGTGGGTCGTCCTTCTGCTGTTGGTGCTGGCCGGCACCGCGAGCGCCTTCGCCATTCCGCTGAACGCGTTGTTCGGCCGGGCCGTGCCGACGCAGTACCGGGGACGCGCGTTCGGGGTGGCCATCACCGGTCTGAGCGGGCTCCAGGGGGCGGCGATGGTCATGGCGGGTGTGGCCGCGGACCGGTGGCCGGCGACCACGGTGATCGGGTTCAGCGGACTGTCGGGCGCGGCGGCGGTCCTCGCCCTCGTGCCGCTGTGGCCGCGGCGGTCTGCCTGCACGCCGACGCCGTTCGAGATCCCGGTCGAACAATGCCGAACGACCTCGACCGCCGACAGCCCTACCGCCGAGGCGGGCGGCGGCCGACGCTGAGATCACGGGCGGGCACGGGGCCGCCACGAAGGGAGAGGAGAAGCGCATGCGCAGCGTCCGCAAGCGTGGCGTCAGCTGGACCTGACCCTGACGTTCCATCACGTCGGCGACGTGCCTCCGGCTCCGACCTCACCGCCGGAGGAAGCCGACCGCTCTCACGAAAGGAGGTGCGGGCGATGCGGAAGGACGACTGCACTGCCTGAGATCCGTGAACCACGGTGGGTGGTCACCGCGGGTGACCACCCACCCCCCCTCGACGCTGGAGGAGTCATGCGCGGTCAGGGTGGCCACCCGCTCACCATGGGTCAGCTCTCCATGTGGCGAGCCCTCTCGGTGCGCCCTCCGGAGCAACTCTGGGAGTCCAACCAGGACGTGGTCTGGCCGGTTCCGGCCGGAACCACCGAGGAGCAGGTACGTCGGGCGCTCACCGCGCTGGCGGTGCGGCACGAGTCGCTGCGCACCGTCTACCGGCCGGCGGACGAGCCCGACGCCGTGCGGCAGGTGGTCCTGCGCGACCCGCTCGTGCGCTTCGCCGAGGCGTCCGTACGGGAGCCGTTCGACCTGGCCGCCCAGCCGGCCTGGCGGGCCTGGGTGCGTGATTCCGACGACGGTGGACCGCCGCGGGTCCATCTGGTGATCCACCACCTCGCGGCCGACGGCGCCGCCGTGCGGATCCTGGAATCCGACCTGCGCGCCCTGCTGCGCGGTGACCGCCTCGCCGACGCCCCCGCGCCCCGCGAGGTGGCCGAACTCCAGCGCGCCGACGACTTCCGGGCCAGGCTGACCGCGGCCGGCGAGTACCGCCGGCGGATCGTCGCCGCCGCACCGCGGGTTCCGGTGTCCCGGGGTTCCCTGGTGCGGGCTCGCGCGCACACCGGCATCCCGTACGGCGCGGTTCGCCACGCGGCGCGGCGCCTGCAGGTCACCGTGCCCACCCTGCTGCTCACCGTCTACGCGCAGGCGCTGGCCGCGACCACCGGCCGGACGGACCAACTGCTGTGGCAGTTGGCCGCGAACCGGATGGACCGCGCGGTGCGGCACCTGGTGTCGTCGATGACCCAGTGGGTGCCCATGCTCGCCGCCTGCGACCCCGACGGGCCGCTGCGCCCGATGGCCCGCGAGGTCAACGTCGCGGCGGTGCGCGCCATGCAGCACGGCGTGTACGACCCGTTCGCCGTCGCGCCCATGGACTTCGACCACGGCAGCTTCTTCACCTTCATCCCGGCCCCCGCCGACGCCGACCCCGCGCCGTCCGAGGTGACGCCCCGGCGTGTTGAGTTCCTTCCGCCCCGCGCCTACAGCGGGGCCAGCTTCTACCTGATCGCCTGGGTGCACCCCTGCGTGCAGCTCACCATGCGGGTGATGCGCAGCGGGTACGGGCGCGCCGAGGTGGAACGCTTCCTGACCACCATGACCGACCTCCTGCTGCGCGCGGTCGAGGACCCGGCATGAGCGACAGTCTGTGGCGGCACCGTGACTTCATGGTGTTGTGGTCGGGCCGGACTCTCAGCGAGGTGGGCGACGCCGTCTCGATGCTGGCCATTCCGCTGCTGGCCGTCACCGTGCTGGACGCCTCCGCCGTCGAGGTCGGCGTCCTCGGCGCCACCCGGATGATCGCCTACCTGTTCCTCTCCCTGCCCGCCGGGGTGTGGGTGGACCGGATGCGCAAACGACGGGTCATGGTGGCCTGTCACCTCGTGCGGGCCGGGCTGGTGGCCACCGTCGCCATCGGCGCGTGGGCCGGCTGGGTCACGATGGCGCAGCTGTGGATCGTGGCGCTGCTGTCCAGCGTCTGCACCGTGCTGTACGAGACCGCGCACCAGAGCTTCCTGCCGTCGGTCGTCGCCGGCAACCAGCTACTTGACGCCAACGGCAAGCTGACGACCACGTACTCGGTCTCGCGAATTGCCGGATACGGCGTGGGCAGCGTACTCGTGTCGGCGCTGGGCGTGGCGCGTACCGCGGGCATCGACGCGCTCGCCTACGTGGTCAACGCCGTGTCCCTCATGCTGCTCCGCCGTCCAGAGCAACCGCCGGCCGTGGCGCGGCGCCGGAACTTCCGCCGGGAGCTGGGCGCCGGGCTCTCCTTCGTGTTCCGCCACCCGATCATGCCCAGACTGGTGGCGGCCTCGGCGTCGCTCAACCTCTTCAGCCAGATGATCTTCGCGCTGGCGGTCCTGTACCTCGTGCGTGACCTCCACCTGAGCGAGCACATGGTCGGTGTGGTGTTGGCGCTCACCACGCTGGGCGGGATCGGCGGCGGCCTGGTCTCCGCGCGGCTGGCGCGCCTGGTGGGCACGGCCCGGGTCATCTGGATCGCCCCACTGGGGCTCGGCTGGACGGTGCTGCTCGTACCGCTCGCCCAGCCCGGTTGGGGTGCGATCGCCTACACGGCCGGCATGGCGGGGCTGGGCGCGGTGTTCGCCATCTACAACGCGGCGGCGGTCAGCTACCGGCAGCGGGTCTGCCCGCCGGACCTGCTGGGCAGGATGACCGCGTCGGTCCGGTGGGTGATCTTCGGGGTGATGCCGGTCGGCGCCCTGACGGGCGGACTGCTGGGCAGTTGGCTGGGGGTGCGCCCGACGCTGTGGATCGCCGCCGCCGGAGTGTGGGCGTCCGGTCTGTTGCTCTACCTCTCGCCGCTGCGGCGGTGGCGCGACCTGCCGGAAGAGGCCGGCACGCCGGACGGCGGGCAGCCGCCGCCGAGACTCTCGGCGCCGCACGGGCGGTCGCCGGTCGACCCGGCCGGAAAGGCCATGGGAGGTGTACGAGGTGGATGACCAGCCGTACGCGCAGCACATTCTGTCCTGGGCGGGCGGGCCGGCGGACACCGACCGGTTCGTCGCGCTGGGCGGGGCACGGCTGCCCGCCGAGCCCGACCCGGCAGCCCTGCGCCGGGCCCTGGACGCGCTCCTGGCCCGGCATCCCGTACTCGGTAAGGGGCCGGTGCCGCTGCGAACGGTCGACGACGTGTGGGCGGCGGCCGCCGCCGGCCGGTACCCGCCCGACGCGCGGTGCCTGCTCTGGGCGTACCTGGCCGGCCGCGAGTTGCTTCTCGTGGCGCACCACACCGTCTCCGACCCGTGGTCCATGCGGCTGCTGCTCCGCGAGGTGATGAAACCAGGGACCGGCCCGGCCCCCGCCTACCGCGCCAGCGTGTCCTCCCCCGCGCCCAGGCGGATGAACCGGTCCCTGCCGTTCTGGCGCCGGATGCTGGCCGACGTGCCGACCCTGGCCTCGGACCCCGGCGGCGACACCGGCACGGCCGAGATCAGGACGCCGAGCGGCATCACCCAGCAGCAGGCGGCAGCGGTCGCCCGGACCGTGCGCAGCACGCCATTCGTCGTCCTGCTCACCGCGTTCGCGCGGGCCCTCGGCCCGCTGTGCCCGGGCGAGGCGGTCGTCCCGGTGCTGACCCACGGCCGGCAGCGGTCCGACTGGGACACCGTGGGGCTGTACATGAACGTGCTGCCGGTGCGGCTCGGCACGCCGACGGTGGGCGCGGTGCACCGCGCGTTCGCCGAGGCGTACGCCCACGAGATTCCGTTTCCGGTGCTGCTGGACGCGGTGCCGCAGGCCGACGCGCTGTTCGCCGACGGCGGACCGGCTCTGGCCCAGTTCGAGGTCATCCAGGTGCCCGACGGCGCCGGGATCGAGCCGCTGACGATCCCGGCCGGGCTCGGGCTGGGCGGGCCGGTGCTGCCCGTCAACGGGCTGGCGTTCTGGCTCGAGCCGGGCGCGGGCGGAGGCTACACCGCCTGCCTGCGGTACCGCCGCTCCTACCGGGAGGCCGAGATGCAGGCCCTGACCCGGCGATTCATCGACAGTTGGGAGGATGTCCGTGCCGACGCGGAGCGAGCTTGAGTCGATGCTGACCCGGCTCTGGAGCGAGAAGCTGAACGTCACGCCGGTGGGCGTCGAGGACGACTTCTTCGCCCTCGGCGGCGACTCGCTGCTCGCCGCCGACCTGCTGATGGACCTCTACGAGCAGCTCGGCGTCGAGGTCGACGCCGCGGTGCTGTTCCTCAAGCCGACCATCGCCGAACTGGTCGACGAGGTGCTGGCCGCATGAGGACCCCGCCCTGCCTCCGGACCCGGCCACCGGGCCGGATCGACCTCGCCGACCCCGCCCTGCACGGCGTCGGCGACCCGCACGCCGCCTGGCGGACGCTGCGCCGGTGGGATCCCGTCGGCTGGCAGCCGGTCGAGGGCAGGCCGGGCTTCTGGGCGGTCACCCGCTACGCCGACGCCAGGACCGTCCTGGCCGACCACGCCAGGTTCACCTCCACCGGTGGGGTGATGCTCACCATGCTCGGCCGGGCGGAGCCGGCGCAGAACCAGCAGTTCGCGGCGACCGACCCGCCGCGGCACGGCCTCATCCGGGGGCCGCTGCAACGGCAGATGACCGCGCGTGCGGTGGCGCGGCACGCGCCGGCCATCCGGTCCTTCGTCCGGCAGCTGCTCCGCCCCGCCGCCGGGACCCTGGACTTCGCCGAGCTCACCTCCGCCCTGCCGCTGGCCTTCCTGGGGCCGCTGATGGGCATTCCCGCCGCGGACTGGCCCGACCTGGCCCGGTGGGTGTCCATGTCGGTGGCCGAGCACGACCCGGATGTCGCGCTGCCCGACGGCCCGTCGGCGACCCTCGACCGCGGGCACCGGGAACTTTTCGCCTACCTGCTCCACCTGGTGCTCGAACACCGTCGGCGCCCACGCGGAGACCTGGTGGACCTGCTGGGGGCCATGCCGCTGCGCCCCGGAGCGATCGTCGCCAACTGCTACAGCCTGCTCCTCGGCGGCAGCGCCGCCATCCCGCACGTGCCCCGCGCGGCCCTGGCCGAGCTGATCCGTACCGACCGCTACGAGCAGTGGGCCCAGCGGCCCGAGCGGGTCGGCCGCGCGGTGGAGGAGGCGCTGCGGTTCACCTCTCCCGCCGGGCACTTCATGCGGCTGGCGACACGGGACACCACCGTCGGCGGCGTACGCGTCGCGGCGGGCGACGCCGTCGTGGTGTGGCTCGGGTCGGCGAACCGCGACGAGACCGTCTTCCCCGACCCCGACACGCTGGACCCGGACCGCCACCCGAACCGGCACCTGGCCTTCGGGGACGGGCGGCACTACTGCCTGGGAGCGGCCGTCGCCAGACTGACGTTGCGCGTCTTCTTCGAGGAACTCTTCGCCACCTTCGCGTCCTTCGAGCCGGCCGGCGAGGTCGAGCGCGTACGGTCGACCTGGCTGGGCGGGATCAAGCGGATGCCGGTCGTGGCCGGGCGACGATGATCACCGAGGCGCTGGCCGCTCAGCTGCGCTCCCGCCGGGAGACGCCGGCCGTGACGGATCCCGAGCAGGCCCTGACGTACGCGGACCTGGACGGCCTGTCCGGTGCGGTCGCCCTCCATCTCCAGCAGCGGGGCGTGGCCGCCGGGGAGCCGGTGGTCGTGCACACCCGGCTGTCGTGCTGGGCCGTCGTGGCCATGCTCGGCGTACTGCGGGCGGGAGCACGTTACGTCCCCGTCGACGCGGCCTTCCCGGCGGCGCGCCGCGAGCTGATGGCCGCGGGCAGCGGTGCCCGGGTGACACTCACCGAGAGCCTGCTGGCGTCGCTGCGCCCGGCCCGCTCCGGCTGGCGGGACGGACCCGACGCGTACACGCTGTTCACCAGCGGTTCGACCGGCGTGCCGAAGGCGGTCACGGTGTCGCGGGCGGCGCTGAGCTACTCGACCGGCGCCCGGCTGGAGTACTACGGTCGTGCGCCGCAGCGGTTCCTGCTGTGCTCGTCCATCTCGTTCGACAGCTCCGTGGCGGGCATCTACTGGACGCTGTGCACCGGGGGCACACTGGTCATCCCGAGCGACCGGCCGTTCGACGTGCGGGCGCTGGTCCGGGCCGGCACCGTGCACCGGCCCACCCACACCCTGATGGTGCCGTCCCTGTACCGGCTGGTGCTGCGCTCGCCGGTGCCCAGCCTGACCACCGTGATCGTGGCGGGGGAGAGCTGCCCGCCCGGCCTGGTCGACCTGCACCACGAGCGGATGCCCCACGCGACGCTCTACAACGAGTACGGTCCCACCGAGTGCACCGTCTGGAGCACCGTGCACAGGTGCGCGCCGGGCGAGGACCCGGTCCCCATCGGCCGGCCGATCCCCGGCACCACGATCTCCATCGACGACGGCGAGCTGTGCATCTCCTCGCCCGGGGTGGTGTCCGGGGGACCGGCCTACCGCACCGGCGACCGGGTCAGCCTGGGCGCCGACGGCCTGCTCCGCTACCACGGGCGCGTCGACGAGCAGCTCAAGGTCGGCGGGATGCGCATCGAACCGGCCGAGATCGAGCACGCCCTGATGTCCCACCCGGCGGTGCTCCTCGCCGGCGTCGCCGTCCCCTACCAGGGCGTCGCGTACGTGGTCTGCGCCGAACCGGTGCCTCAGCGGACCCTGCGCGCGCACCTGCTCGACAGGCTGCCCGCCGTGGCCGTACCCACCGCCTTCGAGCGGATGGAGCGGCTGCCCACCCTGCCCAACGGCAAACTCGACAGGCGCGCTCTGGGCCGGTCCGACCACACTCCACCTCATGGCTGAGCGGCACGGGTCCCCGGCGCCGGCCGGCGTGCGCGTCGCCGCGACCGCCGCGTACGCGAGCACCGCCCGGATCGACGAGCTACGCGCCACCGAGTATCGGCACCTCGACCGCGACGGACGCGTCTACCTCGACTACACGGGGGCCGGGGTGGCCGCCCGGGCACAGGTCACCGCCCACCACGACCGGTTGCTCGCCGGCCCGTACGGCAATCCGCACTCGGAGAACCCCACCTCCGAGGCGACCGGCGCGCTGCTCGCCTCGGCCCGACGCGCGGTGCTCGACTTCTTTCGCGCCGACCCCGGCGAGTACGTGGTCGTCTTCACCCCGAACGCCAGTGGCGCCTGCCGCCTGGTGGGCGAGGCGTACGTCTTCGGCCGCGGCCGCCCGCTCGTGCTGACCTGGGACAACCACAACTCCGTCAACGGCGTCCGGGAGTACGCCCGCGCGGCCCGCGCGCCGGTCCGCTACGTGCCGCTGGCCAGGCCCGACCTGCGGGTGGCCGAGTCCGACGTGATCGCCGCGCTGGCCGCCGGCCGAGGCGGGCCGGGCGGTCGTGGCCGGCGGGGCAGGTCCGGCCCCGCCGGGCTCTTCGCCTACCCGGCACAGAGCAACTTCACCGGCGTGCAGCATCCGCTCGGGTGGGTGGAACTGGCCCGGCAGCGCGGCTACGACGTGCTGCTCGACGCCGCGGCCTTCGCCCCGACGAACCGGCTGGACCTGAGCGTCGTGCAGCCGGACTTCGTCTGCCTGAGCTGGTACAAGCTCTTCGGCTACCCCACCGGGGTGGGGGCGCTGTTGGCCCGGCGCGAGGCGCTGGCCCGACTGCGCCGACCCTGGTTCGCCGGTGGCACCGTCCGGGCGGTCAGCGTGCAGGGCGACTGGCACCAGCCGATGGGGGACGAGTCGGGGTTCGAGGACGGCACGCTGAACTTCCTCAGCCTCCCCGACGTGGAGTTCGGGCTGCGCTGGCTCGACTCGATCGGCGTTGACCTCGTCCACACCCGGGTCGGCCTGCTCACCGGGTGGCTGCTGGAGCGGCTGACCGCCTTGCGACACCGCAACGGCCGGCCGCTCGTCCACGTCTACGGGCCGTCGACGGGCGACGCCCGGGGCGGCACCGTGGCGTTCAACTTCCGCTACCCGGACGGCTCGCTGGTCGACGAGCGGCTCGTCGCGCTCGAATCGTCGGCGGCCGGCTTCGCCCTGCGTACGGGCTGCTTCTGCAACCCGGGCGCGGCCGAGGCCGCCTTCGGGATCAGCCGCCGCTCGCTGCGCCGTACGAACCTCGCCCACGCCGGCACGATCGACGAGCATCTCGCCGCGCTGCGGCTGCCGACCGGCGGAGCGGTACGCGTCTCCTTCGGTCTGGCCTCGACCGCGGCCGACGCGGAACGCTTCCTGGCCTTCGCCGAGTCGACCTACCTGGACCGCGCCGGCCCCGCCGACGTCCGGCTGGCACCACGGATACGCTGCTGAGCACGGCGAGCGCCCGCCCGGCAGCCGCCAGACGCGCGTCGTGAGGCCGCGGGCGGGAGCGCACCGGGGTGGCGTCGACACCCGGAACCGCGCTGCCCCGCCAGCGACGGTCAGGCAGTCGGGTCCGCCGCCAGGGCGGCGCGGAGGCGGGTGCACGCCTGCGGGTCCAGCCCGTCGAGCCGGCCCAAGGCCTCCCGCCAGTGCCGGCGCGCCACGGCGCGGTGTCCGAGGCCCGCGTGGGCGTTGCCGAGCACCTGTAGCGCCAAGCCGATGCCCCGCCGGTGCTCGTAGCGTCGGCAGATCTCCAGCGACTCGGTCGCGCGAGCGATTGCCTCCCGGTGGTCACCGCCAGCGTGCAGCGTCTCGGCGAAGTTGACCAGCGCCTGGGCCTCGCGCAACGGATCGGTGCCGCCGTCGGCCACGGCGCGTCCCGCCTCGTGGCAGGCGACGGCCCGGGCGTGGTCGCCGAGGCGCTGGTATACCAGGGCCAGGTTGTCGAGCACCAACCCCTCCTTGTGCCGGTGGCCGAGTTGCCGCCGGATGACCAGGGCGGCCCGCAGGTGGTTCAGGGCGCCGGTCAGGTCGCCGCCGTCGCGCAGGGCGTTGCCGAGGTTGTTCAGGATGGCGGCCTCCCGGCTCCGGTCGCCGAGTTCGCGCTGGACGGCCAGGCACCGCTCGAGGATGGGGATCGCCTCGTCGAGCCGGCCCTGGCGCAGTAGCGCGACGGCGACGATGTTGAGCCCGGCGGCCTCGCCCGAGCGATCGCCACATCGGCTCGCCGCCGAGGCGGCGAGGTGGCCGAACTGTTGCTGCTCGGCGATGTGCCCGGCGTAGTCGAGGAACTTGACCGCCACAAGGGCAAGGTCGCGGACCTCGGTGAGGGCCCGTCCCGCCGTCGCCTGCTGGCCGGCCACCAGCAACAGGTTGGTGTGCTCCCGCTCGAACCAGGTCCACGCGTCGGCCGCGTCGGCGAGGGGCGGGCCGGGTCGAGTCGGGCCGGTCGGCTCGTCGATGCCGAACCGGTCGTCGGGGTAGAGCAGCCGCGCCGCGCGGGTGGTGGCCGCGAGCAGCCACGCGGTGAGGTTACCGAGGGCCGACTCCCGGTGGTGCGGGTCGTCCACCGCCTGCGCCCGCTCCCGGGCGTAGAGCCGGACGATGTCGTGGAACCGGTATCCGCCGCCACCGGCCGACTCGATCAGGTGCGCGTCGGCCAACGCGTCCAGGGCCTGCTCGGCGACGGTCACCGGCAGGTCGGCCAGTGCCGCGCAGCCGTACGGCGTGAGGTGCGTCCAGTCGGGCAGCGCGGCGAGCCGGAAGAGGCGGGCCGCCTGCCAGCGTCCGCCCTGCCGCGCGTCCCCGAACACCTGGTAGCCCAGGTGCAGGCTGGCCCGTACGGACAGGTCACCGATCTCCAGGACGTCCAACCGCATGCCCTCGTCGTCCATCCGCTCGGCGAGGCCGGTCAGCGAGGCGTCCGGCCGGGCCGCGGCGCGGGCGCCGACGATTCGCAACGCCAGCGGCAACCCGCCGCACCGGCGGACCACCGTCGCGGCCGCGGCGGGCTCCGCCTGCACGCGGTGGGCGCCGGTGAGCCCGGTGAGCAGGGCGAGCGCCTCGTCGTCGGGTAACGGGCCGAGGCGGATCCGCGCCGTCGTGTCGAGGTCGGGGAGCATCCACCGGCTCGTGACGATCGTGGTGCATCCGGGCCCGCTGGCCAGGAGCGGTCGGACCTGCGCCGCCGATGCGGCGTTGTCCAGCACCATGAGCACGCCCCGTCCGGCGGTCCACGTGCGCAGCAACGCCGAGGCCTCGTCGAGCGAGGCAGGGACGGTGGGCAGGCCCAGCGCCCGCAGGAACCGGCCCAACACGTCCGCGGGCTCGGCCGCCGCGACGCCGTCGGTGGCCCCGCGCAGGTCCGCGTAGAGGCAACCGCCGTCGTAACGTCCCACGATCCGGTGCGCGACGTGCAGGGCGAGCGCGGACTTGCCGACCCCGCCGGCACCTTCGACGAGGCACACCGCGGCGTCGGTCTCCGTGGCCGTGAGCAATTGGCCGACCTCCGCCGAGCGGCCCGTCATCATCGGGGGCGCAGGTGGCAGTTGATAGGGGACCGGTGTCCCCGACCCGCTCTCCACCGGCGGCGGCTCGCTTGCCGCCGGCCACGACAGCCCCCGTAGTACGGCCCGATCCCGGCCGCCGCCGGACGCGGCGACCCGTCCCCGTTCCGGGCCGGCCGACCCGGTCCCGCCACCTGCGGGGATCAGGCGTAGGGCGGCGGAGCGCTGCGGGTGGGATCTCGGCCCGGCACCCGTGGTGTCCGGCCCGCCGACCGGGCCGCTCGGACCGTTGACGCGCGCGGCCGGACCGATCGGGGAGTGACCGGGCCGGCCCGAGGAGCGCGCCCGCGTGGCCGTCGGGGGCGTCGCCGCCGTACGGGCGGCGGCCAGCCGGCCCCAGACGGCCAGCCACGCTGTCGCGCGGTCGTCCGGCACGTCGCAGGCCCGCAGCAGCGCCGACACCAGATCACGGCGGGGCAGCGTCGACCGGCCCAGCATCGTCGCCAGGGTGCTCGCCGGCAGCACGTCCCCGTTGCGCTGCGCGCGGCGGGCGATCTCGCGATAGGCGAGGCCGGACTGGTCGCGGACGCGACGCAGCAGCCTGACGTACTGCTCCGGACTGGTCGCGGTGGTCGGGTCGACGCCGAAGTCGGCGGCCGTCATGCGCGCCCTCACGTCAGATGTCATGTGCCCGGGCCGAGGGCGCCGGGCGGTTCTGCCAGAGTGCGTCACACGGTACAGGGCCCGGGCCAGGCACCGTCGCCCCGATACTCCGAAATGGACGGTCCTACGGGGATGTGCAGCCAGACGATCGGGTCATCCAGCACCCGGAACAGGTTTGGAGAGTCCGCTCAGCGTTGTACGGGCGCAACACCACGTCAGGCGAGGCGGTTACGGATCATGGACAGGAGAACCTGGTCTGGTACGAGTTCGCCAGCGTTCATATGCTGTAGGGCCTGGAGCGCGGCAGGGGTTTTCGCCTGCATCTCGGCCTGGACGGCGTCCGTCAGGCTGAGGCACGGAACGCCGAGGCTCGCGGCGATGGAGCCGGCGATGGTATCCCGATCGGAGCCGGGTGGTCCGAGGACGGCCAGGCGCATCGACGCAGCCTATCGTTGTAGCCGGCGCTTCGCCGCTGCCCTGCGCGGGATGCATGGTCGGCTGCTCGTCGATTTGTTCCCCGTCGCGGACATCGCGGATCTTCTGGCAGCGGTCCGTTCGCGCCGAGAGTTGCCTCGGGAACGGCGCACGGATCTGCCGCTCTCGTTTGCCGGGGCGCGAGGTATTCGAGCGGAGATGCCGAGGGCGTGCGAAGGGAGTGCAGGTCTGGCGCCTGACGGCTCAGTTGCCGGTGGGGTCGGTCGCCATTGGGTGGCTCCGGCCGATCAGGTCCTGCTGCTACGCGGCGAGTTGGCGAACATGGCCTGGGCGGTGGAGAAGACCGTCCAGAGCCGTACCGGCCGCCCGCTGGATCTGCACGAGGACGAGGTGACCCGGCGGGCGGGGCAACAGGGCCCCGACGGCGACGGCCTTCGGCGGTACCTGCTACAGACGCTGGTACCCCGCAACTGGGTTCCGCTGCTGCCCAGGTTCGACAGCGACGGGACCGGTAGCGTCACCGGGCGATGGCTGGCGCGGGGCGCCATACGTGAACCAGTCGGCGGCGCCGCCATCCCACCGCGCGGAAGACTCCCGGAACCTGGTACCCCGTTGGAGATCTATGACGAGGAGGTGCCACAGACAGGGGTGAGGCTGACCCGACTGTGGACATTGGGTCGGTCTGCGGATGGCCGGAGTCACCTGTGGCGGGCACGCCGCAAGGGCCCGGGCCGCGGCGAAGGCTCCAGCGGCATTCGGTTCGACACCACCACGGGGGCGTAAGAGCGACCAGAATAGGGCGGCCTCAGCGGAATGCCGTGTGACGCCGCTCAAGGCCCCACCAGCCAGACCCCACAGCCGGTGAAAGCAGTTCTCCGCCGCAGGCGATGTCCCGCCCAACCGTGCACGAGGTCGTTAGGCCACGTTGAACGTCGAGGCCGGGATGAACCGGCGCTCGGCCCGGGCGCGGTCCACCATGACGACGCGCGCCGCCGTCACGTCGTACAGGACGAAGGTGCCCTGGAGGCCGGCCTGCCGGAACAGGCTCGCCAGGTCGTCGCGGGTCTCGACCGCCGGCGCAGCCGGCGAGGGTGAGGCGGCGGTGGCCGACGGGCCGTCGGTCGGCGGGGGCTGCGGGCGCTCGCTCCCGGCGCAACCGGCCGCGCCGGCCAGCAGGGCCAGGGCGAGAGCCGTCGCGCCCGCGACGCTCCGCCTGCGGCAAGCCGGCCACGGGCCGCGTGGGCGGTACGGCTCACACCGGCGGGCGTCGGGCAGGCCCCGCACCTCGAAGGCCACCTGCACCGCCTCCTTGCTCTGGCACCGACACCTCAGTCAAGCACGTGCCGCACCACGGGGCGGGCCGACGCCCGCCCGGTCGCGGAATCCCCTCACGGGATCGTCGCGCCGACGACGGCGGCCACGTCCGACGGCAGCGGATACGGGCGCTCCGGCGGCAGCAGCGCCTCGGCGGCCGAGTCGTCGCCGGCGTCGAGCGCCGCGCGTACCGAGTGGGCCGTCGGGGTCATGTCGGTGAGGGCGACCAGCCACTCGTCGACGTACCGGCGCACCGCCTCGCCGGCCAGCCCGACCTGGAGCGACCGGTGCGGCAGCGGCGCCAGCCGCAGCGACCGCTCGGGGTCCCACTGGACCCGCACCGGGCTGGCGCGCAGCCGCCGAGACCAGGTCTCCCGGTCGGGGTAGCGGTCGCGGTCGAAGCTGCTCAGGCAGGAGTGGGCCAGGGCCCACTCGAAGCCCGACCGGGTGATCTCAACGGCCAGCACCCGTTCCTGGCCGGGCTTCGTGGCCCAGCCGCAGCGGTACATCATCCAGCGGAACGACGGCTTGATCCACGTCATCCGCTCCCGCTTGAACGGTGGCACGAAGCGGCCGGCGGCCAGCGCCGCGCGGGCGATCTCCGGCGGGTACGCCTGGTACACGGTCACGGTGTCGGCGGTGAAGTCGGCGCGGATCTGGTGGGCGGGGACCGTCATGTCGCCGATCCTGATCGACCACGGGCCCCGGGTCCACCGGATTGTCCCGGTCCGCCCGGGCCGCGCGGCGGCAGATAGGCTGCCGCTCGTGGCAGGTCTTCTGAGGAGTGTCGCGGCGCGCATCGGCGGTGTCATCCCGTCGCCCCGGCGGCCCGGCCCCGCCCCGGCGCAGGTCGCCCGGCGCCGCCAGGTCGCCGCGCTGCAGCGCCGCGTGCTGGCGTACGCGCCGGAGCTCGACGGGCACGCCGACCCGGGCGAGATCGTCTGGACCTGGGTGCCGTACGAGGACGACCCGCGCCAGGGCAAGGACCGCCCCGTGCTGGTGGTGGGCCGGCACAGCCGGACCCTGTTCGGGCTGATGCTCTCCAGCCAGAGCGAGCGCGACGGCCAGCGGCACTGGCTCGCGCTCGGCCCGGGCGAGTGGGACCGGGACAACCGGCCGAGCTGGGTGCGCCTGGACCGCGTGCTGACCATGCGGGAGGACAGCATCCGCCGGGAGGGCGCGGTGCTGGACCGGGCCCGCTTCGACCGGGTCGGGCAGGCCCTGCGCGCCAGCTACGGCTGGCGCTGACCGCTCGGCTTCTGCCGGTGCCGACGACCGCCGGGCGCTGACGGTCAGGCCGGCTCCCGGCTGGGCCCGACCCCGGCGCCCTTCGCGTCCGGCGGCGGGTACGGCTGCTCTGCCAGCAGCCGGGCGAGGTGTGCGCTGTTGAGCGCCAGGGCCTTCGTGGTGCGGCCCGTGGTGTCCGGCTTCGGCCGGGCGTCGATGTAGTCGACCTTGTGCAGTGCCTCGCCCACCCAGTAGCTGGCGCCGGCCGCCGGGCAGGTGAACCCGACCTCGTTGAGGGCCTGCTGCACCTGGCCGATGGTGTGGTGCGCGCCGTCCTCGTTGCCGACGACGGCGACGCCGGCCACCTTGCCGTAGGTGAGCAGCCGACCCTCGGCGTCGGTCTCGGACAGCTCGGCGTCGAGGCGCTCGAGGACCATCTTGCACACGGCCGACGGCTGGCCGAGCCAGATCGGCGTGGCGACGACGAGGATCTGCGCGGCCAGCAGCTTGGCCCGGATGTCCGGCCACCCGTCCCCGTCGCCCTCGTCGGTGGAGACCCCGAACCGCACGTCGTGGTCGACGACCCGGACCAGTTCGCCCTCGACGCCCTGCTCGGCGAGTTCCTCGAGCACCTCGCGCCCGAGCACCTCCGCGCTGGACGGGGCGGGTGACCGCTTCAGGGTGCAGTTCAGGACCAGGGCCCGGATGGTGGCCACGAGCGTTTCCTCTCCGCCGGCGCTGCGCTGACCCTGTCGGCATACCCGGCAGACGGCGCGAGACACGTCGAAACCACGTTCTGCCGACGCCGTAAACGGGTGGGCCGGACTGGTGTCACCCCACGGTCTGGTCACCCTGGCCGACGCGGCGCTGGCCGACCCGGCCTGCCAGCGCTGACCGACGCCCGACGGGGCCGGTCGCCGCGGTCGGCCGGGGCGGCTCCGCCGGGTCAGCACTCCGCCAGGTGGGTGGTGTCGACGAGTTGCCGGGGTGCGCCCGCCGATCCGAGGCTCTTGGCCCGGTACATGGCGGCGTCGGCCCGGTCGAGCGCCTCGGTGAGCTGCGTCGGCCCGGTGACCGGCGCCAGCCCGACGGACGCGGTCACCCGGACGCTGAGCCCGCCGAGGGGGATCGGCGCGGCGAGGCTCTCGCAGAGCCGGCGGGTGGCGTGCTCGATCCATCGCCGGTCCACCGTCGGGCTGGTGAGCAGCCCGGCGAACTCGTCGCCGCCGAGCCGGGCGACCAGGTTGTCCCCGGCGAACGCGGCGAGCCGCTGGGCCACGCTGATCAGCACCTGGTCGCCGGCGGCGTGCCCGTAGCGGTCGTTGATCTGCTTGAAGTCGTCGAGGTCGAGCACCACGGCGATCAGCGGCTGCCCGGCCGCGTCGGTGAGCAGCGTGGCGGCGATCCGGTAGAACCCGCGGCGGTTGGGCAGGCCGGTGAGGGGGTCGTGGCTCGCGGCGTGCCGCTCGGCGGTCAGTTCCGCCTGGAGGTGCCGGATCTCGGCCTCGGCGCGCAGCGCGCGGCTGCGTAGCTGCCAGGTGGTGACGAGGGCCCCCGCGGCGCAGATGCCGGACGCGACGGTGAACGGATCCGGCACGAGACCTCCCATCGCCACGATGCCCGTGGCCCCGGCGCGCGGCGTGCCGCGCCCCGTCCCGGGGCCCTTTCGTCGCTGGTGGCAGCCCAGCGGTTGGTGACGCAGAGTGAGCGGATGGGCACCGCGCACCTGCGTTATCATGCTCGCTGGCCGGTGCAGATGCAAGAGCAGATGCACGTGCAGCCAACCCCTTTCGTCGATGCCGTGCGACTCTCCGCAGCCCCGCCCGCCCGGCAGCGGCGTCCCGCGGAGAGAAAGACGCCCCATGCAGCAGCCACCGAACGGCGTTCCCGCCAACCAGTTGCCCCCGCTCAACTGGCAGAAGAGCCGCCGGAGCAATCCGAGCGGCAACTGCGTCGAGCTGGCCCAACTGCCCGGCGGCGCCGGCATCGCCCTGCGCAACTCGCGACACCCGGAGGGACCCGCGCTGATCTACACGATGGACGAGATCGCCGCCTTCGTGCTCGGGGCCCGCGACGGCGACTTCGATCACCTCATCGGCTGAGCGCTCGTCCCGCCTGCGGTACCGACGGCCCCGCTCCCTGGGAGTTCTCCTCACTCACGGTCCATGGCATGCTTACACGTCGGCCGGGGGTGGGGCTCCCGGCCGGGCACGATCCGGCATGCGGAGGTCGGCAGTGACGATGGTTCCCGCCGAGGGCGGCCCGGACACCGGGCCCACCGTGCTGCGCATGCTGCTCGGCGGTCAGTTGCGTCGTCTCCGCGAGTCCAGCGGGGTGACGCGGGAAGGCGCCGGCTGGGAGATCCGGGCCTCCGAGTCGAAGATCAGCCGGATGGAGCTGGGCCGGGTCGGCTTCAAGGAGCGCGACGTCGCCGACCTGCTCACCCTCTACGGCGTCACCGCGCCCGAGGAACGCGAGGCGCTGCTCAAGCTCGCCCGGGACGCCAACAGCCCGGGCTGGTGGCACCGCTACGGCGACGTGCTGCCGAGCTGGTTCCAGTCGTACCTCGGCCTGGAGGCCGCCGCGGCACTCATCCGGTCCTACGAGGTCCAGTTCGTCCCCGGCCTGCTCCAGACCCGGGAGTACGCCCGGGCGGTGGTGCTGCTCGGCCACGGGACGGCCGCGCCGGCCGAGATCGAGCGCCGGGTCGCCCTGCGCATGCAGCGCCAGCGGTTGCTGCGCCGCGAGAACCCGCCGCTGCTCTGGGCGGTGGTGGACGAGGCCGCGCTGCGCCGGCCCATCGGCGGCCGGGAGGTGATGCGCGGCCAGGTGGCGGCACTCATCGAGGCGACCAAGTCGCCGCACATCCGGCTCCAGGTCATCCCGTTCGCGGCCGGCGGGCACGCCGCGGCGGGCGGCGCCTTCACGATCCTGCGCTTCGGCGACCAGGACCTGCCGGACATCGTCTACATCGAACAGCTCACCAGCGCGCTCTACCTCGACAAGCGCGACGACCTCGACTACTACGCGGTGGCGATGGAGCGACTCTGCGTCGAGGCCGAGCCGCCGGAGCGTACGCCGGAGATCCTCGGCCGGATCCTGGACGACCTCTACCCGGGCTGACCGGCCGCAGGGCCCCGCCCCGGGCGGCGGTGCGGCTACCTTCTCCTCTCCGCCCGTCGCGGCGTGTCGGCGCCGCCGATCGCTGCGTCGCATTGACGCCGCCGTCCGTCGGCACTAATCTCTGTACCGATCCAGACTGAATCGATACAGAGGAGCGAGCGCGCGGTGAAGCCGACCCTGCAGGCCGTCGCGGACGCCGTCGGCGTGTCCCGCAGCACCGTCTCCAACGCCTACAGCCGCCCCGACCAGCTCTCCGCCGCGCTGCGCCAGCGGATCCTCGACACCGCCCGGCAGCTCGGCTACCCCGGTCCCAACCCCACGGCCCGGTCGCTGCGGCGCGGCTGGGTCGGCGCCGTCGGGGTGCTCTTCGAGTCCCAACTGTCGTACGCCTTCACCGACCCCTTCGCGGTCCGCTTCCTGGCCGGCGTCGCCGAGGCGGCCGAGCGGCACGGCACCAGCCTGCTGCTCGTGCCCGTGCCCGCCGACGAGGCGGCCGCGCGGCGGGCGGTGGAGAACGCCGCCGTCGACGGCTTCTGCGTCTACTGCGTCGGCGACGAGGGCTGGATCGTCGACGTGCTCCGCGACCGAGGCCTGCCCGTCGTCACCACCGCGCCCCGCGACGACGCGGGCCCCGACGACCGCTACGTCGGCATCGACGAGCGCGCCGCCACCCGCGCCGTCGCCGCGCACGTGGCCGGGCTCGGGCACCGCCGCGTCGCCCTGCTCGGCGACGCCGTCCGGCCCGGCGCCGCCCCGGGCGAGGTGCGGCTCGCCGACGTGGCCGACGTCGCGCATCCCACCACCCGGGCGCGGCTCGCCGGGTTCGCCGACGCCTTCGCCGAGGTCGGCGTCGCCTGGTCCGAGCTGACCCTGCTCGCCGCCACCGGCAACAGCCGGTCGGCGGGCGCCGCGGCCGTCGCCGCCGCGCTCGCCGCGCCGCAGCCGCCCACCGCGGTGCTGGCCTGCTCGGACGTGCTCGCCCTCGGTGTCCTCGACGCGCTCGCCGAGGCCGGCTCGCCACCGGTCTCGGTAACCGGCTTCGACGACATCGCCGAGGCCGCCGCGGCGGGACTCACCACCGTGCGGCAACCCGCCGAGGAGAAGGGGCGCATCGCCGCCCGACTCCTGCTCGACCCGCCCGCCGACCCGGCGGCCGGCCACGTCCTGCTGCCCACCGCACTCGTCGTCCGGACCTCCACCGGACCCGTCCCGAGGAGCTGACCATGGAACAGCCCACCGGCATCGTCGTCGCCATCGACGCGGTGACCCGGCACGTCAACTCCGCCCGGCCGGACGCACCGGTCCGCGCCGAGCGTCCCCGTACCGCGCGGCTCGCCCCCACCCGGCTGGCCGCCGCCGGCGCCCTGCGCCGGCTCGCCGACCGGATCCAGCCGCCGTCGCTGCCCGCGCCGCAGCGCTGCTCCTGACCCGCTGCGAGCCGCGCGGGTGGTGTGCGTCACCCGCGCGGCCGGTCGTCTCGGCAGCATCGGGACGGCCGGCGCCCAACCGGGCATGGCGGGTGGTGGCCGCCCCGGCGGGCCAGGCAGACTGAACGGCTATGTCGCCGTTCTCGCCCACCCTTCGGTTGCACGACCGGTACGTCCTGCGCGAGCGCATCGGCCTCGGCGGGATGTCCGAGGTGTGGCGCGCCGACGACGAGGTGCTGCACCGCCCCGTCGCGGTCAAGGCCCTCGCCGGGGAGTTCGGCACCGACCCGCACCTGCGGGCCACCATCCAGCGCGAGGCCCGCGCCGCCGCGCGGCTCACCCACCCCCACGTGACCCAGGTGTACGACTACGGCGAGGCCAGCCTGGCCGGCGGCGCGGTCGTGCCGTACCTGGTGATGGAGCTGGTGGAGGGGCGCAACCTCGCCGACCGGCTCGCCGACGGCCCACTCGCCTGGCCGGACGCCGTCCGGCTTGCCGGTCAGGTCGCCGCCGCGCTCGCCGCCGCCCACCGCATCGGCGTGGTGCACCGCGACATCAAGCCGGGCAACGTCATGCTCACCGAGACCGGCGCCAAGGTGCTCGACTTCGGCATCGCCGCGCTCGCCGGCCCGGACCACCCGCTGGCCGGGCAGACCGGCGAGCTGCTGATGGGCACGCCCGCCTACTTCGCGCCGGAGCGGATGCGGCCCGGGCCGCCGAACCCGGCCAGCGACGTCTACGCCCTCGGCGCGCTGCTCTACCGCACCCTCACCGGCCGGGCCCCGCTGCCGGTGCGGACCTGGGAGGACGCGCTGGAGGTGCACGCCGGGCACACGCCCGTGCCGCCCCTGCGGATCCCCGGCCTGCCCGCCGACGTCGCCGACCTGACCCTGGCCTGCCTCGCCGCCGACCCGGCCCGCCGGCCCACCGCGGCCCAGCTCGCCGCCCGCCTCGCCGGCGCGGCGCCCGCCGACCCGCACACCGCGGTCCTGCCGACCCTGCCCGCACCGGCGGCGGGCGCGGTCCCGCCGGCGCACCCGCCCACGCTGGTCGACCGCTCGCTGCCCACCTCGGCGGCGGCCTCCACCGGTCGGCCGGGATCCCCGGTGACCGCCGGCCGGGCCGGCGTGCCGGCGGCGGGCGGCCGACCCGTGGCCGCCGGCGGCCCGCGTCCCGTCCCCGCCACCGGCTCGCGGGCCTCGGGGAACCGGCCGATCGCCGTGCTGGTCGCCGCCGGCGTCGCGCTGCTCGTCGGGCTCGTCGGGGTGCTCGCCCTCGACGACAACGGGAATCCGCCGCCGACCGCCGCCCCGTCCACGGTCACGCCGGCCGAGGAGCCGAGCACCGCGTCGCCGACGCCGGAGGCCACCCCCTCCGCCCCGCCGTCGACCGCCCAGTCGGCCCCGATCGGCCTGCGTCAACTCGCCGCCGAGTTCGCCGCAGTGCTCGTGCAGGCACAGGCCCGGCGCGAGATCGACCGGAAGACGGTCGAGCAGCTGCGGGACAAGCTCGCCGACCTGAGCCGCGGCAAGCCGAAGGACCGGGCCAAGCGGGTCGAGGACCTGCGGGAGCGGATCGCCGAGGCGGTCGAGGAGCAGCGCATCTCGCCCGACACGGCGGCCCGCCTCGATGCCCTGCTCGACCGGGTGGACACCGGGTCGCCGGGCGACGACGAGGACGACGACTGATTCCCTATCGGGGATCGGCTGTCAAGGTGCTGGCTGGCTTGACGGTGTAGGTCGGCTGGTTGGACGATCGCTGGTGGGGGAGGTCGCC
>NZ_JBIDBG010000016.1:0-138951 GCF_043202855.1 Micromonospora sp. NPDC048063 | reverse complement strand
GGCGGTGGGTGCGGCTGGGGAGGAGTTGAGTCGGCGGGGGTTGCCGGGGATGTCTCCGGAGTTGGCGGTGGTGGCGTTGCAGCGGGTGTTGGATGTTGGTGATGGTGAGGTGGTGGTGGCGGATGTGCGGTGGGATCGGTTTGTGTCGTCGTTCACGGCGTTGCGGCCGAGCCGGTTGTTCACCGAGATCCCCGAGGCACAGTTCGCGCAGGTCGAGGAGAGGCCGCACGGCGCTGACGGGGGCGCGGCGTCGGCGCTGCGGGAGCGGCTGGCCGCCGCCTCCGAGCCGGAGCGCGACCGCATCCTGCTCGACCTGGTCCGCGGCACCGCGGCGGCGGTGCTGGGGCACGCCACGCCGAGCGGGATCCGACCCGGCCGCGGCTTCCTCGAACTGGGCTTCGACTCCCTCACCGCGGTCGAGCTGCGCAACCGGCTGACCGCCGAGACGGGGATCGGGCTGCCCGCCACCCTCGTCTTCGACCACCCCACGCCGAACGCGCTGGCCGGTCACCTGCGGGCCGAGCTGGCACCCGGGCAGCCGGCGCTGCCGATCGTGGCGGAGATCGAGCGCCTCGACCAACTCCTCGGCGGGCTGCCGGACGGCCACCTCGACGACGCGGTCATCGGCCGGCTGGAGGACCTGGTGGCCCGGTGGCGAGGGCGTCCCACCCCCACCCCCACGCCGGCCGCCGGCGACGAGTTGGAGTCGGCGAGCCGGGAGGAGCTGTTCGACATCATCCAGCGGGAGTTCGGCAAGTCCTGACCGGGCCCGCCCGAGGCGGGCGGAGCGCGGCCGGCGCCGCAACGGGCACGGCTCGGGTGCGGCGGTACGCCGGGCGTGACCCGTGACCTGCCGATGCCGACATCGGCAGGTCACCGCCGCCTAGGGGTGCGCGGCGGCTGTCTAGGGGTGTGCCTGCGCGGGTCCGGCTCCGTAGGGTCGGAACCCTCAGGCCGTCCCGTGCTGCCCGCCGGCAGCCGGACGGTACGGATGAGGGTGCGTGCGGTACCCCGGATGGACGGGAGGTCCGCATGGCCGGATCCGGCCTGCCTCAGTTGCTCGCCATCAGCGACCTGCACGTCGTGCACGCCGAGAACAAGGCCATCGTCGAGCGGCTGCGGCCGGAGCGGGACGGCGACTGGCTCGTCGTCGCCGGCGACGTCGGGGAGTTCGCCAGCGACATCGAATGGGCGCTGGGGCTGCTCAGCCGGCGCTTCGCGAAGGTGATCTGGGCCCCCGGCAACCACGAGCTCTGGACTCCCCGGGAAGACCCGGTCCAGTTGCGGGGGGACGAGCGCTACCGGCACCTGGTGGAGCTGTGCCGAGGCCTCGGGGTGGTCACCCCGGAGGACCCGTACCCCGTCTGGGACCCGCAGGGCGACGACCCGGTGCTGATCGCCCCGCTGTTCCTGCTTTACGACTACAGCTTCCGGCCCCCCGGGACGTACACCAAGGAGCAGGCCCTGGCGCGGGCCCACGAGGTCGGCGTGGTCTGCACCGACGAGATCCTGCTGCACCCGGACCCGTACCCGACGAGGGACGCCTGGTGCCGGGCGCGGCTGGCCCTGACCGAGCGCCGGCTCACCGCGGAACGCGGCGGCCTGCCCACCGTCCTGGTCAACCACTTCCCGCTCGTCCGCGAGCCCACCCGGATCCTCCGGTACCCGGAGTTCGCGCAGTGGTGCGGCACCGAGGCCACCGCGGACTGGCACACCCGCTTCGACGCCCGCGTCGCCGTCTACGGCCACCTGCACATCCCGCGCACCACGTGGTACGACGGGGTGCGGTTCGAGGAGGTCTCGGTGGGCTACCCGCGGGAGTGGCGGCGCCGCTCCACGCCCCCGGGGCGGCTGCGCCGCATCCTGCCGGCAGCCGCCGGCCACCCCGCCTGACCGGCCCGCACGATGCGGATCGACGGTCTCTTTCCCGCGCGCCACGGCGGCCCTTCCGGCCCTGCCGATGAGGGGTTCTCTAGGGGTTGGGGACGCCATTGGCGCTCAGTACCGTCCACTCACGGTGGCGGGCATGTGCCGGCGAGGGGCTCCGGCGCGACGGACGCCTGAGCAGGCACGGAACGGATTCGGAAACAGGGATCGGGCGCATGGGTCGGACGGCCACGCCCCAACTCACCTGTGCACGAAGCCGGGCCGCCGGCGGTGGTGTGGTCAGCGAATCGGCAGATTCCGATCGATAGCAAGCTCTGGGCGGGTGGGTCATGGCGGACGAAGACAAGCTCCTCGAACACCTCAAGTGGGTGACCTCCGAGCTCCGCCTGGCGCGCCGGCGCCTGAGCGAGCTGGAGAACGAGGACGCGGAGCCGATCGCGATCGTCGGCATGGCCTGCCGTTTCCCCGGCGGGGTCGCCTCGCCAGAGGACCTCTGGGACCTGGTCGCGGGCGGCGTCGACGCCACCGGCACGTTCCCCGAGGACCGGGGCTGGGACCTGGAGCGGCTCTACGACCCGGACCCCGACCACCCCGGCACCACCTACAGCAACCGGGGCGGGTTCCTGCGGGACGCCGGCCTGTTCGACCCGACCCTGTTCGGGATCTCGCCGCGCGAGGCGCTGGCCATGGACCCGCAGCAGCGGCTTCTGCTGGAGGTGACCTGGGAGGTCTTCGAACGGGCCGGCATCGACGCCACGTCGGTGCGGGGCAGCCGTACCGGGGTGTTCGTCGGCACGGCGGGGCAGGACTACACGTCGGTGCTGCGGCAGCTGCCCGAGGGCGCCGAGGGCTACGTCCTCACCGGCACGGCGGCGAGCGTCATGTCCGGCCGGCTGGCGTACTCCTTCGGGCTGGAGGGGCCCGCCGTCACGATCGACACCGCCTGCTCCTCCTCGCTGGTCGCGCTGCACCTCGCCGGCCAGGCCCTGCGGGACGGCGAGTGCTCCCTCGCGGTGGCCGGCGGCGTCACCGTACTGGCCACGCCCGGCGCCTTCGTCGAGTTCTCCCGCCAGCGGGGGCTCGCCTCCGACGGCCGGTGCAAGGCGTTCTCCGCCGACGCCGACGGCACCGGCTGGTCCGAGGGCGTCGCCATGCTGCTGGTCGAGAAGCTCTCCGACGCCCGGCGCAACGGGCACCCCGTCCTGGCGGTGATCCGCGGCAGCGCCGTGAACCAGGACGGCGCCAGCAGCGGCCTGACCGCCCCCAACGGCCCCTCTCAGCAGCGGGTCATCCGGCAGGCGCTGGAGAACGCCCGGCTCACGCCGTCCGACGTGGACGTCGTCGAGGCGCACGGCACGGGCACCCGCCTCGGCGACCCGATCGAGGCACAGGCGCTGCTGGCCACGTACGGCCAGGGCCGGACCGCCGACCGGCCGCTGTGGCTGGGGTCGCTGAAGTCGAACATCGGCCACCCGCAGGCCGCCGCCGGCGCCGGCGGCGTCATCAAGATGGTGATGGCGATGCGGCACGGCGTGCTGCCGCCGACCCTGCACGTCGAGAAGCCGTCCCCGCACGTCGACTGGTCGACGGGGGCGGTGTCGCTGCTGGACGGCGCGCGGCCGTGGCCGGGCGACGACCACGTCCGGCGGGCCGCCGTGTCGTCCTTCGGCATGAGCGGCACGAACGCCCACCTGATCCTGGAGCAGGCCCCGACCCCCGAACCGGTGGACGACCCGGCCGCCGCGCCCCGCCGGCCCGCCGTCGCGCCGGTGCTGCTGTCGGCCGCGCAGCCGGCCGCGTTGGCCGCGCAGGCGTATCGGTGGGCCCGCTGGCTGGGCGACGACGCCGAGCCGCGCCCGGTCGACGTGGGCTGGTCGTCGGTGGTGTCCCGGTCGACGCTCGACCAGCGCGCCGTGGTGCTCGCCGAGGACCGTGCGGGCCTGCTCGGCGGCCTGGCCGCCCTGGCGGCGGGAGAGCCCTCGGGCGCGGTGGTCGCGGGCCGGGCCGGGGACCGGGGTCCGCTGGCGGTGCTCTTCTCCGGTCAGGGCGCGCAGCGCGCCGGCATGGGCCGGGAGCTGTACGCCGAGTTCCCCGCCTTCGCCGCCGCGCTCGACGAGGCGTGCCGGCACCTGGACCGGGTGCTGCCGCAGCCGCTGCGCGAGGTGCTGTTCGCCGAGCCGGGCACCCCGGCGGCGGAGCTGCTGGACCAGACGGCCTTCACCCAGGCCGGGCTGTTCGCGGTCGAGGTGGCGCTGTTCCGGCTCGTCGAGTCGTTCGGTGTGGTGCCGGACTTCGTGGGCGGCCACTCGATCGGTGAGATCGCCGCCGCGCACGTGGCCGGGGTGCTGTCCCTGGAGGACGCCTGCCTGCTCGTTGCCGCCCGGGGCCGGCTGATGCAGGCCCTGCCCGCCGGCGGCGGGATGCTGGCCGTCGCGGCGGACGAGGCGGCGGTGGCGGAGTCCATCGCCGCCCTGACCGACCGGGTCGGGATCGCCGCCGTGAACGGGCCGACCTCCGTCGTCGTGTCCGGCGCGGTCGAGGCCCTCGACGAGGTGGAGCGCGCCTGGCGGGACCGCGGCGTGCGGGTCCGCCGGTTGACGGTGAGCCACGCGTTCCACAGCCCGCTCATGGAGCCGGTGCTGGAGCGGTTCCGGGGCATCGTCGCGCGGCTGACCTTCGCCGCGCCCACGCTGCCGCTGGTGTCGAACCTGACCGGGGCGCTCGCCGACCCCGACGAGATCCGCACTGTCGACTACTGGGTGCGGCACGTCCGCGAGGCCGTCCGCTACGCCGACGGGCTGACCGCGCTGCGGGCCGCCGGCGCCGACACGTTCCTGGAGATCGGCCCGCAGAGCGTGCTGACCGCGATGGCGGCCGACATCCTGCCCGACGACGACGTGCTGGCCGTCGCCGCCCAGCGCCGGGACCGGCCGGAGGCGCACGCGCTGCTGGCCGCGCTCGCCGAGCTGCACGTGCACGGCGTGCCGGTGGCCTGGCAGGAGTGGTTCGCCGACACCGGCGCACGCCGGGTCGACCTGCCCACGTACGCCTTCCAGCGGGAGCGGTTCTGGCCCGAGGTGGTGCCGTGGCGCGTCGGCGACGTGACGGGCGCCGGCCTGGGCGTGGCGGGGCACCCGCTGCTCGGCGCGGCGGTGCGGCTCGCCGGTGACGACGAGGTGGTGCTGACCGGCCGGTTGTCGGCGTCGACCCACCCGTGGCTGACGGACCACGTCGTGTCCGGCGCCGTGGTGGTGCCGGGCACTGCCCTGGTGGAGCTGGCCGTACGCGCCGGTGACGAGGTGGGCGCGTCCCGGGTGGGCGAGCTGACCGTCGCCGCGCCGCTGGTGCTGCCGGCGTCCGGCGCGGTACGCGTGCAGGTGCGCGTCGGCGCGGCCGACGACTCCGGCACCCGGTCGGTCGCCGTCCACTCCCAGCCCGAGGAGGACGGCGACACCGAGTGGGTGCGGCACGCCGACGGTGTGCTGGAGCCGACGTCGGCCGACGAGCCGACCGTCGGCGCGTGGCCGCCGGCGGACGCGACCGAGGTGGACCTCGCCGGGTGGTACGCGAGGCTGGCCGAGCACGGCCTGTCGTACGGGCCCGTGTTCCGGGGCGTGCGGCGGGTCTGGTCGACCGACGGCGAGGTGTACGCCGAGGTCGCGCTGCCTGACGAGGCGGCCGGCGAGGCCACCGCGTTCGGGGTGCACCCGGCGCTGCTGGACGCCGCGCTGCACCCGGTGGCGCTGCTGCTCGCCGGGGAGTCGGCGAGCGGGCCGCGGGTGCCGTTCGCGTTCGAGGGCGTGCAGGTGCACGCCTCGGGCGCCCGGACGCTGCGGGTGCGGCTGACCCGGGACGGGTCCGGGGTGCGGCTGGTCGCCTGCGACGGGGCGGGCACGCCGGTGGTGTCGGTGGACTCCCTGGTGCTCCGGGAGATGACCGGGGTGACGCCCCACGGCGCCGCCGCCCGGTCGCTGTTCGACGTGGCGTGGCAGGCCGAGCGCGTCCTCCCCGTCGACGACGTCGCGGGGTGGGCGGTGCTGGGCCGGTCGGTGCCGGCCGCACTGCCGGAGCTGCCGGTCCACGCCGACGTGGCCGCGCTGGCCGCGAGCGGGCAGCCGGCCCGGCAGGTGCTGCTAGCGGTGCCGGCCGGCGACCCCGGCGTCGCCGTGCCGGACGCCGTGCGGGCGGTCACCACCGGCGTCCTGGGCGTGCTGCGCTCCTGGCTCGCCGCCGACGAGGTGGCGGACGCGAAGCTGGTCGTGGTGACCCGGGGGGCGGTGGCCGCCGGGGACGACGACCAGGTCACCGACCTGGCCGGCGCGGCGGTCTGGGGCCTGCTGCGCTCCGCGCAGTCCGAGCACCCGGGGCGGATCGTCCTCGCCGACGTCGACGGCGAGCTGGACCGGACCGTCCTGGCCGTGCTGGCCGGCGCGGCGGTCGACCCGTCGGTCTCCGGCGGCCAGCTCGCGCTGCGCGCCGACCGGACGCTCGTGCCGAGGCTGGTGCGGCCGGCGGGCGACGACCTGACCCCCCCGTCGTCCGGGCCGTGGCACCTGGCCGCCGTCGCCCCGGGCACGCTGGACGGGGTGGACCTGGTGCCCGCCACTGCCGTCGCGCTGGACGCGGGGCAGGTGCGCATCGCCGTCCGCGCGGCGGGGGTGAACTTCCGGGACGTGCTGATCGGTCTGGGGATGTATCCGGATCCGGCTGCGGTGATGGGCAGCGAGGGTGCGGGCGTGGTGGTCGAGGTCGGTCCCGGTGTGACCGACCTGGTGCCCGGCGACCGGGTGCTCGGCATGTTCGAGTTCGGATTCGGCCCGCAGGCGGTCGCCGCGCGGGAGCGGATCGCGAAGATGCCCGCCGGCTGGTCGTTCACCCAGGCGGCGTCGATGCCCCTGGTCTTCCTGACGGCGTACTACGCGCTGCGTGACCTGGCCGGTCTGCGGGCCGGCGAGTCGGTGCTGATCCACAACGGTGCGGGCGGCGTCGGTATGGCCGCGATCCAGCTCGCCAACCACCTCGGCGCCACCGTCCACGCCACCGCCAGCCCGGGCAAGTGGGGTGTGCTGCGGGGGTTGGGCGTGGCCGAGGAGCGGATCGCGTCGTCGCGGACGACGGAGTTCGAGTCGTCCTTCACGTCGGTTACCGGTGGCGCCGGGGTGGACGTGGTGCTGGACGCGCTGGCGGGGGAGTTCGTCGACGCGTCGTTGCGGTTGCTGCCGCGTGGTGGTCGGTTCGTGGAGATGGGCAAGGCCGATCTGCGGGACCCGGACGTGGTCGCCGCCGAGCACCCGGGCGTGACCTATCGCGCGTTCGACCTGAACGAGGCCGGCAGCACCCGGATCGGCGAGATGCTGGCCGAACTCCTGGCGATGTTCGAGCAGGGCGCGCTGCGGCCGCTTCCCGTGCGGGCGTGGGACGTGCGCCAGGCCCGGCAGGCCCTGCGGCACGTCAGCCAGGCCCGGCACGTCGGCAAGGTGGTGCTCCGCATCCCCGCCCCGGTGGACCCCGAGGGCACCGTGCTGGTCACCGGCGCCGCCGGGACGCTGGCCGGCGTGGTCGCCCGGCACCTCGTCGCCACCGGCCAGGCCCGACACCTGCTGCTGGCCTCCCGCCGCCACCCCGACCAGGCCGGCGGGGACGACTACGCCACCCTCGTCCGGGACCTGACGGAGGCGGGAGCCGAGGTCACCGCCGTGGCGGTCGACGTCAGCGACCCCGCGCAGGTCACCGGGCTGATCGCCGGGGTCGACCCGGCGCACCCGCTGACCGCGGTGATCCACACCGCCGGAATCCTCGCCGACGCGACCATCGGCTCGCTCGACGAGCGGGCCCTGCACGCCGTGCTGGCGCCGAAGGTGGACGCCGGCTGGGCGCTGCACGAGGCGACCCGGCACCTGGACCTGGCCGCGTTCGTGGTGTTCTCGTCGGTGGCGGCCACCCTCGGCTCGCCCGGGCAGGGCAACTACGCGGCGGCCAACGCCTTCCTCGACGCCCTTGCCCGGCACCGCCACCAGCAGGGCCTGCCCGCCACCAGCCTTGCGTGGGGCATGTGGGCCACCGCCAGCGCGATGACCGCGCACCTCGACGGGGACGACCAGCAGCGGCTGCGGCGCGTCGGCATGAGCGGCCTCTCCCCGGCCGAGGGCGCCGAACTCCTCGACGCGGCCCTGCCGTCGGCCGCGCCGGTCGTCGTCGCGGCCCGACTCCAGCTCACCGGCGAGACCAGCCAGGTGCCGCCGCTGATGCGGCAGCTCGTCCGCGCCGCCGGCCGGCGGCGCACGGCCACCGACCGACCGACCGCCGGGGCGTCCTGGCGGGACCGGCTGGCCGGCCTGCCCGAGGCGGACGCCCGGCAGACGCTGGTCGACATGGTCTGCGGGCAGGCCGCGACCGTGCTGGGTCACGCCTCGGCACAGGCGGTCTCCGCCGCCCGGGCCTTCAAGGACCTGGGCTTCGACTCGCTGACCTCGGTGGAGCTGCGCAACCGCCTGGGCGCCGCGACCGGGCTGCGGCTGTCCGCCACGCTGGCCTTCGACCACCCCACCCCGGCCCGGCTGGCCGACCACCTGTTCCAGCAGCTCGGCCACGCCACCGGCGCCGGCCCGACGGTGCGTACGGTCGGCACCGGTGACGCCGACGAGCCGATCGCCATCATCGGCATGGCCTGCCGCTACCCCGGCGGCGTCGCCACCCCCGAGCAGCTGTGGCAGCTCGTCACCTCCGGGTCCGACGCGATCGGCGGATTCCCCACCGACCGCGGCTGGGACCTCGACCGGCTGTACGGCGCGGACGGCGACCAGGCCGGCGGCACCGTCACCGACCAGGGCGGCTTCCTCTACGACGCAGCCGACTTCGACGCCGGCTTCTTCAACATCAGCCCCCGCGAGGCCCTCGCCATGGACCCGCAGCAGCGGCTGCTGCTGGAGACCGCCTGGGAGAGCTTCGAGTACGCCGGCATCGACCCCACCGGGGTCACCGGCACCGCCACCGGCGTCTTCGTCGGCGCCGCCTCCTCCGGCTACGCCAGCAGCGGCCGCGACGACCTGGACGGCCTCGAGGGGCACCTGCTCACCGGCACGGCGGGCAGCGTCGCCTCCGGGCGGGTCGCCTACACCTTCGGCCTCGAAGGCCCGGCCGTCACCGTCGACACCGCCTGCTCCTCGTCCCTGGTCGCGCTGCACCTCGCCGCCCAGGCGCTGCGCGGCGGGGAGTGCGACCTCGCCCTGGCCGGCGGGGTGGCGCTGATGGCGCAGCCCGGCATGTTCTCCGAGTTCTCCCGGCAGGGCGGGCTGGCCCCGGACGGGCGCTGCAAGGCGTTCGCCGCCGGCGCCGACGGCACCGGCTGGTCCGAGGGTGTGGGCATGCTGCTGGTGGAGCGGCTCTCCGACGCCCGGCGCAACGGGCACCGCGTCCTCGCCGTCGTGCGTGGCTCCGCGATCAACCAGGACGGCGCGTCCAACGGGCTGACCGCCCCGAACGGCCCCTCCCAGCAGCGGGTGATCCGGCAGGCCCTCGCCAACGCCCGGCTCGCCACGACCGACGTGGACGCCGTCGAGGCGCACGGCACCGGCACCACCCTCGGCGACCCGATCGAGGCCCAGGCCCTGCTGGCCACCTACGGGCAGGACCGGAACGGCGGGGAGCCGCTCTGGCTGGGGTCGATCAAGTCGAACATCGGCCACGCCCAGGCGGCGGCCGGCGTCGCCGGCGTGATCAAGATGGTGCTGGCGATGCGGCACGGCATGCTGCCGCCCACCCTGCACGTGGACGAGCCGTCGCCGCACGTCGACTGGAGCGCCGGGGCGGTCGCCCTGCTCACCGAGGCGCGGCCGTGGCCGGCCGCCGACCGGCCCCGCCGCGCGGCGGTGTCGTCGTTCGGCATCAGCGGCACCAACGCGCACACCATCATCGAACAGGCGCCGGCCGAGGCCGCCCCGGCGACGCTCCCGCCGGCCGATGACCTGCCCGGCCTGGTCGGGCCCGCCGCCGTGCCGCTGCTCGTGTCCGGCCGCAGCCCCCGCGCCCTGCGCGAGCAGGCCGCCCGCCTCGGCGAGCGCCTCGCCGCCGACGCCGACCTGGACCTGCGCGATCTCGGGTTCTCCCTGGCCACCCGGCGGGCCCACCACCCGTACCGCGCGGTCGCCCTGGCCGGCGACCGGGACGACGCCGTCGCCCGCCTGGCCGCGCTCGCCGCCGCCGACGGCGCGCCGACCGCCACGGACGCGACGCCGAAGGTCCTCTTCGTCTTCCCCGGCCAGGGCTCGCAGTGGGCCGGCATGGCGCTGGACCTGCTGGACTCCTCCCCGGTCTTCCGGCAGCGGATGCGGGAGTGCGCGGACGAGCTGTCCCGCCACGTGGACTGGTCCCTGGAGGACGTGCTCCGGGAGGCGCCCGGCGCGCCGCCGCTGGACCGGGTGGACGTCGTCCAGCCCGTGCTCTTCTCCGTCATGGTGTCCCTCGCGCAGCTCTGGCGCTCGTGCGGCGTGGAGCCGGCCGCCGTCGTCGGGCACTCGCAGGGCGAGATCGCCGCGGCCTGCGTCGCCGGCGCGCTGACCCTCGCCGACGCGGTGCGGCTCGTCGTGGCGCGCAGCCGCGGCCTGCTGGCGATCGTGGGCCGGGGCGGCATGGTCTCCGTCCCGCTCCCGGCCGCCGACACCGAGCAGCTGATCGCGCCGTGGCAGGGGAGCCTCTCCGTCGCCGCCGTCAACGGCGCCGCCGTGACCGTGGTCTCCGGCGACTCGGCGGCGGTCACCGCGCTGCTCGCGCACTGCGCCGAGCGGGACATCCGGGCCCGGCAGATCGCCGTCGACTACGCGTCGCACTGCGGCCACGTCGACGCGGTCCGCGACGAGGTGATGGCCGGGCTCGGCACGGTCGAGCCCCGGTCCACCACGGTCGCCTTCCACTCCACCGTCACCGGGGAGCTGATCGACACCACCGAGCTCGACGCGGAGTACTGGTACCGCAACCTGCGGGAACCGGTCCGGCTCGGGCCCGTGGTGGACCGGCTGGTCGACGAGGGCTTCCGGGTCTTCGTCGAGGTCAGCCCGCACCCTGTGCTCAAGGTGGCCGTCCAGGACGCGCTCGACCGGGCCACCGGCGCCGGCGACGCGGGCGTGGTGGCGGGTTCGCTGCGCCGCGACGAGAACGGGCCGCGCCAACTGCTGGCCAACCTCGGCGACCTGCACGTCGCCGGCGTGCCCGTGGACTGGACGAGGGTGTTCGCCGGCTGCGGCGCCACCCCCGTCGACCTGCCCACGTACGCCTTCCAGCGGGACCGGTTCTGGCCGGCGGTCGACCGGTCGGCGGCCGGTGACGTGTCGGGCGCGGGCCTGGGCGCGGCGGGGCACGGACTGCTCGGCGCGGCGGTGCGCCTCGCCGGTGACGACGAGGTCGTGCTGACCGGCCGGCTGTCGGTGTCGACGCACCCCTGGCTGGCGGACCACGTGGTCGGTGGCGCGGTGGTGCTGCCGGGCACCGCCCTGGTCGAACTCGCGGTGCGGGCCGGCGACGAGGTGGGCGCGTCACGGGTGCGCGAGCTGACCGTCGCCGCGCCGCTGGTGCTGCCGGACACCGGCGCGACCCGCGTGCAGGTGCGTGTCGGCGCGGCCGACGGCTCCGACGCCCGGCCCGTGGCGGTGCACTCGCAGCCCGACGGCGACCCGGAGGCCGCCTGGGTGCGGCACGCCGACGGCCTGCTGGAGTCGGCCGCCGACGAGCCGGCCGTTGGCCCCTGGCCGCCGACCGGGGCAGCCGAGGTGGACCTCGCCGGCTGGTACCCGGCGCTGGCGGAGCGCGGCCTGGCCTACGGGCCGGCGTTCCGGGGCCTGCGCCGGCTGTGGACCGCCGACGACGAGGCGTACGCCGAGGTGGCCCTGCCCGCCGAGGCGGCCACCGACGCCGCCGGCTTCGCCGTGCACCCGGCCCTGCTGGACGCCGCGCTGCACCCCGTCGGGCTGCTGCTGACCGAGCGGACCGGCGGACCGCGCGTGCCGTTCGCGTTCGAGGGCGTGCAGGTGCACGCCTCCGGCGCCACGACGCTGCGGGTGCGCTTGACCCGGGCCGGCTCCCGGGTCCGGCTGGTGGCCGGCGACGAGTCCGGCGCACCGGTGGTCTCCGTGGAGTCGCTCGCGCTGCGCGAGATGAGCGACGCCGCCGGTGCGGAGAGCGCGGAGCGGTCGCTGTTCGAGGTGACGTGGCAGCCCGAGGCGGTCACCCCGGCGCGGGACGTCTCCGGCTGGGTGCTGCTCGGCGCCGGCGAGGCGCCGGCGGGCCTGGCCACGCCGGTGTTCCCGACCGTCGACGACGTGACCGCGGCGGTCTCGGCCGGGTCGGTCGAGGCGCCCCGCGCGCTGGTCCTCCCGGTCGACGCCGGCACGCCGGACGGCGACCTGCCCGACCTCGTTCGTACGGTCACCGCCGGGGTGCTGGACGCGGTGCGCTCCTGGTTGGACAGCGCGGCCCTGGCGGACACGACGCTGGTGGTGCTGACCCGCGGCGCCGTGGTCGCCACCCCGGCCGACGCGCTGCGGGACCTGGCCGGCGCGGCGGTCTGGGGCCTGCTGCGCTCCGCGCAGTCCGAGCACCCGGGGCGGATCGTCCTCGCCGACGTCGACGGCGAACTCACCCCGGCCACCCTCGCCGTGCTGGCCGGCGTGGCCGAGGACCCGTCGGCCACCGGCGGCCAGGTGGCCGTACGCGGCGACGACGTGCGCACCCCGCGCCTGGGCCGGCCCGCCGGCCCGGCCGCCGACGAACTCGTCCCGCCGGCCGGACTGTGGCGGGTCGGTGCGGTCAGCCCCGGCACCCTGGACGGGATCGGCATGGTGCCCGCCACTGCCGTCGCGCTGGACGCGGGGCAGGTGCGCATCGCCGTCCGCGCGGCGGGGGTGAACTTCCGGGACGTGCTGATCGGTCTGGGGATGTATCCGGATCCGGCTGCGGTGATGGGCAGCGAGGGTGCGGGCGTGGTGGTCGAGGTCGGTCCCGGTGTGACCGACCTGGTGCCCGGCGACCGGGTGCTCGGCATGTTCGAGCCCGCCTTCGCCCCCGAGGTGATCGCCGCCCGCGACCTCGTCGCGAAGATCCCCGCCGGCTGGTCCTTCGCGCAGGCCGCGTCCGTGCCGGTGGTCTTCCTGACGGCGTACTACGCGCTGCGTGACCTGGCCGGTCTGCGGGCCGGCGAGTCGGTGCTGATCCACAACGGCGCGGGTGGGGTCGGCATGGCCGCGATCCAGCTCGCTCGGCACTGGGGCGCGACGGTGTTCGCCACCGCCAGTCCCGGCAAGTGGGGTGTGCTGCGTGGGTTGGGCGTGGCCGAGGAGCGGATCGCGTCGTCGCGGACGACGGAGTTCGAGCGGTCCTTCACGTCGGTTACCGGTGGTGCCGGGGTGGACGTGGTGCTGGACGCGCTGGCGGGGGAGTTCGTCGACGCGTCGTTGCGGTTGCTGCCGCGTGGTGGTCGGTTCGTGGAGATGGGCAAGGCCGATCTGCGGGACCCGGACGTGGTCGCCGCCGAGCACCCGGGCGTGACGTACCGCGCGTTCGACCTGAACGAGGCCGGACATCGGCGCATCGGCGAGATGCTCACCGAGGTCCTCGCCCTCTTCGAACAGGGCGCGCTGCGGCCGCTTCCCGTGCGGGCGTGGGACGTACGCCAGGCCCGGCAGGCCCTGCGGCACATCAGCCAGGCCCGGCACATCGGCAAGGTCGTCCTGCGGGTGCCCGCGCCGGCCGACCCGGACGGCACCGTGCTGATCACCGGCGCCGGCGGTGCCCTCGCCGGCGTGTTCGCCCGGCACCTCGTCGCCACCGGCCAGGCCCGCCACCTGCTGCTGGCCTCCCGCCGCGGCCCGGAGCAGTACGGGGACCTGGTCGAGGAGCTGACCCGTGCGGGCGCCCGGGTCACCGTCGGCACCGCCGACGTGGCCGACCCCGCGCAGGTGACCCGGCTGCTGGAGCTGGTGGAGCCGGCGCACCCGCTGACCGCGGTGGTCCACACCGCCGGGGTGATCGCCGACGCGACCATCGGCTCGCTCGACGAGCGGGCCCTGCACGCCGTGCTGGCGCCGAAGGTGGACGCCGGCTGGGCGCTGCACGAGGCGACCCGGCACCTGGACCTGGCCGCGTTCGTGGTGTTCTCGTCGGTGGCGGCCACCCTCGGCTCGCCCGGGCAGGGCAACTACGCGGCGGCCAACGCCTTCCTCGACGCCCTTGCCCGGCACCGCCACCAGCAGGGCCTGCCCGCCAGCAGCCTCGCCTGGGGACTGTGGGCCACCAGCAGCGCCATGACCGCCCACCTGGGCGGCACCGACCACCGCAAGGCCATTCGCGCCACCAGTGCCCCGCTGACCGACCAGCAGGGCGTGGCGCTCTACGAGCTGGCGCGCCGGCGCGGCGACGCGCACCTCGTACTCATGAACCTGCCGCCGGCGGCGTCGCGGCCGGCCGGCCGGGCCGTGCCCAGCCTGCTGCGAGACCTGATCCGACCCACCGCCCCGGCCCGGCGCGCGGTGGGCCGGGGCCCGGCGGACACCGCGTCCGTGCGGGACCGGCTGGCGATGCTCAGCCCCGCGGAGCGGCGCGGCCACCTGATCGACCTGGTGGCCGCCAGCGTGGCCGCCGTGCTCGGGCACCGCTCGGCGGAGAGCGTCGACACCCAACGCGCCTTCAAGGAACTGGGCTTCGACTCGCTCACCTCGGTGGAACTGCGCAACCGGCTGTCCGCCGCGACCGGGCTGCGGCTGCCCGCGACCGTGGCGTTCGACTACCCCGCCCCGGTGGTGCTCGCCGAGTTCCTCGACCAGGAACTCGGCGGCGCGGCGGCGGAGGCCCGGCCCGCCGCGGTCGCCACGACCGCCGCCCTCGACGAGCCGATCGCCATCATCGGCATGGCCTGCCGGTTCCCCGGCGACGTGCAGACCCCCGAGCAGCTCTGGGACGTGGTCACCGCCGGCGCCGACGTCATCTCGCCGTTCCCCACCGACCGGGGCTGGAACCTGGACGACCTGCGCGCCGACGGCGAGGACGTCACCTCCGTACCGCGCCAGGGCGGCTTCCTCCACGACGCCGCCCAGTTCGACGCCGCCTTCTTCGGGATCTCGCCCCGGGAGGCCCTCGCGATGGACCCGCAGCAGCGGCTGCTGCTGGAGACGTCCTGGGAAGCCTTCGAACGGGCCGGGATCGACCCCCACTCGGCGCGGGGCAGCAGCACCGGCGTCTACGTCGGGCTCATCTACCACGACTACGCATCCCAGGCCGCCGGCACCACCGACGAACTGGGCGGCCACGTCGGCAACGGCAGCGCCGGCAGCGTCGCCTCGGGCCGGATCTCGTACCTGTTCGGCCTGGAGGGCCCGGCCGTCACCGTCGACACCGCCTGCTCGTCGTCGCTGGTGGCGCTGCACCTGGCGACCCAGGCGCTGCGGCAGGACGAGTGCCGCCTCGCGCTCGCCGGCGGGGTGAGCGTCATGTCCACCCCCGGCATGCTCACCGAGTTCTCCCGGCAGCGCGGCCTGTCCGCCGACGGGCGGTGCAAGGCCTTCGGCGCGGGCGCCGACGGCACCGGCTTCGCCGAGGGCGTCGGCATGCTCCTGCTGGAGCGCCTCTCCGACGCGCAGCGCAACGGCCACCGCGTCCTCGCCGTCGTCCGCGGCAGCGCGGTCAACCAGGACGGCGCCAGCAGCGGCCTGACCGCGCCGAACGGCCCCGCCCAGCAACGGGTGATCCGGCAGGCCCTCGCCAACGCCCGGCTCGCCACGACCGACGTGGACGCCGTCGAGGCGCACGGCACCGGCACCACCCTCGGCGACCCGATCGAGGCACAGGCGTTGCTGGCCACGTACGGGCAGGGCCGGCCGCAGGACCGGCCGCTGTGGCTGGGGTCGGTCAAGTCGAACATCGGCCACGCCCAGGCGGCGGCCGGCGTCGCCGGCGTGATCAAGATGGTGCTGGCGATGCGGCACGGCATGCTGCCGCCCACCCTGCACGTCGAGAAGCCGTCCCCGCACATCGACTGGAGCGCCGGGGCGGTCGCCCTGCTCACCGAGGCGCGGCCGTGGCCGGCCGCCGACCGGCCCCGCCGCGCGGCGGTGTCGTCGTTCGGCATCAGCGGCACCAACGCGCACACCATCATCGAGCAGGCGCCGGAACCCGCCCCGGCGCCTGCCGCGCCGCCCGCCACGACGGTGCCGGGCGACCTCGTCGCCTGCGTCCTCTCCGCCCGCGACGACGCCGCCCTGCGCGAGCAGGCGCGCCGGCTGCGGACCCTGGCCGACGACGAGCCGGAGCTCACCGTCGCCGACATCGGCCGGGCCCTCGCCACCGGCCGGACCGCCTTCGAGCACCGCGCGGTGCTGCTGCCCCGCGACCGCGACGGCCTGCTCGCCGCCCTCGACGCGCTGGCCGCCGACGAACCTGCGGCCACCGTCGTACGGGGAGTCGCCCGGAGCGGGCGGATTGCCGTCCTCTTCTCCGGTCAGGGCGCGCAGCGTGCCGGGATGGGTCGTGAGTTGTCCGAGGCGTTCCCGGTCTTCGCCGCCGCGTTGGGCGAGGTGTGTGGGCATCTTGATCCGTTGCTGCCGCGTCCGTTGCGGGAGGTGTTGTTCGCCGAGGCGGGTACGGCCGAGGCGGAGTTGTTGGACCAGACGGTGTTCACGCAGGCCGGGTTGTTCGCGGTCGAGGTGGCGCTGTTCCGGTTGGTCGAGTCGTTCGGGGTGGTGCCGGACCTGGTGGCCGGGCACTCCATCGGCGAGATCGCGGCGGCGCACGTCGCCGGCCTGTTCGGCCTGGCCGACGCGTGCGCGCTGGTCGCGGCGCGCGGCCGGCTCATGCAGGCCCTGCCCGCCGGCGGCGGCATGCTGGCCGTGGCCGCCCCCGAGGACGCGGTGGCCGAGTCGATCGCCGCGCTCACCGACCGGGTCGGCGTCGCGGCGGTGAACGCCCCGACCGCCGTGGTGGTCTCCGGGGACGTCGAGGCGCTCGACGGACTGGAGCGGACCTGGCGGGAGCGGGGCGTCCGCACCCGCCGGCTGACCGTCAGCCACGCGTTCCACAGCCCGCTGATGGAGCCGATGCTGGGCGAGTTCCGGCAGGTGCTCGACGCACTGACGTTCCACTGGCCCGTCCTGCCGATCGTGTCGAACCTGACCGGGCAGGTCGCGGACCCCGACGAGATCGGCACCCCCGACTACTGGGTCCGGCACGTCCGGGAGACGGTCCGGTTCGCCGACGGGGTCGCGGCCCTCCGCGAGCGCAACGTGCGAACGTTCCTCGAACTGGGCCCCGACGCGGTGCTCGGCGGCATGGTGGGCGCCTGCCTGCCGGACGACGAGGCCACGCCGTCGGCGGCGGTCGTGGCGACCCTCCGCCCCGGCCGGTCCGAGCCGGTGTCGCTGGTCAACGCGCTGGCGGAGCTGCACGTGCACGGAGTGCCGGTCACCTGGACCGCCCTCCTCCCGGCCGCGACCCGCCCGGTCGACCTGCCGACGTACCCGTTCCAGCGGCAGCGCTTCTGGCCGGCCGTGGGTCGGCTGCGCGCCGGCGACGTCACCGGCGCCGGCCTCGGTGTGGCCGGACACGGGCTGCTCGGCGCGGCCGTGGACCTGGCCGGCGACGACGAGGTCGTGCTGACCGGCCGGATCTCCCTGGCCACGCACCCCTGGCTGGCCGACCACGTCGTCTCCGGCGTGACGCTGGTCCCGGGCACGGCGCTGGTGGAGCTGGCCGTACGCGCCGGCGACGAGGTGGACCTGCCCCGGCTGCGCGACCTGACGGTCCTGGTGCCGCTGGTGCTCCCCGAGTCCGGCGGCGTACGGATCCAGGTGCGGGTGTCCGCGTCGGAGACGCCGCAGCGTCCCGTCGCCGTCTACTCGCGTCCCGACGACGACCCGGAGGCGGGTTGGACGCAGCACGCGGAGGGCGTGCTGGAGCCGGCGACGGCGGACGAGCCCCGGCTGGCCGCCTGGCCGCCGGCCGGCGCCGCCGAGGTGGACCTGGCGGGCTGGTACCCGGCGCTGGTCGAGCACGGCCTGCGGTACGGGCCGGTCTTCCAGGGGCTCCGGCGCGTCTGGACCGGTGGTGACGACGTGTACGCCGAGGTGGTCCTGCCGGACGACGCGACGGCCGAGGCCGCCCGGTTCGGGGTGCACCCGGCGCTGCTGGACGCCGCCCTGCACCCGATCGGGCTGCTGCCCGGCACGGAGGAGTCGGGTGGGCCGCGCGTGCCGTTCGCGTTCGAGGGCGTGCAGGTGCACGCCTCGGGTGCCGGGGCGCTGCGGGTGCGGTTGAGCCGCAACGGCTCCGGGGTCCGGTTGACCGCCTGCGACGAGGCGGGCGCGCCGGTGGTGTCGGTCGACTCGCTCGTCCTGCGGGAGCTGACCGGCGTGGCCGCCGCCAGCGCGGCGTCCCGCTCGCTGTTCGAGGTGGTCTGGCAGGCCGAGGAGGCCGAACCGGTCGACGACGCGTCGGGCTGGGCAGTGCTGGGCGGGCCGGCCCTGCCGGGTGTCCCCGGCGGCCCCTCCGCCGAGACTATCCGGCAGCTACGGGCCGCCATCGAGGCCGGCATCACGCCGCCGCGCCTGCTGCTGTTCACGCCGTCCGGATCGAACGCCGACGACGCCGACCCGGCGGAGACCGTACGCACGGTGACCGCCGACGTGCTAGGCCTCGTGCAGGCGTGGCTGGCGGCCGACGTGCTGGCGGGCTCGACGCTGGTGGTGGTGACCCGGGGCGCGGTCTCGGTCGGTGCCGAGGACCGGGTCACGGATCTGGCGGGTGCGGCGGTGTGGGGTCTGCTGCGGTCGGCGCAGTCGGAGCACCCTGGCCGGATCGTCCTGGCCGACGTCGACGACGCGCTCAACCCGGGCGTGCTGGGCATCCTGGCCCGGTTCGCCGCCGACCCGGCCGGCGGCCAGCTGGTCGTCCGCTCCGGCGCGGTGTTCGTGCCTCGTCTGGTGCGTGCGGTCACCCCGGCGCCGGCCGACGGCCACGTGGTGGGCGACGGCACGGTGCTGGTGACCGGTGGTACGGGTGCGTTGGGCGCGTTGGTGGCTGAGCATCTGGTCACCTCGTGGGGTGTGCGGTCGCTGGTGCTGGTGTCGCGGCGGGGTCCGGAGGCTGCGGGTGCTGGGGAGTTGTCGGAGCGGTTGACCGCGCTCGGTGCTGCCGTGCGGGTGGTGACCTGTGACGTGACGGACCGGGATCAGGTGTTCGGCCTGGTCGCCGAGGTCGCCGCCGAGGGCCGGTTGGCGGGTGTGGTGCACACCGCCGGTGTGCTGGACGACGGGGTGATCGAGCGGGTCACCGATGAGCGGCTGGCTGGGGTGTTGGCGCCGAAGGTGTCGGCGGGTTGGTTCCTGCACGAGGCGACGGCGTCCCTGGATCTGGACTTGTTCGTGGTGTTCTCGTCGGTGGCGGGGGTGTTGGGTTCGCCGGGTCAGTCGGCGTACGCGGCGGGTAACGCGTTCCTGGACGGGTTGGCGGTGTGGCGGCGGCAGCTCGGGTTGCCGGCGGTGAGCCTGGCGTGGGGCATGTGGGACACCGCCGGCATGGCCGCGTCCATCGGCGGCACCGACCGGGCCCGCACGGCGCGCGCCGGACTCCGGGCGATGAACGCCCACACCGGACTGGAGCTGTTCGACACCGCGGTGGGGGCGGAGCGGTCGGTGCTGGTGCCGGCCGTGATCGACGTACCCGCGCTGCGGTCGGCGGCCTCCGGCGCGGTCGTACCGCCGATGCTGCGCAGCCTGGTCGACGTGGCGGCGACCCGCCGCCGGGCCGGGCAGGGCGCCGGCGGCTGGGCCGACCGGCTCGCCGGCCTCAGCGCGGAGGACGGCCTCGCACAGGTCGACCAGCTGGTCCGGGGCCTGGTCGCCCAGGTGCTCGGGCACGGCGGCGCGGAGGCGGTGCCGGCGGACCGGGCGTTCCGGGACCTCGGCTTCGACTCGCTGACCGCCGTCGAGCTGCGCAACCGGGTCAACGGCGCGACGGGCCTGCGGCTCACCTCGACCCTGGTGTTCGACTACCCGTCCCCGCAGGTCCTGGCGGCCCACGTGTACGCGGAACTCGTCGGTGACCGGCTCGGCGCCGTCGCCTCCGACGAGCCGACGGTCGGCGACGCCGACGAACCGATCGCGATCGTCGGCATGGCCTGCCGCTACCCGGGCGGGGTGGAATCCCCCGACGAGCTGTGGAAGCTGGTCAGCGCCGGTGGGGAGGGCATCGGGGAGTTCCCGGCCGACCGTGGCTGGAACCTGGAGTCGCTGTTCGACCCGGACCCCGACCACGCCGGCACCTCGTACACCCGGCACGGTGGCTTCCTGTACGGGGCCGCCGAGTTCGACCCCGGCTTCTTCGGCATCTCGCCGCGCGAGGCCCTCGCGATGGACCCGCAGCACCGGCTGCTGCTGGAGGCGTCGTGGGAGACGTTCGAGTCGGCGGGCCTGGACCCGGCGGGCCTGCGGGGCAGCCGGACCGGCGTGTTCGCGGGCGTGATCTACCACGACTACGCGACGCGGCTGATGGAGATGCCCGACGTCGAGGGCTACGTGGGGACCGGTAACTCCGGCAGCGTGCTGTCGGGTCGGGTGGCGTACACGTTCGGCCTGGAGGGCCCGGCGGTCACCGTGGACACGGCGTGCTCGTCCAGCCTGGTGGCGTTGCACCTGGCGGTGCAGGCGCTGCGCAGCGGCGAGTGCGACCTGGCCCTGGCCGGCGGTGTGACGGTGATGGCCACGCCGGGCACGTTCGTGGAGTTCTCGCGCCAGCGGGGTCTGTCGCCCGACGGTCGGTGCCGGTCGTTCGCGGCGTCGGCCGACGGCACGGGCTGGTCCGAGGGCGTCGGCGTGCTGCTGGTGCAGCGCCTGTCGGACGCGCAGCGGGAGGGCCGGCGGATCCTGGCGGTGGTGCGCGGCAGCGCGGTGAACCAGGACGGCGCGTCGAACGGGCTGACGGCGCCGAACGGCCCGTCGCAGCAGCGGGTTATCCGCCAGGCCCTCGCGTCGGCGCGGCTGTCCACGGCCGACGTCGACGTGGTCGAGGCGCACGGCACGGGCACGACGCTGGGCGACCCCATCGAGGCGCAGGCCGTGCTGGCCACGTACGGGCAGGACCGGCAGGGCCGGGAGCCGCTGTGGCTCGGGTCGATCAAGTCGAACATCGGCCACGCCCAGGCGGCGGCCGGGGTGGCCGGTGTGATCAAGATGGTGCTGGCGATGCGGCACGGTCTGGTGCCGCCGACGTTGCATGTGGATGAGCCGTCGCCGCACATCGACTGGACGTCGGGTGCGGTGGCTCTTGCGACGGAGGCGACGCCGTGGCCGGTCGTGGATCGGCCGCGTCGGGCGGCGGTGTCGTCGTTCGGTATCTCCGGTACGAACGCGCATGTGATCATCGAGCAGCCGCCGGCCGAGGTGGTGGAGGGCGGGGTCGTCGCCCGGGAGCTGCCGCCGGTGGTGCCGGTGCTGCTGTCCGCCCGCGACGCGGCCGGACTGTCGGCGCAGGCCGGCCGGTGGGCGAGCTGGCTGGCGGCGGACGAACAACGGCGCCCCGTGGATGTCGCGTGGTCGTCGGTGACGTCGCGGTCGGTGCTGGAGCACCGGGCCGTCGTGTCCGGTGCGACCCGGGACGAGGTGCTCGCGGGCCTTGCCGCGTTGGCGTCGGGCGAGCCGTCGGGCGGAGTGGTCGCCAGTTCCGCCGCCGTACGCGGTCAGCTCGCGCTGCTGTTCTCGGGTCAGGGTGCGCAGCGTGCGGGTATGGGCCGGGAGTTGTCCGAGGCGTTCCCGGTCTTCGCGGCGGCGTTGGGCGGGGTGTGTGCGCAGCTCGATCCGCTGTTGCCGCGTCCGTTGCGGGAGGTGCTGTTCGCGGAGCCGGGCACGGCCGAGGCGGCGTTGCTGGACCAGACGGTGTTCACGCAGGCCGGGTTGTTCGCGGTCGAGGTGGCGTTGTTCCGGCTGGTGGAGTCGTTCGGTGTGGTGCCGGACTTCGTGGGCGGTCACTCGATCGGTGAGATCACGGCCGCGCACGTCGCCGGGGTGCTGTCCCTGGCGGACGCCGCCGCGTTGGTGGCGGCGCGGGGTCGGCTGATGCAGGCCCTGCCGTCCGGAGGCGGGATGTTGGCGGTCGCCGCCGCCGAAGACGCGGTGGTCGAGTCGATCGCGGGTCTGGGCGACCGGGTCGGGATCGCGGCCGTGAACGGGCCTACCTCCGTCGTGGTGTCCGGGGCCGTCGAGGCGCTCGACGAGGTGGAGCGGTCCTGGCAGGGCCGGGGCGCGCGGACCCGCCGCCTCACCGTCAGCCACGCGTTCCACAGCCCGCTGATGGAGCCGATGCTCGACGAGTTCCGCGCGGTCCTGGACGGGTTGACCTTTGCCGCGCCGTTGCTGCCGGTGGTGTCGAACGTGACCGGTGCGCTCGCGGACGGCGAGGAGATCCGCACGGTCGACTACTGGGTGCGGCACGTCCGCGAGGCGGTGCGGTACGCCGATGGCGTCACCGCGCTGCGCGCCGCCGGGGTGGACACCTTCCTGGAGGTGGGTCCGCAGAGTGTGCTGACGGCGATGGCGGCGGACATCCTGCCCGAGGATGACGCCGTGCTGGCCGTTGCCACCCAGCGCAAGGACCGGCCCGAGGCATTCGCCCTGCTGCACGCCTTGGCCGACCTGCACGTGCACGGCGTGCCGGTGACCTGGCGGCAGTGGTTCGCCGACAGCGGCGCGCGGCGGGTGGACCTGCCCACGTACGCCTTCCACCGCGAGCGGTACTGGCCCGAGCCGGCGGCCCGGCCACGGACGGCGGCGACCCACGGCGGCGACGCCGACTTCTGGGACGCGGTGGAACGGGCCGACCTGACCGCCCTCGCCGCCCAGTTCGGCGACGACGGCGCGGCCCTGGACGCCCTTACCCCGGCCCTGCCGGTCCTGTCGACCTGGCACCGGGCCCGGACGCGGCGCGCGGTCGTGGACGGATGGTCGTACCGCGTCGGATGGAAGCGGACCGACCTCGCCGCCGCCGCCGGGAAGCCCGGCGCGTGGCTGCTCGTGACGGCCGAGGACGACCTCACGGACGGCACGCGGGCGGAAGCGGTCACCAAGGCCCTCGCCGCCGTCGGCGCCGACGTGGTCCGGCTGACCGTCGACCCGGTCGGCACCGACCGGGCGGACCTCGCCCGGCGGCTGGCCGACGCGCTGGCCGACGGGCCGGTCGCCGGCGTGCTCTCCCTGCTCGGCCTCCGTGACCAGCCGCACCCGTCCCACCCGGCCGTGCCCGTCGGGACGGCCGCCACGCTGCTGCTGCTCCAGGCCCTGCACGACACCGGCGCGACGACCCGGCTGTGGTGCCTGACCCAGGGCGCGGTCAGCACCGGGGACGACGACATCCTTGGCGACGCCGCCCAGAGCGCGCTCTGGGGGCTGGGCCGCGTGGCGGGCCTGGAGCACCCCCAGCTGTGGGGTGGCCTGGTGGACCTGCCCGAGCAGGTCGACGCGACGGGCTGGGACCGGCTGGCGCGGGTGGTGACCGGCGCCGGCGACGAGGACCAGGTGGCCGTACGGCCCTCCGGGGTGTTCGTCCGGCGTCTGGTCCGGTCGGCACCCGCCGCCCCCGACGCGGCGGAGCGCTGGCAGCCGTCCGGCACGGTGCTGATCACCGGGGGCACCGGCGCGCTGGGCGCCCACGTGGCCCGCTGGGTGGCCGCCGGTGGTGCCGCGCACGTGGTCCTGACCAGCCGCCGTGGCGAGCGGGCCGCAGGCGCGGCGGAGCTGCGCGACGAGCTGACCGCGCAGGGTGTCCGGGTGTCGGTCGTCGCCTGCGACGTGGCCGACCGCGACCAGGTGGCGGCCCTGCTGGCGAGCCTGGACGAGGACGACGCGCCGCTGACGGCCGTGGTGCACGCGGCGGGCGCCGGCGACGTCGGCATGATCGCCGAGACGGACCTGGCCGCGTTCGCCGCCGTGCTCGACGGCAAGGTCGCCGGCGCGCGGCACCTGGACGCCCTGCTCGGCGACCGGCCGCTGGGCGCGTTCGTGCTGTTCTCCTCCATCGCCGGCGTGTGGGGCAGCGGCGGGCAGGCGGCGTACGCGGCGGGCAACGCCTTCCTCGACGCGCTCGCCGAGCACCGTCGCGGGCGGGGCCTGACGGCGACCTCCGTGGCCTGGGGGCCGTGGGCCGACGGCGGCATGGCCACCGGCGAGGCCCGGGAGCTGCTGGCCCGACGCGGCCTGACGGCGATGGCACCGGCCGAGGCCGTGTACGCCATGCGGCACGCCGTCGGCCAGACCCGGGCGGCGCTGACCGTGGCGGACGTCGACTGGGCGGTCTTCGCCCCGGCGTACGCCTCGGCCCGCCCCCGACCGCTGCTCGACGACATCGCCGAGGCCCGCGAGGCGCTCGACGGTCACGGCGCCGAGCAGCCGGGCGGCGCCGCCGACGGCCTGCGGGAGCACCTGCTCACCCTGCCCCGCGCCGAGCAGGGCCGGCACCTGGTCGACCTGGTGCGGAACCACGCCGCGGCCGTGCTCGGCCACCAGGGCACGGACCGGGTCAAGCCGCAGCGCGCGTTCAAGGAGCTGGGGTTCGACTCGCTGACGGCGGTCGAGCTGCGCAACCGGCTGACCGGGGCCACCGGCCTGTCGCTGCCCGCCACCCTCGTCTTCGACTACCCGAACCCGGCCGTCCTCGCCGAGCACCTGCTCGACGGGCTGGTGCCCGAGGCACGCCAGGCCGACGACGGCGACCCGGCGGAGGCGGCCGTGCGGCAGGCGCTGGCGACCATCCCGCTGGCCCGCATCCGCGAGGCCGGGCTGCTGGACCTGCTGCTAAACCTCACCGACGCCGACGGCGGCGGCGACGAGTCCACCACCGACGGGGCCCTGGACCTCGACGAGATGGACGCCGACACCCTCGTCAGGCTGGCGCTTGACGGAACCGATTCCTGACCGTTGTCCCCAGTACGGAGCTCATGATGTCTACGTCCGCAGACAAGGTCGTCGAGGCGCTTCGCGCGTCGCTCAAGGAGACGGGCCGCCTCCGTCAGCTCAACCAGCAGCTGACCGCTGCCGCCCGGGAGCCGATCGCGATCGTCGCGATGTCCTGCCGCTACCCGGGCGGCGTCGCCAGCCCGGAGCAGCTCTGGGACCTGGTGGCCGCCGGCGGCGACGCGATCGGCGGCTTCCCGACGGACCGGGGCTGGGACCTGGACAACCTGTACGACCCGGACGCCGACCGGGCCGGCCGGTCCACCACCCGCGAGGGCGGCTTCCTCTACGACGCGGCCGACTTCGACGCCGAGTTCTTCGGCATCTCGCCCCGGGAGGCCGTGGCGATGGACCCCCAGCAGCGGCTGCTGCTGGAGACGTCGTGGGAGGCGTTCGAGCACGCCGGCATCGCGCCGGCGTCCATGCGCGGACAGAAGGTCGGCGTCTTTGTCGGGACCGCCGCCAACGGCTACGGGATGGGCCCGCAGAGCGAGGCCGAGGGCACCGACGAGGGCTACCTGCTGACGGGCACCGCCACCAGCGTCGTCTCGGGGCGGATCGCGTACGCCCTCGGCCTGGAGGGACCGGCGGTCACGGTCGACACCGCCTGCTCGTCGTCGCTGGTCGCGCTGCACCTGGCGTGCCAGGCCCTGCGGCAGGGCGACTTCGACCTCGCCCTGGCCGGCGGCGTGTGCGTCATGGCCACCCCCAGCCCGTTCGTCGGCTTCTCCCGGCAGCGGGGGCTCGCCCCCGACGGTCGGTGCAAGTCGTTCGCCGCCGCCGCCGACGGCACCGGCTGGTCCGAAGGCGTCGGCATCCTGCTGGTGGAGCGGTTGTCGGACGCGCAGCGCAAGGGACACCCCGTCCTCGCCGTGATCCGGGGCAGCGCGGTCAACCAGGACGGCGCGTCCAACGGCCTCACCGCCCCGAACGGGCCGGCGCAGCAGCGGGTCATCCGGCAGGCCCTCGCCAACGCCCGCCTGAGCACCGCCGACGTGGACGCCGTCGAGGCGCACGGCACCGGCACCGTCCTCGGCGACCCGATCGAGGCGCAGGCCCTGCTGGCCACGTACGGGCAGGATCGTCCCGCCGATCGGCCGCTGCTGCTCGGCTCGATCAAGTCGAACATCGGTCACAGTCAGTCCGCTGCGGGCGTGGCCGGCGTGATCAAGATGGTGATGGCGATGCGGCACGGGCTCGTCCCGTCCACCCTGCACGTGGACGAGCCGACGCCCAAGGTGGACTGGTCGGCCGGCGAGGTGTCGCTGGTGACCGAGGCGCGGCCGTGGCCGGTGACCGACCGTCCCCGGCGGGCGGCGGTGTCGTCGTTCGGCATCTCCGGCACCAACGCCCACACCATCCTGGAGGAGCCGCCCACCCCCGACGCCGACGGTGCGGCCCGCGCCGGCGCCGGCCCGGCGCCCGCCGTCGCCCTGCCGGCGGTGCCCGTCCTGCTGTCCGCCCGGTCGGAGGCCGCGCTGGCCGCGCAGGCCGGACGCTGGGCCCGGTGGCTGGACGCCGACGAGGCCGTCCGCCCGGTCGACGTCGGCTGGTCGTCGGTGGTGTCGCGGTCCGCGCTGGAGCACCGCGCGGTGCTCACCGCCGCCGACCGCGACGACCTGCTGGCCGGGCTGCGCGCCCTCGCCGCCGGGCAGCCGTCCGGCGCGGTGGTCGCCGGGCAGGCGGCCGACCGTGGCCCGCTCGCGGTGCTCTTCTCCGGCCAGGGCGCGCAGCGCGCCGGCATGGGCAGGGAGCTGTACGACGGGTTCCCGGCGTTCGCTGCCACGTTGGACGAGGTGTACGCCCAGCTCGACCCGCTGCTGCCGCGCCCGCTGCGGGAGGTGCTGTTCGCCCCCGAGGGCTCCGCCGAGGCGGAGCTGCTGGACCAGACCGCCTTCACCCAGGCCGGGCTGTTCGCCGTCGAGGTGGCCCTGTTCCGGCTCGTCGAGTCGTACGGTGTGGTGCCGGACTTCGTGGGCGGCCACTCGATCGGTGAGATCGCCGCCGCGCACGTGGCCGGCGTGCTGTCCCTCGGCGACGCGTGCGCGCTGGTCGCGGCGCGGGGTCGGCTGATGCAGGCGCTGCCGGCGGGCGGCGGCATGCTCGCGGTCGCGGCCGACGAGGCCGCGGTCGCCGAGTCGATCGCCGGCCTGACCGACCGGGTCGGGATCGCGGCGGTGAACGGCCCCACCTCGGTCGTGGTGTCCGGCGCCGTCGAGGCCCTCGACGAGGTGGAACGGCTCTGGCGGGAGCGGGGCGCGCGGACACGTCGGTTGCGGGTCAGCCACGCCTTCCACAGCCCGCTGATGGAGCCGATGCTGGCCGGGTTCCGGGCCGTCCTCGACGGGCTCACCTTCGCCGTGCCGACGCTGCCGATCGTGTCGAACGTGACCGGCGCGCTCGCCGACGCCGACGAGATCCGCACTGTCGACTACTGGGTGCGGCACGTCCGCGAGGCCGTCCGCTTCGCCGACGGGGTCGCCGCCCTGCGGGCCGCCGGCGTCGACACGTTCCTGGAGGTCGGCCCGCAGAGCGTGCTGACCGCGATGACCCGCGACGTGCTGGGCCGGCAGGCCCCGGCGGACGCCGACGGGGAGGCCGCGCCGGTCGCGGTGCCCGTCCTGCGCGCCGACCGTGCCGAGGTGAAGGCCCTGCTCGCCGCCCTGGCCGAGCTGCACGTCAACGGCGCGTCCGTCGACTGGCCGGCCGTCTACGCCGACGCCGACGCGAGCCCCGTCGCCCTGCCCACGTACGCGTTCCAGCGGCAGCGCTACTGGCCCGAGCAGATGCCGGTGTCGGCCACCGGCCCGGTCAGCCCCGACGTGGTCGACGTCGAGTTCTGGTCCGCGGTGGAGCGGTCCGACGTGGCCGCCCTGGCGGCGCAGTTCGACGCCGCCGCCCTGGACGTCCTGGCCCCGGCCCTGCCGGTCCTGTCGTCCTGGCGCAAGGCGCGGCTGCGGGACGCGGTCGTCGACGGCTGGTCGTACCGGGTGGTGTGGAAGCGGACCACCGCCCCGACCCCGGCCACCCCGGTGGGCGGCTGGCTGCTGGTCGAGCCGGCCGGCGAGACGCCGGTGACGGAATGGGCCGAGGCGCTCGCGGGCGCGCTGGCCGCCGCGGGCGGCGAGGTGTCCCGGCTGGCGGTGGACCCGCTCACGGAGCGCGACGACGTGACGTCGCGGGTGGCCGAGGCTGTCGGGGACCGGCGGTTCTCCGGCATCGTGTCCCTGCTGGGCCTGCTGGACGCGCCGCACCCCGGCCAGCCGGCGGTGCCGCTCGGCACGGCCGCCACGATGGCGCTGGTGCAGGCCCTGCACGGCGCGGACATCGCGGCGCCGCTGTGGACGGTCACCCGGGGCGCGGTCAGCACCGGCGACGGGGACCCGGTCCGCAGCGTCGCCCAGGGTGGCCTGTGGGGCCTGGCCCGGGTCGCCGGGCTGGAACACCCGCAGCTCTGGGGCGGCCTGGTCGACCTGCCCGACGGGCCCGACCGGGCCGACTGGGACCACCTGGTGGGCGTTCTGACCGGCGGCGGCCACGAGGACCAGGTCGCCGTACGACCCTCCGGTGTGTTCGTGCGGCGACTGGTCCGGGCCACGCCGGCGGCGGTGGGCGCGGTCGAGCGCTGGCAGCCGTCGGGCACGGTGCTGATCACCGGTGGCACCGGGGCGCTCGGCGCCCACGTGGCCCGCTGGGTCGCGGCCAACGGCGCGGACCACGTCGTGCTGACCAGCCGCCGGGGCGACCGCGCCCCGGGGGCGGCGGAGCTGCGCGACGAGCTGACCGGGCTGGGCGCCCGGGTGACCCTGGTCGCCGCCGACATGGCCGACCGCGCCCGGGTCGAGGCGTTGCTGCGCGACATCGACGCGGACCCGGCGCCGCTGACGGCGGTGGTGCACGCCGCCGGGGTGGGCCAACTGACCATGCTGGCGGACACCGACCTGGCCGGGCTGGCCGAGGTGCTGGACGGAAAGATCGCCGGCGCGGTGCACCTGGACGAGTTGCTGGGCGACCGGCCGCTCGACGCGTTCGTGCTGTTCTCCTCCATCGCCGGCATCTGGGGCAGCGGCGGACAGGCCGCGTACGCCGCCGGCAACGCCTTCCTCGACGCCCTCGCCGAGCGGCGCCGGGCCCGCGGACTGGCCGCCACCGCCGTCGCCTGGGGACCCTGGGCCGAGGGCGGGATGGCCAGCGGCGAGGGACAGGAGCTGCTGGCCCGGCGCGGCCTCAGCCCGATGTCCCCGGCCCAGGCCGTGTACGCGCTGCGCAGCGCGGTCGGTCGGTCCGTGCCGTCGGTGACCGTGGCGGACGTCGACTGGTCCCTGTTCACCCCGGCGTTCGCCGCCGCCCGCCCCCGCCCCCTGCTCGACGACATCGCCGAGGCTCGGGACGCCCTGCGCGTGGTCGACGGGGCGCCGGAGGACGCCGCCGGCGGCGGGCTGCGGCAGCACCTGCTGACGTTGCCCCGCGCCGAGCAGGACCGGTACCTGACCGACCTCGTGCGGACGCACACCGCCGCCGTGCTCGGCCACTCCGGCACCGAGCTGGTCAAGGCGAACCGGGCGTTCAAGGAGCTGGGCTTCGACTCGCTGACCGCGGTGGAGCTGCGCAACCGGCTCGGCGCCGCCACCGGGCTCACCCTGCCCACCACGCTGGTCTTCGACTACCCGAACCCGGCCGCCCTCGCCGACCACCTGTCGGCGACGCTGCGCCTGCACGAGGTCGACACCGTCGCCACCTGGGGCCCCGCCGGGCCGGTGGACGACGACCCGATCGTCATCGTCGGCATGAGCTGCCGGTACCCGGGTGGCGTCGCCAGCCCGGACGACCTCTGGGACCTCGTCGCCACCGGGCGCGACGGGATCAGCGGCTTCCCCGAGGACCGCAACTGGGACATGGGCCGGCTGCTGGCCGTCGACGCCGACGGACGACCGGTGTCGCACACCCGCGAGGGCGGCTTCGTCGACGGCGCCACCACGTTCGACCCCGGCTTCTTCGGCATCTCGCCCCGTGAGGCGGTCGCCATGGACCCGCAGCAGCGGCTGCTGCTGGAGGCGTCCTGGGAGGCCATGGAGCAGGCCGGAATCGACCCGGACGAGCTGCGCGGCAGCCGTACCGGCGTCTTCGTCGGCGCCTCCCCGTCGGGGTACGGCACCACCGACACGCCCGCCGAACTGGCGGGATACCAGCTCACCGGCGGCGCGCACAGCGTCATCTCCGGCCGGGTGTCGTACACCTTCGGCCTGGAAGGCCCGGCGGTCACGGTCGACACCGCCTGCTCGTCGTCCCTTGTGGCGGTGCACCTGGCCGCCCAGGCGCTGCGCGGCGGCGAGTGCGACCTGGCGCTGGCCGGCGGCGTCACCGTCATGGTGACCCCGGGCGCGTTCGTCGAGTTCTCCCGCCAGGGCGGCCTCGCCCCGGACGGGCGCTGCAAGTCCTTCGCCGCCGACGCCGACGGCACCGGCTGGTCCGAGGGCGTCGGCGTGCTGCTGGTCCAGCGGCTCTCCGACGCCCGGCGCGAGGGCCGTCAGGTGCTCGCCGTCATCGCCGGCAGCGCCGTGAACCAGGACGGCGCGTCCAACGGCCTCACCGCCCCGAACGGGCCGGCGCAGCAGCGGGTCATCCGGCAGGCCCTCGCCAACGCCCGCCTGAGCACCGCCGACGTGGACGCCGTCGAGGCGCACGGCACCGGCACCGTCCTCGGCGACCCGATCGAGGCGCAGGCCCTGCTGGCCACGTACGGGCAGGACCGTCCCGCCGACCGGCCGCTGCTGCTCGGCTCGATCAAGTCGAACATCGGCCACAGCCAGGCCGCCGCCGGCGTCGCCGGCATGATCAAGATGGTGCAGGCGATGCGGCACGGCCTGCTCCCGTCGACCCTGCACCTCGACGAGCCGACCCCCCACGTGGACTGGTCCGCCGGCGCGGTGTCCCTGCTGACCGAGGCCCGTCCCTGGCCGGCCGTGGACCGGCCGCGCCGGGCCGCCGTGTCGTCGTTCGGCATCAGCGGTACGAATGTCCACCTCATCCTGGAACAGCCGCCCGCCCCGCCTGTCGGGGACGAGCGGGACGCCGGCGGCGAACCGTCCCGGGCGCCGGCGGTGGCGCCGGTGCTGCTCTCGGCCCGCGACGCGGCCGGGCTGTCGGCGCAGGCCGGTCGCTGGGCGGCATGGCTGAGCGGGGACACGACCCTGCGCCCGCTGGACGTGGCGTGGTCGTCGGTGACGTCGCGGTCGGTGTTGGAGCACCGCGCGGTCGTGTCCGGTGCGACCCGGGCCGAACTGCTGGCGGGCCTCGAAGCCGTGGCGGCGGGCGAGCCCTCGGCCGGTGTGGCCTTCGGCCCGGGCGGGCAGCGGGGCCAGCTCGCGCTGCTGTTCTCGGGTCAGGGTGCGCAGCGTGCCGGCATGGGCCGCGAGCTGTCGGCCGAGTACCCCGTTTTCGCGGCGGCGTTGGACGAGGTGTGCGCACAGCTGGATCCGTTGCTGCCGCGTCCGTTGCGGGAGGTGCTGTTCGCCGAGGCGGGCACGGCCGAGGCGGCGTTGCTGGACCAGACGGTGTTCACGCAGGCCGGGTTGTTCGCGGTCGAGGTGGCCCTGTTCCGTCTGGTCGAGTCGTTCGGCGTCGTGCCGGACATGCTCGCCGGTCACTCGATCGGTGAGATCACCGCCGCGCACGTGGCCGGCGTGCTGTCCCTGGCGGACGCCGCCGCGCTGGTCGCGGCGCGGGGTCGGCTGATGCAGGCCCTGCCGGCCGGCGGCGGGATGTTGGCGGTTGCCGCCGACGAGGCGGCCGTGGTCGAGTCGATCGCCGGGCTGACTGACCGCGTGGGCATCGCGGCGGTCAACGGGCCGAGGTCGATCGTGGTGTCCGGGGCCGTCGACGCCCTCGACGAGGTGGAGCAGTTCTGGCGGGGCCGGGGCGCCCGGACCCGTCGGCTCACCGTCAGCCACGCGTTCCACAGTCCGCTGATGGAGCCGATGCTGGCCGAGTTCCGTACGGTCCTGGACGGGCTGACGTTCGCGGCGCCGTTGCTGCCGGTCGTGTCGAACGTGACCGGTGCGCTGGCCGAGGGCGACGAGATCCGCACCCCGGAGTACTGGGTGCGGCACGTCCGCGAGGCCGTCCGGTACGCCGACGGCGTCACCGCGCTGCGCGCCGCCGGGGTGGACACCTTCCTGGAGGTGGGTCCGCAGAGTGTGCTGACCGCGATGGCGGCGGACATCCTGCCCGACGACGACACCGTGCTGGCCGTTGCCGTCCAGCGCAAGGACCGGCCCGAGGCGCACGCCCTGCTGCACGCCCTCGCCGAGCTGCACGTGCACGGCGTGCCGGTGACCTGGCGGCAGTGGTTCGCCGACAGCGGCGCGCGCCGCGTCGACCTGCCCACGTACGCCTTCCACCGCGAGCGGTACTGGCTGCCGCCGGCCGGCCAGTCGGCCGACGTCTCGGGGGCGGGCCTCGGTGTCGCGCGGCACCCGCTGCTCGGCGCGACCGTCTCGGTCGCCGGCGAGGACATGGTGGTGCTGACCGGCCGGCTGTCGGTGACGACCCACCCGTGGCTCGCCGACCACGTCGTGTCCGGTGCCGTGGTGGTGCCCGGCACCGCCCTGGTGGACCTCGTCGTCCGGGCGGGCGACGAGGTCGGCGCGTCCCGCGTCCGTGAGCTGACGGTGCTCGCCCCGCTCGTGCTGCCCGCCACCGGCGGCGGAGTGCGGGTGCAGGTCCGGGTGGGTCCCGTCGACGGGACCGGCAGCCGCTCGGTGACCGTGCACTCGCAGCCCGAGGACGACCCGGAGTCGGGCTGGACCCGGCACACCGACGGCCTCGTCGGCGCCCCGACGGGCGACGAGCCGACCGTGGGCGCGTGGCCGCCGCCAGGAGCGGCCGAGGTGGACGTCACCGGTTGGTACGAGACGGTGGCCGAGCACGGGCTCTCCTACGGGCCCGTCTTCCGGGGGCTGCGCCGGGCGTGGACCGCAGCGGACACGGTGTTCGCCGAGGTCGCCCTCCCCGACGAGGCGGCCGGGGAGCCGGCCGGGTTCGGCGTGCACCCGGCGTTGCTGGACGCCGCCCTGCACCCCGTCGGGCTGCTGCCCGCCGACGAGGCGGGCGGCGGGGCCCGGGTGCCGTTCGCGTTCGAGGGCGTGCAGGTCCACGCGGTCGGGGCGCGGACGCTGCGGGTGCGCCTGACCGCGTCCGGCAACTCCGTGCGGCTGGTCGCCGTCGACGAGACGGGCGCGCCGGTGGTGTCGGTGGACTCGCTGACGCTGCGCGAGATGACCGGGTCGGTGGCGGCTCCGAACGAGGCCCACCGCTCCCTGTTCGAGGTGTCCTGGCAGCCCGAGCAGATCACCGCGCCCGACGGCGGGTACGGCTGGGTCGTCCTCGGCGACCGCCCGGTCGACGGCGCGCCGCAGCTCCCCGCGTACGCCGACGTGGCGACGCTGGCCACGGCCATGACGGACGGGACCGCCGCCACCCCGGCGGCGCTGCTGCTGCCCGTCCCCGCGACGCGGCCCGAGACGGACGTGCCCGACGCGGTGCGGTCGGTGACGGCGGACGTCCTCGGCGCCGTGCAGGCGTGGCTGGCCGCCGACGCCCTGGCAGACTCGCGGCTGGTCGTGGCGACCCGCGGTGCGGTGGCCACCGGCCCCGACGACCGCGTCACCGACGTGGCCGGGGCGGCGGTGTGGGGCCTGCTGCGCTCGGCGCAGTCGGAGCACCCCGGCCAGATCGTGCTGGCCGACCTGGAGCCGGGCGCCGACCTGGACGTCGACGCGCTGACCCTGCTCGCCGGCGCCGCCGACGACCCGGGTGTCGGCGGGCAACTCGCGGTGCGGGCCGGCATTCCGTACCTGCCCCGGCTCGTCCGCGCCGCCGGCGGCGCACCGGCCCCGGCGACCCTCGACCGGGGGACCGTCCTGGTGACCGGGGGCACCGGATCGCTGGGCGCCCTGGTGTCCGAGCACCTCGTCACCGCGTACGGCGTGCGCTCGCTCGTGCTGGTCTCCCGGCAGGGCCCGGCGGCCGCCGGCGCCGACGACCTGGTGGCGCGGCTGACCGCGCTGGGCGCGGCCGTCCGCGTGGTCGCGGCCGACGTCACCGACCGTGCGCGGGTCGGCGAGCTGGTCCGGGCGGTCACCGCCGAGGACCGGCTGGCCGGTGTCGTCCACACCGCCGGTGTCCTGGACGACGGCGTGGTCAGCGGAATCACCGCCGACCGGCTGGCGGACGTGCTGGCGCCGAAGGTCACGGCGGGCTGGTGGCTGCACGAGGCGACCGCCGACCTCGACCTCGACCTGTTCGCGCTGTTCTCCTCCGTCGCCGGGGTGCTCGGCTCTCCCGGCCAGGCCGCGTACGCCGCCGGCAACGCCTTCCTGGACGCCCTCGCCCAGGTGCGGGCGCAGCGCGGGCTGCCCGCGGTCAGCCTCGCGTGGGGCATGTGGGACACCGACGGGATGGCCGCGTCGATCAACGACACCGACCGGGCCCGGGTCAGCCGGTCCGGCCTGGTCCCGATGACCGCCCAGGTCGGTCTCGGGCTGTGGGACGCCGCCCTGGCCCACGGCGGGGCGGCGCTGGTCCCGGCGGTCGTCGACCTGCCCGCCATGCGGGCGCAGACCGCCGCGGGCCGCGTACCCCCGATGCTGCGGGCCCTGGTGGGACCGGCCGCGAAGCGCCGCCGCTCCGGCACCGGAGGCTGGGCCGACCGGCTGGCCGGGCTCGACCCGCAGGAGGCGCGGACGCAGGTCGACCTGCTCGTGCGCGGACTGGTCGCGCAGGTCCTCGGCCACAGCGGCGCCGAGCAGGTGCCGGCGGACCGGGCGTTCCGGGAGCTGGGCTTCGACTCGCTCACCGCGGTGGAGCTGCGCAACCGCATCAACAGCGCGACCGGGCTGCGGCTCACCTCGACGCTCGTCTTCGACTACCCGACCCCCGGCGCTCTCTCCGACCACCTGTACGAGCAGCTGTCCGGCCAGGTCGCCGACCAGCAGCAGGCCGTGCGGGCGACGACCGTCGACGAGCCCATCGCCATCGTGGGCATGGCCTGCCGCTACCCGGGCGGCGTGACGAACCCGCGGCAACTGTGGGACCTGGTCGCCGGCGGGTCCGACGGCATCGGCGAGTTCCCGACCGACCGGGGCTGGGATCTCGACCGGCTCTTCCACCCCGACCCGGACAACCCCGGGACGTCGTACACGCGGCACGGCGGCTTCCTGTACGGGGCGGCCGAGTTCGACCCCGGGTTCTTCGGCATCTCGCCGCGCGAGGCCCTGGCCATGGATCCGCAGCAGCGGCTGCTGCTGGAGACCTCGTGGGAGACGTTCGAGTCGGCGGGCCTGGACCCGCAGCGGCTGCGCGGCAGCCGGACCGGCGTGTTCGCCGGGCTGATGTACCACGACTACGCCTCGGGCGTGCAGGACCTGCCCGAGGGCGTGGGCGGCTACCTCGGCACCGGCACCTCCGGCAGCGTGCTGTCGGGTCGGGTGGCGTACACGTTCGGCCTGGAAGGCCCTGCGGTCACCGTGGACACCGCGTGCTCGTCCAGCCTGGTGGCGTTGCACCTGGCGGTGCAGGCGCTGCGCAGCGGCGAGTGTGACCTGGCCCTGGCCGGCGGCGTGACCGTCATGGCCACCCCCGGCACGTTCATCGAGTTCTCCCGCCAGCGCGGGCTGTCGCAGGACGGCCGGTGCAAGTCGTTCGCCGCCGCCGCCGACGGCACGGGCTGGAGCGAGGGCGTCGGCGTGCTCCTGGTGCAGCGCCTGTCGGACGCGCAGCGGGAGGGCCGGCGCATCCTGGCGGTGGTGCGCGGCAGCGCGGTGAACCAGGACGGCGCGTCGAACGGGCTGACGGCGCCGAACGGCCCGTCGCAGCAGCGGGTGATCCGACAGGCCCTCGCCAACGCCCGCCTGACGCCGGCCGACGTGGACGCCGTCGAGGCGCACGGTACGGGCACCACCCTCGGTGACCCGATCGAGGCGCAGGCGCTGCTGGCCACGTACGGGCAGGACCGGCAGGGCCGGGAGCCGCTGTGGCTCGGGTCGATCAAGTCGAACATCGGCCACACCCAGGCCGCGGCCGGGGCGGCCGGCATCATCAAGATGATCATGGCGATGCGGCACGGCGTGCTGCCCTCGACGTTGCACGTGGACGAGCCGTCCCCACACATCGACTGGAGCGCCGGAGCCGTCTCCCTGCTCACCGAGGCGCGCGACTGGCCGGCGGCGAACCGGCCCCGGCGCGCGGCGATCTCGTCGTTCGGCGTCAGCGGCACCAACGCGCACGTGATCATCGAGCAACCGCCCGCCGAGGCGGAGCCCACCCGGGCCGCCGGCGGGCCGGCCAGCGGCGCCGAACCCGCCGCCGAGCCGGTGCCGGCCCCGGTGCTGCTGTCGGCCCGGTCCGAGGCCGCCGTCGCGGCGCAGGCGGACCGATGGGCCCGCTGGATCGCCGCCGACGAGGACCTGCGCCCCGTCGACGTCGGCTGGTCGTCGGCGGTCAGCCGGGCGATGCTGGAACACCGCGCGGTGGTCACCGCGACGCACCGGGACGAGCTGCTGGCCGGGCTGCGCGCCCTCGCCGCCGGTGAGTCGTCCGGCGCGGTGGTCACCGGCACCGGCGCGGCGCGTACCCAACTGGCCGTGCTCTTCTCCGGCCAGGGCGCGCAGCGCGCCGGCATGGGCCGAGAACTGGCGGCCCGCTTCCCGGTGTTCGCGGCGGCGTTGGGCGAGGTGTGTGCGCAGCTGGATCCGCTGTTGCCGCGTCCGTTGCGGGAGGTGTTGTTCGCCGAGGCGGGCACCCCGGAGGCGGACCTGCTGGACCAGACGGTGTTCACGCAGGCCGGGTTGTTCGCGGTCGAGGTGGCGCTGTTCCGTTTGGTCGAGTCGTTCGGTGTGGTGCCGGACTTCGTGGGCGGCCACTCGATCGGTGAGATCGTGGCGGCGTACGTGGCCGGCGTGTTGTCCCTGGCGGACGCGTGCGCGTTGGTGGCGGCGCGGGGTCGGTTGATGCAGGCGCTTCCGGCCGGCGGCGGGATGCTCGCCGTGGCCGCTGCCGAGGCGGCCGTGGCGGAGTCGATCGCCGGGCTGGGCGACCGGGTGGGCATCGCGGCCGTCAACGGGCCGGCGGCCGTGGTGGTCTCCGGTGACGTCGAGGCACTGGACGAGCTGGAGCAGTTCTGGCAGGGCCGGGGCGTCCGGACCCGCCGGCTCACGGTGAGCCACGCGTTCCACAGCCCGCTGATGGAGCCGATGCTCGACGAGTTCCGCACGGTCCTGGCGGGGCTGACGTTCCGGGCACCGCTGGTGCCGGTCGTGTCGAACCTGACCGGGGCGCTCACCGACCCGCAGGAGATCACCCGCGCCGAATACTGGGTCCGCCACGTCCGGGAAGCCGTCCGGTACGCCGACGGCGTCGCCGCCCTGCGCGCCGCCGGGGTCGACACCTTCCTCGAGATCGGCCCGCAGAGCGTCCTGACCGCGATGAACGCCGACCTGCTCGCCGACGACGCGCTCGCGGTGGCCCTCCAGCGCCGGGACCGTGACGCCCCGCAGGCGCTGCTGGCCGCGCTGGCCGAGCTGCACGTCCACGGCGTGCCGGTGACCTGGCCGCAGTGGTTCACCGACTCCGGCGCCACCCGCGTCGACCTGCCGACGTACGCCTTCCAGCACGAGCGGTACTGGCTCGGCGCGGGTCAGGCGCGTACCGCCGACGTGTCCGGCGCCGGCCTGGGCGTGGCCGGGCACCCGCTGCTCGGCGCGGCGGTCACCGTCGCCGGCGCCGACATGGCCGTGCTGACCGGCCGGCTGTCGCTCGCCACCCACGCCTGGCTGGCCGACCACGCCGTCTCCGGCGTCGTGGTGGTGCCGGGCGCGGCGTTGGTGGAGTTGGCGGTGCGGGCGGGCGACGAGGTGGGCGCGTCGCGGGTGCGGGAGCTGACGATCGCCGCGCCGCTGGTGCTGCCCGATTCCGGCGGCGTGCGGGTGCAGGTGCGCGTCGGCGCGGCCGACGAGGTGGGCACCCGGGTCGTGGCGGTGCACTCCCAGGCCGAGGGCGACCCCGAGGCCGAGTGGGTCCAGCACGCGGAGGGTGTGCTGGAGCCGGCGTCCGTCGACGAGCCGGGCGTGGGGGAGTGGCCCCCCGTCGGCGGCGTCGAGGTGGACCTGGCGGGTTGGTATCCGACGCTGGCGGAGCACGGTCTGGCGTACGGGCCGGTGTTCCAGGGGCTGCGCCGGGTATGGACCGCCGAGGACGATGTGTACGCCGAGGTGGTCCTGCCGGACGAGGCGGCGACGGAGGCCGCCCGGTTCGGGGTGCACCCGGCGCTGCTGGACGCGGCCCTGCACCCGATCGGGCTGCTGCCCAGCACGGAGCAGTCGGGTGGGGCGCGGGTGCCGTTCGCGTTCGAGGGTGTGCAGGTGCACGCCTCGGGTGCGCGCGTGCTGCGGGTCCGCCTGACGCGTGTGGGTACGACGGTGCGGCTGGTCGCGTGTGACGAGTCGGGCGCCGCCGTGGTGTCGGTGGACTCGCTGGCTCTGCGCGAAATGACCGGCGTGGCCGCGACGAACGCGGCGGCCCGCTCGATGTTCGAGGTCACCTGGCAGGCCGAGGAGGTCGCCGCCGCCGAGAACGTCTCCGGATGGGCGCTGGTGGGCTCGCCGGCCCCCGCCGACCTGCCGGCGTTCCCGGACGTCGAGGCGCTCGTCGCGGCGGTCGAGGCCGGTCAGGTGGCCGCGCCGACGGGGCTGGCGCTGCTGGTCCACGCGCCGGCTGCCGCCGTCCCGGACGCGGTGCGCGCGGCGGCGTCGGCCGTGCTGGCGGCCGTGCGGTCGTGGCTGGCGGCCGACGTGCTGGCGGATTCGCGGCTGGTGGTGGTGACCCGGGGCGCGGTTTCGGTCGGTGCCGAGGATCGGGTCACGGATCTGGCGGGTGCGGCGGTGTGGGGTCTGCTGCGGTCGGCGCAGTCGGAGCACCCTGGCCGGATCGTCCTGGCCGACGTGGACGGCGAGTTGCACGCCGGGTTGCTGGGTGTCCTGGCCGGGGTGGCGGACGAGCCGGTGGCGACGGGTGGCCAGGTCGCCGTCCGCTCCGACGCGGTGTTCGTGCCCCGTCTGGTGCGGGCGGGCGTCGGCGCGGCGGCGGGAACGCCGACCCTCGGCGACGGCACGGTGCTGGTGACCGGTGGCACGGGTGCGTTGGGTGCGTTGGTGGCGGAGCATCTGGTCACGTCGTGGGGTGTGCGGTCGCTGGTGCTGGTGTCGCGGCGGGGTCCGGAGGCCGCGGGTGCGGCCGAGTTGTCGGCGCGGTTGACCGGGTTGGGTGCTGCTGCTGTGCGGGTGGTGGCGTGTGATGTGACGGACCGGGATCAGGTGTTCGGGCTGGTCGGTGAGGTGACCGCGGCGGGCCGGTTGGCGGGTGTGGTGCACACGGCTGGTGTGTTGGACGACGGTGTGGTCGAGGGGTTGACCGTCGAGCGGCTGGCTGGGGTGTTGGCGCCGAAGGTGTCGGCGGGTTGGTGGCTGCATGAGGCGACGGCGTCGCTGGGTCTGGATTTGTTCGTGGTGTTCTCGTCGGTGGCGGGGGTGTTGGGTTCGCCGGGTCAGTCGGCGTATGCGGCGGGTAACGCGTTCCTGGACGGGTTGGCGGTGTGGCGGCGGCAGCTCGGGTTGCCGGCGGTGAGCCTGGCGTGGGGCATGTGGGACACGGCGGGCATGGCGGCCTCGATCGACGAGGCGGACCGGGCTCGGTCGGCGCGGGCGGGCCTGACGCCGATGAGCGCCGAGACCGGGTTGGAGCTGTTCGACGCCGCCCTGGCGGCGGATCGGGCGGCCCTGGTGCCGGCCGTGATCGACGTACCGGCGATGCGGGCGGCCCTCGGCACCGCCGGCCCGGTGCCGGCCGTGCTGCGTACCCTGATCGGGTCGACGGCGTCCCGGCGACGGGCCGCGCGGGGCGGCGACTGGGCCAACCAGCTGGCGGGCCTGGCGCCCGACGAGGCGCGGGCCCAGGTCGACGTGTTGGTGCGGGGCCTGGTCGCGCAGGTGCTCGGGCACGGCGGCGCGGAGGCGGTGCCGGCGGACCGGGCGTTCCGGGAGCTGGGCTTCGACTCGCTGACCGCGGTCGAGTTGCGTAACCGGCTGAACGCGGCCACCGGGCTGCGGCTGGCCTCGACGCTGGTGTTCGACTACCCAACCCCGACCGTGCTCGTCGACCACCTCTACGAGCAGGTCTCCGGACAGATCACCGCCCGCCGGACGGCGGTGCTCACCGCCAACACCGACGAGCCGATCGCGATCGTGGGCATGGCCTGCCGCTACCCGGGCGGGGTGGAGTCTCCCGACCAGTTGTGGGAGTTGCTGGCCGCCGGTGGTGACGGGATTTCGGAGTTTCCGGCGGATCGGGGTTGGGATCTGGAGTCGTTGTTCGACCCGGACCCGGACCGCAGTGGTACGTCGTACACGCGGCACGGTGGTTTCCTGTACGGGGCGGCGGAGTTCGATCCCGGGTTCTTCGGGATCTCGCCGCGGGAGGCCCTGGCGATGGATCCGCAGCAGCGGCTGCTGCTGGAGGCGTCGTGGGAGACGTTCGAGTCGGCCGGCCTCGACCCACAGCGGCTGCGGGGCAGCCGTACGGGCGTGTTCGCCGGGGTGATGTACCACGACTACGCCTCCCGCCTGATGGACCTGCCGCCGGACGCCGAGGGCTTCGTCGGCACGGGCACGTCGGGCAGCGTGCTGTCGGGGCGGGTGGCGTACACGTTCGGCCTGGAGGGGCCGGCGGTCACCGTCGACACCGCCTGCTCGTCGTCGCTGGTGGCGCTGCATCTGGCCGCGCAGGCGTTGCGCAGCGGCGAGTGTGACCTGGCGCTGGCCGGTGGCGTGACGGTGATGGCGACGCCGGGGACGTTCATCGAGTTCTCGCGTCAGCGGGGCCTGTCGCAGGACGGTCGGTGCAAGTCGTTCGCCGCCTCCGCCGACGGCACCGGCTGGTCCGAGGGCGTCGGCGTGCTGCTCGTGGAGCGGTTGTCGGACGCGCGGCGCAACGGGCACCGCGTGTTGGCGGTGGTGCGCGGCACGGCCATCAACCAGGACGGCGCGTCGAACGGCCTGACCGCCCCGAACGGTCCCTCGCAGCAGCGCGTGATCCGTCAGGCGTTGGCGAACGCGCGGCTCACCCCGGCTGACGTGGACGCTGTCGAGGCGCACGGCACGGGCACCACGTTGGGTGATCCGATCGAGGCGCAGGCGTTGTTGGCCACGTACGGGCAGGAGCGTCCGCAGGATCGGCCGCTGTGGTTGGGGTCGGTGAAGTCGAACATCGGGCACACGCAGGCCGCCGCCGGTGTGGCGGGTGTGATCAAGATGGTCATGGCGATGCGGCACGGCATGGTGCCGGCGACCCTGCACGTGGACGAGGCGTCGCCGCACGTCGACTGGACGGCCGGTGCGGTGGCCCTGGCGACCGAGGCGACGCCGTGGCCGCAGGTGGACCGGCCGCGTCGGGCGGCGGTGTCGTCGTTCGGCATCTCCGGCACCAACGCCCACGTCATCATCGAACAGCCGCCGGCCGAGGTGATCGAGGGCGAGATCGTCGGCCGCGACGTGCCACCGGTCGTGCCGGTGCTGCTGTCCGGTCGCGACGCCGCCGCGCTGTCGGCGCAGGCGGGCCGGTGGGCGCGCTGGCTCGCCGCCGATGAGGCCTCGCGTCCGCTGGACGTGGCCTGGTCCTCCGTCACCACCCGGCCCGCGCTGGAGCACCGGGCGGTCGTGACCGCCGCCGACCGGGGCGACCTGGTCGCGGCGTTGACCGCCCTCGCCGACGGCGACCCCGTCGGTACGGTCGTCTCCGGCGCTGCCGGGCAGCGGGGCCATCTCGCGCTGCTCTTCTCCGGTCAGGGTGCGCAGCGCGCCGGCATGGGCCGGGAGTTGTCCGCCCTGTTCCCGGACTTCGCGACCGCGCTGGGCGAGGTGTGTGCGCAGCTTGATCCGCTGTTGCCGCGTCCGTTGCGGGAGGTGTTGTTCGCCGAGGCGGGTACGGCCGAGGCCGGGTTGCTGAATCAGACGGTGTTCACGCAGGCCGGGTTGTTCGCGGTCGAGGTGGCGTTGTTCCGTCTGGTGGAGTCGTTCGGTGTGGTGCCGGACTTCGTGGGCGGTCATTCGATCGGTGAGGTGACCGCCGCGTACGTGGCCGGGGTGCTGTCCCTGGCCGACGCGTGCGCGTTGGTGGCGGCGCGGGGCCGGTTGATGCAGGCGCTGCCGGCCGGTGGCGGCATGTTGGCCGTGGCCGCCGACGAGGCCGCGGTGATCGAGTCGATCGCCGCGCTGGGCGACCGCGTCGGCATCGCCGCCGTCAACGGGCCCACCTCGGTGGTCGTGTCGGGCGCCGTCGAGGCGCTGGACGAGGTGGAGCAGCTCTGGCAGGGCCGGGGTGCGCGCACCCGCCGGCTCACGGTCAGTCACGCGTTCCACAGCCCGTTGATGGAGCCGATGCTCGACGAGTTCCGCGCGGTCCTGGACGGGTTGACGTTCGCGGCGCCACTGGTGCCGGTGGTGTCGAACGTGACGGGGGCGCTCGCCGACGCCGGCGACATTCGCACGCCGGAGTACTGGGTGCGGCACGTCCGTGAGGCGGTGCGCTACGCCGACGGGATCACCGCACTGCGGAACGCTGGTGTGGACACGTTCCTGGAGGTCGGCCCGCAGAGTGTGCTGACGGCGATGGCGGCGGACATCCTGCCCGACGACGATGCCGTGCTGGCCGTCGCCGCCCAGCGCAAGGACCGGCCGGAGACGCAGGCCCTGCTGCACGCCCTCGCCGAGTTGCACGTGCACGGGGTGCCGGTGACCTGGCAGCCGTGGTTCGCCGACACTGGCGCACACCGCGTCGACCTGCCCACGTACGCCTTCCAGCACGAGCGCTACTGGCCCGCCGCCAACCGGGCGCGTACGGGCGACGTGTCCGGAGCGGGACTCGGCCGCGCCGAGCACCCGCTGCTCGGCGCGACGGTGGACCTGGCCGGCGACGACGAGATGGTGCTGACGGGCCGGCTCTCCCTGGCCACGCACCCGTGGCTGGCCGACCACACGGTCTCCGGGCTGACGCTGGTCCCGGGCACCGCCCTGGTGGAGTTGGCCGTGCGGGCCGGCGACGAGGTGGGCCTCTCCCGGCTGCGGGAGCTGACCGTGGCCGCCCCGCTGGTCGTCCCCGGCAGCGGGGGCGTGCGGATCCAGGTGCGGGTGGACGGGACCGTCGACTCCACGCACCGCACCGTCGCCGTCTACTCCCGTTCGGACGACGACCCCGAGGCGGGCTGGACCCGGCACGCGGAGGGTGTACTGGAGTCGTCCACCGCCGACGAGCCGGACATGGTCACCTGGCCCCCTGCGGGGGCGTCCGAGGTGGACCTGGCGGAGTGGTACCCGGCGCTGGCGGAGCACGGCCTGGCGTACGGGCCGGTGTTCCAGGGGCTGCGGCGGGCCTGGACCAGCGGGGGCGAGGTGTTCGCCGAGGTGGTCCTGCCGGACGACGCCGCGACGGAGGCGGTGCGGTTCGGCGTGCACCCGGCGCTGCTGGACGCCGCTCTGCACCCGATCGGGCTGCTAGTTTCGCAGGAGTCGGGTGGGCCGCGGGTGCCGTTCGCGTTCGAGGGTGTGCAGGTGCACGCCTCGGGTGCGGGGGTGCTGCGGGTGCGCCTGACCCGCAACGGTTCCGGGGTGCGGCTGGCGGCGTACGACGAGGCGGGCGCGCCGGTGGTGTCGGTGGACTCCCTCGTTCTGCGGGAGCTGACCGGGGTGGCCGCGCCGGGCGCGGCATCGCGGTCGCTGTTCGAGCTGCGGTGGCCGGCCGTGGAGGTCACCCCCGGCGGGGAGGCGTCCGGATGGGCGCTGCTGGCGGACGGCCGGGAGATGCCGGCCGAGCTGGCGGCACGGGTCGGGCTGGTCGCGTACCCCGATGCGGCGGCCGTCGCGGGGGAGGAGTCCGTCCCTCGGGCGCTGCTGCTTCCGGTGTTCCCCGCGTCCGAGTCGGCAGCGGAGACGCTGGAGTCGGTTCGGGCGGTGACCTCGGGCGTGCTGGCGACGGTGCAGTCCTGGCTGGCGGCCGACGTGCTGGCGGGCTCGACGCTGGTGGTGGTGACCCGGGGCGCGGTCTCGGTCGGTGCCGAGGATCGGGTCACGGATCTGGCGGGTGCGGCGGTGTGGGGTCTGCTGCGGTCGGCGCAGTCGGAACACCCGGGGCGCATCGTCCTCGCGGATGTCGACGGTGACCTGGACGCCGCGCTGGTGACCACGCTCGACGGGGTCCTGCGGGAGCCGGCCACGACCGGCGGTCAGTTGGCCGTCCGCAGGGGCGCGGTGTACTCGCCCCGCCTCGTCCGGGCGGGCCTCACGGTGGCGGCGGAGACGCCGAACCTGGGTGACGGCGCGGTGCTGGTGACCGGTGGCACGGGTGCGTTGGGTGCGTTGGTGGCGGAGCACGTGGTGTCGTCGTGGGGTGTGCGGTCGCTGGTGCTGGTGTCGCGGCGGGGTTCGGAGGCTGCGGGTGCGGCCGAGTTGTCGGCGCGGTTGGCCGCGTTGGGTGCTGCTGTGCGGGTGGTGGCGTGTGATGTGACGGACCGGGGCCAGGTCGACGCGCTGGTCGCCGAGATCACTGCCGAGGGCCGGTTGGCGGGTGTGGTGCACACCGCTGGTGTGCTGGACGATGGGGTCGTCGAGGGGCTGACCGCGGAGCGGCTCGGGGCCGTGCTGGCGCCGAAGGTGTCGGCGGGTTGGTTGCTGCATGAGGCGACGGCGGGTCTGGGTCTGGATCTGTTCGTGGTGTTCTCGTCGGTGGCGGGGGTGTTGGGTTCGCCGGGTCAGTCGGCGTATGCGGCGGGCAACGCGTTCCTGGACGGGTTGGCGGTGTGGCGGCGGCAGCTCGGGTTGCCGGCGGTGAGCCTGGCGTGGGGCATGTGGGACACCGCCGGCATGGCCGCTTCCCTCGACGAGGCGGACCGGGCACGGTCGGCGCGGGCGGGTCTGACGCCGATGAGCGCCGAGGTCGCGTTGGAGCTGTTCGACGCCGCGCTGGTGGCGGATCGGGCGGCCCTGGTGCCGGCCGCGGTCGACGTGCCCGCGTTGCGGGCGGCGACCGCCGGCGGTCCCGTGCCGGCCGTGCTGCGCACCCTCATCGGAACGACCAGCACCCGCCGCCAGGCGGGGCAGGGCGGTGGCGGGTGGGCCGACCGGCTCGCCGGGCTGACCGAGGACGAGGGCCGGGCCCAGGTCGACGTGCTGGTGCGGGGCCTGGTCGCGCAGGTGCTCGGGCACGGCGGCGCGGAGGCGGTGCCGGCGGACCGGGCGTTCCGCGAGCTGGGCTTCGACTCCCTGACCGCCGTGGACCTGCGTAACCGGCTGAACGCGGCCACCGGGCTGCGGCTGGCCTCGACGCTGGTGTTCGACTACCCGACCCCGGCGGTGCTCGCCGACCACCTCTGGTCGGAGTTGGCCGGGGTCCGTCAGTCGACCGCCGACCTGGTCGCTGGCACGGTCGTTGGCACCGACGAGCCGATCGCGATCGTGGGCATGGCCTGCCGCTACCCGGGCGGGGTGGAGTCTCCCGACCAGTTGTGGGAGTTGCTGGCCGCCGGTGGTGACGGGATTTCGGAGTTTCCGGCGGATCGGGGTTGGGATCTGGAGTCGTTGTTCGACCCGGACCCGGACCGCAGTGGTACGTCGTACACGCGGCACGGTGGTTTCCTGTACGGGGCGGCGGAGTTCGATCCCGGGTTCTTCGGGATCTCGCCGCGGGAGGCCCTGGCGATGGATCCGCAGCAGCGGCTGCTGCTGGAGGCGTCGTGGGAGACGTTCGAGTCGGCCGGCCTCGACCCACAGCGGCTGCGGGGCAGCCGTACGGGCGTGTTCGCCGGGGTGATGTACCACGACTACGCCTCCCGCCTGATGGACCAGCCGGGCGAGGTGGAGGGCTACGTCGGCACCGGCACCTCGGGCAGCGTGCTGTCGGGGCGGGTGGCGTACACGTTCGGGCTGGAAGGCCCGGCGGTCACCGTCGACACGGCGTGTTCCTCCAGCCTCGTCGCGCTGCATCTGGCCGCGCAGGCGTTGCGCAGCGGCGAGTGTGACCTGGCGCTGGCCGGTGGCGTGACGGTGATGGCGACGCCGGGGACGTTCATCGAGTTCTCGCGTCAGCGGGGCCTGTCACAGGACGGTCGGTGCAAGTCGTTCGCCGCCTCCGCCGACGGCACCGGCTGGTCCGAGGGCGTCGGCGTGCTGCTCGTGCAGCGACTTTCCGACGCCCAGCGGGAGGGCCGGCGGATCCTGGCGGTGGTGCGGGGCACGGCGGTGAACCAGGACGGCGCGTCGAACGGTTTGACGGCGCCGAACGGTCCGTCGCAGCAGCGGGTGATCCGGCAGGCCCTCGCGAACGCGCGACTCACGACCGCCGACGTGGATGCGGTGGAGGCGCACGGCACGGGCACCACCCTGGGTGATCCGATCGAGGCGCAGGCGTTGCTGGCGACGTATGGGCAGGATCGGCCGCGGGATCGGCCGTTGTGGTTGGGGTCGGTGAAGTCGAACATCGGGCACACGCAGGCGGCGGCCGGGGTGGCCGGTGTGATCAAGATGGTGCTGGCGATGCGGCACGGTCTGGTGCCGCCGACGTTGCATGTGGATGAGCCGTCGCCGCACATCGACTGGACGTCGGGTGCGGTGGCTCTTGCGACGGAGGCGACGCCGTGGCCGGTCGTGGATCGGCCGCGTCGGGCGGCGGTGTCGTCGTTCGGTATCTCCGGTACGAACGCGCATGTGATCATCGAGCAGCCGCCGGCCGAGGTGGTGGAGGGCGGGGTCGTCGCCCGGGAGCTGCCGCCGGTGGTGCCGGTGCTGCTGTCCGCCCGGTCCGACGCGGCCCTGGCCGCTCAGGCGGGCCGGTGGGCGCGCTGGCTGACCGCCGACGAGGCCCCGCGTCCGCTGGACGTGGCCTGGTCCTCGATCACCACTCGACCGGCGCTGGAACAGCGCGCCGTCGCCGTGGTGGCCGACCGGGACGGCCTGCTCTCCGCGCTCCGGGCCCTCGACGCGGGCGAGCCCTCCGGCGCTGTCGTCACCGGCTCCGCCGCCGCATGCGGTCAGCTCGCGCTGCTGTTCTCCGGCCAGGGCGCGCAGCGTGCGGGTATGGGCCGGGAGTTGTCGGCCGGATTCCCGGTGTTCGCGGCGGCGTTGGGCGGGGTGTGTGCGCAGCTCGATCCGCTGTTGCCGCGTCCGTTGCGGGAGGTGCTGTTCGCCGAGGCGGGCACCCCGGAGGCCGAGCTGCTGGACCAGACCGTGTTCACCCAGGCGGGCCTGTTCGCGGTCGAGGTGGCGTTGTTCCGGCTGATCGAGTCGTTCGGCGTGGTGCCGGACTTCGTGGGCGGCCACTCGATCGGTGAGATCACGGCCGCGCACGTCGCCGGGGTGTTGTCCCTGTCGGACGCCGCCGCGTTGGTGGCGGCGCGGGGTCGGTTGATGCAGGCCCTGCCGTCCGGAGGCGGGATGCTCGCAGTGGCGGCGGACGAGGCCGCGGTGGCCGAGTCGATCGCCGGCCTCACGGATCGGGTCGGGATCGCGGCGGTCAACGGGCCGACGTCGGTGGTGGTGTCCGGGGCCGTCGAGGCCCTCGACGACATCGAGCGGGCGTGGCGGGAGCAGGGCGCTCGCACTCGCCGGTTGACGGTGAGCCACGCGTTCCACAGCCCGCTGATGGAGCCGATCCTCGATGAGTTCCGCGCGGTCCTGGACGGGTTGACCTTTGCCGCGCCGTTGCTGCCGGTCGTGTCGAACGTGACCGGTGCGGTCGCGGATGCCGAGGAGATCCGCACCCCGGAGTACTGGGTGCGGCACGTCCGTGAGGCGGTGCGGTACGCCGACGGGGTCGCCGCGCTGCGCGAGGCGGGCGTGGACACGTTCCTGGAGGTGGGTCCGCAGAGTGTGCTGACGGCGATGGCGGCGGACATCCTGCCCGAGGATGACGCCGTGCTGGCCGTCGCCGCGCAGCGTAAGGACCGGCCGGAGACGCACGCCCTGCTGCACGCCCTGGCCGACCTGCATGTGCACGGCGTGCCGGTGACCTGGCGGCAGTGGTTCACCGACACCGGCGCACGCCGCGTGGACCTGCCCACGTACGCCTTCCAGCACCAGCGCTACTGGCCCGAGGGCACGACGGCGAAGCAGGCCGCCCCGGACAGCGGCGACGCCGACTTCTGGGCCGCCGTCGAGCGTGGCGACCTGGCCGCCCTCGCCGCCGAAATCGGCGACGACGCCGAGGCCCTGGGCGCCCTCAGCCCGGCCCTGCCGGTCCTCTCGCGCTGGCGGCGGGCCCGGTCCCGGGACACCACGCTGGACGGGTGGTCGTACCGGGTCGCGTGGGAGCCGGTGCGGCCGGCCCCGGCGGCCGGGCTGTCCGGGCGGTGGCTGGTCGTCACCGTCGACAGCGGCGCCGACGCGGGCATCGCGCGGACGCTCACCGAGGCGGGCGCCCAGGTCGACACGCTGACCGTGCTGCCCACCCTCACCCGGGCCGACCTGGGCGAGCGGCTGCGCGGCATCAGCGCGGACGGCTGGGCCGGGGTGCTCTGCGTCCTGCCCCGGCAGGACCAGCCCCTGGCGCACACCCCGGCGGTTCCCGCCGGCGCAGCGGTGCTGCTCACCCTCACCCGGGTGCTCACCGACACCGGCCTGCCGGGACGGGTGTGGGCGTTCAGCCGGACCGCGCTGCCGGTCACGGCGCGCGAGCGGGCCGGCGACCCCTGGGCCGCCCTGGCCTGGGGCCTCGGTCGAGTCGTCGCCCTCGAACAGCCGGACCGCTGGGGCGGCCTGGTCGACCTGCCCGAGCGCGCCGACCGGAGCACCCGCGCCGGGCTCGTCGCGGTCCTGGCCGACGGCACCCTGGACCAGGTGGCCGTCCGCCGCAACGGCCTCTTCGGCCGGCGGCTGGTGCCGGCCGCGCCGCCCGCCGGTTCGGGTTGGCGGCCCGCCGGCACGGTGCTGGTCACCGGTGGTACGGGTGCGCTGGGCCGGCACGTGGCGCGGTGGTTGCTGGCCAACGGTGCCGGCGAGGTGGTGCTGGCCTCCCGGCGCGGCCCGGGTGCGCCGGGCGCGGTGGAGCTGGTGGCCGAGTTGGGTGCGGTGCGGGTGGTGGCCTGTGACGTGACCGACCGGGAGGCGGTCGACGCCCTCGTGGCCGGGCTGCCGGGGCTGACCGCCGTCGTGCACACCGCCGGCGCGTCCGGCGGCACCGCGCCGGCGTACGAGGTGACCGACGGCGAGCTGTCGGGCACCCTGGCCGGCAAGGTGCTCGGCGCCGTGCACCTCGACGCCGCCTGCCGGGACCGGGACCTCGACGCGTTCGTGGTCTTCTCCTCGGTGGCCGGCGTCTGGGGCGGCGGCGGCCAGGCCGGCTATGCGGCCGGCAACGCCCTGCTCGACGCCCTCGTCGCCGCCCGCCGGGCGGCGGGCCTGCCCGCCACCGCCCTGGCGTACGGGCCGTGGGCGGAGGACGGCATGGCCGCCGGGGAGACCGCGGACGGCCTACGCCGCCGCGGGTTCAGCCCGCTCGCGCCCGACGCCGCCGTCGCGGCGCTGGGCCGCTGGGTGAACGCGCCGGAGGCGGCGCCGGTGATCGTCGACGTCGACTGGTCCCGGTTCGTCACGGCGTTCACCGTGGTGCGGCCGAGCCACCTCTTCGACCGGGTCGCCCCGGCCGTCGCCGAGGAGCCGGAGCGGCCGGAGAGCGCCGCCGCCACCGACGGGCTGCGGGCCCGGCTCGCGGCGCTGCCGGCGACCGGACAGGAGGCGCTGCTGGTCGACCTCGTCCGCGCGGAGGCGGCGGCCGTGCTCGGTCACGCCACCACCGACCAGGTGCCGGCCGGCCGGGCGTTCCGCGAGCTGGGCTTCGACTCCCTCGCCGCCGTGCAGCTGCGGGACCGGCTGGGTCGGGTCACCGGCCTGACCCTGCCGTCGACCGTGGTCTTCGACCACCCGTCGGCGGCGGAACTGGCTCGCTTCCTGCGTACCGAAATCGTGGTCGGCGCGGACGGCGGCCCGGCCGTCGGCGGCGCGACCGTGGTCCGGGCGCCGGTGGACGAGCCGATCGCGATCGTCTCGATGGCCTGCCGGTTCCCCGGCGGGGTGTCGTCGCCGCAGGAGCTGTGGCGGCTGCTGGCCGACGGGGTGGACGCGGTCACGCCGATGCCCACCGACCGGGGCTGGGACCTCGATGCCCTGTTCGACAGCGACCCGGAGCGGATCGGCACCAGTTACACCCGCAGCGGCGGGTTCCTGCCCGACGTGGCCGGCTTCGACGCCGCGTTCTTCGGGATCAACCCGCGCGAGGCCCTGGCGATGGACCCGCAGCAGCGGCTGCTGCTGCACACCACCTGGGAGGTGTTCGAACGCGCCGGCATCGACCCGCAGCGGGTACGCGGCTCCGCCACCGGCGTCTTCATGGGCACCAACGGGCAGGACTACGCCACGCTGCTGCTGGGCGCCCGGTCCCAGGTGGAGGGCTACCAGGCCACCGGCAACGGCGCCTCGGTGGTCTCCGGCCGCCTGGCGTACTCGTTCGGGCTGCACGGCCCGGCGGTCACCGTCGACACGGCCTGCTCGTCGTCGCTGGTGGCGCTGCACCTGGCCGCCCAGGCGCTGCGCAGCGGCGAGTGCGACCTCGCCCTGGCCGGCGGCGTGACCGTCATGTCCACCCCGGGCGCGTTCCTGGAGTTCTCCCGGCAGCGTGGCCTCGCCGCCGACGGGCGGGTCAAGGCGTTCGCCGAAGCCGCCGACGGCACCGGCTGGGGCGAGGGCGTGGGCGTCCTGCTGCTCCAGCGGCTCTCCGACGCCCAGCGGGACGGCAACCGGATCCTCGCCGTCGTACGGGGCAGCGCGGTCAACCAGGACGGCGCGAGCAACGGCCTCACCGCACCGAACGGACCGGCACAGCAGCGGGTGATCCGGCAGGCGCTGGACAACGCGGGCCTGACCCCCGACGACGTGGACGCGGTCGAGGCGCACGGCACCGGCACCACCCTCGGCGACCCGATCGAGGCGCAGGCGCTGCTGGCGACGTACGGGCGGGGTCGACCCGCCGACCGGCCGCTGTGGCTCGGGTCGGTGAAGTCGAACATCGGCCACACCCAGGCCGCGGCGGGCGCCGCCAGCCTGATGAAGATGGTGCTGGCCCTGCAGCACGAGGTGCTGCCGGCGACCCTGCACGTCGACGCGCCGACCCCGCACGTCGACTGGACGTCCGGCGCGCTGGCGCTGCTCACCGAGGCACGGCCGTGGACCGCCGCGGGCCGGCCGCGCCGGGCCGGCGTCTCCTCGTTCGGGATCAGCGGCACCAACGCCCACGTGATCCTGGAACAGGCCCCGGAACGGCCGGAGCCGGTCGTCCCCGTCGGGGAACGGCCCAGGGCGACCCTGCCGTGGCCGGTCTCCGCCGCCGACCTCGCCGCGCTGCGCGACCAGGCCGGCCGGCTGGCCGACCGGGCCGCGACGGGCGACGACCCGGCCGACCTGGTCGCCTGGGCGCTCGCCGACGGCCGCGCCCACCTGGGGCACCGGGCGACCGTGGTCGCCGCCGACCGGGCGACCCGGCTGGCCGCGCTGCGGGCGCTGGCCGTCGGGGAGGACCACGCGGCGCTGGTCACCGCCCGGCGGCGTTCGGGCGGCCTCGCCGTCCTCTTCTCCGGCCAGGGCGCCCAGCGCCCCGGCGCCGGCCGGCAGCTGTACGACACGTTCCCCGTGTTCGCGGCGGCCCTCGACGAGGTCTGCGGAGTGCTGGACCACCAGCTGCCGCAGCCGCTGAAGCCGGTGCTGTTCGCGGCCGACGGCAGCGCCGAGGCCGCCCTGCTCGACGAGACGGTGTTCACCCAGGCCGGGCTGTTCGCACTGGAGGTGGCCCTGTTCCGGCTGGTCGAGTCGTTCGGGGTGGTGCCCGGGCACGTCGCCGGGCACTCGATCGGCGAGATCACCGCCGCGCACGTCGCCGGGGTGCTGTCCCTCGCGGACGCCGGCACGCTGGTGGCCGCCCGGGGCCGGCTGATGCAGGCCCTGCCGGCCGGGGGCGGGATGCTCGCCGTCGCCGCCGACGAGGCGGCGGTGGTCGAGTCGCTGGCCGGGCTGACCGACCGGGCCGGCGTCGCGGCCGTCAACGGTCCCACCTCCGTGGTGGTCGCCGGGGCGGTCGACGCCCTCGACGGGCTGGAGCGGGTCTGGCGGGAGCGGGGGGTGCGCACCCGCCGGCTGCGGGTCAGCCACGCGTTCCACAGCCCGCTGATGGAACCGATGCTGGCCGGGTTCCGGGCCGTACTCGACGGGCTGACGTTCGCCGCGCCGCTGCTGCCGATCGTGTCGAACCTGACCGGAAGGGTCGCCGACCCCGACGAGATCCGTACGCCCGACTACTGGGTGCGGCACGTCCGCGAGGCCGTCCGGTACGCCGACGGGATCGCCGCGCTGCGCGACGCGGGGGTGGACACGTTCCTGGAGCTCGGCCCGCAGGCGGTGCTGACCGCGATGACGGCCGGCCTGCTGCCCACCGAGGACGACGGGACGGCTGTGGCGGCGCTGCGCGCCGGGGCCGACGAGCCGGCCGCCCTGCTGTCCGCGCTGGCCGTCCTGCACGGCACCGGGCGGGACGTCGACTGGGCGGCGGTGCTCGGCGTGCTGGCCGGCCCCCGCCCGGATCCCCGCCGGCTGCCGGAGCTGCCGACGTACGCGTTCCGGTCGCAGCGCTACTGGCCGACGCTCGACGTGGTCCCGACTCCGGCCGCCGACCCGGTGGACGACGCGTTCTGGCGGGCGGTCACCGACGGCGACCTGGACCGGCTCGGCATCGACCCGGACCGACCGCTGCGCGATCTGCTGCCGGAGCTGGAGTCGTGGCGGCGCCGCCAGCACCTCGACGGCACCCTGGCCGGCTGGCGGTACCGGGTCACCTGGGAGCGCCGGGCGCTGACCGGCGCCGACCCGGGCACCTGGCTGGTGGTGGCCCCGCCGCACCAGGTCACCGACCGGGTGCTGGCCGCGCTCACGGCCGGCGCCGCGACGGCGCACGTGCTGACCGTCGACCCGGCCACGGTCACCCGGGACGGCCTGGCCGCCGACCTCGACCGGCTCACCGCCGCGCACCAGCCGACGGCGCTGCTCTCCCTGCTGGCGCTGGACGAGGCGCCGCACCCGGAGCAGACCGCGCTGCCCACCGGCCTGGCGGCGAACCTGCTGCTCGTGCAGGCGCACACCGGCCGCTCCGGCCCGGCCGTGCCGCTGTGGCTGGCCACCACCGGCGCCGTCGCCGTCGACGACGAACCGGTCGTCCACCCGACGCAGGCCACCACGTGGGGTCTCGGTCTCGTCGCCGCGCTGGAGCACCCCCGGCACGTGGGCGGCGTCGTCGACCTGCCGGCGGTCGCGGGCGAGGCGGCGTACGCGGCCCTGGTCGGCGCCCTGACCAATGGCGACGGGGAGGACCAGCTCGCCGTCCGGGAAGCCGGCGTGCACGCCCGGCGTCTGGTCCGGGACACCGGACGGCCGGCGGCGGGCGGCGGGTACCGCCCGCACGGCACCGTCCTGCTCACCGGCGGGACCGGCGCCCTCGCCCGGCACACCACGGACTGGCTGGGCCGCCACGGCGCGGAGGTGCTCCCACTGGCGGAACCGGCGACGGGCAAGCTCGGCGACCTGATGGAGCAGCTCGCCGCCGAGAGCCGGCCGGTGACCGCGCTCGTGCACGTCCCGGCGGAGACCGGCTCGGCGCCGTTGGCCGAGCTGACCCTCGCCGGCCTGGCCGCCGACCTGACCGCCACCGTCGGCGACGTCCCGAGGTACGCGGACGAACTGACCCACCGGCCGCTCGACGCGTTCGTGCTGTGCACCTCCACCACCGGGGTGTGGGGTGCGGGCGGCCGGGCCGGCCAGTCCGCCGGCGACGCGCTGCTGCACGCGCTCGTCGCGAACCGGCGGCACGGCGGCCTGGTGGCCACCGCCGTGGCGTGGGGGCCGTGGCGCGACGACCCCGAGTCGGCCGAGCTGGCGCAACTGCGCCGGCGGGGCCTGCCGGGCCTGCCCCCGGACCTGGCCGTCGAGGCGTTCGGGCAGGCGCTGCGCGAGGAGGCGGCGCTGGTCGTCGCCGACGTGAGCTGGGACCGGTTCGTGCCGACGTTCGCGTCGATGCGGCCGTGTCCGCTGCTGACCGGCATCCCGGAGGCCCGCGCGGCGCTGCCCGCCGACGACGACCGCCAGCCGGCGGACGACGAGGCGGCGACCGCGCTGCGGGAGCGGCTGCGCCCGCTGAACCCCGGCGAACGCGAGGGCGTCCTCGTCGAACTCGTGGGCGGCCTGGCGGCGACCGTGCTCGGCCACACCGGGGGCGGGGGACTGGAGCCCGACCGCGCGTTCCGCGAGGTCGGCTTCGACTCGATGACGGCCGTGGAGCTGCGCAACCGGCTCCGCGCCGCCACCGGCGTGCAACTGCCAGCCAGCGTGGTCTTCGACTACCCCACGCCGGCCGCGCTCGCCCGGCACCTGCGCGACCAACTCGTCGAGGACGGGGCCGCCGCGGCCGCCCCGCTGCTCGCCGAGCTGGAACGGCTCGACGGCGTCTTCGCGGCCGGCGCACCGGACCGGCTGACCCGGCAGAAGCTGCTGGTGCAGTTGCAGGCGTTCGTCGCCCGGTGGGGCGACGACCGCGGTCCCGTCGAGGAGAAACCCGTCGCCCACGCCCTCGACGACGCGACGGACGCCGAGATCTTCGATTTCATCCACCGCGAGCTGGGCGGGCCCGGCGGCAATTTGCCGGGCCTGTAGAAATGGGGCCGCGCGACCGTTGTCGGCGGTCGTGACGCCCTCGGCCGGGCGGGGTCCCGCACCCGCCCGGCCGCACCCCGCGAGGGCGGTGCGCCGGGCCGCTCAGCAGGGCGGGTCGGCCCAGCCTGCACCCGTGCCGCCTAGGGGCACCCGTAGGGGCACGCTAGGGGTTGTGACCGCCGTCCGGCCACAATTACCTTTCCTCCGGCGAGTAAGACCTGGTGTGGGCTGAAACGCTTTTTGTCTGGCAATTCGTGGTCGGCTGAATGGGCTTAGATCTTCGCGGCTTGTGGCGTCTGTGGACGGTATTGGGTCGCCTGTTTCTTTCCGGCCCGAAGAGGTGGCGCTAATGGCGACTGAAGATACGCTCCGGGAGTACCTGAAATGGGTGACGGCGGACCTTCACCAGACCAGGAGGAAGCTCGGCGAGCTTGAGGCGGCCAGCCGCGAGCCGATCGCCATCGTCGGCATGGCCTGCCGGTTCCCCGGCGGGGTGGGCTCGCCCGAGGAGCTGTGGGAGCTCGTCGACTCCGGACGGGACGCCGTCTCCGCGTTCCCCGCCGACCGCGGCTGGGACCTGGCGCGGCTGTACCACCCGGACCCCGACCACCCCGGCACGTCGTACGTCGCCGAGGGCGGCTTCGTCGACTCCGCCACCGACTTCGACGCCGCGTTCTTCGGCATCTCGCCCCGCGAGGCGATCGCCATGGACCCCCAGCAGCGGCTGCTGCTGGAGGCGTCCTGGGAGGCGTTCGAGCACGCCGGGATCGACCCCTCGGCGCTGCGCGGCCACCAGGTGGGCGTGTTCGCCAGCACCACCGGCCAGGACTACGTGGGGCTGCTCCAGCAGCCGCCGCCCGGCACCGAGGGCTACATCCTCACCGGCACCGCGGCGAGCGTCGTGTCCGGCCGGATCTCGTACGCCCTCGGCATCGAGGGCCCCGCCGTCACCGTCGACACCGCCTGCTCGTCCTCGCTGGTCGCGCTGCACCTGGCCTGCCAGGCGCTGCGGCAGGGGGAGTGCACCCTGGCGCTCGCCGGCGGCGCCACCGTCATGTCCACCCCGTCCGCCTTCATCGGCTTCAGCCGCCAGCGCGGCCTGGCTCTGGACGGCCGGGTCAAGTCGTTCGCCGCCGCCGCCGACGGCACCGCCTGGGGCGAGGGCGTCGGCCTGCTGCTCGTCGAGCGGCTCTCCGACGCGCGGCGCAACGGCCACCCCGTCCTGGCCGTGGTACGCGGCAGCGCGGTCAACCAGGACGGCGCGAGCAACGGGCTGACCGCCCCCAACGGCCCGTCCCAGCAGCGGGTCGTGCTCCAGGCGCTGGCCAGCGCCCGGCTCGCGCCCGAGCAGGTCGACGTCGTGGAGGCGCACGGCACCGGCACCACCCTCGGCGACCCGATCGAGGCCCACGCCCTGCTGTCGACGTACGGGCAGGGGCGGCCCGTGGACCGGCCGCTCTGGCTCGGCTCGGTCAAGTCGAACATCGGGCACACCCAGGCTGCCGCCGGCGTGGCCGGGGTGATCAAGATGGTGATGGCGCTGCGGCACGAAACCGTGCCGGCGACGCTGCACGTCGACGAGCCCACCCCCAACGTGGACTGGACGGCCGGCGCGGTGTCGCTGGTGACCGAGCCGCAGCCGTGGCCCGCCGGGGAGCAGCCCCGCCGGGCGGGCATCTCCTCCTTCGGCATGAGCGGCACCAACGCCCACGTGATCATCGAGGAGGCGCCCGCCGCCGACCCGGCCCCGGCGGAGGCCCCGGACGGCCCCGCCGCGACCGACGCCGCCACCGGGACGGACGCGGACACCGGCACCGCCCCGGTCACCGGGGCCGGCCTCGTGCCGGTGCTGGTCTCCGCCCGCGACGCCGACTCCCTGGCCGCCCAGGCGACCCGCTGGGCCGACTGGCTCGACGGCCGCCCCGAGCTGCGGCTCACGGACGTCGGCTGGTCGTCGGTGCGCACCCGGGCCAGCCTCGATCACCGGGCCGTGCTGCTCGCCTCCGACCGCGCCGACCTGCGCGACGGCCTGCGCGCGCTCGCGGCCGGCGGCGACGCCCCGGGCCTGGTCACCGGCGCCGGGCCGCGCGGCGGCAAGCTCGCGTTCCTCTTCTCCGGGCAGGGCGCGCAGCGCAGCGGCATGGGCCGCGACCTGGCCGCCGCCTTCCCCGTCTTCGCCAAGGCGCTGGCAGAGGTCTGCGCCGAGCTGGACCGGCACCTGCCCCGCCCGCTCGCCCCGGTGCTCTTCGCGCCCGAGGGCGACGAGGCAGCCGCGCTGCTCAACCAGACCCTCTACACCCAGGCCGGCCTGTTCGCCGTCGAAGTCGCGCTGTTCCGGCTCCTGGAGAGCTGGGGGATCGTCCCGGACGTCCTGCTCGGCCACTCGATCGGCGAGCTGTCCGCCGCGCACGCGGCCGGCGTGCTGTCGCTGCCCGACGCCGCCACGCTCGTCGCGGCCCGGGGCCGGCTGATGCAGGCCCTGCCGGCCGGCGGCGCGATGCTCGCCGTCCAGCTCCCCGCCGACGCGGTCCGCGCCGCCCTGGCCGGCCTCGAGGACCGGGTCGCCGTGGCCGCTGTCAACGGGCCCACCGCCGTCGTGGTCTCCGGCGCGGCCGACGCCGTCGAGGAACTCGAACGCCGCTGGGCGGACCAGGGCGTACGCACCAGGCCGCTGCGCGTGAGCCATGCCTTCCACAGCCCGCTGATGGAACCCATGCTCGCCGAGTTCGCCGCCGTGGTGCGCGGGCTGGAACTGCACCCGCCGGCGCTGCCGATCGTGTCGAACCTGACCGGCGAGGTCGCCGACCCCGACGAGATCCGCACCGCCGACTACTGGGTCCGGCACGTACGCGAGGCGGTCCGGTTCGCCGACGGCGTCGACCAGCTGCGCGCCCTGGGCGTGCGTACCTTCCTGGAGGTCGGCCCCAGCGGGGTGCTCACCGCGCTGGCCCGCGACATCCTCACGGCGGCCGGCGCGGACGACGACACGGCCGCGGTGGCGCTGGTGCGCCGGGACCGCCCCGAGCCCGCGTCCGTGCTCACCGCCCTCGCCGAGCTGCACGTCGGCGGGGTCGGGGTGGGCTGGGCCGAGCTGTTCGCCGGCACGGACACCGCGCGGGTGCCGCTGCCCGGGTACGCCTTCCGCCGGCAGCGGTTCTGGCCCGAGCCGCCGCCCGCCGCCCCCGACACCGCCACGCCCGACGGCGGCGACGACGAGTTCTGGACCGCCCTGGAGCAGGCGGACGTCGACACGCTCCGCAGCGAGCTGGGCGACGACGACGAGCAGGTGCGGGCGCTGCTGCCGGCCCTGCCGGTGCTCACCTCCTGGCGCCGGTCCCGGCGGGAACGCTCCACCGTGGACGGCTGGTCGTACCAGGTGACCTGGCAGCCGGTTCCGGCCGAGGACCGGGACGGCCCGGCGGGCCGCTGGCTGGTGGTGCTGCCGGCCGACGACGCCCCGGCGTGGGCCGACCGCCTGGCCGGCCTCTTCCCCGACGCCGAACCGCTGGTGCTACGCGTCGGCGCGGCGGACCTCGACCGCGCGGCGCTCGCCGCCCGGCTGCGGGACGTGATCGACGGTCGGCCGGTCGACGGCGTGCTCGCCGTGGTCGCCGGGCAGGACCGGCTGCTGCCCGAGCACCCCGGCGTGACCCTCGCCGCGGCCGGCGCCCTCGCCCTGGTCCAGGCGATGACCGACCTGGACCTGGTGGCCCCGCTGTGGTGCGCCACCAGCGGCGCGGTGGCGGCGGCCCCGGGCGACCGGGTCGCGCACCCGCTACAGACCGAGGTCTGGGGCCTGGGCCGGGCTGCGGCGGTCGAGCAGCCGCACCGCTGGGGCGGCCTGGTCGACCTGCCGGCCACCCTCGACGACAACACCGCCCGGCGGCTCGCCGCCGTGCTGGCCGGCGCGGGCGGCGAGGACCAGGTGGCCGTCCGGCCCGGCGGGATCTGGGCCCGGCGGCTCACCCCGGCCCCGCCGGCGACGGACGAGACCCCGGCCGGCGACTGGTGGTCCGGCACGGTCCTGGTCACCGGCGGCACGGGTGCCCTCGGCGGCCACGTCACCCGCTGGCTGCTCGACCGCGGCGTCGGGCAGGTGGTCCTGGCCAGCCGCCGGGGCGCCGCCGCCCCGGCCGTGGCGGACCTGCTCGACCGGTACGGCGCCGACGGGCGGGTCACCGTCGCCACCTGCGACGTCACCGACCGGCGTTCCGTGGCGGACCTCGTGGACGCGCTGCCCGGCCTGACCGCCGTCGTGCACGCCGCCGGCACCGACCAGCTCACCCCGCTGACCGACACCACCCTCGACGAGTTCTCCCACGTCGTCGCGGGGAAGGTGCTCGGCGCCCTGCACCTCGACGCCTGCCTCGCCGACCGCGAACTCGGGGCGTTCGTCATGTTCTCCTCCATCTCCGGCGTGTGGGGCAGCGCCGGCCAGTGCGCCTACGGCGCCGGCAACTCCCTGCTGGACGCCCTGGCCGTCAACCGGCGCGACCGGGGCCTGGCAGCCACCGCCGTCTCGTGGACCGCCTGGGGCGGCGCGCACGGCATGGCCGCCGAGAACGTGGCCACCGAGCAGCTCAACCGGATGGGCCTGCCGCCCATCGACCCGGAGAAGGCGCTCGTCGCGCTGGACCGGGCGCTGCGCCGCCCGACGCCCTGCGTGACCGTCGCCGACGTCGACTGGACCCGGTTCCACCCCGCGTTCACCGTGGCCCGGCCCAGCCCGCTGCTCGGCGACCTGCCGCAGGTGCGGGCGCTCGTCGCGGCGGAGGAGGCCGCCGCGCCGGCCGCGGGCGGGGCCGCCGCGCCGCTGCGCCACCTCGCGGCGCTGCCGGCGGCGGAGCAGGAGCGGGAGCTGCTGCGGCTGGTCAACGAGCAGACCGCGGCGGTGCTCGGCCACGCCACCCCCGACGAGCTGCGCGGACGACCGTTCAAGGACCTCGGCTTCGACTCGCTGACCGCCGTGGACTTCCGGGGGCGGCTGAACGCGGCCACCGGCCTGCGGCTGCCCACCACGCTGGTCTTCGACTACCCCACCCCCGCCGAGCTGGCCGCGCACCTGCGCGAGCTGGTGTCCGGCGCCGACCGGGTCGACGCCCCGCAGACCGTCGTCGTGGACGCCGACGAGCCCGTCGCGATCGTCGGCATGGCCTGCCGCTACCCGGGCGGCGTCGACGGGCCGGAGGCGTTCTGGCGGCTGGTCGCCGACGGCGTGGACGCCATCTCACCGTTCCCCACCGACCGGGGCTGGGAGATCCCCGAACCGGCGGAGGGGACCCACCCCCCGGCGGGCGGCTTCCTCTACGACGTGGCGGACTTCGACCCCGCCTTCTTCGAGATCTCGCCCCGCGAGGCCCTCGCCATGGACCCGCAGCAGCGGCTCACCCTCGAGGCGTCCTGGGAGGCGCTGGAACGGGCCGGGGTGGACCCCGCGACGCTGCGCGGCACCCGCACCGGCGTCTTCGTGGGCGCCTCCAGCTCCGGCTACGGCACGGGGCTGACCGAGGTCCCCGAGGGGGTCGAGGGCTACCTGATGACCGGCGCCGCGCACAGCGTGATCTCCGGGCGGGTGGCGTACACGCTGGGGCTGGAGGGGCCGGCCGTCACGGTCGACACCGCCTGCTCCTCCTCGCTGGTGGCGCTGCACCTCGCCGGGGCGGCGCTGCGGCGGGGCGAGTGCGACCTGGCGCTGGCCGGCGGCGTGGCGGTGATGGCCACCCCGACGGCGTTCCAGGAGTTCTCCCGCCAGGGCGGCCTCGCCTCCGACGGGCGGTGCAAGTCCTTCGCCGCGTCGGCGGACGGCACCGGCTGGTCGGAGGGCGTCGGCATGCTGCTCGTGCAGCGGCTCTCGGACGCCCGGCGGCAGGGCCGCCGCATCCTCGCCGTGGTGCGCGGCTCCGCGGTGAACTCCGACGGCGCGTCGAACGGCCTGACCGCCCCCAACGGCCCGTCCCAGCAGCGGGTGATCCGGCAGGCGCTCGCCAGCGCCCGGCTGACGCCCAGCGACGTGGACGTCGTCGAGGCCCACGGCACCGGCACCACCCTCGGCGACCCGATCGAGGCGCAGGCCCTGCTGGCGACGTACGGGCAGGACCGGGGCGACGCCGGCCCGCTGCTGCTCGGGTCGGTGAAGTCGAACATGGGCCACGCCCAGGCAGCCGCCGGCGTCGCCGGTGTGATCAAGATGGTGCTGGCGATGCGGGAGGGCACCGTCCCGGCCTCGCTGCACGCGGACAACCCGTCGCCGCACATCGACTGGTCCTCCGGCGACGTGGAGCTGGTGACCCGGTCCCGGCCGTGGCCGGCGGTCGACCGGCCCCGCCGGGCGGCGGTCTCCTCCTTCGGCATCTCCGGCACCAATGCCCACGTGGTCGTCGAGCAGCCCACCGACGCCGACGTGACCGGCGACGGCGAGCCGGCCGCCGCCCCGGCGCCCGGGCTGGTCGCCGCCGACGTGGTGGTGTGGCCGGTCTCGGCCCGCTCCGCCGCCGCCCTGGCCGCGCAGGCGGCCCGGCTGGCCCGACACGTACGGGAACACCCCGGCCTCGCCCCGGCGGCGGTCGGCTGGTCCCTCGCCGCGACCCGGTCGGCGTTCGACCGGCGGGCCACGGTGGTCGGCGCGACCCCGGCCGACCTGCTGGCCGGCCTGGACGCGCTCGCCGCCGGCACACCGGCCGACAACGTGGTGACCGGCGCCGTCGCCAACCACGGCGCGGGCCCGGTGTTCGTCTTCCCGGGGGCCGCCTCGGCGGGCGCGGCGGCCGGACTGGTGGGCCGCTGCCCGGTCTTCGACGACACGCTCGCCGAGTGCCGGCAGGCCCTGGCGCCCTGGCTCGACGTCGACCCGGCCGCCCTGCTGACCGGCGCGGACCCCTCCTGGGCCGAGCGGCCGGAGCTGGCCCGGCCCGTCCTGTTCGCCGTCGGGGTGGCGCTCGCCGCCGCCTGGCGGCACGCCGGGGTCATCCCGGCCGCGGTCGTCGGCGACGGCGACGGCGAGGTCGTGGCCGCCTGCGTGGCGGGGCTGCTGTCCCTGCCCGACGCCGCCCGGACGGTGGCGCTGCGGGCCCGGGCCGCCGCCGGCGAGCTGGACGCCGACGGCGTCCGCGCCGGGTTGGCGGGGATCATCCCGCAGCCCGGTACCGCCCGGCTGGCCTCCACCGTCACCGGGGACTGGGCCGACCCGGCCGGCCTCGGGGCCGACCACTGGGCCGGCGAGGCGGGACGGTCCGAGCAGTTCGACGCCGCCGTCCGCGCCGCCGTCGCGGCCGGACACGTGACCTTCGTGGAGGTCTCGCCGGAGCCGGTGCTGACCACCCGGGTCGCCGCCGTCCTCGACGGGACCGGCGCCGCCGGCCACGTCCTGGACACCCTCGGCGGGCCGGACGACGCCGCCACCCGGCTGCTGACCAGCCTCGCCACCGCGCACACCCTCGGCCTGGCGGTGGACCACCGCCGGCTGCTGCCCGAGGCCGAGCCGGTCGACCTGCCCACGTACGCCTTCGACCGGCACCGCTACTGGCTGGAGCGCACCGGCGCCCACCGCTCCGTCCTGCCCGCCGTGGGGCTCGACGTCGTCGACCACCCGCTGCTCAGCGCGGTGGCCGACCTGCCCGGCGACGAGGGCCTGCTGTTCACCGGCCGGATCACCCTCGCCACCCACCCCTGGCTGGCCGACCACGCCGTGCTGGGCACGGTGCTGCTGCCCGGGACGGCGCTGGTGGAGCTGGCGTCCTGGACCGGGCGGCATGCCGGCGCCGCGACCGTCGCCGAGCTGAACCTGGAGGCGCCGCTGGCGATCCCCGCCGAGGGGGGAGTCGACCTGCGGGTCCGCGTCGGCGCGCCGGACGAGACCGGGCACCGTCCGGTCGCCATCCACACCCGGCGGGACGACGACACCGACCCCGACGGTTCCCGGGCCTGGCAGCGGCACGCCTCGGGCCAGCTCAGCGGCACCGCCGACCCGGACCCCGCGCCGGCAGCCGTGTGGCCGCCCGCCGACGCCGAGCCGATCGCCCTCGACGGGCTCTACGCCCGGCTCGCCGCCCAGGGCTACCACTACGGCCCGGTCTTCCGCGCGCTGCGCGCCGCGTGGCGCTCCGGCCCGGACATCCTCGCCGAGGTCGCCCTGGACGCCGACGCGTCCACCGACACCACGGCCTTTTCGGTGCACCCGGCCCTGATGGACGCGGCGCTGCACGCCATCGGCGCCAGCGCCACGGCCAGCGACCCCGCCGCCGGCGGCGCACCGGCCTCCGACGGCGGCTCCGACATCCGCCCGGGACTGCCGTTCACCTGGTCGGGCGTGACCATCCGGCCCACCCGCGCCCGCGAGCTGCGGATCCGGCTGCGCGCCACCGACGCCGGGTCCGTGTCGTTGACGGTCACCGACACCGGCGCGACGCCGGTCGCCTCCGTCGACGGTCTGGTGCTGCGGCCCATCTCCGGCGAGCAGCTCAGCGCCGCCCGCCGGTCGGCCAGCCGGTCCCTGCACCGCCTCGACTGGGTCGCCCCCGCCACCGGCCGCGCCGACGGCACGCCCCGGCTCGTCGTCCTCGGCGACGACTGGCCCGGCGCCGACCGGCGTCCGGACCTGTCCGCGCTGGTCACCGAGGTGCGCGCGGGCGGTCCCGGGCCCGACGCGGTGGTGGTGACCTGCGTCGGGCCGGTCGCCGACGAGCCGCACCCGGCCCGCCAGGCGCACCGCGTCGCCCACCGCACGCTCGCGCTGGCCCAGCAGTGGCTGGCGGAGGAGTCCCTCGCGGCCGCCCGGCTGGTGGTGGTCACCCGCGGCGCGGTCCGGGTCGACCCGGACGAGCGGATCGCCGACGTGCCGGCCGCCACCGCCTGGGGCCTGCTGCGCTCCGCCCAGTCGGAGAACCCGGACCGGATCGTGCTCCTCGACGTCGACGACGACGCGACGGCCGCCGCCCTGCTGCCGGCCGCCCTGGCCACGGGCGAACCCCAGCTCGCCGTACGCGGCGGCCAGCTCCGGGCGCCCCGGCTGACCCGGCTCGGTCCGCCCCCGGCCGAGGGGCCCGGCCCCGACCTGGCCGCCGGCACCGTCCTGGTGACCGGGGCGACCGGCCTGCTCGGGCGACTGGTGGCACGACGGCTGGTGACCCGGCACGACGTACGCCACCTGCTGCTGGTCAGCCGCAGCGGGGCGGACGCCCCGGGCGTCGCCGGGCTGGTCGACGAGCTCACCGGCCTGGGCGCCACCGCCCGGGTGGTCGCCTGCGACGTCACCGACCGCGACGCGCTGGCCCTGCTGGTCGACCAGATCCCCGCCGACCGGCCGCTGACCGGCGTGGTGCACGCGGCCGGGGTGCTCGACGACGGCGTCCTGCCCGCGCTCACCCCCGACCGCTTCGACACCGTGCTCCGTCCCAAGGTCGACGCGGCCTGGCACCTGCACGAGCTGACCGAGAAGCTCGACCTGGCCGCGTTCGTGCTCTTCTCCTCGGCGGCCGGCCTCTTCGGCGGCCCCGGGCAGGCCAACCACGCGGCGGCGAACTGCTTCCTCGACGCCCTCGCCCAGCACCGACGGGACCGGGGACTCCCGGCGCTCTCCCTGGCATGGGGGCCGTGGGTCAACGACACCGGCGACGGCCAGACCGGGCACGTCGACGAGGCCCGGATGAACCGGGGCGGCTTCGTCCCGCTCGGCGCCGACGAGGGGATGGACCTGTTCAGCGAGGCGCTGCGCTTCGCCGAGCCGGTGGTCGTACCGGTCAACCTGGACCTCGCGCTGATCGGCCGGCACGGGCCGGCGGCGGTGCCACCGGTGCTGCGGTCGCTGGTCCGGCCGGCGTCGACCGGCGCGGCCCGGGCCGCCGAGCGCGACCCGGCGGAGGCGCTGCGGGAGACCCTGGCCGCCACCGCGGAGGCGGACCGCGACCAGGTCCTCTCCGACCTGGTCCGCACCCACGCCGCCGCGGTCCTCGGCTACGCGTCGATCCGGTCGATCGACGCCGAACGCGGCTTCGTCGAGCTGGGCTTCGACTCGCTGACCGCGGTCGAGTTCCGCAACCGGCTCAACGCGGCCACCGGGCTGCGGCTGCCGTCCACGCTGATCTACGACCGGCCGACCACGGCCGCGCTGGTCGAGTACCTGCGGGGCGCGCTGCTGGCGGAGCGGAGCACGTCCGCGCTGACGGTGCTCGGCGAGCTGAACAAGCTGGAGCACGCCATGCGCGCGGTGGCCGCCGGCGACACCGACCGGTCCGCGGTCGGTGCCCGGCTGCGCGAACTGCTCTCCCTGTGGACCTACACCGAGTCCGACGCGGACTCCGCCGCCGCCGACGGCGCCAGCCTCGAGTCGGCCTCCGCCGAGGAGATCTTCAGCCTGCTGGACGAAGAGCTCGGCTCGGCCTGATCCGGCATGTCGCACACCTCGATTTCTGATACGGAGTGGCCCGATGCCCACTGAGGCAGAGTTCCTCGACTACCTCCGGCGTGCGACTGCCGACCTGCGCGACGCGCGCCGGCGGGTGCGCGAGGTGGAGGCCAAGGACCGCGAGCCGATGGCCGTCATCGGCATGGCGTGCCGGTTCCCGGGCGGCGTGTCCAGCCCGGCGGAGCTGTGGGACCTCGTCGACCGGGGCGGCGACGGGGTGGGCGACTTCCCGACCGACCGGGGCTGGGACCTGGAGCGGCTGTTCCACGCCGACCCGGACAACCCGGGCACGTCGTACAGCAACCAGGGCGGCTTCCTCTACGACGCGCCGCAGTTCGACCCGGGCTTCTTCGGCATCAGCCCCCGCGAGGCCCTGGCGATGGACCCCCACCAGCGGCTGCTCCTGGAGACCTCGTGGGAGGCGTTCGAGCACGCCGGCCTCGACCCGCAGCGGCTGCGTGGCAGCCGGACCGGCGTGTTCGCCGGGGTGATGTACCACGACTACGCGTCCCGGGTGCTGGACCTGCCCGACGGCGTGGAGGGCTACATCGGCACCGGCAACTCCGGCAGCGTCGTGTCCGGGCGGGTGGCGTACACCTTCGGGCTCGAGGGGCCGGCGGTCACGGTGGACACCGCGTGCTCGTCGTCGCTGGTCGCCGTGCACCTCGCGACGCAGGCGCTGCGCCAGCGGGACTGCGACTTCGCGCTCGCCGGCGGCGTGACGGTGATGTCCACGCCGGGCACCTTCGCCGACTTCTCCCGCCAGCGGGGCCTGGCCTCGGACGGCCGCTGCAAGTCGTTCGCCGCCGCCGCCGACGGCACCGGCTGGTCGGAGGGCGTCGGCGTGCTGCTGTTGCAGCGGCTGTCGGACGCCCGCCGGGACGGCCGGCGGGTCCTCGCCGTCGTCCGGGGCAGCGCCGTCAACCAGGACGGCGCGAGCAGCGGGCTGACCGCGCCGAACGGCCCGTCCCAGGAGCGGGTGATCCGGCAGGCCCTCGCGAACGCCCGGCTCTCCCCGGCCGACGTCGACGTGGTCGAGGCGCACGGCACCGGCACCACCCTCGGCGACCCGATCGAGGCGCAGGCGCTGCTGGCCACCTACGGCCAGGACCGGGGCGATGGCGGGCCGCTCTGGCTGGGCTCGGTCAAGTCGAACCTGGGTCACACCCAGGCCGCGGCGGGCGCCGCCGGCCTGATCAAGATGATCGAGGCGATCCGGCACCGCACCATGCCCGCCACCCTGCACGTCGACGCGCCGTCCCCGCACATCGACTGGTCCGCCGGCCAGGTGTCGCTGCTGACCGAGGCCCGGGCGTGGCCGGCCGCCGACCGGCCGCGCCGGGCCGCCGTGTCGTCGTTCGGCATCAGCGGTACGAACGCCCACGTCATCCTTGAGGAAGCGCCGGCCGAGGACGCCCCGCCCGCGGACGACGCCGCGCCCGACGCCGACCCGTCCGTGGCGCTGCCGCTCGCCCCGGTGTTCCTCTCCGCCCGCACCCCGGAGGCACTGGCCGGGCAGGCCGAGCGGTGGGCCGCCCACCTCGGCCGCGCCGACTCCCTCCAGCCGGCGGACGTCGCGGCCTCCTCGGTCAGCCGGGCCGGGCTCGACCACCGCGCGGTGGTGCTGGCCGGCGACGCCGACGACCTGCTCGCCGGGCTGCGGGCCCTCGCCGACGGCGAGCCGCACGGCACGGTCACCACCGGGGTGGCCGCCCCGCGCGGCCGGGTGGCGTTCCTCTTCTCCGGTCAGGGCGCACAGCGTGCCGGGATGGGTCGTGAGTTGTCCGGCGCGTTCCCGGTCTTCGCCGCCGCGCTGGGCGAGGTGTGTGGGCATCTTGATCCGTTGCTGCCGCGTCCGTTGCGGGAGGTGTTGTTCGCCGAGGCGGGTACGGCCGAGGCGGAACTGCTGGACCAGACGGTGTTCACGCAGGCCGGGTTGTTCGCGGTCGAGGTGGCGCTGTTCCGGTTGGTCGAGTCGTTCGGGGTGGTGCCGGACCTGGTGGCCGGGCACTCCATCGGCGAGATCGCGGCGGCGCACGTCGCCGGGGTGCTCTCCGTCGAGGACGCGTGCGCGCTGGTCGCGGCGCGCGGCCGGCTCATGCAGGCCCTGCCCGCCGGCGGCGGAATGCTCGCCGTGGCGGCGGACGAGGCGGCGGTGGCCGCGTCCCTCGCCGGGCTGACCGACCGGCTGGACGTGGCCGCCGTGAACGGCCCCGCCGCCGTCGTGGTCGCCGGCGACGACGAGGCGCTCGACCACGTGCAGCGCGAGTGGTCCGAGCGGGGCGTGCAGACCCGCCGGCTGCGGGTCAGCCACGCCTTCCACAGCGGCCGGATGGACCCGATGCTCGCGGAGTTCGCGGCGGTCGCCGACGGGCTGACCTTCCGGCCGCCGGCGATCCCGGTGGTGTCGAACCTGACCGGCCGGATCGCCGACGCGGAGCAGCTCTGCGACCCCGGCTACTGGGTGCGGCACGTCCGCGGCACGGTGCGCTTCGCCGACGCCGTCGACTGCCTGCGCGCCGAGGAGGTCGACACCTTCCTGGAGGTGGGACCGAACGGCGTGCTGACCGCCATGGCGCAGGGCTGCCTCGCCGAGCGGGCGGAGGACGGGCCCGCGCCCCTGCTGGTCCCGGCCTCGCGCCACGACCGGCCCGAGCCGCAGGCTCTCCTCGAGGCCCTCGCCCGGCTGCACGCGCACGGCCTGACCGTCGGCTGGGCCGACCACCTCGGCGGCGGCCGGCACGTGGACCTGCCGACGTACGCCTTCCAGCACCAGCGTTTCTGGCTGGAGCCGGCGGGCCGGTGGACCGACGTGTCCGGGGCCGGGCTCGGGGCGGCCGGGCACCCGCTGCTCGGCGCGGCGGTGTCGGTGGCCGGCGAGGACATGGTCGTGCTGACCGGCCGGCTGTCCACGGCGACCCACGGCTGGCTGGCCGACCACGCCGTCTCCAGCGTCGTGGTGGTGCCGGGCGCGGCGCTGGTGGAGTTGGCGGTGCGGGCCGGCGACGAGGTGGGCGCGTCCCGGGTGCGGGAGCTGACCGTCGCCGCGCCGCTGGTGCTGCCCGATTCCGGCGGCGTGCGGGTGCAGGTGCGCGTCGGCGCGGCCGACGAGACGGGCACCCGGTCGGTGACCGTGCACTCCCAGCCGGAGGAGGCCGCCGACCCGGAGTGGGTCCGGCACGCGGAGGGTGTGCTGGAGCCGGCGTCCGTCGACGAGCCGGGCGTGGGGGAGTGGCCCCCCGTCGGCGGCGTCGAGGTGGACCTGGCGGGTTGGTATCCGACGCTGGCGGAACACGGTCTGGCGTACGGGCCGGTGTTCCAGGGGCTGCGGCGGGCCTGGACCAGCGGTGGTGAGGTGTTCGCCGAGGTCGCGTTGCCCGACGAGGTGGCCGGCGACGCGGCGGGCTTCGGGGTGCACCCGGCGCTGCTGGACGCGGCCCTGCACCCGATCGGGCTGCTGCTGGGCGCGGAGTCGGGTGGGCCGCGGGTGCCGTTCGCGTTCGAGGGTGTGCAGGTGCACGCCTCGGGTGCGCGGGTGCTGCGGGTACGCCTGACGCGCGCGGGCGCGGCGGTGCGACTGGTCGCGTCTGACGAGTCGGGCGCCGCCGTGGTGTCGGTGGACTCGCTGGCGTTGCGGGAGCTGACCGCGGTGTCGTCGGCGGGTTCGGCGGCCCGCTCGATGTTCGAGGTCGCCTGGCAGGCCGAGGAGGTCGCCGCCGCCGGGGACGTCTCCGGGTGGGCGCTGGTGGGCTCGCCGGTCTCCGTGGACCTGCCGGCGTTCCCGGACGTCGAGGCGCTGGCCGCGGCCGTCGCCGAGCCGTCGGGCGTGCCGCCCCGCCTGCTGCTGCCGGTCGGGTCGGCCGGCGGAGTGGACGGGGACGCGGCACGCCCCGAGGACGCCGACAACGGTCCCGACGCGGTACGCGCGGCGGCGTCGGCCGTGCTGGCGACCGTCCAGTCGTGGCTGGCGGCGGACGTGTTGGCGGATTCGCGGCTGGTGGTGGTGACCCGGGGTGCGGTCTCGGTCGGTGCCGAGGACCGGGTCACGGACCTGGCGGGTGCGGCGGTGTGGGGTCTGCTGCGGTCGGCGCAGTCGGAACATCCCGGCCGCATCGTCCTCGCGGACGTGGACGGCGAGCTGCACGCCGGGCTGCTGGGCGTCCTGGCCGGGGTGGCGGACGACCCGGCGGCGACGGGCGGCCAGGTCGCCGTGCGCTCCGACGCGGTGTTCGTGCCGCGTCTGGTGCGGGCGGGCGTCGGCGCGGCGGCGGAGACGCCGAACCTCGGCGACGGCGCGGTGCTGGTGACGGGCGGTACCGGTGCGTTGGGTGCGTTGGTGGCGGAGCATCTGGTGTCGTCGTGGGGTGTGCGGTCGCTGGTGCTGGTGTCGCGGCGGGGCCCGGAGGCTGCGGGCGCTGGGGAGTTGTCGGCGCGGTTGACCGCGTTGGGTGCTGCCGTGCGGGTGGTGGCGTGTGACGTGACGGACCGGGACCAGGTGTTCGGGCTTGTCGGTGAGGTCACTGCCGAGGGCCGGTTGGCGGGTGTGGTCCACACCGCGGGTGTGTTGGACGACGGTGTGGTCGAGGGGTTGACCGTCGAGCGGCTGGCCGGGGTGTTGGCGCCGAAGGTGTCGGCGGGTTGGTGGCTGCACGAGGCGACCGCGTCGCTGGGTCTGGATTTGTTCGTGGTGTTCTCGTCGGTGGCGGGGGTGTTGGGTTCGCCGGGTCAGTCGGCGTATGCGGCGGGTAACGCGTTCCTGGACGGGTTGGCGGTGTGGCGGCGGCAGCTCGGGTTGCCGGCGGTGAGCCTGGCGTGGGGCATGTGGGACACCGCCGGCATGGCCGCGTCCCTCGACGAGGCGGACCGGGCACGGTCGACCCGGGGCGGCGTCACCGCGATGAGCGCCGAAACCGGGCTGCGCCTGCTCGACGCCGCCCTGGGCGCCGACCGGCCGGCCCTGGTGCCGGCCGTGATCGACCTGGCCGCCCTCCGCGCCGCGGCCGGCGCCGGCCTGGTGCCGCCGATGCTGCGGGCGCTGCTCGGCACCACCACGACTCGCCGCCAGGCGGGACAGGGCGCCACCTGGGCGACCCGCATCACCGGCCTGGCGCCCGACGAAGCCCGCGCCCAGGTCGGCGTGCTGGTCCGGGGCCTGGTCGCGCAGGTGCTCGGGCACGGTGGCGCGGAGGCGGTGCCGGCGGACCGGGCGTTCCGGGAACTGGGCTTCGACTCCCTGACAGCCGTGGACCTGCGCAACCGGGTGAACGCGGCCACCGGGCTGCGGCTGCCGTCGACGCTGGTGTTCGACTACCCGACCCCGACCGTGCTCGCCGACCACGTGTGGTCCGAGCTGGCGGGCGTACGCCGGTCCGGCGGGGACGCGACCGGCGGCACCCTCACCGGCACCGGCACCGACGAGCCGATCGCGATCGTCGGCATGGCCTGCCGCTACCCGGGCGGCGTCGACGACCCGGACCAGCTGTGGGAGCTGCTGGCCACCGGTGGCGACGGCATCTCGGAGTTCCCCGCCGACCGTGGCTGGGACCTGGAGTCGCTGTTCGACCCGGACCCGGACCGCAGCGGCACCTCGTACACCCGGCACGGCGGCTTCCTGTACGGCGCGGCCGAGTTCGACCCCGCGTTCTTCGGCATCTCGCCGCGCGAGGCCCTGGCCATGGACCCGCAGCAGCGGCTGCTGCTGGAGACGTCGTGGGAGGCGTTCGAGTCCGCCGGCCTGGACGCGCGGCGGCTGCGGGGCAGCCGGACGGGCGTGTTCGCCGGGGTCATGTACCACGACTACGCCTCGCGGCTCATGGACCAGCCGGGCGAGGTGGAGGGCTACATCGGCACCGGCACCTCCGGCAGCGTCCTGTCGGGGCGGGTGGCGTACACGTTCGGCCTGGAAGGGCCGGCGGTCACCGTCGACACGGCCTGCTCGTCCTCGCTGGTCGCGCTGCACCTGGCGGTGCAGGCGCTGCGGGCGGGGGAGTGCGAGTACGCCCTGGCCGGCGGCGTCACCGTGATGGCCACCCCCGGCACGTTCATCGAGTTCTCCCGGCAGCGCGGCCTGTCTCCCGACGGCCGGTGCAAGTCGTTCGCCGCCGCCGCCGACGGCACCGGCTGGAGCGAGGGCGTCGGCATGCTGCTCGTGCAGCGGCTCTCCGACGCCCGGCGCGCGGGCCGGCGCATCCTCGCCGTCATCCGGGCCAGCGCCGTCAACTCCGACGGCGCGTCCAACGGACTCACCGCGCCCAACGGCCCGTCCCAGCAGCGGGTCATCCGGCAGGCCCTCGCCAGCGCCCGCCTGACGCCGGCCGACGTGGACGCCGTCGAGGCGCACGGTACGGGCACCACCCTCGGTGACCCGATCGAGGCGCAGGCCCTGCTGGCCACCTACGGGCAGGACCGGCCCGCCGACCGGCCGCTGCTGCTCGGTTCCGTCAAGTCGAACCTCGGCCACACCCAGGCCGCCGCCGGCGTCGCCGGGATCATCAAGATGGTCCTGGCGATGCGGCACGGCCTCGTGCCGGCGACCCTGCACGTCGACGAGCCGTCCCCGCACATCGACTGGACCGCCGGGGCGGTGGCCCTCGCGACCGAACCCACCCAGTGGCCGGCCGTGGACCGCCCCCGCCGGGCGGCGGTCTCCTCGTTCGGCATCTCCGGCACCAACGCGCACGTCGTCATCGAACAGGCCCCCGAACCGGCCGCCGCGCCGGAGCCCGCCGCCGCGACCCCGCCCGGCACCGCCGTCGCCGTGCCGTTCGCGCTCCCCGGGTCGGAACCCGTCGCCGTGCCGTTCGCGCTCTCCGCGGCGGACCCCGTCGCCCTGCGCGGCCAGGCGAGCCGGCTGCGGTCCCACCTGGCCGCGCACCCCGAGCTGGAGCCGGCCGACGTGGCGTACGCGCTGACCGCCAGCCGCGTGTCGTTCCCGTACCGGGCGGTGGTCCTCGGCCGCAACCGCGACGAACTCGCCCGGGGCCTCGACGCCTTCGCCGCCGGCGACACCGCCGCCGACGTGGTCACCGGCGCCGCCCTGCGCAACGCCGCCCCGATCTTCGTCTTCTCCGGGCACGGCTCGCAGTGGCCCGGGATGGCCGTCGACCTGCTCGACACGTCCCCGGTCTTCGCCGCCGCCATCGCCGAGTGCGAGGAGGCGCTCGCGCCCTGGGTGGACTGGTCGCTCACCGACGTGCTGCGCGCCGCCCCGGACGCGCCGCCCCTGGTCGCCTCGGGCGTGGTGCAGCCCGCGCTGTGGGCGGTCATGGTCTCGCTCGCCCGGCTGTGGGGCTCGCTCGGCGTACGGCCGGCGGGCGTGGTCGGCCACTCCCAGGGCGAGATCGCGGCGGCCTGCGTGGCCGGGGCGCTGTCCCTGGCCGACGGCGCGAAGGTCGTCGCACTGCGCAGCCAGGTGCTGGCCGACATCGCCGGACGGGGCGGGATGGCCTCCGTCGCGCTGCCCGCCGACCGGGTCCGCGACCTGCTCACCCCGTGGGCCGGCCGGCTGTCGGTCGCCGTCGTCAACGGTCCCGGCTCCGTGGTGGTCGCCGGTGACCAGGACGCCCTGGCCGAGCTGCTCGCCGCCTGCCAGGCCGACGACGTGCGCGCCCAGCGCATCGACGTCGACTACGCCTCCCACTCGCCGCAAGTCGAGGCCGTCGCCGCCCGGCTGACCGACAGCCTCGCCGGGATCTCCGGCCGCCCCGCCGAGACGCCGTTCTGGTCCGCCCTGACCGGCCGCCCCCTCGACACCACCGAACTCGACGCCGGCTACTGGTACCGCAACCTGCGCGAGACGGTGGACGTGGAACGCGTCGTGCGCGGCCTGCTCGACGAGGGCCACCAGGTCTTCCTGGAGGTCGGCCCGCACCCGGTGGTCAGCTTCGGGATCCAGGAGACCATCGACGCCGCCGAACACGAGGCGGTCGTGGTCAACACCCTGCGACGCAACGCCGGAGGCTGGCCGCGGGTGCTCACCGCCCTGGCCACGCTGCACGCCCACGGCGTCGAGGTGGACTGGACCGCCGTCCACGGGCCGCGCACCGGCCCGGCCGTGCCGCTGCCCACGTACGCCTTCCACCGTCAGCGGTACTGGCCGGAGGCACCGGCGCTGCCCGGCGCCGCGGCGAGCACCGAGGAGCCGGCCGACCGGCGGTTCTGGGACGCCGTCGAGCGGGCCGACGCCGGGGCGCTCGCCGAGGCGATGCGGCTCGACGACACCGAGGCCCGCCGCCTGGACGACGCGCTGCCGGTGCTCGCCGCCTGGCGGCGGCGTCGCCGCGACGAGTCCACTGTGGACTCCTGGCGCTACCGGGTCGCCTGGAAGCCGGTCACCACGCCGGCGACCGCCGCGCTGACCGGCACCTGGCTGGTGCCGGTGCCCGCCGCGTACGCCGACAGCCCGCTGACCGGCGCGGTCGTCCGGGCGCTCGCCGAGGCGGGCGCGGAGCCCACCCTGCTCACCGTCGCCGACCCCGACCGGGCCGTGCTGGCCGACCTGCTGCGCGCCTTCGCCCCGGAGTCCGTCGCCGGGGTGTGCTCGCTGCTCGCCCTCGACGGCGCGCCGCACCCGGCGCACCCCGTGGTGCCGGCCGGGCTCGCCGGCACGCTCGCCCTGGTGCAGGCGCTCGGCGACGCCGGGATGACCGCCCCGCTCTGGTGCGTCAGCGGCGGCGCCGTCAGCACCGGCCGGGCCGACCCCGTGGACCGGCCCGACCAGGCCCTGGTCTGGGGGCTCGGGCGGGTCGCCGCCCTCGAACACCCGGACCGCTGGGGCGGCCTGGTCGACCTGCCCGCCGACCCGGACCAGCGGGCCCGCGCCCGGCTGGCCGCCGCGCTCGCCGGCATCGGGCACGAGGACCAGCTCGCCGTCCGCTCCTCCGGGCTGTTCGCCCGGCGGCTGGTCCGGGCCGCCGCCGCCGACCGCCCGGCCGGCGACGGCTGGCGTCCCGCCGGCACCGTCCTGGTGACCGGCGGCCTGGGCTCGCTCGGCGCCCACGTGGCCCGCTGGCTGGCCCGTGCGGGCGCCGCGCACCTCGTGCTGACCAGCCGGCAGGGACCCGCCGCGCCCGGCGCCGCCGAACTGGAGGCCGAGCTGACCGGCCACGGCGCCACGGTCACCGTGGCGGCCTGCGACGTGGCGGACCGGGAGTCGCTGCGCGCCCTCGTGGACCGGCTGGCCGAGCGCGACATCCGGATCGACGCGGTGTTCCACGCCGCGGGTGTGCCGCACGCCGGCGCGCTGGCCGACACCGACCTCGCCGAGCTGGCCGCCGCCCTGCCCGCCAAGGTCGCCGGGGCGGTCAACCTCGACGAGGTCCTCGGCCCGGACCTGACCGCGTTCGTGCTCTTCTCCTCCGGCGCCGGCGTCTGGGGCGGCGGCCACCAGGGCGCGTACGCCGCCGGCAACGCCTTCCTCGACGCGCTCGCCGAGGACCGGCGCCGGCGCGGGTTGCCCGGCACCGCACTGGCGTGGGGCGCCTGGGACGGCGGCGGCATGGTGGAGACCGAGGGCGCCGCCGACCAGATGTTCCGCTCCGGCGTCCGGCCGATGCACCCGGACCTGGCGGTCTCGGTGCTGGCCGGGGCGCTGGAACGGGACGAGTCCGCCCTCACCGTCGCCGACATCGCCTGGGACCGGTTCCTCCAGACCTTCGCGCTGGCCCGGCCCCGGCCCCTGATCGGCGACATCCCCGAGGTGGCCCGCGTCCTCGCCGCAGCCCGCTCCGGGGACGACGACGAGACGCGGGAGGCGTCCCCGCTGCGCGGCCGGCTCGCCGGCCTCGCCGCCCCGGAGCGGCGCCGGCTCCTGCTGGACCTGGTGCGCGTCCACGCGGCGGCGGTGCTGCGACTGCCCTCGCCGCAGGCGCTGGCGGCGGACCGGTCGTTCCGGGAGATCGGCTTCGACTCGCTGAGCGCCGTCGAGATGCGCAACCGGCTCGCCGAGGCGGTGGGCCTGACCCTGCCCGCGACGCTGGTGTTCGACCGGCCGACGCCCACGGCCCTCGCCGACCACCTGGTCACCCGGATCACCGGCGACGAGGCCGCGGCGACCCCGGCCGTGCAGGCCGCCGCAGCGCTCGACGAGCCGATCGCCGTCGTCTCGATGAGCTGCCGGTACCCGGGCGGCGTCGCCGGCCCGGAGGACCTGTGGCGACTCGTCAGCGAGGGGCGCGACGGGATCGCGGAGTTTCCGGCCGACCGGGGCTGGGACCTGGAGGCCATCTACCACCCGGATCCCGACCGGCCCGGCACCTCGTACGTCCGGGAGGGCGGCTTCCTCGCCGACGCCGCCGGCTTCGACGCCGCCCTGTTCGGCATCTCCCCGCGCGAGGCGCTGGTGATGGACCCCCAGCAGCGGCTGCTGCTGGAGAGCGCCTGGGAGCTGTTCGAGCGGACCGGCACCGCGCCCGCCGACATGCGGGAGACCAACACCGGGGTGTTCGTCGGCACCAACGGCCAGGACTACGCGACGCTGCTGCTGGCGGCGCGCGCCGAGACCGAGGGCTTCCAGGCCACCGGCAACGTCGCCGCCGTCATCAGCGGGCGGCTGGCGTACCACTTCGGGTTGCAGGGCCCCGCCGTCAGCGTCGACACCGCCTGCTCGTCCTCGCTGGTGGCGCTGCACCTGGCGTGCCAGTCGCTGCGGCAGGGCGAGTGCGACCTCGCGGTCGCCGGCGGGGTGACGGTGATGGCCACCCCCGGGCCGTTCCTGGAGTTCGCCCGGCAGCGGGGGCTCGCCCTCGACGGCCGGTGCAAGTCGTTCGCCGGGGCCGCCGACGGCACCGGCTGGGGCGAGGGCGTCGGCCTGGTGCTGTTGCAGCGGCTCTCCGACGCCCAGCGCGAGGGCCGGCGGATCCTGGCCGTCGTGCGCGGCTCGGCGATGAACCAGGACGGCGCCAGCAACGGACTGACCGCGCCCAACGGGCCCGCCCAGGAACGGGTGATCCGCCAGGCGCTGGCCAACGCGCGGCTGTCCGCCGCCGACGTGGACGCGGTCGACGGGCACGGCACCGGCACCCGCCTCGGCGACCCCATCGAGGCGCAGGCGCTGCTCGCCACGTACGGGCAGGACCGGCCCGCCGACCGGCCGCTGCTGCTCGGCTCCGTCAAGTCGAACATCGGCCACACCCAGGCCGCCGCGGGCGTGTCCGGCGTGATCAAGATGGTGATGGCGCTCCAGCACGACCTGCTGCCGCCCACCCTGCACGTGGACGAGCCGTCGCCGCACGTCGACTGGTCGGCGGGCGCGGTCGCGCTGCTGACCGACCCGCGGCCCTGGCCGCAGGTGGACCGGCCGCGCCGGGCCGGCGTGTCGTCGTTCGGGGTCAGCGGCACCAACGTGCACGTCATCCTCGAACAGGCGCCGACCGACACCGGGGCGTCCCGCCCGGCCGACGCGTCACCCGCCCGGCTGCCGGTGCTGCCCTGGGTCGTCTCGGCCGACACCGCGGACAGCCTGCCGGCCCAGGCGGCCCGGCTGGCCGACTGGCTGCCGCGGAGCGCCACCCCCGCCGCCGACGTCGCCCGGGGCCTGGCCACCAGTCGGTCCCCGCTGCGGCACCGCGCGGTGCTGCTCGCCGCCGACGCGGACGCCGCCCTCGCCGGGCTGCGGGCCCTCGCCGCCGGGCAGGACCACCCGGGCCTCACCCGGGGCGTCGCCGAGCCCGGCGGCGCGCTGGCGGTGCTCTTCTCCGGCCAGGGCGCCCAGCACGCCGGAATGGGGCGCCAGCTGTACGAGGCGTTCGGAGTCTTCGCCGAGGCCCTCGACGAGGCGTGCCAGCACCTCGACGGGCACCTGCCGCGACCGCTGCGCGAGGTGCTGTTCGCCGAGCCCGGCTCTGCCGAGGCCGACCTGCTCGACCAGACGCTCTTCACCCAGGCGGGACTCTTCGCGGTCGAGGTGGCGCTGTTCCGGCTGCTCGCGGACTGGGGGATCCGGCCCGACCTCGTGGCCGGCCACTCGGTGGGGGAGATCGTCGCCGCCCACGTGGCCGGGGTGCTCTCCCTGCCCGACGCGTGCACGCTCGTCGGCAACCGGGGCCGGCTGATGCAGGCCCTGCCCGCCGGCGGCGGGATGCTCGCCGTCGCCGCGCCCGAGGTCGACGTGCGGCGGGCGCTGACCGGCACGGAGGGGCGGGTCGACGTCGCCGCGGTGAACGGGCCGGCGGCCGTCGTCGTCGCCGGGGCGGAGGACGCGCTGACCGGGCTGGCGGACCACTTCGCCGGCCTCGGCGTGCGGACCAAGCGGCTGCGGGTCAGCCACGCCTTCCACAGTCCGCTGATGGAGCCGATGCTCGCCGACTTCGCCGCCGTGGCGGCGACCCTGTCGTACGCCCCGCCGACGGTGCCGCTGGTGTCGAACCTGACCGGCACGGTCGTCGACGCCGACACGCTGTGCACCCCCGACTACTGGGTCCGGCACGTCCGCGAGGCGGTCCGCTTCGCCGACACCATCACCCACCTGCACGCCAACGGGGTGACCCGGTTCCTGGAGATCGGGCCGGACACGGTGCTGACCGCCCTGACCGCCGACGCGCTGCCGGCCGACGCCCCGGTCACCGTGACCGGCGTGCAGCGGCCCGGCCAGGACGAGGTGGCCACCCTGCTCGGCGCGGTCGCCCGGCTGCACTGCCAGGGCGTGGCCGTCCGCTGGTCGCGGCTGCTGCCCGGCGCCGGCCCGGTGGACCTGCCCACGTACGCGTTCGCCCACCAGCGCTTCTGGCCGACCCTCGACGCGGCGGCGGCCGACACCCCCGCCGCCCCGCAGGACGACGTCGACGCGGCGTTCTGGCAGGCCGTGACGGCCGGCGACGGCGACGCGCTCGCCGGCCGGCTCGGCGTCGACCCCGACCGGCCGCTGCGGGACCTGCTGCCGGAGCTGGCGCAGTGGCGACGCCAGCAGCAGGAGGACACCCTCGCCGGCGGCTGGCGGTACCGGATCACCTGGCGCCCCGAGACCCCCGCGGCGGGCGTCGCCGACGGCGGGTGGACCATCGTCCACACCGGGACGGACCAGCCGGTCGTCGACCGGCTCGCCGAGCTGGTCGCCGCGCGCGGCGGCACCGTGCGGCTGCTCACCGTCGACCCGGCGACCACCGACCGGGCGGCGCTCGCCGAGCAGTTGGCCGGCGTCCCGCCGACCCGGATCGTGTCGCTGCTCGCGCTCGACGAGCGGGCGCACCCCGACCGGCCCGCCGTGCCCGTGGGCCTGACCGCGAACCTGGCCCTGGTGCAGGCGGTCACGGACACCCTGCCGCCGGTGCCGCTGTGGCTGCTCACCCGGCAGGCCGTCAGCACCGCGGCCGACGACCCGGTCGTGCACCCCGCGCAGGCCACCACGTGGGGCCTCGGCCTGGTGACCGCGCTGGAGCACCCCCGGCACTGGGGCGGCCTGCTGGACCTGCCCGCCACCGTGGACACCGCCGCCGCCGAGCGCGTCCTGGCGGCGCTGACCGCCGCCGGACACGAGGACCAGCTCGCGGTGCGGGACTCCGGGACGTACCTGCGGCGGCTGGCCCGCGCGCCCCGGGCCGAGGCCCCGGGCGACTGGCAGCCGCCGGGCACCGTCCTGGTCACCGGCGGCACCGGCGCCGTCGGCCGGTACGCCGCCGCCTGGTTCGCCCGGCACGGCGCGCGGCGGCTGCTGCTGGTCAGCCGGCGCGGCGCGGCGGCCCCCGGCGCCGACGAGGCGGTGGCGGAACTGGCCGCCCTCGGCGCCCAGGCCCGGGTGCTGGCCTGCGACCTGGCCGACCGGGACGCGGTCGCCGACCTCGTCGAAGGGCTGCGCGCCGACGGCGAGACCGTGCACGCCGTGGTGCACGCCGCCGGCGTGGGGCGGCTCAACCCGGTCGCCGCGGTGACCGAGGCGGAACTCGCCGACGTGGTGTCCGGCAAGATCGCCGGCGCCCGGCACCTGGCCGAGTTCCTCGACCCCGAGCCGCTCGAGCTGGTCGTCCACTTCTCCTCCATCGCCGCCGTCTGGGGCGTCGGCGACCACGGGGCGTACGCCGCCGGCAACGCCTTCCTGGACGCCTGGGCGCAGTCGCGGCCGGCGGGTCGGACCCGGGTCCTCTCGGTCAACTGGGGACCGTGGGCCGGCGGCGGCATGGTGACCGACGCGCACGCGGCGGCGATGAGCCGGCGTGGGGTGTCCCTGCTCGACCGGGAACCCGCGATGGCCGCCCTGCGCGCCGGCCTCGCCGGCGACGACACCGCCCTCACCGTCGCCGACGTCGACTGGGACCGCTTCGCCCCGGTGTTCGCCTCCGCCCGGCCCCGGCCGTTGATCAGCGAGATCGCCGAGGTGGCCGCCCAGGCCGCCGCGGAGCGGGCGGACGCCGAGGACGGCGACCTGGTCGCCGCCGACCTGCGCAAGCGGCTCGGCGAGCTGACGCCGGCCGAACAGGCCCGGGTGCTGGTGGACCTGATCCGCACCGCGGCCGGCGAGGTCATCGGGCACGACAGCCCGTACGCCGTGGAGGCCGGCCGGCCCTTCCGGGACCTCGGGTTCGACTCGCTGACCGCGGTGGAGCTGCGCGGCCGGCTCGCCCGGTCGACCGGCCTGAGCCTGCCCAGCTCGGTGGTCTTCGACTACCCGACCCCGCAGGCGCTCGCCGAGCACCTCCGGGCCGAGCTGCTCAGCGAGGCGTCGGTGGAGGCGCTGCCGACCCTGGCGGAGCTGGACCAGTTGGAGAGCGCCCTCGCGCTGCGCGACCCGGACGACATCGGCCGGGTGCGGATCACGATGCGGTTGCACAGCCTGCTCGAACGACTCGGCGCCGCCGAGGAACGCCGAGAGGAGACCGCCGAGGTGGCGGACCGGCTGCGGGTGGCCAGCAACCAGGAGCTGTTCGACCTCATCGACCAGGACCTCGGGCTTTCCTGAGCCCGCAGGACCTGTGGTGTCACGAGAAAGCGAGATGTCATGGCGGACGAAGAGCGGCTGCGCGAATACCTGACGCGGGTCGTCGCCGAGCTGCACCAGACCCGCCAACGGCTCCGCGAGGTCACCGCCGAGGAGTCCGAGCCGGTGGCGATCGTGGCGATGGGCTGCCGCTACCCGGGCGGCATCAACTCGCCCGAGGACCTCTGGCAGTTCGTCTCGTCCGGCGGGGACGCCATCGGCGACTTCCCCACCGACCGGGGCTGGGACCTGGAGCGGCTCTACCACGCCGATCCCGACAACCCCGGCACCTCGTACACCACCGCCGGCGGGTTCCTGCCCGACGCGGGGCAGTTCGACGCCGCGCTGTTCGGCATCTCGCCGCGCGAGGCCGTCGCCATGGACCCGCAGCAGCGGCTGCTGCTGGAGGTCACCTGGGAGCTGTTCGAGCGGGCCGGCATCGCCCCGCTGTCGCTGCGCGGCAGCCGCTCCGGCGTCTTCGTCGGCACCTCCGGTCAGGACTACGCCGCCGTGCTGCACCGGGCGCCCGGCGTCGAGGGGTACGTGCTGACCGGCACCGCCGCCAGCGTCGTCTCCGGCCGGCTGGCGTACACGTTCGGGCTGGAGGGCCCCACGGTCACGGTGGACACCGCCTGCTCGTCGGCGTCGGTCGCCATCCACCTCGCCTGCCAGGCGCTGCGCCAGCGGGAGTGCGGCCTCGCCCTGGCCGGCGGCGCGACCGTGCTGGCCACCCCCGGCCCGTTCGTGGAGTTCTCCCGGCAGCGCGGCCTCGCCGCCGACGGCCGGTGCAAGTCGTTCGCCGCGTCCGCCGACGGCACCGGCTGGTCCGAGGGCGTCGGCATGCTGCTGCTCGAACGGCTCAGCGACGCCCGCCGCAACGGCCACCCCGTGCTCGGGATCATCCGCAGCTCCGCCGTCAACCAGGACGGCGCGTCGAACGGCCTCACCGCCCCCAACGGCCCGTCCCAGCAGCGGGTGATCCGGCAGGCCCTGGCCGGCGCGAAGCTCACCCCCGACCTGGTCGACGTGGTGGAGGCGCACGGCACCGGCACCACCCTCGGCGACCCGATCGAGGCCCAGGCGCTCCTCGCCACCTACGGCCAGGAGCGGGGCGACGCCGCGCCGCTGCTGCTCGGCTCGATCAAGTCGAACATCGGCCACACCCAGGCCGCCGCCGGCATCGCCGGGGTGATCAAGATGGTCATGGCGATGCGGCACGGCGTCGTGCCGGCCACCCTGCACGTCGACGAGCCCACCCCGCACGTGGACTGGGCCGCCGGCGCGGTCACCCTGGTCACCGAGGCCACCCCGTGGCCGGCCGTGAACCGGCCGCGCCGCGCCGCCGTGTCCTCGTTCGGGATGAGCGGCACCAACACCCACCTCATCCTCGAACAGCCCGAGCCCACCGCCGCCGAGACCGACCGGCCGGACCTCCCCGCGCCCGCACCCGTGCTGCTCACCGGCCGCACCCGCGCCGCGCTGCGCGCCCAGGCCGAGCGCTGGTCCCGGTACGTCGCCGACGACGCCGGGCTGCGACCGGCGGACGTCGCCTGGACCTCGGCCGTGTCCCGCTCGCCCCTGGAACACCGGGCGGTCGTCCTCGCCGACGACCGGGACGGCCTGCTCACCGCCCTGCACGCCCTCGCCGACGACCGGCCCGCCCCCGGCCTGGTCACCGGTGCCGCCGCCGAACGCGGCGGGGTCGCGTTCCTCTTCTCCGGGCAGGGCGCCCAGCGCGCCGGCGCGGGCCGGGAGCTGTACGAGGCGTACCCGGTCTTCGCGGCGGCGCTCGACGAGGTCTTCGCCCACCTCGACCACCGGCTGCCCCGGCCGCTGAAGCCGCTGCTGTTCGCCGAGCCCGGCACCGACGAGGCGGCGCTGCTCGACCAGACCGTCTTCACCCAGGCCGGGCTGTTCGCCGTCGAGGTGGCGCTGCACCGGCTGCTCGGCTCCTGGGGGCTGGCCCCCGACCTGGTCGCCGGGCACTCCGTGGGCGAGCTGACCGCCGCCCACGTGGCCGGCGTGCTCACCCTCGACGACGCCTGCGCCCTCGTCGCCGCCCGCGGCCGACTCATGCAGGCCCTCCCCTCCGGCGGGGCGATGCTCGCCGTCGCCGCCGACGAGGCCCGGGTCGCCGAGTCGATCGCCGAGCTGACCGACCGGGTCGCCGTCGCCGCCGTCAACGGGCCCACCGCCGTCGTCCTGTCCGGCGACGGCGCGACCATCGACGAGCTGGCCGCACTCTGGACCGGACGGGGGGTGAAGGTGCGCCGGCTGCGGGTCAGCCACGCCTTCCACAGCCCGCTGATGGAGCCGATGCTCGCCGAGTTCGCCGCCGTCGCCGCCGGCCTCGACCTGCGCGCCCCCACCCTGCCGGTCGTGTCCAACCTGACCGGCCAGCTGGCCGACCCGGCGCAGCTCACCGACCCCGGCTACTGGGTGCGGCACGTCCGGGAGGCGGTCCGCTTCGCCGACGGCGTACGCACCCTGCGTGCCCACGGCGTCGGCACCTTCGTCGAGGTCGGCCCCGATGCCGTCCTCACCGCCACCACCCAGGAGACCATCGCCGAGGTCGAGGCCGCCGACGCCGTCCCCGCCGTGGTCGTGCCGGTGCTGCGCCGGGACCGCCCGGACCGCCGCGCCCTGCTCGCCGCCCTCGCCCAGCTCCACGTCGCCGGCACGCCGGTGCGCTGGGCGGACCTCTTCGCCGGCCGGCCCGGCCGGCTCGTCGGGCTGCCCACCTACCCGTTCGAGCGGCAGCACTACTGGGTGCCGGCCGAGGCGCCCGGCGACGCGACCGCCACCGCCGGGACCGGCGTGCTCGACCAGCGGTTCTGGGCGGCCGTCGAACGGGCCGACTTCGACGCGCTGCGGGACACCCTCGCCGTGGAGGACGAGGCCGCCGCCGAGTCGCTGCGCACCCTGCTGCCCGTCCTCGCCGACTGGCGGCGGCAGCGGCAGGAACACTCCGTGCTCGACGGCTGGCGCTACCGGGCCGACTGGCAGGTGACCCCCGAGCCCGCCCCCGCGCGGCTGACCGGCGCGTGGCTGCTGGCGCTGCCCGCCGGTGGCGCCGACGACCCCGCCGCCGAGACCGTCCGGGCCGCGCTGACCGGCGCCGGCGCCGGCGTACTGCCGCTGACCGTCGACGCGGGCGCCGACCGGGCCGGCCTCGCCGCGTCCCTCGCCGGCGCCGACCTCGCCGGGGTCGTCTCCCTGCTCGCCGTCGAACCGGCCGCCGCCGACGGCTCGGTCCTGCCCGGCCTGGCCGCCACCCTCGCGCTCGTGCAGGCGCTCGGCGACGCCGGGGTCGACGCCCCCCTGTGGCTGGTCACCCGGGGCGCGGTCGCCGCCGCCTCCTACGACCGGGTCACCGACCCCGCGCAGGCCGCGATCTGGGGCCTCGGCCGGGTGGTGGGCGTCGAGGCCCCGCACCGCTGGGGCGGCCTCGTCGACCTGCCGCCCCGCCCCGACCACCGCACCGGCGGCCGGCTCTCCGCGATCCTCACCGGATCGACCGGCGAGGACCAGCTCGCGGTACGCGGCCCCGGCGTCTTCGTCCGCCGCCTGGTCCGCGCCGCCGTCGGTGACCGCCCCCCGGCGCGCCGGTTCACGCCCACCGGCGCGGCGCTGATCACCGGCGGGACCGGCGGGCTCGGCGCCCGCGCCGCCCGCTGGCTCGCCGGCGCCGGAGCCGAGCACGTCGTGCTGGTCAGCCGGCGCGGACCGGACGCCCCCGGCGCCACCGAGCTGGAAGCCGAGCTGACCGGTCTCGGCGCCCGGGTCACCGTCGCCGCGTGCGACATCGCCGACCGGGCCGCCGTCGCCGCCCTGCTCGACCGGATCGAGGCTGACGGCCCGCCCGTGCGCACCGTCGTGCACACCGCCGGCCTCGCGCAGAGCACCCCGCTGGCCGAGGTCACCCCCGCCGAGCTGGCCGAGGTGACCCTCGGCAAGACCGCCGGGGCCGCCCACCTCGCCGACCTCCTCGCCGACCGGGAGCTGGACGCCTTCGTCGTCTACTCGTCCATCGCCGCCACCTGGGGCAGCGGCGGCCAGGCCGGGTACGCGGCCGGCAACGCGTACCTGGACGCGCTCGTGCAGCAGCGGCGGGCGGACGGCCGGGCCGGCACCGCCATCGCCTGGGGACCGTGGTCCGACGGCGGCATGCATGCGGCCGACGCGGAGCAGAACCTGCGTCGCCGGGGCCTGCCCGCGATGGACCCGACCGTGGCCCTGGGCGCGTTGCCGCAGGCCCTGGACCACGACGACGTCACCGTGACCGTGGCCGACGTCGACTGGTCCCGGTTCGCCCCGGCGTACGCCTCCGCCCGACGCCGGCCGCTGCTCGAGGGCGTACCGGAGGCGCGGGCCGCCCTCGACGGCGGCGCCCCGGTCGACGACGGCGACGAGGGCCCGGCGGCGACCCTGCGCCGGCGGCTCGTCGGGCTGACCCCGGCCCGGCGGGAGGAGACCGTCGCCGACCTGGTCCGCGACCTCGCCGCCGACGTGCTCGGCCACGACGGCGGGGCCGCCGCCGTCCCGGCGACCACCGCGTTCCGCGACCTCGGCTTCGACTCGCTGACCGCGGTGGAGCTGCGCAACCGGCTCGTCGCCGCCACCGGGCAGGCGCTGCCCACCACCCTGGTCTTCGACCACCCCACCCCGGTCGTGCTGGCCCGCTTCCTGCTCGCCGGCCTCTTCGACGCCGACGCCGCCCCGACCGCCGTCGCCGTGCCGACCACGGTGGACGACGACGAGCCGGTGGCCATCGTCGCCATGGCCTGCCGCTACCCGGGCGGCGCCGACGACCCCGAGCAGCTGTGGCGGCTCGTCGCCGACGGCGTCGACGCCATCGGCGACTTCCCCACCGATCGGGGCTGGGACCTCGACCGGCTCTACGACCCCGACCCGGCCAACCCCGGCACCTCCTACACGGACAAGGGCGGATTCCTGTCCGGGGCCGCAGAGTTCGACGCCGGGTTCTTCGGGATCTCGCCGCGTGAGGCTGTCGCGATGGATCCGCAGCAGCGGTTGCTGCTGGAGGCGTCGTGGGAGGCGGTGGAGCGGGCAGGGGTTGACCCGGGGGTGTTGCGGGGTTCGCGAACAGGGGTGTTCGTGGGCACGAATGGTCAGGACTATGGGGCCCTGTTGGCGGTGGCCGCGGACGAGGTGGAGGGGTTCGCGGCGACCGGGAACGCCGCGAGTGTGGTGTCGGGTCGGGTGGCGTACGCGTTGGGGTTGGAGGGGCCGGCGGTGTCGGTGGACACGGCGTGTTCGTCGTCGTTGGTGGCGCTGCACCTGGCGGTGCAGTCGCTGCGGCGTGGCGAGTGCGACCTTGCCCTCGCCGGCGGTGTCACGGTCATGGCCACCCCTGGCACCTTCCTCGAGTTCTCCCGGCAGCGGGGCCTGGCCCCCGACGGCCGGTGCAAGGCGTTCGCTGGGGGTGCGGACGGTACGGGTTGGGGTGAGGGCGTCGGTGTGCTGCTGGTGGAGCGGCTGTCCGACGCGCGGCGTAACGGTCACCGGGTCCTGGCGGTGGTGCGGGGAAGCGCGGTCAACCAGGACGGTGCGTCGAACGGGTTGACGGCGCCGAACGGTCCGTCGCAGCAGCGGGTGATCCGGCAGGCCCTCGCCTCGGCGGGGTTGACCACGGCCGACGTGGACGTGGTGGAGGCACACGGCACGGGTACGACGCTCGGTGACCCGATCGAGGCGCAGGCGCTGCTCGCCACCTACGGGCAGGGCCGGGAAGGGTACGAGCCGCTGCTGCTCGGGTCGGTCAAGTCGAACATCGGGCACACGCAGGCCGCCTCAGGTGTGGCGGGTGTGATCAAGATGGTGCTGGCGATGCGCGAGGGCGTGGTCCCGGCGACGCTGCACGTGGACGAGCCGTCCCCGCACATCGACTGGACCGCCGGCTCCGTGGAGCTGGCGACCGAGGCGCGGCCGTGGCCCGCCGTGGACCGGCCGAGGCGTGCGGCGGTGTCGTCGTTCGGCATGTCCGGCACGAACGCGCACGTGATCATCGAGCTGGCCGAGGAGCTGTCCGCCGAGAGCGTGGAGCCCGAGGCCGGTCCGGACCGGGGCCCGGCGCTGGTCGCCTCCGACGTCCTGGTGTGGCCGGTGTCGGCGCGGTCGAAGGCGGCTCTGGCGGGTCAGGCGGCGCGGCTGGCGGAGTACGTGCGCGAGCGCGGCGACGTTGATGTGGCGGCGGTGGGCTGGTCCCTGGCCACGACGCGGTCGCTGTTCGACCAGCGTGCCGCCGTGGTCGGTGCGAGCGCCGAGGAACTGCTGGCTGGGCTGGACGCCCTGGCCGCCGGTTCGCCGTCCGGGAACCTGGTTACGGGCACCGTTTCCGGGACGGGTGCGGGGGCGGTGTTCGTGTTCCCGGGTCAGGGTGCGCAGTCGGCGCGGATGGCGGCCGGTCTGGTGGGCCGGAGCCCGGTGTTCGACGCGAAGTTGGCCGAGTGCCAGCAAGCTCTCGCCCCGTACCTCGACGTGGACCTGGTGTCGGTGCTCACGGGCGAGGACGAGTCGTGGTTGGAGCGGGTGGAGGTGGTGCAGCCGGTCCTGTGGGCCGTGGGCATCGCCCTCGCGGCGGTGTGGCGGCACGTGGGGGTGGCTCCGGCTGCGGTGATCGGTCACTCGCAGGGTGAGATCGGTGCCGCGTGTGTGGCGGGGATTCTGTCGTTGGAGGATGCGGCAAAGGCGGTCGCGTTGCGGTCGCGGGCGCTGACGGTGCTGCGGGGCACCGGCACGATGGCGTCGGTCGACCTGTCCGCCGAGGCGATCACCGCCCGTCTCGCGGGTTTCCCGGGTGTCGGGGTGGCCGCCGTCAACGGCCCTTCCACCGTGGTGGTGTCCGGTCCGCCGCAGCCCGTCGCGGACCTCGTCGAGGCGTGCCAGGCCGACGGCATTCGGGCGCGGCTGATCCCGGTGGACTACGCCTCCCACTCGGTCGCGGTGCAGGACGTCGCGGAACAACTCCGCGCCGACTTGGCTGACATCGCCCCGCAGGAGGGCCACACCCGTCTGGTGTCGACGTTGACGGGTGACTGGGTGGATCCGGCGTCGATGACGGCGGACTACTGGTATGACAACCTGCGGCAGACGGTGCAGTTCGATGCGGCCGTGCGGGTCGCCGTCGCGGCGGGTCACACGACGTTTGTGGAGATCTCTCCGCATCCGGTGCTGACCATGCCGGTCACGGCGATCCTGGACGACGCGGGCGTCACCGGTCACATCCTGGGCAGCCTGCGGCGCGGGGACGACGACCCGACGCGGTTGCTGACGAACCTGGCCACCGCGTACGCGATCGGCCTGCCCGTCGACCTGACCACCGTCCTCGCTGAGACCGACGCCGTCGACCTGCCCACGTACGCCTTCGACCGGGGGCGCTACTGGCTGGAGGCACCCGCGCACCGGGTGCGGGACGTCGGCTCCGCCGGCCTCCAGGACGCCGGGCACCCGCTGCTCAGCGCGGCCGTGCCGGTGGCCGACGACCAGACGGTGGTGCTGACCGGGCGGCTGTCGGTGCGTACCCACCCGTGGCTCGCCGACCACGCCGTCGGCGGGGTGGTGATCGTCCCCGGCACCGGCGTCGTCGACATGGTGGTCCGGGCCGGCGACGAGGTCGACGCCGGCCAGGTGGGCGACCTGACGCTGATCAACCCGATGGTGCTCCCCGCGAGCGGCGCGGTGCAGGTGCAGGTGCGGGTGGGCCCGCCGAGCGACACCGGCGAGCGCGCCGTGACCGTGCACTCCCGCCCCGAGGACGGCGGCGACGCCGAGTGGACCCGGCACGCCGAGGGCCTGCTGTTGCCGCACCTGCCCGCCCCGACGGCCGTGCCCGGGGAGTGGCCGCCGGCCGACGCCGTCGAGGTCGACACCGACCTCGACGCCTGGTACGCCCGGATGGCCGACGGCGGCCTCGGCTACGGCCCCGCCTTCCGGGGCCTGCGCCGCGTGTGGCGCGGCGACGACGAGGTCTACGCCGAGGTGGCCCTCCCCGACGAGGCGACCGCCGACGCGTCCCGGTTCGGGCTGCACCCCGCCCTGTTCGACGCGGCCCTCCAGGCCAGCGGGGTCACCGCGCTGCTCGGCGACGCGGCGGACACCTCCGGCGCGGGCTGGATGCCGTTCGCGTTCCGCTCGGTCGCCCTGCACGCCCACGGCGCCACCCGCCTGCGGGTGCGGCTGCGGCCCCTCGGCGCGGACACGGTCGCGGTCGCCCTTGCCGACACCGCCGGCCAACCGGTCGCCACCGTCGAGTCGCTGACCTTCCGGCCGGTCGCCGCGGGCCGGGCCGACGAGGCCGCCGCGCTGCGCCGCAACTCGGTGTTCCACCTGGACTGGATGCCCCTGCCGGCCCCCGACGCGGTGGCGGGAGACACCCGCTGGGCGCTGCTCGGCGACGATGACCTCGGCCTCGCCGAGGCGCTGGCCGCCGCCGGGCACCCGGTGCGCGGCCACGCCGACCTGGCGACGCTGGTCGCCGCGATCGAGCGGTACGGGGACGTACCCGATGTGGTGCTGGACCTGCGGTCCGGCACGGACCCGGACCCGGACCGGGCCGGTGCGGCCGCGCACGAGGCGGCCCGGGACGCGCTCGCGCTCGTTCAGGGTTGGCTCGGCGAGCCGCGGCTGGAACGGGCCCGGCTGGTCCTGCACACCCGGTGCGCGGTCGGCGCCGCCCCCGGCGAGGCCCCCCGCGATCTGGCCCGGGCGAGCCTGTGGGGGCTCGTCCGCTCCGCGCAGTCCGAGCACCCCGGCCGGTTCACGCTGGTCGACACCGACGACTCCGCCGCCTCCCTCGCGGCGGTCCCGGCGGCCGTCGCCTCCGGCGAGCCGCAGCTCGCGGTCCGCGACGGCGCCCTGCTGGTGCCCCGGCTGGCCCGGGCGCGCGACGTCGGGGTGTTGCCGCTGCCCGCCGACGAGGTGCCGTGGCGGCTGGACGTCACCGAGCAGGGGACGCTGGAGAACCTCGCCCTGCTGCCCGTCCCCGAGGTGACCGGGGACCTGCCGGCGGGGCACGTCCTGGTCGGGATGCGCGCCTCCGGGCTGAACTTCCGGGACGTGGTGCTCGCCCTCGGCATGGTCCCCGACCAGCAGGTGCTGGGCAACGAGGGCGCCGGCGTGGTACTCGGCGTGGGGCCGGGGGTCACCGACCTCGCGCCCGGCGACCGGGTGATGGGCATCTTCTCCGGCTCGTTCTCCTCGGTCGCGGTCACCGACCGCCGGCTGCTCACCCGCATCCCCGACGGCTGGTCGTACGCCGACGCCGCCGCCGTGCCGGTGGTCTTCCTGACCGCCTGGTACGGCCTGGTGGAGCTGGCCCGGCTGCGCGCCGGGGAGTCCGTGCTCGTCCACGCGGCGGCCGGCGGGGTCGGCATGGCCGCCGTGCAGATCGCCCGCCACCTCGGCGCGGAGGTTTACGGCACGGCCAGCCCCGGCAAGTGGCCGGCGCTGCGCGCCACCGGCTTCGACGACGCGCACCTCGCCTCCTCCCGCAGCCTCGCCTTCGCCGACGAGTTCCGCGACCGCACCGACGGGCGGGGCGTCGACGTGGTGCTCAACGCGCTCAGCGGCGAGTTCGTCGACGCGTCGCTGGGGCTGCTCGCCCCGGACGGCCGGTTCGTCGAGATGGGCAAGACCGACAAGCGGGACCCGGAGCGGGTCGCCGCCGACCACCCCGGCGTGAGCTACCAGGTCTTCGACCTCATCGAGGCCGGCGAGGACCGGATCGGCGCGATGCTGGCCGAGCTGATGGCGCTCTTCGCCACCGGCGCGCTGCGGCCGCTGCCCCGGCGCACCTGGGACGTCCGGCGCGCCCCCGAGGCGTTCCGCTTCCTCAGCCAGGCCCGGCACGTCGGCAAGCTCGCCCTGAGCATCCCGCAGACGCCCCGGCTCGACGGCACGGTCCTGGTCTCCGGCGCGACCGGCACCCTCGGCGCGCTGCTCTGCCGGCACCTGGTCACCGCGCACGACGCCCGGCAGTTGCTCCTGGTCAGCCGGCGCGGCCCGGACGCCGAGGGCGCCGACGAGTTGCTCGCCGACCTCAAGGCGCTCGGCGCGGACGTGTCGATCGTCGCCGCCGACTTGGCCGACCCGGACGCCGTCGCGGACGTGGTGTCCATGGTGGATCCGCGGCAACCGCTGCGGGCGGTCGTGCACGCGGCCGGCGTCCTCGACGACGGCACCGTCGAGTCGCTCACTCCGGACCGGCTCGACGCGGTGCTGCGGCCCAAGGTCGACGCGGCCTGGAACCTGCACCAGGCCACCCTCGGCCACGAGTTGACCGCGTTCGTGCTCTTCTCCGCCGCCGCCGGCGTCTTCGGCGGCCCGGGCCAGGGAAACTACGCCGCCGGCAACGCGTTCCTCGACGCCCTCGCCGAGCACCGGCGGGCCCTCGGCCTGCCGGCGGTCGCCCTCGCCTGGGGGCGCTGGGCCCAGGCCAGCGGCATGACCGGGCACCTCGACTCGGCCGACATCCGCCGGCTCGACCGGGGCGGCATGGCCGCCCTGGCCAACGACGAGGCCCTCGCCCTGTTCGACGCGCTCTGGCGCGCCGAACGGGCGGTGCTGATGCCCGCCAAGATCATCACCGGGGTGGCCGCGCCGGGGGCGCCGGTCCACCCGCTGCTGGCCAACCTGGTCCGCCCCGGGGGCCGCCGGGCCGCCGCCGGCGAGGCCACCGACGGGCAGGCGTACGCCGAGACGCTGCGCGCGCTGCCCGACGACAAGAGGGCTCGCGCCCTGCGCGAGCTGGTGCTGTCGCACGTGGCGGTCGTCCTCGGGCACGGCGACCCGGCCGGCATCGAGCCGACCCGCGCGTTCCGGGAACTCGGCTTCGACTCGCTCACCGCCGTCGAGCTGCGCAACCGGCTCGGCGCGGCGACCGGGCTGCGGCTGCCGGCGACGCTGGTCTTCGACAACCCGACGCCGACCGCGCTCGCCGACCACCTGGCCGGGCAGTTCGCCCCGGTGGCCCCGGCGGGGGACCGGTCGGTGGCGGGCCGGGAGCTGGACCGGCTGGAGGCGGCGCTCGTCGGGCTCGACCCGGCCGACGACGAGTTCCGCCGGATCACCGACCGGCTGCACGGTCTGCTGGACCGGCTGACCGAGCGGCAGGCGGACGCGGACGGCGACGACGACCTGGAGTCGGCCACCGCCGAGAACATCTTCGACCTGATCGACCGCGAGCTGGAGACGTCGTGACCCCCAGCCGCAACGACATCGGCATGCCGAGTGAGGTAGGTCCACGGTGAGCAACGAGGACGAGAAGTACGTCGAGTACCTGAAGCGTACGACCTCGGAGCTGCGGCGTACCCGGCGGCGGCTGCGCGAGCTGGAGGCCCGCGACTCCGAGCCCATCGCCATCGTGGCGATGAGCTGCCGCTACCCGGGCGGGGTCGACAGCCCCGAGGCGCTGTGGCAGCTCGTCCGCGACGGCGGCGACGGGATCGGGCCGTTCCCCGCCGACCGGGGCTGGGACCTGGACCGCCTCTTCCACCCCGACCCCGACCACCCGGGCACCAGCTACGTCACCGAGGGCGGCTTCGTCTACGCCGCCGCCGACTTCGACGCGGACCTGTTCGGCATCTCGCCCCGCGAGGCCGTCGCCATGGACCCGCAGCAGCGGCTGCTGCTGGAGACCTCCTGGGAGGCGTTCGAGCGGGCCGGGCTGCCGCTGCCGGCGGTGCGGGGCAGCCGCACCGGGGTGTTCGTCGGCGCGGCGTCGCACGGCTACGACGGCATGATGGCGCAGGCCGAGAACGGCGAGGGGCATCTGCTCACCGGCAACGCCACCAGCGTCATCTCCGGCCGCGTCGCGTACACGCTCGGGCTGGAGGGACCGGCGGTCACCGTCGACACCGCCTGCTCGTCGTCGCTGGTCGCCATCCACCTCGCCGCGCAGGCGCTGCGCAACGGCGACTGCGAGCTGGCGCTGGCCGGCGGCGTGACGGTGATGCCCACCCCGGCGGTCTTCGTCGGCTTCAGCCGGCAGCGCGGCCTCGCCGCCGACGGCCGGTGCAAGGCGTTCGCCGCCGGCGCCGACGGCACCTCCTGGTCGGAGGGGATCGGGATGCTGCTGCTCACCCGCCTCTCCGACGCCCAGCGGCACGGCTACCCCGTGCTCGCCGTCGTGCGGGGCAGCGCCGTCAACCAGGACGGCGCGTCCAACGGCCTGAGCGCCCCCCACGGCCCGTCCCAGGTCCGCGTCATCCGCCAGGCCCTGGCCAACGCCCGGCTCACCGCCGAGCAGGTGGACGTGGTGGAGGCGCACGGCACCGGCACCCGGCTCGGCGACCCCATCGAGGCGCAGGCGCTGCTGGCCACGTACGGGCAGGACCGGGGCGCCGCCGCGCCGCTGCTGCTCGGCTCGGTCAAGTCGAACATCGGCCACACCCAGGCCGCCGCCGGCGTCGCCGGCGTGATCAAGATGGTCATGGCGATCCGGCACGGCGTTGTCCCGCCGACCCTGCACGTCGACGAGCCGTCTCCGCACATCGACTGGACCGCCGGGTCCGTCACCCTCGCCACCGCACCCACCGCGTGGCCCACGGCCGACCGGCCGCGCCGGGCCGCCGTGTCGTCGTTCGGGGTGTCCGGCACCAACGCGCACACCATCATCGAGCAGGCCCCGGCACCGGCCCCGGCACCGGCCGAGGCCGAGGGCGAGCCGGCCGTGGTGGCCGACCGTCCGGCCTCCCCGGTGCTGCTCTCCGCCCGGTCCGAGGCCGCGCTCGCCGCGCAGGCCGGCCGCTGGGCCGCCTGGCTCGCCGCCGACGACACCCTCCGCCCGCTCGATGTGGCCTTCTCGTCGGTCACCTCGCGGTCCACCCTGGACCGCCGCGCCGTCGTGTCGGCGACCGGCCGCGACGACCTGCTCGCCGGGCTGCGCGCCGTCGCCGCCGGGGAGCCGGCCGGCACCGTCGTCACCGGCGCCGGGTCGCCGCGCGGCCAGCTCGCGGTGCTCTTCTCCGGCCAGGGCGCGCAGCGCGCCGGCATGGGCCGGGAGCTGTACGCGGAGTTCCCCGTCTTCGCCGCCGCACTCGACGAGGCGTGCGGGCACCTGGACCGCGCCCTGCCGCGCCCCCTGCGGGAGGTGCTGTTCGCCGCGCCGGGCACGGCCGAGGCCGAGCTGCTGGACCAGACGGTGTTCACGCAGGCCGGGCTGTTCGCCGTCGAGGTGGCGCTGTTCCGCCTCGTCGAGTCGTTCGGCGTGGCGCCGGACGTCGTGGGCGGCCACTCGATCGGCGAGGTCACGGCCGCGCACGTGGCCGGGGTGCTGTCCCTGGAACACGCCTGCGCGCTGGTGGCGGCGCGGGGCCGCCTGATGCAGGCGCTGCCCGCCGGGGGCGGGATGCTGGCCGTCGCCGCCCCCGAGGCGGACGTGCTGGCCACGCTGGACGGGCTCGCCGACCGGGTCGGGATCGCCGCGGTGAACGGCCCGACCTCGGTCGTGGTCTCCGGCGCCGCCGAAACCCTCGACGAGGTGGAGCGGCGCTGGCGGGACCGGGGCGCGCGGACCCGCCGGCTCACGGTCAGCCACGCGTTCCACAGCCCGCTCATGGAGCCCATGCTCGGCAGGTTCCGCGCGGTGCTCGACCGGCTCACGTTCGCCGCGCCGGTGCTGCCGGTCCTGTCGAACGTGACCGGCGCGATCGCCGACGCCGACGAGATCCGCACCGCCGACTACTGGGTGCGGCACGTCCGCGAGGCCGTCCGGTACGCCGACGGGGTCACCGCGCTGCGCGAGGCGGGCGTGGGCACCTTCCTGGAGATCGGCCCGCAGAGCGTGCTGACCGCGATGACCGGGGACGTCCTGCCCGACGGGGACGGTGCGCTCGCCGTCGCCGCGCAGCGCAAGGACCGGCCCGAGCCGCAGGGGCTGCTGGCCGCGCTCGCCGAGCTGCACGTGCACGGGGTGCCGGTGACCTGGCAGCCGTGGTTCGCCGACACCGGGGCGCGGCGGGTCGACCTGCCCACGTACGCCTTCCAGCACCAGCGCTACTGGCCGGAGATCGGCGGCGCCGCCGGGCAGGCCGCGCCGGCCGACGCCGCCGAGGGCGACTTCTGGGCGGCCGTGGAACGCGGCGACCTGACCGAGGTGGCGTCCCACTTGGCCGTGCAGGACGACCCCGCCGCGGTCGAGGCGCTCGCCCCGGCCGTGCCGGTGTTGTCGTCGTGGCGGCGGGCCCGGCACCGCGACGCCGTCGTGGACAGATGGTCGCACCGGATCGACTGGGAACTCGTCCGCCCCGCCGCGGCGGCGACGCTGACCGGCCGCTGGCTGGTCGTCACCGCCGACACCGACGACGCCGGTGCGGCCGGGACGCTGGCCGGCGCGGGCGCGCACGTCGACACCCTTGCCGTCGCCCCCGGCGTCGGCCGCGCCGAGCTGGCCGAGCTGCTGCGCGGGCACGGCGAGCGGGGCTGGACGGGGGTGCTCTGCGTGCTGCCCGACGGCGACCGGGCGCTGCCGGACGCCCCGGCCGTCTCCGTCGGCGCCGCGCTGCTGCTCACCCTGACCCAGGCGCTCGCCGACGCCGCCCTGCCCGGCCGGCTCTGGTGCCTCACCAGGGGCGCCGTCGCCGTCGGCGGCGAGACCGTCGCCGACCCGTGGCCCGCGCTGGCCTGGGGACTGGGCCGGGTCGTCGCCCTCGAACAGCCGGACCGCTGGGGCGGCCTGGTCGACCTGCCCGCCCGCGTCGACCGGGCCACCGGGGACGCGCTGCTCGCCGTCCTCGCCGACGCCGGCCACGACCAGGTGGCGATCCGCCCGCAGGGGACCTTCGGCCGGCGGCTGGTGCCGGCCGCGCCGCCGGCCGGGTCGGGCTGGCGGCCCGCCGGCACGGTGCTGGTGACCGGCGGTACGGGTGCGCTGGGCCGGCACGTGGCCCGGTGGTTGCTGGCCAACGGCGCCGGCGAGGTGGTGCTGGCTTCGCGGCGTGGTCCGGCCGCGCCGGGTGCGGCGGAGTTGGTGGCCGAGTTGGGGGCGGTGCGGGTGGTGGCCTGCGACGTCACCGACCGGGAGGCGGTCGACGCCCTCGTCGCCGGGCTGCCGGGGCTGACCGCCGTCGTGCACACCGCCGGGGTCGTGGACGACGGCGTCCTCGACGGGCTCGACCTGACCCGCATGCAGAACGTCCTCGACGGCAAGGTCCGCGCCGCCCGGGTGCTGCACGAGGCGACCGCCGGCCGCGACCTCGACGCGTTCGTGCTCTTCTCCTCCCTCGCCGGGGTCGTCGGCAGCGCCGGACAGGGCAACTACGCGGCGGCCAACGCGTACCTCGACGCGTTCGCGGCCTGGCGGCGCGGCCAGGGGCTGCCCGGCACCGCCATCGCCTGGGGCGCGTGGGCCGAGGACGGCATGGCCGCCGCGACCGCCGCGCTGACCGCCCGGCTCACCCGGGGCGGCATCAACCCGCTCCCCGCCGCCGAGGCGGTCACCGCCCTTGGCCGGGTGGTCAACACCGCCGAGCCCGCGGTCACCGTCGCCGACGTCGACTGGGGACGCCTCGCCGCCGCCTGGGGCCGGCCCACCCCGCTGATCGCCGCCCTGCCCGGGGTGCCCGCCGTGCCCACCGGGCCCGTCCGCGCCGTGGTGGTCGGCCGGTCCCTGCCGCAGCTCACCGACCTCGTCCGCACCCAGGCCGCGGTCGTGCTCGGCTACCCGGCCGGTCAACCGCTGCCCGACCGCACCTTCCGCGACCTCGGCTTCGACTCGCTGACCGCCGTCGAGCTGCGCAACCGGCTGACCGCCGAGACCGGCATGAGCCTGCCCGCCACGCTGGTCTTCGACCACCCCACGGTCGCCGAACTCGCCGCCCACCTGCACGGCCTCACCGCCGGCCAGGCCACCGGCGAGGTGGTCGCCGACGGCACGCACCTGCACCGCGAGCCGATCGCCATCGTCGCGATGAGCTGCCGGTTCCCCGGCGGGGTCGCCTCGCCCGAGCAGCTGTGGGACCTCGTCGCCACCGGCACCGACGCGATGAGCCTGATGCCCGGCGAACGCGGCTGGAACCTCGCCGAGCTGTACCACCCCGACCCCGAGCACCCGGGCACCAGCTACGTGCGGGAGGGCGGCTTCGTCGCCGGCGCCGGCGAGTTCGACCCCGCCTTCTTCGGCATCAGCCCCCGCGAGGCCCTCGCCATGGACCCGCAGCAGCGGCTGCTGCTGGAGAGCACCTGGGAGGCGTTCGAGCGGGCCCGCATCGACCCCACCGCGCTGCGCGGCAGTCGCACCGGCGTGTACGTCGGCACCAACGGCCAGGACTACGGCTCGCTGCTGATGGCCGCCGGGGACGTCGACGAGAACTACCTCGCCACCGGCGTCTCCGCCAGCGTCATCTCCGGCCGGCTGGCGTACACCTTCGGGCTGCACGGCCCGGCGGTCACCGTCGACACCGCCTGCTCGTCGTCGCTGGTCGCGATGCACCTGGCCGCGCAGGCACTCCAGGCGGGGGAGTGCGACCTCGCCCTGGCCGGCGGTGCCACCGTGATGGCCACCCCCGGGATCTTCGTCGGCTTCTCCCGGCAGCGCGGCCTCGCCGCCGACGGCCGGTGCAAGCCGTTCGCCGGCGCCGCCGACGGCACCGGCTGGGGCGAGGGCGTCGGCCTGCTGGTGCTCCAGCGGCTCTCCGACGCCCAGCGCGACGGCAACCCGATCCTCGCCGTGCTGCGGGGCAGCGCCGTCAACCAGGACGGCGCCTCCAACGGACTCACCGCCCCCAACGGCCCCGCCCAGCAGCGGGTGATCCGGCAGGCGCTGGCCAACGCCGGGCTGACCGCCGACCAGGTGGACGTGGTGGAGGCGCACGGCACCGGCACCACCCTCGGCGACCCGATCGAGGCGCAGGCGTTGCTGGCCACGTACGGGCAGGACCGCCCCGCGGACCGGCCGCTGTGGCTCGGCTCGATCAAGTCGAACATCGGCCACACTCAGGCCGCCGCCGGTGTCGCCGGCGTGATGAAGATGGTGCTCGCCATGCGGCACGGGGTGCTGCCGCCGACCCTGCACGTCGACGAGCCCACCCCCCACGTCGACTGGTCGGCCGGCGGCGTCGAACTGCTCACCTCCGCCCGCCCCTGGGAGCCGGCCGACGGCGTCCGCCGCGCCGCCGTGTCCTCGTTCGGGATCAGCGGCACCAACGTGCACACCATCCTCGAGCAGGCACCCGCCGACGAACCCCGGCCCGAGCCGGCGGCCACCGGGCCGGCCGGGGAACTGCCCTGGGTGCTCTCCGGGCGCACCGCCGACGCCCTCACCGCCCGGGCCCGGGACCTGAGCACCCACCTCGACACCATCGACGACGCCACGCTCGCCGACGTCGGCTGGTCGCTGGCCGCCACCCGCGCGTCCCACGACCACCGGGCCGTCGTCTTCGCCGCCGCCCGCGACGAGCTGACCGCCGCCCTCGACGCGCTCGCCGACGGCCGGCCCACCCCGCAGACCGTCACCCGCGTCCCCGGCACCCCGGGCGAGGTCGCGTTCGTCTTCCCCGGCCAGGGATCCCAGTGGGTCGGCATGGCCGCCGAACTCCTCGACACCGCCCCCGTCTTCGCCGAGAAGTTCGCCGCCTGCGCCGAAGCGCTGCGCCCGTACGTCGACTGGTCACCGACCGACGTGGTGCGCGGCGCGCCGGACGCCCCCTCCCTGGAGCGCGTCGACGTCGTCCAGCCCACCCTGTTCGCGGTCAGCGTCTCGCTCGCCGCCCTGTGGGAGTCGTACGGGGTGCGCCCGTCCGCCGTCGTGGGCCACTCCCAGGGCGAGATCGCCGCCGCGCACGTCGCCGGGGCGCTCACCCTGGACGACGCGGCGGCCGTCGTGGCCCTGCGCAGCCAGATCATCGCCGGCATCGCCGGGGACGGTGGCATGGTCTCCGTCGCCACCACCGCCGACGAGGCCACGGAGACCATCACCCGCTGGGCCGGCCGGGTCGCCCTGGCCGCCGTCAACGGCCCCACCTCGGTCGTGGTCTCCGGCGATGGCGCGGCCCTGGACGAGCTGGTCGCCCACTACGAGTCCCGCGAGGTGCGGGTGCGCCGCATCCCGGTGGACTACGCCTCCCACTCCGTCCACGTCGAGCCGCTGCGCGAGCAGCTCCTGGAACTGCTCGCCGGGCTGCGCCCCCGCACCGGCGACGTCCGGTTCTGGTCCACCGTGGACGGGGACTGGCTCGACACCGCCGCCCTCGACGCCGACTACTGGTACCGCAACCTGCGCCAGACCGTCCGCTTCGACGAGGCGGTGCGCAGCCTCGTCGCCGCCGGCTACCAGACCTTCGTCGAGGTCAGCGCCCACCCGGTGCTCACCATGGCCGTGCAGGAGAGCGTCGAGCTGGCCGCCGCCGACCCCGGCGCGGCCACCGTCACCGGCACCCTCCGCCGCAACGAGGGCGGCCTCGGTCGCTTCCTCCGCGCCCTGGCCGAGGTGTACGCCGGGGGAGCGCCGGTGGACTGGCGGCCCGCGTTCGCCGGCCTCGCCGGCCGCCGCCGGGACCTGCCCACGTACCCGTTCCAGCGGCAGCTCTACTGGCCGCAGCCGTCGGCCGCCACCGCCCCCACCGCCGGCGCGGCCGGCCCGGTGGCCGACGACGAGGTCGACGCCCGGTTCTGGGCCGCCGTCGAGGCGGAGGACCTGGCCGCCCTCACCGCCGAACTCGCCGACGCGACCGAGGCGCAGACCGTGCCGGACGCCGCCTTCGCCGACGTGCTGCCGGTCCTCGCCGCCTGGCGCCGCCGGCACCGCGACCAGGCCACCGTGGATTCCTGGCGGTACCGGGACAGCTGGCTGCCCGTCGTCGCCGACGGCCCGGTCGAGCCCGCCGCCACCGGCACCTGGTGGCTGGTCACCGGACCCGACGACACCGGCGCGGCCCAGGCCGCGTTCTGCCGGGACGCGCTGGAACGGCACGGCGGCACCGTCGTACCGCTCGTGCTGGACGCCGACCGCACGGACCGTACGGCCCTTACCGCCCGACTGCGCGAGCTCGCCGATGGCAGCGCGCCCGTCGCCGGGATCCTGTCGCTGCTGGCGCTCGACGAGACGCCGGCCCCAGCCCACCCCTCGGTGCCGGTCGGCTTCGCCGGCACCGTCACCCTGACCCAGGCGCTCGGCGACGCGGGCCTGCGCGCACCGCTGTGGTGCCTCACCCGGGGCGCCGTCTCCACCGACCCCGGCGACCCGCTGCCGCACCCGCTCCAGCAGCTCGCCTGGGGCTTCGGCCGGGTCGCCGCCCTGGAGCACCCGGATCGCTGGGGCGGCCTGGTCGACCTCCCCGACGTGCTGGACGACGCCGCCGGCCGCCGGCTGGTCCGCGTCGTCACCGGCACCGACGGGGAGGACCAGGTCGCGCTGCGGCGGGCCGGCGCGTTCGGCCGGCGGCTCCTGCACGCCCCGGTCGGCGACACGCCCGCCACCCGCGAGTGGCGGCCCTCCGGCACGGCCCTGGTCACCGGCGGCACCGGCGCGCTCGGCGGGCACATGGCCCGTTGGCTCGCGGCCAACGGCGCCGCACACCTGGTGCTGCTCAGCCGGCGTGGCCGGCAGGCCGAGGGCATCGCGGAGCTGGAGGCCGAACTGGTCGGCCTCGGCGCCCGGGTCACCGTGGCCGCCTGCGACGCCGCCGACCGGTCGGCGCTCGCCGCCGTCCTCGCGGACGTGCCGCCCGAGCACCCGCTGACCACGGTCGTGCACACCGCTGCCGTGCTCGACGACTCGGTGATCAACTCGCTGACCCTGGACCAGGTCGACTACGCGCTGAGCGCGAAGGTCACCGCCGCGCTGAACCTGCACGAGCTGACCCGCGACCGGGACCTGGACGCGTTCATCCTGTTCTCCTCGATGGCCGGCACGGTCGGCAGCTCCGGCGTCGGCAACTACGCCCCCGGCAACGCGTTCCTCAACGCCCTCGCTGAGCACCGGCGCGGCCTCGGCCTGCCCGCCACCTCCATCGGCTGGGGCGCCTGGGGCGGCGGCGGCATGGCCGACGGCGAGTTCGGCCGGATGCTGCACCGCCACGGCGCGCCCGAGATGCCCCCGCGGCTCGCCGTCGCCGCCCTGCACCAGGCCGTCGAGCACGACGAGACGTTCCTGACCATCTCGAACATCGCCTGGGACCGGTTCTTCGTCGCGTTCACCGCGACCCGGCCCGGGCCGCTGATCGCCGAGATCCCCGAGGCGCAGGCGCTCGCGAAGACCAAGGGCCTCACCGAGGCGAAGCAGGCCGACGAGGCCGGCCCGGCCGGCGCGTTCACCCGGATGAGCGCCGCCGAGCGCCAGCAGGCGCTGCTCGGCCTGGTCCGCGACCAGGCGGCCATGGTCCTCAAGTACGCCGACGGCGAGGCCGTCGACCCGCACCACGCGTTCCGCGACCTCGGCTTCGACTCGGTGACCGCGGTGGAGCTGCGCAACCGGCTCGCCACCGCGACCGGGCTGCGGCTGCCGGTGACCCTGGTCTTCGACTACCCGTCCTCGACCGCGCTCGCCCGGCACCTGCACGAGGAGTTGGGCGGCGGGGCCGCCGCGACGGTGGAGACCGCGCCCCTGGCGCTCGGCGACGACGAGCCGGTGGCCATCGTCGCGATGTCCTGCCGCTTCCCCGGCGGCGCGAACGACCCCGAGCGGTTCTGGGAGATGCTGCACGCCGGCCGGGACGCCGTGTCCGACCTGCCCGGCGATCGGGGCTGGGACATCGACCGGCTCTACGACCCCGACCCCTATTCCACCGGCACCTCCTACGTCCGCAGCGGCGCCTTCCTCTACGAGGCGGCGGAGTTTGATGCCGGGTTCTTCGGGATCTCGCCGCGTGAGGCCCTGGCGATGGATCCGCAGCAGCGGTTGCTGCTGGAGGCGTCGTGGGAGGCGGTGGAGCGGGCAGGGGTTGACCCGGGGGTGTTGCGGGGTTCGCGAACAGGGGTGTTCGTGGGCACGAATGGTCAGGACTATGGGGCCCTGTTGATGGTGGCCAGTGCGGACGAGGTGGAGGGGTTCGCGGGCACGGGCAACGCCGCGAGTGTGGTGTCGGGTCGGGTGGCGTACGCGTTGGGGTTGGAGGGGCCGGCGGTGTCGGTGGACACGGCGTGTTCGTCGTCGTTGGTGGCGTTGCACCTGGCGGTGCAGGCGCTGCGCCGGGGCGAGTGCGACCTGGCGTTGGCGGGCGGCGTGACGGTCATGGCGACGCCGGGGCTGTTCGTGGAGTTCTCGCGGCAGCGCGGGTTGGCGGCGGACGGCCGGTGCAAGGCGTTCGCTGGGGGTGCGGACGGTACGGGTTGGGGTGAGGGCGTCGGTGTGCTGCTGGTGGAGCGGCTGTCCGACGCGCGGCGTAACGGTCACCGGGTCCTGGCGGTGGTGCGGGGAAGCGCGGTCAACCAGGACGGTGCGTCGAACGGGTTGACGGCGCCGAACGGTCCGTCGCAACAGCGGGTGATCCGGCAGGCCCTGGCGTCGGCGGGGTTGACCACGGCCGACGTGGACGTGGTGGAGGCGCACGGCACGGGTACGACGCTCGGTGACCCGATCGAGGCGCAGGCGTTGCTGGCCACGTACGGGCAGGGCCGGGAAGGGTACGAGCCGCTGCTGCTCGGGTCGGTCAAGTCGAACATCGGGCACACCCAGGCCGCGGCCGGCGTCGCCGGCGTGATCAAGATGGTGCTGGCGATGCGGGAGGGCGTGGTCCCGGCGACGCTGCACGTGGACGAGCCGTCCCCGCACATCGACTGGACGTCCGGCGCCGTCGAGTTGGCGACGGAGTCCCGGCCGTGGCCGGCGGTGGACCGCCCCCGCCGCGCGGCGGTGTCGTCGTTCGGCATCAGCGGCACCAACGCGCACGTCATCATCGAGTTGGCCGAGGAACTGTCCGCCGAGAGCGCGGAGCCCGAGGCCGGCGCGGACCGGAGTCCCGCGCTCGTGGCCTCGGACGCCGTCGTCTGGCCCATGTCCGCGCGGTCCAAGGCCGCCCTCGCCGGGCAGGCCGCCCGGCTGGCCCGCCACGTCCGCCAACACGAGGATCTGGACCCGGCCGCCGTGGCCTGGTCTCTCGCCACCACGCGCTCGGCGTTCGACCAGCGGGCCGCGGTGGTGGGTGCGGGCGTGACGGAGCTGTTGGCCGGGCTGGACGCGCTGGCGGCCGGTGCGCCGACGGGCAACCTCGTCACGGGCACCGTCTCCGGCGCGGGTGCGGGTGCGGTGTTCGTGTTCCCGGGTCAGGGTGCGCAGTCGGCGCGGATGGCGGCCGGTCTGGTGGGTCGTGTGCCGGTGTTCGACGCGCGCTTGGCGGAGTGTCAGCGGGCCCTCGCCTCGTACCTGGATGTCGACATCGTGTCGGTGTTGACCGGGGATGACGAGTCGTGGTTGGAGCGGGTGGAGGTGGTGCAGCCGGTCCTGTGGGCCGTGGGTATCGCTCTGGCGGCGGTGTGGCGGCACGTGGGGGTGGCTCCGGGGGCGGTGATCGGTCACTCGCAGGGTGAGATCGGTGCCGCGTGTGTGGCGGGGATTCTGTCGTTGGAGGATGCGGCGAAGGCGGTGGCGTTGCGGTCGCGGGCGCTGACGGTGCTGCGGGGTACCGGCACGATGGCGTCGGTGGACCTGTCCGTGGACGCGGTGACGGAGCGTCTGGCCGTGTTCCCGGGTGTCGGGGTGGCCGCGGTGAATGGTCCGTCCACGGTGGTGGTGTCGGGTCCGCCGCAGCCGGTCGCGGACCTTGTCGAGGCGTGTCAGGCCGAGGGCGTTCGGGCCCGCCTGATTCCGGTGGATTACGCGTCGCATTCGGCGGCGGTGCAGGACGTTGCGGAACAGTTGCGTGCTGACCTGGCCGACATCGCTCCGCAGGAGGGTCACACGCGCCTGGTGTCGACGTTGACCGGGGATTGGGTGGATCCGGCGTCGATGACGGCGGATTACTGGTATGACAACCTGCGGCGGACGGTGCAGTTCGACCCGGCTGTGCGGGTGGCGGTCGCCGCGGGTCACACGACGTTTGTGGAGATTTCCCCGCATCCGGTGTTGACCATGCCGGTCACGGCGATCCTGGACGACGCGGGTGTCACCGGTCACATCCTGGGCAGCCTGCGGCGCGGGGACGACGACCCGACGCGGCTGCTGACGAACCTGGCCACGGCGCACGCGATCGGCCTGCCCGTCGACCTGACCGCCGTCCTCGCCGGGACCGACGTCGTGGCGCTGCCCACGTACGCCTTCGACCGGGACCGGTTCTGGCCGACCGCGACGACCGCGCAGGGCGGCGCCGACGAAACCCCGAGCGGCGTCGACTCCGCCTTCTGGGCGGCCGTCGAGAGTGAGGACCTGGCCGCGCTCGCGGAACTCACCGCACAGAGCGCGACGGAGTCCCTGGAACGGCTGGGCGCGGCCCTGCCGGTGCTCGCCTCCTGGCGGCGGCAGCAGCGGGAACGGTCCACCCTGGACGACTGGCGGTACCGCAGCGTCTGGCAGCCGTACACCGGGACGCCGGTCAGCTTCCTCCCCGGCGCCTGGTGGGTCGTCGCGGACGAGCGGCACCCGGAGGAGGGCGAGGCCGCGGTCGTCGAACTGGCCCGCCGAGGCGCCGACGTCCGGCTGATGCTGCTGCCGGACGACCTGACCGACCGGGCCGCCCTGGCCGCGCACCTGACCACCGCGACGCGCACCGCCGACGGCGGGCCCGCCCCGGTGGACGGCGTGCTGTCGCTGCTCGCCCTCGCCGACGGCGCGGTCGACGACACCCAGCCGGTGCCGCCGTTCCTCGCCCGGTCCCTGGCGCTGGTCCAGGCCCTCGGCGACCTCGACGTCGCCGCGCCGCTGTGGTGCCTCACCCGGGGCGCCGCCGGCACCACCCGGGGCGGGACCCCCGGCCGCCCGGAGCAGTCGCTGCTCTGGGGCCTCGGCCGGGTCGCGGCCCTGGAACACCCGCAGCGGTGGGGCGGGCTGGTCGACGTCCCGGCCACCCTCGACGACCACGGCTGGGACCTGCTCTGCGCCGCGCTGGCCGGCCTCGACGGCGAGGACCAGCTCGCCGTCGACGGCGCCACCATCCTGGTACGCCGGCTGGTGCGGGCGCCCGGCGGTGACACCGCCACCGACGAGGCCGGCTACCCGGGCACCACGCTGGTCACCGGCGGCACCGGCGCGCTCGGCGCGGAGGTGGCCCGCTGGCTGGCCGCCCGCGGCGCCGAGCACCTGCTGCTGGTGAGCCGCCGGGGAGCGGACGCCCCGGGTGCTACCGAGCTGGTTCGGGAGCTGACCGAGGCCGGCAGCCGGGTGACCGTCGCGGCCTGCGACGTGGCCGACCGGGCGGCGCTGGCCAAGCTGCTCGACGAGGTGCCCGCCGAGGCGCCGCTGACGAGCGTGGTGCACGCGGCCGGCGTGCTCGACGACGGCGTGCTCGACGGCCTCACCGCCGACCGGCTCGCCACCGTCCTGCGGCCCAAGGTGCTCGGCGCGCTGCACCTGCACGAGCTGACCGTCGGGCGGGAACTGCGCGCGTTCGTGCTGTTCTCCGCGATGGCCGGCCAGCTCGGCGCCGCCGGCCAGGGCAGCTACGCCGCCGCCAACGCCTACCTCGACGCCCTCGCCGAGCAGCGGCACCGCCAGGGACTGCCGGCCACCTCGATCGCGTGGGGTCCCTGGGCGGCCGGCGGGATGGCCGCCACCGACCAGGCGGTGGAGGAGCGTCGGCGGCGCACCGGGGTCGCCCGCCTCGACACCGAGCCCGCCCTCACCGCGCTCGCGCGGTGCGTCGCGGGAGGCGAGCCGGCGACGCTGGTGGCCGCCATCGACTGGGTCCGGTACGTGCCCGGCTTCGTCGCCGTCCGGCCCAGCGCGCTCATCGAGGGCGTGGCCGAGGCGCGGCGGGCCGCCGCCGAGCGGGCCGACGACAGCGGCGTGTCCGCGGAGTCGCTGGCCGCGCTGCTCGCCGGCCAGACGGACGCCGAGCGGCGCAAGACCCTCCTCGAACTGGTGCGCGGCCAGGCCGCCGCGGTGCTCGGGCACGCCTCGATCGACGCCGTGGAGCCGGACCGGGCGTTCCGGGAACTCGGCTTCGACTCGCTGACCGCCGTGGAGCTGCGCAACCGGCTCACCGCGGCGACCGGCGTCCGGCTGCCCGCCACGGTGGTCTTCGACTACCCGACCGCCGCCGGGCTGGCCGACTACGTGCGGGCCGCGATCGTCGACGGCGGGGTGGTCGGTGTCGCGCCGGTCTTCGGCGAGCTGGACAGGTTGGAAGCGGCGCTCTCCGGCTCGGCGCCGGACCGCAGCGCCCGGATTCGGATCACCGAGCGGCTGCGGGCGCTGCTGGCCTCCCTCAACGAGGCCGACGCGCCGGCGGACGGCGACACCGTCGCCGAGAAGCTCCAGGACGCGACGCCGGATGAGGTCTTCGACTTCATCGACCGCGAGCTGGGGATGTCCTGACGTGATCGCTGCTGCGACGACGGGTCAACACAAGGAGTGCGCGGTCCATGGCTGACGAGGCGAAGCTTCTCGACTACCTCAAGCGGGTCACCGCTGACCTGCATCAGGTGCGGCAGCGCCTGCGCGAGGTGGAGGCCGGCGAACAGGAACCGGTCGCCATCGTCTCCATGAGCTGCCGGTTCCCCGGCGGCGTGCGGTCGCCGGAGGACCTGTGGGAGGTGGTCGCGTCCGGCCGGGACGCGGTCACCGACTTCCCGGAGGACCGGGGCTGGGACCTCGGGTCGTTGTACGACGCCGACCAGGAGCAGGGCGGCCCCGGCACGTCGTACACCCGCCAGGGTGGCTTCGTCCACGACATGCCCGACTTCGACCCGGGCTTCTTCGCGATCTCACCGCGCGAGGCCCTGGCGATGGACCCGCAGCAGCGCTGGCTGCTGGAGACTTCGTGGGAGGTCCTCGAACGGGCCGGCATCGACCCGCACTCGCTGCGCGGCAGCCGTACCGGCGTCTTCGCCGGCAGCACCGGGCAGGACTACGGCACCGTGCTGATGGGTGCCGCGCAGGGCCTGGAAGGGCACCTGATGACCGGCAACGCCGGCAGCGTCGTCTCCGGCCGGATCGCCTACACCTTCGGCCTGGAGGGGCCGGCGGTCACCATCGACACCGCCTGCTCGTCCTCCCTGGTCGCGCTGCACCTCGCCGGGCAGGCGCTGCGGCAGCGGGAGTGCACCCTGGCCATCGTCGCCGGGGTCACCGCCATGTGCACCCCGGCCGCCTTCGTCGAGTTCTCCCGGCAGCGCGGCCTCGCCGCCGACGGCCGGTGCAAGGCGTTCGCCGCCGCCGCCGACGGCACCGGTTGGTCCGAGGGCGTCGGCGTCCTGCTGCTGGAGCGGCTGTCGGACGCGCAGCGCAACGGCCACCCGATCCTCGCCGTGGTGCGGGGCAGCGCCGTCAACCAGGACGGCGCCTCCAACGGCCTGAGCGCCCCGAACGGGCCGTCCCAGCAGCGGGTCATCCAGCAGGCCCTGGCCAACGCCGGTCTCGCCGCGGGCGGCGTGGACGTGGTGGAGGCGCACGGCACCGGCACCCGGCTCGGCGACCCGATCGAGGCGCAGGCGCTGCTGGCCACGTACGGGCAGGACCGGGGCGACGCGGCGCCGCTGCTGCTCGGGTCCGTGAAGTCGAACATCGGCCACGCCCAGGCCGCCGCCGGCGTCGCCGGTGTGATCAAGATGGTCATGGCGATGCGGCACGGCGTCGTGCCGCCGACCCTGCACGTGGACGAGCCGACCCCCGAGGTCGACTGGTCTGCCGGTGCCGTCTCGCTGGTGACCGAGGCGACGCCGTGGCCGGCGACGGACCGGCCGCGCCGCTCGGCCGTGTCCTCGTTCGGGGTGTCCGGCACCAACGCGCACACCATCCTGGAGCAGGCCCCGGTGCCGCAGCCCGCGCCGGCCCCCGCCGCACCGGCCGTCGAGCGGCCGGTCGTCCCCGTGCTGGTGTCGGCCCGGGACGCCGCCGGCCTAGCCGGACAGGCGCAGCGCTGGGCCGCCCGGCTGGCTGCCGACGAGACCCTGCGTCCCCTCGACGTCGCCTTCTCGTCGGTCACCTCCCGGTCCACCCTGGACCACCGGGCCGTGGTGCCGGCCACCGGCCGCGACGACCTGCTCGCCGGGCTCCGGGCGCTCGCGTCCGGCGAGCCGTCGGGCGCGGTGGTCGCGGGCCAGGCCGGCGGCCGGGGCTCGCTGGCGGTGCTGTTCTCGGGTCAGGGTGCGCAGCGTGCGGGCATGGGCCGGGAGTTGTCCGAGGCGTTCCCGGTCTTCGCCGCCGCGTTGGGCGAGGTGTGTGCGCAGCTCGATCCGCTATTGCCGCGTCCGTTGCGGGAGGTGCTGTTCGCCGAGGCGGGCACCCCGGAGGCCGAGCTGCTGGACCAGACCGTGTTCACCCAGGCGGGCCTGTTCGCGGTCGAGGTGGCGTTGTTCCGGCTGATCGAGTCGTTCGGCGTCGTGCCGGACATGCTCGCCGGTCACTCGATCGGTGAGATCACGGCCGCGCACGTGGCCGGGGTGTTGTCCCTGTCGGACGCCGCCGCGTTGGTGGCGGCTCGGGGTCGGTTGATGCAGGCCCTGCCGTCCGGCGGCGGGATGCTCGCAGTGGCGGCGGACGAGGCCGCGGTGGCCGAGTCGATCGCCGGCCTCACGGATCGGGTCGGGATCGCGGCGGTCAACGGGCCGACATCGGTCGTGGTGTCCGGCGCGGTCGACGCCCTCGACGGCATCGAGCGGACCTGGAAGGAGCGAGGCGCCCGGACCCGCCGCCTCGCCGTCAGCCACGCGTTCCACAGTCCGCTGATGGAGCCGATCCTCGATGAGTTCCGCACGCTCCTGGACGGGTTGACCTTTGCCGCCCCGTTGCTGCCGGTCGTGTCGAACGTGACCGGTGCCCTGGCCGAGGGCGACGAGATTCGCACGGTCGACTACTGGGTGCGGCATGTCCGTGAGGCGGTGCGGTACGCCGACGGGGTCGCCGCGCTGCGTGAGGCGGGCGTGGACACGTTCCTGGAGGTGGGTCCGCAGAGTGTGCTGACGGCGATGGCGGCGGACATCCTGCCCGAGGATGATGCCGTGCTGGCCGTCGCCGTCCAGCGTAAGGACCGGCCGGAGACGCACGCCCTGCTGCACGCCCTGGCCGACCTGCATGTGCACGGCGTGCCGGTGACCTGGCGGCAGTGGTTCACCGACACCGGCGCACGCCGCGTGGACCTGCCCACGTACGCCTTCCAGCACCAGCGCTACTGGCCGGAGGCGGGCGCCGGGTGGACCGGAGACGTCACCGCCGTCGGCCTGCGGCCCGCGCGGCACCCCCTGCTCGGCGCCGCCGTCGGCGTCGCGCACGCCGAGGGCTTCCTGTTCACCGGGCGACTGGCCCGGCGCACCCACCCGTGGATCTCCGACCACGTCGTCTTCGACACGGTGCTGCTGCCCGGCACGGGCTTCGTGGAACTCGCCCTCCAGGCCGGCGCGCACGTCGGCGCGGACCACGTCCGCGAACTCACCCTGGAGTCGCCGCTGATCCTGCCTGAGACCGGTGGCGTGGACATCCAGCTCTGGATCGGCCCGGCCGACGAGACCGGCTGCCGGTCCGTGTCGCTGCACTCCGCGGTCGACGGCGACCCGGCCGACGGCGCGGGGGAGCGGGCCTGGACCCGCAACGCCAGCGGCGTGCTGGCCAGCGGCCCCGCCGGACCGGGCACGCCCTCCGGCTGGTCCGACCTGACCGCCTGGCCGCCCCCGGGCGCGACCGAGGTCGCCACCGACGACCTGTACCTGAACCTCGCCGCCCAGGGCTACGACTACGGCCCGTCCTTCATCGCGCTGCGCTCCGCCTGGCGGCGCGGCGAGGACCTCTTCGCCGAGCTGGCCCTGCCGGAGACCTCCGCCGCCGAGGCCGACGGGTACGGCCTGCACCCGGCCCTGCTCGATGCGGCGCTGCACACCCTCGGGCTGACCACCGCCACCGGCGCGCCGTCCGGGGCGGACATGCCCCCGGGGTACGGCCGGCTGCCGTTCTCGTGGAACGACGTCGCCCTGCACGCCGCCGGCGCGGCGGCGGCCCGGGTCCGGGTCTCGCACACCGGCACCGACAGCATCTCGCTGCTGCTCGCCGACGTCACCGGCGCGCCGATCATCTCCGTCGGCTCCCTCGTCCTGCGGCCGGTCTCCGCCGACCAGCTCCGCACCGCCGGGGGCGGCGGGACCGAGTCGCTGTTCCGGGTCGAGTGGGCCCCGCTCGCCCTGGCCGCCGGCCCGTCGACCGACGCCTGGGTGGTGGTCGACGACGACGCGGCCCTCACCGACGCGGTAGCGGCAACCGGGACGGCCGTGGCGGCGTACCCCGACCTGACCGCCCTGGCGACCGCGATGGACGACGGCGCGGACGCACCCGGCGTGCTGGTCGTGCCCTTCCTCGACCCGCCCGCGTCGGCGGACGTGCCGCGCGCCGTCGCCGAGGTGACCCACCGGGCGCTCGCCGTGCTCCAGCAGTTCCTCGCCGACGACCGGTACGCGGCCTCCCGGCTGGTCGTGCTCACCCGCGGCGCGGTCGCCACCGACCGGGACGCCGACCTGACCGACCTGGCCGGCGCCGCCGTGATCGGCCTGCTCCGCTCCGCCCAGTCGGAGAACCCCGACCGGTTCGTGCTGGTCGACGTCGACGACGTGGCCGGCTGCGCCGCCGCGCTCGTCCCGGCCGTCGCCACCGACGAGCCGCAGGTGGTGATCCGCGCGGGCGTCGCCGCCGGCGCCCGGCTCACCCGGGTCCCCGCCGTCGCCGAGCCGCCAGCCGCCCCGTTCGACGGGGAGGGGAGCGTCCTGATCACCGGCGCCACCGGCACCCTCGGCCAGCTCATGAGCCGGCACCTGGTGACCACGTACGGCGTCCGGCACCTCATCCTCACCAGCCGGCGCGGCCGGGCGGCCGCGGGCGTCGCCGAACTCTGCGCCGACCTGGAGGCGCTCGGCGCGACCGTCACCGTCGCCGCCTGCGACGTCGCCGACCGGGCCGCCGTGGCGGAGCTGCTGGCCGCCATCCCGGCGGAGCACCCCCTCACCGCTGTCATCCACGCCGCCGGCGTCCGCGACGACGGCGTCATCTCCTCGCTCACCCCCGAGCGGATGGACGGCGTGCTGCGGCCCAAGGTCGACGCCGCCTGGAACCTGCACGAGCTGACTGCCAACCTAGACCTGAAGGCGTTCGTCTCGTACTCCTCGCTCGCCGCCACCGCCGGCGGCCCCGGCCAGGGCAACTACGCCGCCGCCAACGCGTTCCTCGACGGGCTGGCCCAGCACCGCAAGGCGCGCGGGCTCGCCGCGCTCACCCTCGCGTGGGGCCTCTGGGCCGACCGCAGCGGCATGACCACCGAGCTGGACGACGTCCACCTCAACCGGATCTCCCGCTCCGGCGTCGCCGCCATGGAGGCCGAGGAGGGGCTCGCCCTCTTCGACGCGGCCTGCCGCACCACCGACGCCGCGCTCGTCCCGGCCCGGCTCGACCTCGCCGCCATGAAGGTGCAGTTCGCCGGCGGCAGCATCCCGCCGCTGTACCGGGCGCTGATCCGCATGCCCGCCCGCACCGCCGCCGCGGCCACCACCGGCGCGTCCCTGGTCCAGCAGCTCGCCGCGCTCGGCGACACCGACCGGGCCGCCGCGCTGGTCGAGATCGTCCGCGGCCAGGCCGCCGCCGTGCTCGGCTACCCCGACCCGACGGCCATCGAGCCGCGCAAGGCGTTCAGCGAGTTCGGCTTCGACTCGCTGACCGCCGTCGAGATGCGCAACCGGCTCAACAACGCGTTCGGGATGCGGCTGCCGGCCACCCTCGTCTTCGACTACCCGACCCCACACGACCTGGCCGCCTTCCTCGGTACGGAGATCGCCGGCACCCCCGTCCCCGTGCGACCCACGACCACCACCGTGTCGGTCGACGACGACGAGCCCCTCGCCATCATCGGCATGGCGTGCCGGCTGCCCGGCGGGGTCTGGTCCCCGGACGACCTGTGGCGGCTCGTGGCCGACGGCGTCGACGCGATCACCGACCTGCCCACCGACCGGGGCTGGGACCTCGACTCCCTCTACAGCCCGGACCCCGACGCCAGCGGCACCTTCTACGCCCGCGGCGGCGGCTTCCTCAGCGGCGTCGACCGGTTCGACCCCGGGTTCTTCGGCATCTCGCCCCGCGAGGCCCTGGCCATGGACCCGCAGCAGCGGCTGTTGCTGGAGACCACCTGGGAGTCCTTCGAGTCCGCCGGCATCGACCCGGCCGCCGTCCGGGGCAGCAGCACCGGCGTGTTCGTCGGGACCAGCGGCCAGGACTACGGCTCGCTGCTCGCGTACTCGCCGGAGGCCGCCGAGGGCTACATGCTGACCGGGATGACCAGCAGCGTCATCTCCGGGCGGGTGGCGTACACGTTCGGCCTCGAAGGTCCGGCCGTCTCGTTGGACACCGCCTGCTCGTCGTCCCTGGTGGCCCTGCACTGGGCCGGCCAGGCGCTGCGGCGCGGCGAGTGCGACATGGCCCTCGCCGGCGGTGTGATGGTGATGGCCACCCCGACCGCGTTCGTCGAGTTCTCCCGCCAGCGTGGCCTCGCCGCCGACGGCCGGTGCAAGTCGTTCGCCGCCTCGGCGGACGGCACCGGCTGGTCCGAGGGCGTCGGCATGCTGCTCGTGCAGCGGCTGAGCGACGCCCGCAGGCAGGGCCGCAAGGTCCTCGCCGTGGTACGCGGCTCCGCGATCAACCAGGACGGGGCGTCGAACGGGCTGACCGCCCCGAACGGCCCCTCCCAGCAGCGGGTCATCCGGCAGGCCCTCGCGTCGGCGCGGCTGTCCACGGCCGACGTCGACGTGGTCGAGGCGCACGGCACGGGCACCACGCTCGGCGACCCCATCGAGGCGCAGGCGCTGCTCGCCACGTACGGGCGGGACCGGCCGGCCGACCGGCCGCTGCTGCTCGGCTCGATCAAGTCGAACATCGGGCACGCGCAGGCGGCGGCGGGCGTCGCCGGCGTGATCAAGATGGTGCAGGCCATGCGGCACGGGGTCGTGCCGGCGACGCTGCACGTGGACGAGCCGTCCCCGCACATCGACTGGACGTCCGGCTCGGTGGAGTTGGCGACGGAGTCCCGGCCGTGGCCGGCGGTGGACCGTCCCCGCCGCGCGGCGGTGTCGTCGTTCGGCATCTCCGGCACCAACGCCCACGTCATCATCGAGCAGGCCGACGAGCCGGTCGAGTCCGCGCCCGTGGACCCGCGTCCGGGCCTGGTGGACTCCGATGTCGTCGTGTGGTCGGTGTCGGCGCGGTCGAAGGGGGCTCTGGCGGGTCAGGCGGCGCGGCTGGCGGAGTACGTGCGCGAGCGCGGCGACGTTGATGTGGCGGCGGTGGGCTGGTCCCTGGCCACGACGCGGTCGCTGTTCGATCAGCGGGCGGCGGTGGTCGGCGCGAGCGTCGAGGAGTTGCTGTCGGGGCTGGACGCGCTGGCGGCCGGTTCGCCGGCCGGCAACGTCGTCGCGGGCACGGCCTCGTCCCACGGTGCGGGTGCGGTGTTCGTGTTCCCGGGTCAGGGTGCGCAGTCGGCGCGGATGGCGGCCGGTCTGGTGGGTCGTACGCCGGTGTTCGACGCGAAGTTGGCGGAGTGCCAGCAAGCTCTCGCCCCTTATCTGGACGTGGACCTGGTGTCGGTGCTCACGGGCGAGGACGAGTCGTGGTTGGAGCGGGTGGAGGTGGTGCAGCCGGTCCTGTGGGCCGTGGGCATCGCCCTCGCGGCGGTGTGGCGGCACGTTGGGGTTTCTCCGGCTGCGGTGATCGGTCACTCGCAGGGTGAGATCGGTGCCGCGTGTGTGGCGGGGATTCTGTCGTTGGAGGATGCGGCAAAGGCGGTCGCGTTGCGGTCGCGGGCGCTGACGGTGCTGCGGGGCACCGGCACGATGGCGTCGGTCGACCTGTCCGCCGAGGCGATCACCGCCCGTCTCGCGGGTTTCCCGGGTGTCGGGGTGGCCGCCGTCAACGGCCCTTCCACCGTGGTGGTGTCCGGTCCGCCGCAGCCCGTCGCGGACCTCGTCGAGGCGTGCCAGGCCGACGGTGTCCGGGCGCGGCTGATCCCCGTCGACTACGCCTCCCACTCGGCGGCGGTGCAGGACGTCGCGGAACAACTCCGTGCCGACTTGGCTGGCATCGCCCCGCAGGAGGGTCACACCCGTCTGGTGTCGACGTTGACGGGTGACTGGGTGGATCCGGTGTCGATGACGGCGGACTACTGGTATGACAACCTGCGGCAGACGGTGCAGTTCGATTCGGCCGTGCGGGTGGCGGTCGCCGCGGGTCACACGACGTTCGTGGAGGTCTCGCCGCATCCGGTGTTGACCATGCCGGTCACCGCGATCCTCGATGACGCGGGCGTGACCGGTCACATTCTGGGCAGCCTGCGGCGGGGTGACGACGACGCGACGCGGCTGCTGACCAACCTGGCCACGGCGCACGCGATCGGCCTGCCCGTCGACCTCACGACCGTCCTCGCCGAGACCGACGCTGTCGATCTGCCCACGTACGCCTTCGACCACCACCGGTACTGGGTCGACCCCCCGGTCCACCGGGCGCAGGACGTCAGCTCCGCCGGCCTCCAGGACGCCGGGCATCCGCTGCTCAGCGCCACGCTGACCTTCCCGGACAGCGAGCGGATGGTCTTCACCGGGCGGCTGTCGGTGCGTACCCACCCGTGGCTCGGCGAGCACCGGGTGATGGACAACATCCTGCTGCCCGGCACCGCCTTCGTGGAGCTGGCGACGTACGCCGGTGAGCAGGCGGGTTGCCCGACGGTGGAGGAGCTGACCCTGCTCGCCCCGCTCGTCCTGCCCGAACTCGGCGCGCTCCAGGTGCAGCTGATGGTCGGCGACCGGGACGACGACGGGCGCCGCACCGTCCAGCTCTACTCCCGGCCCTACCGGGACGGCTCGGACGAGATCCTGGCCGACGTGGCCTGGACCTGCCACGCCACCGGCCTGCTCGCCCCGCAGCCGGCCGAGGGCACCGCGCCCGCCTTCGACCTCGGGGTGTGGCCGCCGCCCGGCGCGACCCGCGTCGAGGCCGACGACTTCTACTCCGGCATCGAGGCGACCGTCTTCGGGTACGGCCCGGCGTTCCGCGGCCTGCGCGCCGCGTGGACCCGCGACGACGAGGTCTTCGCCGAGGTCGAGCTGCCTGCCGACCACCACGCTGACGCCGGCCGGTTCGGCGTGCACCCGGCGCTGCTCGACGGCGCGCTGCAGGCCATGTCGATCGGCGGCTTCCTCGGCCGGATGGGCGACGGGGCCGACGCCACGGTGCCCCGCCTACCGTTCGCCTGGACCGGCGTCTCCCTGCTCGCCGCCGGTGCCACCGCCCTGCGCGTGCGCGTCGCGGCGGCCGGCGAGGTCGGGGTCTCCTTCCAGGTGGCCGACGCCACCGGCGCCCCGGTGCTGCACGTGGACTCGCTGATCATGCGCCGGGTCACCGGCGACTCGCTCGGCGCTGCCCGCTCCGGCCGGCACGAGTCCCTGTTCCAGGTGGACTGGCCGGCGCTGCCGGTGCCCACCGGCCCGGTGCCGGCGGCCATCCGCTGGGTGGTGCTCGGCGGCGACGATCTCGCCCTCAGCGTCGCCTGCGAGGCGGCCGGCGTGCGGGTGCGTGCCGACGTGGACCTGGACTCGCTGGGTGACCTGCTCGCCGGGGGCGCGCCGGCGCCCGAGGCGGTGATCGTCCCGGTCGGCGGCGTCGGGGACCCGACGGACCCGTCGCTGGCCGCGCAGGCGCGGGCCACGACGCACCGCACCCTCGCCGCGGTGCGGACCTGGCTCGCCGACGACCGGTTCGCCGACTCCCGGCTGGTGTTGGTCACCCGCGACGCGGTCGCGGCGGGGGAGCAGCCGGTCGTCAACCTGCGCCAGGCCCCGGTCTGGGGCCTGCTGCGGACCGCGCAGCTCGAGCACCCGGGCCGGTGCCAGCTGGTCGACCTCGACGACACCCCTGGCAGCGGCACCGTGCTGGCCGCCGCCATCGCCTCCGGCGAGCCGCAGCTCGCCGTGCGGGGCGGGCAGGTCCGTACGCCACGGCTCGGGCGGGTTCCGGCCGGGGTGGAGCTGCTGCCCGGCGGCATCGACCCCGACGGCACCGTGCTGATCACCGGCGGGACCGGCGTGCTGGGCCGTATCGTGGCCCGCCACCTCGCCACCACCCACGGCGTGCGGCACCTGCTGCTGGCCGGGCGGCGCGGCGCGGCGGCCGAGGGCATCGCCGACCTCGCCGACCTCGCCGACACCGGCACCCGGATCACCGTCGCGGCCTGCGACGTCGCCGACCCGGACGCCCTGTCGGCGCTGCTGGCCGGGGTGCCCGCCGACCATCCGCTCACCGCCGTGGTGCACGCCGCCGGCGTACTCGACGACGGCGTGCTGGAGTCGATGACCCCCGAGCGGGTGGACGCGGTCGCCGTGCCGAAGATCGACGCGGCGTGGCATCTGCACCGCCTCACCGCCGACCTCGACCTCGCGGCCTTCGTGCTCTTCTCCTCGGCGGCGGCCACCCTGGGCAGCGCCGGCCAGTCCAACTACTCGGCGGCGAACGCCTTCCTGGACGCCCTCGCCGCGCACCGGCGGGCCCGCGGACTCGCCGGCATCTCCCTGGCCTGGGGCCTGTGGGAGCAGGCCAGCGGCATGACCGGCCACCTCGACGACGCGGACGTGCGGCGGATGGCCGAGCAGGGCGCGGCGGGGCTCGCCACCGAGCAGGCGCTGGACCTCTTCGACGCGGCCTGGCGGCTCGACGCGGCGGCGGTCGTACCGATGCGGCTGGACGTCGGGACCCTGCGGACGCAGGCGGAGGCCGGCACGCTCGCGCCGATGCTCCGGGCCCTGGTCCGGGTGCCGCTGCGGCGATCGGTCGACGCCGCCGGTGCCCGCGCCGGCGGGATGCAGCTGAGCCAGCGGCTGGCCGGGCTGGCCGGCCCGGAGCGGCTGAAGGTCGTGCTGGACGTGGTCCGGGCGAACATCGCCGCCGTCCTCGGCCACGCCAGCGCCGACGCGGTCGACCCCGGCCGGCTCTTCACCGAACTCGGCTTCGACTCGCTCACCGCGGTGGACCTGCGCAACCGGCTCAACAGCCTGTCCGGGCTGCGGCTGCCGGCGACGCTGGTGTTCGACTACCCGACGCCGGCCGCGCTCGCCGAGAGGCTGACGAGCGAGATCGCCGCCGACGCGGCGCCGTCCACGCAGCCCATCTTCCAGGGCATCGACACCGTGGAGAGCCTGCTCACGGCCATCCCACTGGACGCGACGGCCCGGGCCCGGTTCACCGCCCGGATGCAGGACCTGCTGGCCAAGGCGTCCGACCTGGGCGCCGGACCGGCCACCGAGCAGGACAAGCCCGATCTCGAATCGGCCAGCGACGACGAGATCTTCGACTTCATCAGCAAAGAGTTTGGGATCTCCTGAGATGACCGGATTCTTCATCGAGGAAGGCGCCACCCGATGAGCGACGACAAGCTGCGGTACTTCCTCAAGCGGGTGACCGCCGACCTGCACGAGACCAAGCGCAAGCTGCAGACCGTCGAGGCACGCGACCAGGAGCCGCTGGCCATCGTCTCGATGAGCTGCCGCTTCCCGGGTGGCGTCCACTCCCCGGAAGACCTGTGGGAACTCGTCGCCGACGGCCGGGACGCGCTCACCGAGTTTCCGGACGACCGGGGCTGGGACCTGGCGTCGCTCTACGACCCCGACCCCAACAAGCCGGGCAAGAGCTACACCCGGATCGGCGGCTTCCTCGACCAGGCCGGCGCGTTCGACCCGTCGCTGTTCGGGATCTCCCCGCGTGAGGCCCTCGCCATGGACCCGCAGCAGCGGCTGCTGCTGGAGACGTCCTGGGAGGCCATCGAGCGGGCCGGCATCGACCCGCTGTCGCTGCGCGGCAGCCAGACCGGCGTCTTCGTGGGGCTGAGCACCTCCAACTACGGCATGGGTCTGCCGAACGTGCCCGAGGGCGTCGACATGTACATCGGCACCGGCAACACCACCAGTGTGGCGTCCGGCCGGATCTCGTTCACCCTCGGCCTCAACGGCCCGGCCGTCACCGTGGACACCGCCTGCTCGTCGTCGCTGGTGGCCCTGCACCTCGCGGCGACCGCGCTGCGCCGCCGCGAGTGCGACCTGGCCATCGCCGGTGGCGTCACCGTGATGGTCACCCCCGGCGTGTTCGTCGTCTTCTCCCGGCAGCGCGGCATGTCCGTCGACGGCCGGTGCAAGGCGTTCGCGGCCGGGGCGGACGGCACCGGCTGGGGCGAGGGCGGCGGCGTGCTGGTGGTGGAACGGCTTTCCGACGCCGAGCGCAACGGCCACCCGATCCTCGCCGTCATCCGCGGCAGCGCCCTCAACCAGGACGGCGCGTCGAACGGCCTCACCGCCCCGAACGGCCCCTCGCAGCAGCGGGTCATCCGGCAGGCCCTGGTCAACGCCCGCCTCGGTGCCGCCGACGTCGACATGGTGGAGGCGCACGGCACCGGCACGACGCTCGGCGACCCGATCGAGGCGCAGGCCCTGATCGCCACGTACGGGCAGGACCGCCCCGCCGACCGGCCGCTCTGGCTCGGCTCGGTGAAGTCGAACATCGGCCACACCCAGAGCGCCGCCGGCGTCGCCGGCATGGTCAAGATGGTGATGGCCCTGCGCAACGGCCTCATGCCGGAGACCCTGCACGTCGACGAGCCGTCCCCGCACGTCGACTGGACCGCCGGGGCGGTGTCGCTGCTCACCGAGGCCAAGCCGTGGCCGGAGCTGGGTCGTCCCCGCCGGGGCGGCGTCTCCTCGTTCGGCGTCAGCGGCACCAACGCCCACGTCATCGTGGAGGAGTACCGGCCGCGTACCGCCGCGCCGGAGGCCGCCGACGGTGAGGAGACCGTCGAGGTGGCGGTCGAGACCAGCCGGCGACCCGGCCTGGTCGCCTCCGACGTCCTGGTGTGGTCGGTGTCGGCGCGGTCGAAGGGGGCTCTGGCGGGTCAGGCGGCGCGGCTGGCGGAGTACGTGCGCGAGCGCGGTGACGTGGCTCCGGCGGCGGTGGGCTGGTCCCTGGCCACGACGCGGTCGCTGTTCGATCAGCGGGCGGCGGTGGTCGGTGCGAGCGTCGAGGAACTGCTGGCTGGGCTGGACGCCCTGGCCGCCGGTTCGCCGTCCGGGAACCTGGTCACGGGCACCGTTTCCGGGACGGGTGCGGGGGCGGTGTTCGTGTTCCCGGGTCAGGGTGCGCAGTCGGCGCGGATGGCGGCCGGTCTGGTGGGTCGTACGCCGGTGTTCGACGCGAAGTTGGCCGAGTGCCAGCAAGCTCTCGCCCCTTATCTGGACGTGGACCTGGTGTCGGTGCTCACGGGCGAGGACGAGTCGTGGTTGGAGCGGGTGGAGGTGGTGCAGCCGGTCCTGTGGGCCGTGGGTATCGCTCTGGCGGCGGTGTGGCAGCACGTGGGGGTGGCTCCGGGGGCGGTGATCGGTCACTCGCAGGGTGAGATCGGTGCCGCGTGTGTGGCGGGGATTCTGTCGTTGGAGGATGCGGCGAAGGCGGTGGCGTTGCGGTCGCGGGCGCTGATGGTGCTGCGGGGTACCGGCACGATGGCGTCGGTGGACCTGTCCGCCGACGCGGTGGCGGAGAGGCTGGCCGCGTTCCCGGGTGTCGGGGTGGCCGCCGTCAACGGCCCTTCCACCGTGGTGGTGTCCGGTCCGCCGCAGCCCGTCGCGGACCTCGTCGAAGCGTGCCAGGCCGACGGTGTCCGGGCGCGGCTGATCCCGGTGGACTACGCCTCCCACTCGGTCGCGGTGCAGGACGTCGCGGAACAACTCCGCGCCGACTTGGCTGACATCGCCCCGCAGGAGGGTCACACCCGTCTGGTGTCGACGTTGACGGGTGACTGGGTGGATCCGGTGTCGATGACGGCGGACTACTGGTATGACAACCTGCGGCAGACGGTGCAGTTCGATTCGGCTGTGCGGGTGGCGGTCGCCGCGGGTCACACGACGTTCGTGGAGATCTCGCCGCATCCGGTGCTGACCATGCCGGTCACCGCGATCCTCGACGACGCGGGCGTCACCGGTCACATTCTGGGCAGCCTGCGGCGGGGTGACGACGACGCGACGCGGCTGCTGACCAACCTGGCCACGGCGCACGCCATCGGCCTGCCCGTCGACCTCACGACCGTCCTCGCCGAGACCGACGCTGTCGACCTGCCCACGTACGCCTTCGACCACCAGCGGTACTGGCTGGACGGCAGCGGCGGCGTCGACCTGGAAAGCCTGCTCCAGGGAGCGGCCGACCCGAGCGACGCGAGCTTCTGGGCCGCCGTGGAACGCGGCGACCTCACCGCCCTCGCCGAGACCGTCGCCACCGAGGACACCCCCGCGCACGAGGCCCTCGACGCGCTGCTCCCGGCCCTGCCGCTGCTCACCTCGTGGCGCCGGCAGCGGCGCCGGCAGTCCGACATCGACAGCTGGCGCTACCAGGACACCTGGAAGCCCCTGACCGGCGTCACCAACCGGGGCATGAGCGGCACCTGGGTCGTCGTCATGCCGACCGGCGACATCGTCGAGCCCTGGCAGGACGCCTGCGTCGAGGCATTCACGACGGCTGGCGCGACCCTCGTCCCGGTGGCCGTCTCCACCAGCGACGTCGACCGCGACCTGCTCGGCAAGCTGCTGCAGGAGGCGCTCGCCGCGGCGCCGGGCGGGGACCAGGGGGCCGCCGAGGTGACCGGCGTCATCTCGCTGCTCGCCTTCGACGAACTCGCCCACCCGCTGCACCCGTCCGTGCCCGGCGGCTTCGCCGCCACCGTCGCGCTCTTCCAGGCCCTCGGCGACATCGGCCTGCGCGCCCCCATGTGGAGCGTCACCTCCGGCGCCGTGTCCGTCGGCCGCACCGACCTGCTGCGCTCGCCGGTGCAGTCGCTGGTGTGGGGCTTCGGCCGGGTCGCCGCGCTGGAGCACCCGCAGCGCTGGGGTGGCCTCGTGGATCTGCCCGAGGCCGTCGAGGAGCGCTGCGCCGCCCTGCTGGTCGCGGCCCTCACCGCCGCCGGGGAGGAGGACCAGATCGCGGTACGCCCCGGCGGCCTGCTCGCCCGGCGGCTCACCCGCGTCCCGCTCGGCGACAGCCAGCCCGCGAACCCCTGGCAGCCGTTCGGTACGGCGCTGGTCACCGGCGGCACCGGCGCGCTCGGCGGGCACGCCGCCCGCTGGCTGGCCCGCAGCGGGGTGGAGAACATCGTCGTGGTCAGCCGGCGGGGCATGGCCGCGCCGGGCGCCCAGCAGCTCGTCGACGAGCTCACCGCGCTGGGCGCCCAGGCCACCGTGGTGGCCTGCGACGCCTCCGACCGGGACGCGCTGGCCGACCTGATCGGCGCGATCCCCGCCGAGTACCCGCTCACCACGGTCGTGCACGCCACCGCCGTGCTGGACGACGCCATGATCAACGACATCCGGCTGGAGCAGATCGAGCGGGTGCTCCAGGCCAAGGTCGACGTCGCGTACAACCTGCACGAGCTGACCCTCGACCTGGACCTGTCCGCGTTCGTCATGTTCTCGTCGTTCGCCGGCAGCGTGGCCAGCTCCGGCGTCGGCAACTACGCCCCGAGCAACGCGTTCCTCGACGCGCTGGCCCAGCACCGGCGTGGTCTCGGCCTGCCCGCCACCTCCGTCGCCTGGGGCGCCTGGGCCGGCGGCGGCATGGCGGACGGGCCGCTCGGCGAGCTGCTGCACCGGCACGGCGTACCCGAGATGAGCCCTGACGCGGCCATCGCCGCGCTGCACCAGGCCGTGGACCACGGCGAGGCGTTCCTCACCATCGCCGACATGGCCTGGGAACGCTTCGCTGTCGCCTTCACCGCCACCCGGCCCGGCCCGCTGATCAGCGACCTGCCGGACGTCCGCCGGCTCCAGGCGGCCGAGAAGGTGGCCGGCGTCGAGGCCGGCGACGGCCCGGACTCGTTGCGGGAGCGGTTCGCCGGGCTGCCCGCCGCCGAACGGCTCGCCGTCCTGCTCGGCCTGGTCCGCAGCCAGGTCGCCGCCGTGCTCAACTACCCGTCCGCCGAGTCGGTGGACGAGCACCGGGCGTTCCGGGAGCTGGGCTTCGACTCCGTCACCGCCGTCGAGCTGCGCAACCGGCTCGGCTCGGCCACCGGCGTGGCCCTGCCGGTCACGCTGGTCTTCGACTACCCGACCCCGACGACCCTGGCGGAGTACCTCTTCGCCGAGGTCGCCCACGACGACGTGGTCACCCCGACCGCGCTCCTCGACGATCTCGACCGGATCGCCGACAGCCTCGACGTGGTGGCACGGGACGAGGCGGCGCGGGTGCGGGCCACCGTACGCCTCCAGGCGATGCTCTCCCGGCTCGGCCAGGACAGCGGTGGCAGCGACATCGGCCGGCACCTCGACGACGCCACCGACGACGAACTGTTCGCCATGGTGGACAAGGACCTCGGCATCTCCTGACCCCAGCTCCGGCTCCCCTTCGTCCCTGCTCAGGAAGCGGCACTCCGATGGCCAATGAAGACAAGCTCCGCGACTACCTCAAGCGGGTCATGGCTGATCTCCACGACACCCGCCGCCGGCTCAGTGAGGCACAGTCCCAGGAACTGGAGCCGGTGGCGATCGTGGCGATGAGCTGCCGCCTGCCCGGCGGGGTGCGCAACCCCGACGACCTGTGGGAGCTGCTGCGGGACGGCCGGGACGCCGTGGCGCCCTTCCCCGACGACCGGGGCTGGAACCTGGAGCGCCTCTACCACCCCGACCCCGACCACCCGGGCACCTCGTACGCCCGGGAGGGCGGGTTCGTCGACGGCGCCGGCGACTTCGACTCCGCCTTCTTCGGCATCTCGCCGCGTGAGGCGCTTGCCATGGACCCGCAGCAGCGGCTGCTGCTGGAGACCTCCTGGGAGGCGGTCGAGGCCGCCGGCATCGACCCGGCGTCGCTGCGCGGCAGCCGGACCGGGGTGTTCGTCGGCACCAACGGGCAGGACTACGCCACCCTGCTGATGATGTCGCCGGACGGCGACGAGGGGCACTCGATGACCGGTGGCGCGGCGGCCGTCGCGTCCGGCCGGGTGTCGTACACCCTCGGGCTGGAGGGGCCCGCCGTGTCCATCGACACGGCCTGCTCGTCGTCCCTGGTGGCGCTGCACCTCGCCGTGCAGGCGCTGCGGGCGGGGGAGTGCGACCTGGCCCTCGCCGGCGGCGTGACCGTGATGGCCACCCCGGGCCTGTACATCGGGTCGAGCCGGCAGCGGGCCCTCTCCCCGGACGGCCGGTGCAAGTCCTTCGCCGCCGCCGCCGACGGCGCCGGGTTCTCCGAGGGCGTCGGCTGGCTGCTGGTCGAGCGGCTGTCCGACGCCCGCCGCAACGGCCACCGGATCCTCGCGGTCGTACGCGGCTCCGCCGTCAACCAGGACGGCGCCTCCAACGGCCTGAGCGCCCCGAACGGCCCCGCCCAACAGCGGGTGATCAGCCAGGCCCTCACGAGCGCCCGGCTGTCCACGGCCGACATCGACGTGGTGGAGGCGCACGGCACCGGCACGAAGCTCGGTGACCCGATCGAGGCGCAGGCGCTGCTGGCCACGTACGGGCAGGACCGGGAGGGCGCCGAACCGCTGCTCCTCGGCTCGTTGAAGTCCAACATCGGGCACGCGCAGGCCGCCGCGGGCGTGGCCAGTGTGATCAAGATGGTGCTGGCGATGCGGCACGGGGTCGTGCCGGCGACGCTGCACGTGGACGAGCCGTCCCCGCACGTCGACTGGACGGCCGGCGCCATCGAACTGGCGACCGAGGCGCGGCCGTGGCCCGAGACGGGCCGGGTGCGCCGGGCGGCGGTCTCCTCGTTCGGCATCTCCGGCACCAACGCCCACGTGATCATCGAGCAGCCCGCCGAGCCGGCCGAGGGCCACCCGTCCGACTCCATCCCCGGACTGGTCGCCGCCGACGCGTTCCTCTGGCCGGTGTCGGCCCGGTCGACGGCCGCCCTGGCCGGGCAGGCCGCCCGACTGGCGTCGTACGTGCGGGAGCGGGAGGGCCTGGACCCGGCGGCGGTCGGCTGGTCCCTGGCTGCCACGCGGTCGGCGTTCGACCACCGGGCGGCCGTCGTCGGGTCGACCGTCGACGAGCTGCTGGCTGGGCTGGACGCCGTCGCGGCGGGTCGTCCGGCCGCGAACGTGACCACGGGCGTGGCGTCGGGCGCGGGCGCGGGTGCGGTGTTCGTGTTCCCGGGTCAGGGTGCGCAGTCGGCGCGGATGGCGGCCGGTCTGGTGGGTCGTACGCCGGTGTTCGACGCGAAGTTGGCCGAGTGCCAGCAAGCTCTCGCCCCTTATCTGGACGTGGACCTGGTGTCGGTGCTCACGGGCGAGGACGAGTCGTGGTTGGAGCGGGTGGAGGTGGTGCAGCCGGTCCTGTGGGCCGTGGGTATCGCTCTGGCGGCGGTGTGGCAGCACGTGGGGGTGGCTCCGGGGGCGGTGATCGGTCACTCGCAGGGTGAGATCGGTGCCGCGTGTGTGGCGGGGATTCTGTCGTTGGAGGATGCGGCGAAGGCGGTGGCGTTGCGGTCGCGGGCGCTGACGGTGCTGCGGGGCACGGGCACGATGGCGTCGGTGGACCTGTCCGCCGACGCGGTGGCGGAGAGGCTGGCCGCGTTCCCGGGTGTCGGGGTGGCCGCCGTCAACGGCCCTTCCACCGTGGTGGTGTCCGGTCCGCCGCAGCCCGTCGCGGACCTCGTCGAAGCCTGTCAGGCCGACGGTGTCCGGGCGCGGCTGATCCCCGTCGACTACGCCTCCCACTCGGTCGCGGTGCAGGACGTCGCGGAACAACTCCGCGCCGACTTGGCTGACATCGCCCCGCAGGAGGGCCACACCCGTCTGGTGTCGACGTTGACGGGTGACTGGGTGGATCCGGTGTCGATGACGGCGGACTACTGGTATGACAACCTGCGGCAGACGGTGCAGTTCGATTCGGCCGTGCGGGTGGCGGTCGCCGCGGGTCACACGACGTTCGTGGAGATTTCCCCGCATCCGGTGCTGACCATGCCGGTCACCGCGATCCTCGACGACGCGGGCGTCACCGGTCACATTCTGGGCAGCCTGCGGCGGGGTGACGACGACGCGACGCGGCTGCTGACCAACCTCGCCACCGCGCACGCGATCGGCCTGCCCGTCGACCTGACCGCCGTCCTCGCCGGGACCGACGTCGTGGCGCTGCCCACCTACGCCTTCGACCACCACCGGTACTGGCCGGCGCCGCCGGTCTTCCTCGCCGCCGCCGACGGCACGCCGGACATCGACCGGTGGCGCTACCGAGTCACCTGGCAGGCCGTGCCCGACCTGCCGCTGACCTGGCTCGCCGGCACCTGGCTCGTCCCGCTGCCCGCGGGGATGGGCGACGACCCCCTGGTCAGCGGGGTGCTGGCGGCGCTCGGCAACTTCGGCGCGGACGTCGTACCCGTGGAACTGGACGCCACCGACGAACCGACGGCCCTGGTCGACCGGCTGCGCGCCGCGCTCCCCGGCCCGGACCAGCCCGCCGCCGTGCTCTCGCTGCTCGGCCTGGACGAGCGGGCGCACCCGGAGCACCCGGCGACCTCGCTGGCCGCCTCGGGCACCGCCCTGCTGGTGCAGGCGCTCGGCACGCTCGACGTCGAGGCGCCGCTGTGGTGCGCGACCCGGGGGGCCGTCGCGGTCTCCGCCGACGACCTGCCACCGCACCCGGTGGCCGCCTCCGTCTGGGGGCTCGGCCGCGCCGTCGCCCTCGAACACCCCGGCCGCTGGGGCGGCCTGCTCGACCTGCCGGAGGCCCTCGACGCGCAGACCGGCGCGCTGCTCTGCGCGGCGCTCGGCGACAACGGCGGCGAGGACCAGCTCGCCGTCCGCGACTCCGGGGTCCTCGTCCGCCGGCTCGCCCGGATCGCCGAGCCCGAGCCGACCGCGTCCGGCGACACGGCGGACGACGGCTGGCGGATGCGCGGCACCGTCCTGATCACCGGCGGCACCGGGGGGCTGGGCGGGCACATGGCCCGCTGGGCCGCCCGTTCCGGCGCCGCGCACGTCCTGCTGGCCAGCCGGCGCGGCCCGGACGCCCCGGGCGCCGCCGAGCTGGAGGAGGAGCTGACCGACCTCGGCGTACGGGTCACCGTGGCCCGCTGCGACGTCACCGACCGGGCGCAGCTGGCCGACCTGCTGGACACCGTGCCCGCCGACGCTCCGGTGACCGCCGTGCTGCACACCGCCGCCGTCCTCGACGACGGCATCGTGGACACCGCCACCCCGCAGCGCCTGCACACCGTCGCCGCGCCCAAGTGCGCCGCCGCCGTCCACCTGGACGAGCTGACCCGCGACCTGGACCTGGACGCCTTCGTGCTCTTCTCCTCGGTCGCCGGCACCACCGGCAACGCCGGGCAGGGCGCATACGGGGCGGCGAACGCCTTCCTCGACGCCCTCGCCGAGCGGCGTCGGGCCGAGGGCCGCCCCGCCCTCTCCGTGGCCTGGGGCGCGTGGCGCGGGGCCGGCCTGCCCGCCGACAACGAGCGCGCCCAGCAGCGGCTGCGCCGGGGCGGCATGGTCGGCATGGACCCCGACCTGGCCGTCGAGGCCCTCGCGCGGGCGCTGCGGCGCGGCGACGCGACCACCGTCATCGCCGACATCGACTGGGCCCGGTTCGCCCCCGCGTTCACCCTGGTCCGGCCCAGCCCCCTCATCGGCGACCTCGCCGAGGTGCAGGAGGCGGCCCAGCAGGTCGCGCAGGAGGCCACCGAGGAGGAGCCGGACGCGCCGTCGGGGGCAGCGGCCCGGCGGTTCGCCGGGCTCGCCCCGGCGGAGCGCGCCGCGGCGCTGCTGGAGCTGGTCCGCCAGTGCGCGGCGACCGCGCTCGGCTACGGCGCGGCCGACGACATCCCGGCCACCCGCCCCTTCCGCGACCTGGGCCTGGACTCGCTGACCGCGGTGGACATGCGCAACTTCCTGGCCACCGCCACGGACCTGCGGCTGCCCGCGACGCTCGCCTTCGACTACCCCAACCCGACCGTGCTCGCCGCGCACCTCGACGAACTGCTCACCGGCGTCGCGCCGGACGCCGCCACCCCCGCCCCGGCCACCACGGTCGTGGACGACGAGCCGATCGCCATCGTGGCGATGAGCTGCCGCCTCCCCGGCGGGGCGGACACCCCGGAGCAGTTGTGGCAGCTCCTCACCGACGGCGGCGACGCGATCGGCGAGTTCCCCACCGACCGGGGCTGGGACCTCGACCGGCTCTTCGACTCCGACCCCGAGAACGAGGGCACCAGCTACGCCCGCGAGGGCGGCTTCGTCGCCGGGGTCGCCGACTTCGACGCCGGCTTCTTCGGCATCAGCCCCCGCGAGGCCCTGGCCATGGACCCGCAGCAGCGGCTCCTGCTGGAGGCGTCCTGGGAGGCGATCGAGCGGGCCGGGATCGACCCCCAGGCGCTGCGCGGCAGCTCCACCGGGGTCTTCGTCGGCACCAACTACCAGGACTACCGGAACCTGATGTACAGCGCCGAGGGCGCCGAGGGCCACCTGATGACCGGCAACGCCGGCAGCGTGCTCTCCGGCCGGGTGTCGTACACGCTTGGGCTGGAGGGGCCCGCCGTATCGGTGGACACCGCCTGCTCCTCGTCGTTGGTGGCGCTGCACTGGGCCTGCCAGGCGCTGCGCCAGGCGGAGTGCTCCCTCGCCCTCGTCGGCGGCGTCACCGTGATGTCCACCCCCGGCGTGTTCGTCGGCTTCAGCCGGCAGCGGGGGCTGGCCCCGGACAGCCGGGTCAAGGCGTTCGCCTCCGCCGCCGACGGCACAAGCTGGGGCGAGGGACTCGGCCTGCTGCTGGTCGAGCGGCTGTCCGACGCCCGCCGCAACGGCCACCCGGTGCTCGCGGTGATCCGGGGCAGCGCCGTCAACCAGGACGGCGCGTCCAACGGCCTCACCGCGCCCAACGGGCCGTCGCAGCAGCGGGTGATCCGGCAGGCCCTCGCCAACGCGGGCCTCGCCCCGGCGGACGTGGACGCCGTCGAGGCGCACGGCACCGGCACCAGGCTCGGCGACCCGATCGAGGCGCAGGCCCTGCTCGCCACGTACGGCCGGGAACGGCCCGACGACCAGCCCCTCTGGCTGGGCTCGATCAAGTCCAACATCGGCCACACCCAGGCCGCCGCCGGCGTCGCCGGGATCATCAAGATGGTGCTGGCACTCCAGCACGGCTACCTGCCGCAGACCCTGCACGTCGACGAGCCGACCGACCAGGTGGACTGGACCGTCGGCGCGGTCGAGCTGCTCGACGAGGGCCGCCCGTGGCCGGCCACCGGCCACCCGCGCCGGGCCGCCGTCTCCTCGTTCGGGATCAGCGGCACCAACGCGCACACCATCCTGGAGCAGGCGCCCGAGCCGGCCGAGCCGTCCCCGCCGGTCGAGCCCGCGGGGGACCCGGCCCGGCTGCCGGTGGTACCGGTGCTGCTGTCGGCGCGTACGGCAGCCGCGCTGGCCGCCCAGGCCGACCGCTGGGCCGACCAGCTCACCGGTCCGGCCGCCCCGCGGCTGGTCGACGTCGGCTGGTCGTCGGTGGCCTCCCGGGCCACGCTGGACCACCGGGCCGTCGTCCTCGCCACCGACCGGACCGCCCTGGACGCCGGGCTGCGCGCCCTCGCCGCCGGCGAGGACTCGCCGCTGCTGGTCACCGGCGCGGCCGCGTCCCGGCCGAAGGTGGCGTACCTGTTCTCCGGGCAGGGGGCCCAGCGGGCCGGGATGGGCCGCGAGCTGGCCGAGGCGTTCCCGGTCTTCGCCGCCGCCCTCGACGAGGTCTGCGCCGCTCTCGACCCGCACCTGCCCCGCCCGCTGAAGCCGGTGCTCCTCGCCGAGGCCGGCACCCCCGACGCGGAGCTGCTGGACCGGACCGAGTTCACCCAGCCGGCGCTCTTCGCCGTCGAGGTGGCGCTGTTCCGGCTGCTGGAGGCGTGGGGCGTCCGCCCCGACGCGGTCGCCGGGCACTCCATCGGCGAGTTCGCCGCCGCCCACGCCGCCGGGGTGCTGTCCCTGGCCGACGCCGCCGAGCTGGTCGCCGCCCGGGGCCGGCTGATGCAGGCACTGCCGGCCGGCGGGGCGATGCTCGCCATCGCCGCCAGCGAGGCCGAGGTGACCGCCGCGCTCGGCGACCGCGTAGACCGGGTCTCCGTCGCCGCCGTCAACGGCCCGACCGCCGTGGTGGTCTCCGGGGCCGGCGACGCCGTCGAGGAGCTGGCCGCCGAGTGGACCGCCCGGGGCGTCCGGATCCGGCGCCTGACGGTCAGCCACGCGTTCCACAGTCCGCTGATGGAGCCGGTGCTCGATGACCTCGCCGCCGTCGCCGGCCGCCTGCGGTACCAGGCCCCGACCGTCCCGATGGTCTCCACCGTCACCGGCGCGCCGGTCGACGTGACCGAGATCGGTACGCCGGAGTACTGGGTGCGGCACGCCCGCGACGCGGTGCGCTTCGCGGACGCCGTCGCGGCGCTGCGGGACCGCAACGTCACCGGCTACGTCGAGGTCGGCCCGGACGGGGTGCTCACCGCCCTCGCCCAGGCCGTCCTCGCCGAGGGCGCCCCGGCCGGCGGCCGGGCGCCGCTGGTCGTGCCCGCGCTGCGCCGGGAGCGTCCCGAGGCGGTCACCCTGCTGCGGGCCGTCGCCGCGCTGCACGCCCACGGCGTCTCCCCGGACTGGTCGGCCCTGTACGAGGGCGCTGGCGCCCGGCGGGTCGAACTGCCCACGTACGTCTTCGACCGGCAGCGCTACTGGCCGGAGCCGCCGCCCTGGGCCGCGCTGGCGGTCGAGGACGACGGCACCGAGGTCGAGCGCCGCTTCTGGGCGGCCGTCGACGCCGAGGACTTCGACTCGCTGGTCCGCGATCTCGAGGTGGACCGCGACCAGCCGTTCGGGACGGTGCTGCCCGCCCTGTCGGCGTGGCGGCGGCGCGGGCGGGAACGCTCCCTCGTGGACGGCACCCGGTACCGGGCGGTCTGGGAGCCGCTCGCCGAGCCGCCCGCGGCGGAGGAGTCCGGCCGCTGGCTCGTGCTGCTGCCCGCCGACCGGGCGGACGACCCGGACCTGAACTCCTGCACCTGGGCCCTCGGCGGGGACGTCACCACCGTGCCCGTCGACACCGCCGCCGATTCGGACGAGCTGACCGGGGGATTCGCGGCCGTCCTCACCGAGGCGCTCGGCGCGGCCGACGAGCCGCTGTCGATCCTGTCCTTCCTCGGCCTCGACGACGCCCCGCACGCCGAGCACCCGGCGCTGCCGCGCGGCCTCGCCGCGACCGTGCACCTGCTCCAGCAACTGACCGACCTGGACGTTCCGGCCCGGCTCTGGTGCGTCACGCAGGGCGCCGTCGGCGTCGGCGACGACGACGTCCCGCTCAACCCCCGACAGGCGATGCTGTGGGGCCTGGGCCGGGTGGCCGCGCTCGAGCAGCCCGCCCGCTGGGCCGGGCTGGTGGACCTGCCCACCACCATCGAGGCGTGGACGGCGATGCGGCTCGGCGGCATCCTCACCGGCGGTGGCGTCGAGGACCAGGTGGCCGTCCGCGACTCCGGCGTACTGGTCCGGCGGCTCGTCCCCGCCGTCACCACCGGGGAACCCGAGCCGTGGCAGCCCCGGGGGACCGTGCTGATCACCGGCGGAACCGGTGCGCTCGGTGGGCACGTGGCCCGCTGGGTGGCCGGCGCCGGCGCGGAACGGGTGGTGCTGACCAGCCGACGGGGCACTGACACCCCGGGAGCGACCGACCTGCTCGCCGAGCTGACCGGCCTCGGGGTGGACTGCCGGGTCGCCCGGTGCGACGCCGCCGACCGGACCGCGATGGCCGACCTCCTGGCCGACCTGCGGCGGGAGGGGCCGCCGCTGCGCGCGGTGGTGCACGCCGCCGGGGTCAGCGAGGTGGTGCCGCTGGCCGAGACCACCCTGGAGGACCTGGCGTACGTCATCGCCCCGAAGCTGTCCGGCGCCGAGCACCTCGACGAGCTGCTCGACGGCGTCGAGCTGGACGCGTTCGTGCTCTTCTCCTCCATTTCCGCCGTGTGGGGCAGTGGCGGGCAGGGCGCGTACGCGGCCGGCAACGCCTACCTCGACGCGCTCGCCGAGCGGCGGCGCGGCCGGGGCCTGGCGGCCACCTCCGTCGCCTGGGGGCCGTGGACCGAGTCGGGCATGTACACCGACGGCGCGGCGGAGCAGTTGCGCCGCCGCGGCCTGCGGGTGATGCCGCCGGGCGTGGCGATGGCCGGGCTGCGGCACGCCCTGGCGGCCGGTGACACCTGCGTCACCGTGGCGGACATCGACTGGGCCGTCTTCCAGCCGCTGTTCACGTCGCTGCGGCCCAGCCCGCTGCTGGCGGACCTGCCGGCCGTACGCGCGCTCGCCGCCGCCCCCGCCGCCGGGCCGGACGTGCCCGCGCCCGTCGCCCGGGACCTGCTTGCCGGTCTGCGGGCGCTGCCCGGCGACGAGCGGCGGGCCGCGCTGCTGGACATGGTGCGGGTCGACGCGGCGAAGGTGCTCGGCCACTCCTCGGCCGACGTGATCGACACCGACCGGGGCTTCCTGGACCTCGGCTTCGACTCGCTCACCGCCGTGGAGCTGCGCAACCTGCTCTCCGCGGCCACCGGGCACGACCTGCCCACCACGGTCGTGTTCGACTACCCCACCCCCGAGGGTCTCGCCGACCACCTGCACGAGGAACTCTTCCCCGACCACGGCGGGACCGTCGGTGGCGGGGGCGACGAGGAGTCGGTCCGTCGGGCCATCGCCGGGATCCCGCTGGACCAGCTGCGGCAGGCGGGCCTGCTCGACCAGTTGCTCGAACTGGCCCGCACGAGCGCCGGCCCGGTGGCCGTCGCGCCCGCCGCCCCGGCCGCGCCGCCCGCGCCCGAGGCACAGATCCGCGAACTCGACGTCGCCGGCCTGGTCAGGATGGCTCTGGAAGGCTCCGACTCGTGACCCGGCCGGCCCTGAGGAGCCTTCGATGAGTGTGTCACTGGACGAGGTCGTCAACGCGCTGCGCGCGGCCCTGCTCGACAACCAGAAGCTCAAGCAGCAGAACCAGCAGCTCACCGCCGCGCTCAGCGAGCCGGTGGCGATCATCGGGATGAGCTGCCGGTTCCCCGGCGGGGTCGCCTCGCCCGAACAGCTGTGGGACCTTGTCGCCGCGGGGGCCGACGCGATGTCGGCGTTCCCCGACGACCGGGGCTGGAACCTGGGCGCGCTCTACGACACCGACCCCGACAGCCGGGGCACGTCGTACGTGCGGGAGGGCGGTTTCCTCTACTCCGCCGGGGACTTCGACCCCGCGTTCTTCGGCATCAGCCCCCGCGAGGCCCTGGCCATGGACCCGCAGCAGCGGCTGCTGCTGGAGACCGCCTGGGAGGCGTTCGAACGGGCCGGCATCGATCCGACCACGCTGCGTGGCGCGCCCACCGGCGTGTACGCGGCGACCAGCCAGGGCGACTACGCGGCGCTGCTCTCCGGGGTCGGCGGCGGAGTCGAGGGCTACCTCGGCACCGGCAGCGCCGCCGCCGTGGCCAGCGGCCGGATCTCGTACGCCCTGGGGCTGGAGGGGCCGGCGGTCACCGTGGACACCGCCTGCTCGTCGTCCCTGGTCGCGCTGCACCTCGCCTGCCAGGCGCTGCGGCTGGGGGAGTGCACCCTGGCGTTGGCCGGCGGGGTGTCGGTGATGGCCACCCCGACCGTCTTCGTTGAGTTCTCCCGGCAGCGCGGCCTGTCCACCGACGGCCGGTGCAAGTCGTTCGCCGCCGCCGCCGACGGCACCGGCTGGTCGGAGGGGGTCGGCATGCTGCTCGTCGAGCGGCTCTCCGACGCCCGCCGCAACGGCCACCCGGTCCTCGCCGTGGTGCGGGGCAGCGCGGTCAACCAGGACGGCGCGAGCAGCGGGCTGACCGCCCCGAACGGCCCCTCGCAACGGCGGGTGATCCGGCAGGCGCTGGCCAACGCCGGGCTGACCGCCGACCAGGTGGACGCGGTGGAGGCGCACGGCACCGGCACCACCCTCGGCGACCCGATCGAGGCGCAGGCGTTGCTGGCCACGTACGGGCAGGACCGCCCCGCGGACCGGCCGCTGTGGCTCGGCTCGATCAAGTCGAACATCGGCCACACCCAGGCCGCCGCCGGTGTCGCCGGCGTGATGAAGATGGTGCTCGCCATGCGGCACGGGGTGCTGCCGCCGACCCTGCACGTCGACGAGCCCACCCCCCACGTCGACTGGACCGCCGGGGCCGTGTCCCTGCTGACCGGGATGGAGTCCTGGCCGGCCACCGGGCAGCCGCGCCGGGCCGGGGTGTCCGCGTTCGGCATCAGCGGCACCAACGCGCACGTCATCATCGAGCAGGCCGCCGACGTGGACGCCGACACCGGCCGGCCCGCCGGCCCGCCCGCCCCGCCGGCACCGTGGATCGTCTCCGCCCGTTCCGCGCCGGCCCTGACCGGGCAGGCCCGCCGGTTGCTGGACCACCTGACCGCCCACCCCGACCTGGCCCCGGCCGACGTGGCGTACTCGCTGGTCACCACCCGGGCGACGTTGCCGCACCGGGCCGCGGTGACCGGCGACGACCGGGACGCCCTGCTGGCCGGCCTGCGCGCGGTCGCCGAGGACCGGCCCACCCCCGGCGTGGTACGCGGGGTGGCCCGCCCGGCCGGCAAGGTCGCCTTCCTCTTCACCGGTCAGGGCGCGCAGCGCCCCGGCATGGGTGCCGAGCTGCACCGCCGGTTCCCGGTCTTCGCGGCCGCCTTCGACGAGGTGGCCGGGGAGCTGGACCAGCATCTGAGCCGCCCGCTGCGGGAGGTGGTCTTCGCCCGCCCCGGCTCGCCCGAGGCGGAGCTGCTGGACGCCACCGAGTTCACCCAGCCGGCGCTGTTCGCGTACGAGGTGGCCGCCTACCGGCTGGTCACCGCGTGGGGCCTGCGCCCGCAGCACCTGCTCGGCCACTCGGTCGGCGGGTTGGCCGCCGCGTACGTCGCGGGTGTGCTGTCGCTGGCCGACGCGGCGGCCCTGGTGGCCGCCCGCGGCCGGCTGATGCAGGCCCTGCCGGCCGGCGGGGCGATGCTGGCGGTCCGGGCGTCCGAGGCCGAGGTGGCCCCGCTGCTCGGTGACCGGGTGGCGCTGGCCGCCGTGAACGGCCCGGCGTCGGTGGTGCTCTCCGGCGACGAGGACGCCGTGCTCGCGGCCGGCGAGCGGCTGGCCGCCCAGGGCCGGCGGATCCGCCGGCTGCGCGTCAGCCACGCGTTCCACTCCGCCCGGATGGACGCCATGCTGGCCGACTTCCGCGTCGTCGCGGAGAAGGTCACCTGGCATCCGCCGACCCTGCCGGTCGTCTCCGACCGCACCGGCGCCCTGCTGACCGCCGCCGAGGCCACCGACCCGGGCTACTGGGTCGAGCACGTCCGGGACACCGTCCGCTTCCACGACGCGGTCGTCACCCTCGCCGCCGCCGGGGCGGCGACCTTCCTGGAACTCGGCCCTGACGGGGCGCTGACCGCGATGGCCCGGGAGTGCCTGCCCGACGCCGAAGCGGCGGCCTTCGCGTCGGTCGGCCGCCGGGACCAGCCGGAGCCGGCCGGCCTGCTCGCGGCGATCGCCGCCGTCGACCTGCGGGGAGCCGGCGTCGACTGGCCGGCCCTGTTCGCCGGCACCGACGCCGCCCGGATCGAGCTGCCCACCTACGCCTTCCACCACGAGCGGTACTGGCCGGACCCGCCCGTGGTCGACCTCGGCCAGCCGGTCCCGGCGGGCGAGGACGACGAGTTCTGGGCCGCGGTGGAGGCCGAGCGGCCGGCCGCGCTGGCCGCCGTGCTCGGCCTGGACACCGACCGGCAGGAGGCGCTGACGGCGCTGCTGCCAGCCCTCACGGCCTACCGGGGTCATCGGCGACTCCGTTCCGAACTGGACGGTCTGCGGTACCGCACCGGCTGGGTCCGGGTCGACCCGCCGTCCGCCGGCGCCGCGCCGACCGGCCCCTGCCTGGTGGTCGCCGGGCCCGGTACCGACGCCGCGGCGGTGCTGGCCGCACTGCGGGCCGAGGGCCTGGACCCGGTGCTCGTGAGCGTGGGCGACGGCCCGGACGAGGTCGCCCGGGCCCTGCCCACCGGGGGCACCCCGTCGGTCGTGGTCTCGCTGCTGGCGGCGGGGGAGCCGGCCGGGGCGACCGGGACGGGCCCGCTGGCCGGCACCGCCGCGCTGGTCCGGGCCCTGGGCGCCGCGGGGAGCACCGTGCCGGTGTGGACCGTGACCCGGGGCGCCGTCGCCGTCGACGCGGACGACCCCGCGCCCGGCGTCGCCGGCGCGTACCTCTGGGGTCTGGGCCGGGTGCTGGCGTTGGAACAGCCGCGACTGTGGGGCGGCCTGGTCGACCTGCCGGCGGAGCCGGACGACGCCGCCCTCGCGACGCTCGCCCGCCTCGTCGCGGCCGAGGGCGACGAGGACCAGCTCGCGGTACGCCCCGGCGGGGTGTACGCGCGGCGGCTGTCCCGCGCCCCGGCCGGCCCCGCCGCCGAGGACTGGCGTCCCCGGGGCGCGGTCCTCGTGCACGGCGCGGCGGCGGTGCGCGTCCCGCACCTGCTGCGCTGGCTCGTCGACCGTGGTGCGACCCACCTCGTCCTCGCCGGGCCCGCGGCGCCCACCGGGCTGGACGTCGCCGTCACCGCCGTCGACGACCTCGGCCGGCTGCCCGAGGTGCTGGACCGGCTGGCCGCCGACGGCACCGGCGTCCGCACCGTTTTGCACGTCGTCGACTCCGACGGTGCCGGCGACCCGGTCTCGATGCTGGAACCGTCCGACCTGGCCGACTCCGTGGCCGCCCGCACCGCCGCCGTGGAACTGCTCGACCGGGCGTGCGGTGACCGGCCGATCGACGAGTTCGTTGTCTTTTCCTCCACCGCCGCCGTCTGGGGCGGCGGAGGCGCGGCGGTCGCCGCCGCCGGCGGCGCGGGGCTGGCGGCGCTGGCCGCGCGCCGCCGCGCCGCCGGCCGCCCGACCACCGTCGTCGCCTGGGTCCCCTGGGCGGACGAGGTCGCCGAGCCGGGGCAGCTGCGCCGCCGCGGAGTCCGCCCGCTCGCCACCGACGTGGCCGTGTCCGCCCTGCAACAGGCCCTGGAACAGGGCGACGACCAGGTCGCGCTCGCCGACCTCGACTGGTCCACGTTCGGGCCGACCTTTACCGCCGTACGGCCCAGTCCGCTGCTGCGCGGCGTGCCCGAAGCGGTCGAGGCGGACCGGGACGCCCGGCCGGGCGGCGAGGCGAGCGATCCGGCCCGGGTGCTGCGCGAGCGGTTGGCCGCCACCTCGGCCGGCGACCGGCACCGCATCCTGCTGGACCTGGTCCGGGCACGGGTGGCCACGGTGCTCGGCCACGCCTCGCCCGGGGCGGTCGAGGCCGACCGGGACTTCCTGGAACTCGGCTTCGACTCGCTGACCGCGCTGGAACTGCGGGACGCGCTGCGTCAGGAGACCGGGGCGGAGCTCTCCGCCACCCTGCTCTTCGACCACCCCACCCCGACGGCGCTGGCCCGCCACCTGCTCGGCCAACTCGTCGACGCGGACGAGGCCGGGGCCGCCCCGGACGCCGCCGCGGAGCCCGCCCCGGGGGGTGCCGGCGGTGGACTCCTCGGCGGGCTGTTCAACCAGCCCAAGGCGCGCGAGGACCCCGCCGGGTACGCCGAACTCCTGGTCAAGCTCGCCCAGTTCCGGCCCAGCTTCAGCGAGCCCGCGCAGCTCACCCGCCCGGCCGGCATCCTCCGGCTCGCCGAGGGCGGCGCCGGGGCGCCGCTGGTGTGCTGCTGCACCATGTCCCTGCTCTCCGGGGCCCACGAGTACGCCCGGCTCGCCTCCGGTTTCCGCGGCGTGCGGGACGTCTGGGCCCTGCCCAACCCGGGCTTCGGGGTGGGCGAGGAACTGCCCGCCGACCTCGACGCCCTGCTGCGGGTGCACGCCGACACGGTGTTGCGCACGGTCGGCCCCGGCCCGTTCGTGCTCGCCGGCCACTCCGGCGGTGCGATGGTGGCCAACCTGCTCGCCGGAGAGCTGGAACGCCAGGGCCGGTCGCCGGCCGCGGTCGTGCTGATGGACACCTACCCGGCCGACAGCGAGGTGCTCGGCGGGTGGGTGCCGCAGCTGCTCGACGGGATGATCGACCGGGACAGCGCGTACACGCCGATGGACGACTGGCGGACGACGGCCTGGGCCGGATACCTGCCGCTGTTCCTGGACTGGCAGCCCGCCCCGATGGCGGCGTCGACCCTGCTGGTCCGGGCCAGCGAGCCGCTGGGGGAGTGGGACGGCGAGGAGGACGGCTGGCGGTCCCGCTGGCCGTACCCGCACGAGGCGGTGGACGCGGCCGGTGACCACTTCAGCATGGTCGCCGACCGGGGGCCGGAGCTCGCCGGCACGGTGCAGCGGTGGTTGACCGGGCAGCGCCTCTGACGTTTCCGCCCCTGGCGTGCCCCTAGCGCCCCCTATCGGCGCACGTACATCTATCGGATCCACGAACAGGACGGGAGCATGACGACGTGGACGAGGCAGTGGTGGTCACGGAGCTGGTCAAGCAGTACCAGCCCAACATGCCGCCGGCGGTGGACGGACTGAGCTTCTCCGTCGCCGCGGGTGAGGTGTTCGGTCTGCTCGGGCCGAACGGCGCGGGCAAGACGACAACGATCGGGGTGCTGACCACACGGGTGCGGGCCTCCTCCGGCCGGGCCACCGTGTGCGGCGCGGACGTGATCGGCGCCCCGGCTGTCGCCCGACAGATGCTGGCGGTCGTGCCGCAGCGGGTGAACCTGGACCGGGCGCTGACCGTCCGGCAGAACCTGCTGTTCCACGCGGCGTACCACCGGGTGCCCCGGGCGGAGCGCATCCGCCGCGCCGACGAACTGCTGGAGCAGATGGGGCTCAAGGAGTACGCGAACTCCCGCACCGACTTCCTCTCCGGCGGCCTCGCCCAGCGCACCATGATCGCGCGCGCGCTGATGCACTCGCCCCGGGTGCTCTTCCTCGACGAGCCGTCCGGCGGCCTCGACCCGCAGTCCCGACTCTTCGTGCACGACCGGGTCGCCGAGTTGAAGCAGGCCGGGGTGACCGTGGTCGTCACCACCCACGACATGGACGAGGCGGAGAAGCTCTGCGACCGGGTCGGCATCATCGACCACGGCAAGCTGCTCACGCTGGACACGCCCGCCGCGCTGACCCGTACCCTGCCCGGCAGCAGCACGCTGACCCTCGTGGTGACCCCCGGTGCCCCCGCCGAGGAGGTGCGGTCCGCGCTGGGTGCCATCCCGGACGTGGAGCAGGTGGAACACTTCCAGGTGAAGAACCCCGCCCCCGCCGCGGCGCCGACGTTCCCCGGCATGCCGGCGATGCCGTTGCCCGCGCCGGCGGCGGAGGCGCCCGCTGATCCGCATGCCCCGCTCTCCTTCCGGGTCTACACCAGCACCCAGCCGGCCAACGCGATTCCGATGGCGATGAAGATCCTCGCCGACCTGGGTTGCGAGGTCCGGGACCTCAACATCGGCCAGCCCAGCCTGGAAGACGTCTTCATCCACCTGACCGGAAGGGAACTTCGGTGAGCGTCACCGCCCCCGCCACCCCGTCCGCGCCGTCGACGGCGGCGGCGCCGCCGCCGGTGCGCGCGATGGACCAGTTCGCCACGTTCCGCGCGGTGCTCTCGCGGGACCTGTTCGTCACCGGCCGGGAACTGGTGGGCTTCCTGCTCCAGGTCTTCATCCAGCCGCTGTTCATGCTGCTGATCTTCGGCAAGGTGCTCGGCGACCTGGGGTACGCCAGCGACGACTTCACCAACGTGCTGCTGCCCGGTGTCATCGCGCTGAACGCCTTCCTGATCGGGCTGGAGAACACCGCGCTGCCGATGGTGATGGACTTCTCCTTCACCCGCGAGATCGAGGACCGCCTCCTGTCGCCCATGGCGATCCCGCTGGTGGCCCTGGAGAAGATCGTCTTCGGCGGCATCCGCGGGCTGATCGCGGGCGTGGTGCTGATCCCGGTCGGCATGCTCATGCTCGACGTCACCTGGCCCTGGGCGGTGGTACTCAAGGTGATCGGGGTGCTGGCGGTCGGCGCGCTGGTCGGCGCGGCGGTGGGCCTGACCTTCGGCACCCTGGTCCCGACGCAGCACATCCAGATCATGTTCACCGTGGTGATGACCCCGCTGATGTTCACCGGCGCGACGCAGTTCCCGCTGCTCGGCCTGGACGGGCTGCGCTGGTACCAGGTGATCTGCTCGCTCAACCCGCTGACCTACATCAGCGAGGCGACCCGGTCGCTGGTCGCCCCGCCCGGGGTCGAGTCCGTGCCGCTCTGGCTCTGCATGACCGTCCTCGCGGGCGTCTTCGTGGTGTTCTCCGCGATCGGCATGCGCGGCTTCATGAAGCGCTCCATGGACTAGTTCGTCCTGTCCGCCGGCGATCCGGCGGCGGACCGTGAGGTTGTTCGAGACCTCCGGGTGAGGCGGGGCCTGTCGAAGGCCCGGCCCCGCCCGGAGGTCTTTTCGTGGCTCGATACATACCTGCCGGGGGCGGCGGGCCAGACGCCGTCGGTGGTGTCGGCCCCGTGGATCCGGTTCGGCGAGTGGGGTGGTGGGTGTCGTGGACGCTGTCGAGCTGCCCCGTCCGTAGGACCACCCGTCGCATCAGGCTCGGCCCCGCCTTCGGCGGCTGCGGCGGCACGGTGTGCCCCATCTGTGCGGGCAGTTCGACAGGGCCGTGTCACGCGTTACCCGCAAGTCCGGTTTCGAGGTGTGACCGGGGGCGTCGTCGGCGCGGGGTCGTGAGGGGGGTGTCCCTATGGGTTTCGTCAAGCGGTGATCGGCGGTGTGGGGCGGGGCTGGTAGGGGATCTTGTCGCGGAGCATGGCGAACAGGACGTCGCAGCGGCGTCGGGCGAGGCAGATGAGGGC
>NZ_JBIDBG010000015.1:0-145958 GCF_043202855.1 Micromonospora sp. NPDC048063 | reverse complement strand
GTCACGCGCTCACGGTGGGTACAACGCCCCGGCCCCCCGGCCCATGCCCGGCGGGGTGGTGGCCCCCGCCACCGCAGTCCACCACCAACCGGACATAACGCCCGGGCGCCGGACCGGCGATCCTCGCCGAACCGGACACACACCCCAAGCGTGCCCTCTGTCGACCAGTCGGGCATTCCTGGTTCAGGGCATCTGTGGGTCCGGTGTCAGGTTTGGTCCCTGTGCCGGCACAGCGGGTCACACCCGCCTCGACAGGTCCGGAGGGTCGGGTGCCGTGTGGCCCTGTCGAGCTGCCCCGTCTGTAGGACCGCTCGTCACATCAGCGCCGCGGCCCCGGCCTGATCGACGTTGGTGGGCTCGGTCGCCTGCGACTGCCCTGTTGTGTGCCCCATCTGTGGGGGCCAGCTCGACAGGGGTCGAGAAGCGGTACCGCGACCTCGATCGGCGGCGACGTCGTCCGGCGCTCCGTCCCCCGCTCTCTGCGAGGCGCGGTACGCCCATCCGGTGTTCAGCGCCGCCAGGTCGGCGGGTGCCGGCTCCTGCTTACCGCCCGGGGGGGTGCGCGGCATTCCCGGTGACCGGGTCGGCGATGCCTGCGGCCAGGCGGGACAGCGCGGTCGCCCGGGCCGGGTCGCGCGGCGGGGTCGGCTCCGTTCGGCGCGCGGTGGGGTCAGTCCCGGGTGGCCGCGTGGCGGCGCAGCAGCGCGATCGCCTCGTCGACGAGGCCACGCTCGGTGAGCAGCGTGAGCAGCAGCGGCAGGGGTCGCCAGTCGTCGGCCTCGACCGCCTGCCGCAGCAGCGCGATCGCCTCGTCGTGCCGGCCCCGGGCGGCCAGCAGCGCGGCCAGCTCGTCGCGCGCCCTCGGGTCGCCCTGGTCGGCGGCGATCCGCCAGTACCGTTCCGCCTCGTCGGCGCGCCCCTCCTCGGCGAGCAGCGCGGCGAGCCGGGCGGCAGCGTGCCAGTCGCCGTGCTCGGCGCGGGCCCGCAGTTCCTCCGTCCGTCCCCGGTCGGCCAGCAGGTCGACCAGGACGCTGCCCGCTCCGCTCGCGCCGGCCCGGTCGAGGTCGCGCAGGTAGCCGGTCGGGTCGGGCACCGCCGCCAGACCGGAGGACTCCTCGCCGAAGAATCGGCTGCCGCCGAACTCCCGCCGGAGCTGGTCGTCGAGGTCGTCGGCGAGCTCGACCATGGCCCGTACGGCCAGCAGCAGGTGGGTGGGCACGAAGTCCTGACCGAAGACGGGCACGGACGCCCATACCGTGTCCCCGGTGCAGTAGACGCGGCCGACGACGAGACCGTTGGTCAGGTCGGAGAGTCGCCGGTACAGCGACTCCGTCGGCTGGACCCCGGTGAGCAGCGGCGAGAACACGTCGACCAGCGGCGGGTCGTCCTGCGCCCGTACGAAGATCATGGCGGAACCGACGCGGATGCCGACGTCGCCGTCGGCGTCGACCCGCAACTGGTCGGCGGTGACGCCCAGGATGCCGGCCAGCACCACCTTGACCCGCTGGGTCAGCTTCCCCCCGTGGTCGGGTTCCCCGACGGGCTCCGGGGCGTGACCGGCCGCTCGGGCGGCCACGGGTCGCGCGGCGAGCGCGGCGGCCAGCCTGGTGCGGGTCGGCACGGGAACGGCCGTGGCCGTGGCGGCCGGCCGGGCCGACAACGCGGAGACGAACCTGCCCAGCAGGCTCTCACGCGGCGTCATCGTGCTCGCCGTCCGGTCCGCCGCGCGTGTCGTCGGACGGCTGCTCCGTCACCCGGACCTGGTCGAACATCTTGGCGATCACGAGCGGCGCCGCCACCCCGAAGGTGAAGCTGGCGAAGGCGGTGGTGGCCAGGCCACCCGCCCCGGCCGCGGCGGCGAGCCCGGTGCCGGCCACGGTCCGGAGCAGCACCGCGAACACGACGATCGGGGCGTCCCGCCTGTCCCGCCACGGCCACTGCCATCGCCCCCCGGACTCGGTGGTCGGGCGCATCATCCCGGACAGGTTGAGCGCCTCGGCCACCGCGCTGCCGACCAGCCCCCACATCGCGGCCATCCATAGAGACACATCCCTACCGTACTGACCGCCGCACGCGGCGGTCGCACCAGCCCTCGACTCTCCCGGCGACCACGGTGACGCCACCGTCGACGGTAGAGCCTCCGGGCAAAGCGCGCCCGCCGCCCGCAGCCCCGGCCCCCTGCACGACCCCGGGGCGGCGTGCCGATGCCGGGGCCGATCAGACGCAGGTCGTCGGCGCCGACCCGGGGCTGATCGTCCCCGGTCGGCGGCTCGGCCGCTGACGCGTACCTTTGATGACGCCCGGTCGGGAAACTCCGACCGGGCGTCGTCGCCTCGCCGTGGGCGACGGCTCGTATCCTTTCGGCGAACCTCTGGTGGGCTTTCGAGAATGAAAGGACACGGCGTGAGTAACCAGGCCGAGACGTTGGAGTTCCAGGCCGAGGCGCGTCAGCTGCTCCAGCTGATGGTCCACTCGATCTACTCGAACAAGGACGTCTTCCTGCGCGAACTGATCTCGAACGCCTCGGACGCGCTGGACAAGCTGCGCCTGGCGTCGATGGTCGACAAGGACCTGGAGGTCGACACCTCCGACCTGCACATCGAGATCGAGGTCGACAAGGCGGCGCGCACGCTGACCGTCCGGGACAACGGCATCGGCATGTCCCGTGACGAGGTGGTCCAGGTGATCGGCACGATCGCCAAGTCGGGCACGGCGGAGCTGCTGCGCAAGCTGCGCGAGTCCGCCGACGCCGGGGCGCGGCAGGAGCTGATCGGCCAGTTCGGGGTCGGCTTCTACGCGGCGTTCATGGTCGCCGACCGGGTGGAGCTGGTGACCCGGCGGGCGGGGGAGACCGGCGGCACCCGCTGGGAGTCGGCCGGCGAGGGCACCTACTCCGTCGAGGCGGTCGACGAGGTGCCGCAGGGCACCGCGGTGACCCTGCACCTCAAGGCGGCGGACGCCGAGGACAACCTGCACGACTACACCGCCGAGTGGACGATCCGGGAGATCGTCAAGCGGTACTCCGACTTCATCGCCTGGCCGATCCGGATGACCGTCGAGCGCCCGGGCGAGGGCGACGCGACCACGACCGAGACCCAGACGCTCAACTCGATGAAGGCGCTCTGGGCCCGGCCCCGCGACGAGGTCGACGAGGCCGAGTACAAGGAGTTCTACAAGCACGTCAGCCACGACTGGGCCGACCCGCTGGACATCGTGCACATGAAGGGCGAGGGCACCTTCGAGTACGAGGCGCTGCTGTTCATCCCCTCCCACGCCCCGCTGGACCTGTTCGCCCCGCAGGGTCGCCGCGGCGTGCAGCTCTACGTCAAGCGCGTCTTCATCATGGACGACTGCGAAGCGCTCATGCCGAACTACCTGCGCTTCGTCAAGGGCGTGGTGGACGCGCACGACCTGTCGCTGAACATCTCCCGGGAGATCCTCCAGCAGGACCGGCAGATCCAGGTGGTCCGCCGCCGGCTGGTCAAGAAGATCCTGTCCACCGTCAGGGACATGAAGGCCAACCACGCCGAGCGCTACCGGACCTTCTGGACCGAGTTCGGCGCCGCGGTCAAGGAGGGCCTGATCGACGACACGGAGAACCGGGACATCCTCCTGGAGATCCTCTCGGTCGCCTCGACCCACGACCCGGCCGAGCCGACCGACCTCGCCGGCTACGTCAGCCGGATGAAGGACGGGCAGGCCGACATCTACTACGCCACCGGCGAGTCCCGCTCGATGATCGAGAACTCGCCGCACATGGAGGCGTTCCGCGCCAAGGGCTACGAGGTCTTGCTGCTCACCGACCCGGTCGACGAGGTGTGGGTCGAGCGCGTCGGCCAGTACGACGGCCGGACTCTGCGCTCGATCGCCAAGGGCCAGGTCGACCTGGACACCGAGGAGGAGAAGAAGGAGGCCGAGGCCGAGCGCGAGCAGCAGCGCAAGGACTTCGCCGACCTGCTCACCTGGATGGGTGCCACCCTCGCCGACTCCGTCAAGGAGGTCCGCCTCTCCTCCCGGCTGACCACCTCGCCCGCCTGCGTCGTCGGTGACGCCCACGACATCACCCCGACGCTGGAGAAGATGTACCGGGCGATGGGGCACGAGGTGCCGGCGGTCAAGCGGATCCTGGAGCTGAACCCGGGGCACCCGCTCGTCACCGGCCTGCGCAAGGCCCACGAGGAGGGCGGCACCGAGGAGTCGCTGAAGGAGACCGCCGAGCTGCTGTACGGCATGGCGCTGCTCGCCGAGGGCGGGGAGCTGGCCGACCCGTCCCGGTTCACCCGCATCCTCGCCGACCGCCTCGCCCGTACCCTCTGACCGTCGCGTCCCGGCCGGTGGGGTCGCTCCCACCGGCCGGGCGTAGAAACCGCGCGGGCTGGGTATCACCGCCGGCCATGAGCACGAGTACCGCGGCGGCCGTCGGCACGGTCGCGGTCGTCGCCCACCGCAGGAAGACCCTCGGCGGCGGCCTCGACGCGCTACGCGCGGAGCTGGCCGGCGCCGGGGTCGAGAACCTGATCTGGTGCGAGGTGCCGAAGAGCCGCAAGGCGCCGAAGAAGGTCCGTAAGGCGCTGAAGAAGGGCGCCGAGTTGGTCTTCGTGTGGGGCGGCGACGGCATGGTGCAGCGCTGCGCCGACGCCCTCGCCGGCTCGGGCGCCGCCCTGGCGATCCTGCCCGCGGGCACCGCCAACCTCTTCGCCGCCAACCTCGGCATCCCCGAGGACCTCTCCGAGGCCGTCCGGATCGGCCTGCGCGGCCCGCGCCGTGCCCTGGACCTCGGCAGACTCAACGGCGAACACTTCGCCGTGATGGCCGGCGCCGGCTTCGACGGCGACCTCATCCGCGACGCCGACCGCACGCTCAAGGGCAGGTTCGGCCGCCTCGCGTACATGTGGACGGGGCTGCGGCACGTCCGGGGCGAACTGGTCCGCACCCGGATCACCGTCGACGGCGCCGAGTGGTTCGACGGCGAGGCGAGCTGCGTGCTGTTCGGCAACGTCGGCACCATCACCGGCGGCATCCCCGCCTTCGACGACGCCCGCCCCGACGACGGCTGCCTGGAGGTTGGCGTGTCCACCGCCGACGGCGCGGTGGACTGGGCGCGCACCCTCGGCCGGATGGCCGCCGGCCGCTCGGCGGAGTCGCCGTTCGTACGCATCACGCGGGGCCGCAGGGTCAGGGTCCGCCTCGCGGCGCCGCGCAGGTACGAACTTGACGGCGGCGCCCGCAAGGAGGTCACCAAGCTCAAGGTGCGGGTCGTCCCCGGTGCGCTGACGGTCTGCTGCCCCGAACCCGTCTCCTGACCGGCGCCCTCAGGGAGGTGCTGGCGGAGGTGTAACGCCCACGCGACCTGCGACGCTGCCGACTTTCGTCATTCTGAATGAAAGTAGTGTCAGCGGCGACGAAAGGTCTGGACACGCTGACGGCAAGTCAGTAGTGTCGGGACACATCAATATGTTTCATCGAGATGAACCGGCGGCGCGGTGACTCTCGACCGTGGTCCCAGGCGGCGCAACACGCCCGGCGGCCACGGGTAAGGCCAGGGATGGCACCCCGGGTCGGCGCTCCAAGACAGCGCCCCGGTGCGGAAACGCGCCGTGGCTTGACCGATGCCCATCCCTTCTCACTCACATCCCGTCACCCCGACGCGGCACCTGTCTGACCCGCGCGCGCACCCGGCTCGCCGCTGGTATCAGGCAGACCCCGTTCACCCAGCACGACCGTGACAGCTGGTCACGGCCGAGGACCTCGTGCGGCCAAGGAGGGGCCGCAGAGGCTGCCGATACGAAGAAGCCGTCGATCTGATGAAGGGTTCGTACGGGCATGTGACGACGCTCGACCTGGATCCGCGGACAGGTGTGCCCCTGCCGCCCCCGGGCAGCTCCCGAAGCCTCGGGACGCGGCAGCGCTGACTACTCATGACATCGGCCGGCCGATGCACGCTGCGCCGGTGTCCCTCTCGGACCGTGAAAGAGGAATCATGAACGGGTACTCACCGCCCGGTCGGCTCTCCGTGGGCCGGCTCCGGCATTCGATTGCGGCAGCCGCCACGGCGGTCCTGCTGCTGGTGACCGCCGGACTGGTGGCGGCTCCGGCGAACGCGCGCCCGGTCGACGCGGACCGCGCACGGACAGCCGACGCGAGCGGGCCGCCCCGGCAGCTTCAGGCCCAGGTGCTGACCTGGACCGCCGGCGACAACTTCCTCTCGTACCTCTCCGCGCCCACCACCGCCGTCGCCGGGCCGGCGACGCTCGTGTTCGAGAACAGCGCCGCGACCGGCAACACCACCGGCATGCAGCACACCCTGACCTTCGACACCACCAACCCGGCGTACAACAGCGACGTCGACGTGAACATCCTGGCCGACCCGACGGACGCCAACGGGGGCCGGTGGACCGTCGACGTGGTGCTCTCGCCCGGCACGTACCGCTACTTCTGCGCCATCCCGGGCCACGGCGGGATGGCCGGCCTCCTGGTCGTCACCGGTGGCGGCGCGGACACCACGCCGCCGACCGCGTCGGCCGCGGTGTCGGGCGAGCGGAACGACACCGGTGCCTACCTGGGGTCGGCGACGGTGACGCTGTCCGCGACCGACGAGGGCTCCGGCGTCGACCGGGTCGAGTACTCCCTGGACGGCGGCCCCTACGGCACCTACTCGGCGCCGGTCACGGTCAACCAGCCGGGGCAGCACACGGTGACCTACCGGGCCACCGACAAGGCGGGCAACACCTCGACCCCGCAGTCGGTGTCGTTCACGGTGGTGGAGCCGCCCAAGCCGGACACCACCCCGCCGACCGCGACGGCCGCGGTCACCGGGCAGCGCGACGACAACGGCGCCTACGTCGGCAGCGCCACGGTGACGTTGTCGGCCACGGACACCGAGTCGGGTGTCGACCGGGTCGAGTACTCCCTCGACGGCGGCGCGTACGCCACCTACTCGGCGCCGGTGACGGTCAACCAGCCGGGGCAGCACACGGTGACCTACCGGGCGACGGACAAGGCGGGGAACACCTCGACCCCGCAGTCGGTGTCGTTCACGGTGGTGGAGCCGCCCAAGCCGGACACCACCCCGCCGACCGCGACGGCCGCGGTCACCGGGGAGCGCGACGACAACGGCGCGTACGTGGACTCGGCGACGGTGACGCTGTCGGCCACCGACACGGAATCGGGCGTAGACCGGATCGAGTACTCCCTCGACGGGCAGCCGTACGCCACCTACACCGCGCCGGTCGCGGTGACCCAGCCCGGCCAGCACACACTGAGCTACCGGGCGACGGACAAGGCGGGCAACACCTCGCCCGCGCAGTCGGTGTCGTTCACCGTGGTGCGACCGCCGGAGCCGGACACCACCCCGCCGACCGCGACGGCCGCGGTCACCGGGCAGCGCGACGACAACGGCGCGTACGTCGGCAGCGCCACCGTGACGCTGTCCGCCACGGACACCGAGTCGGGCGTCGACCGGATCGAGTACTCCCTGGACGGCGGCGCCTACGCCGGCTACTCCGCGCCGGTGACGGTCAACCAGGTCGGCCAGCACACGGTCAGCTACCGGGCGACGGACAAGGCGGGGAACACCTCGGCCGCGCAGTCGGTGTCGTTCACCGTGGTGCAGCCGCCCGCCCCGGACACCACGCCACCGACGGCGACCGCCACGGTCAGCGGCCAGCGGGACAGCGCCGGGGCGTACGTCGGCGCCGCCACGGTCACCATCTCGGCCACCGACGCCGGCACCGGCGTGGACCGGATCGAGTACTCCCTCGACGGGCAGCCCTACGCCGCCTACTCGGCGCCGGTCACCGTCAACCAGGTCGGCCAGCACACGGTCAGCTACCGGGCCACCGACAAGGCGGGCAACACCTCGACCCCGCAGTCGGTGTCGTTCACCGTGGTCGACCCGCCGGAGCCGGACACCACCCCGCCGACCGTCACGGCGGCGCTTTCCGGCCAGCTCGACGACCACGGGGCCTACCTCGGCAGCGCCACCGTCATTCTCACCGCCGCCGACGCCGGCTCCGGCGTGGACCGGATCGAGTACTCCCTCGACGGGCAGCCGTACGCCCGCTACTCGGCGCCGGTCACCGTGAACCAGGCAGGCGGGCACACGGTCAGCTACCGGGCCACCGACAAGGCCGGCAACACCTCGGGCACCGCGTCGGTCACCTTCACCGTGGTCGCCAGCGGCCCCAGCGCCTGCCCGGTGCCGGACACCCGGCCGACGGTGTGGCTCGGCACGGTGGACAGCGGCGTGCCGAACCGGGTGGTCGCCGACGGCTGCACGATCAACAACGCCATCCACGACGAGAAGGCGTGGCCCAACCACGGCCAGTTCGTCAAGCACGTCACGGACGTCGCGGAGCACCTGCACCACCTCGGCCTGATCGACCACAAGGAACACGGTCGCCTGGTGAGCGCCGCCGCCCGCTCCGGCGTCGGCAAGCCGGACGGGAAGAACGGCTACCAGCCGCTGCTGGACGCCTCGGCGGCGTCGTTCGCCCGGTGGGAGCACGTCGGCGCGGGCGGCTTCACCCGCAACGCCGACGGCTCGATCACCAGCCGGGCGGTCCCCGGCCTCGGCATGCTCTGGCTCCCCACCGCCGAGTACGGAGACTTCTCGCTGAAGCTGCAGTGGCGCGACGACGCCCCCGGCACCGGCCGCGCCAACAGCGGGGTCTTCGTCCGCTTCCCCGACGTGCACGACCACGCCCAGGAGTCCCGCCCCGAGTGGGTGGCCATCAAGTACGGCCACGAGCTGCAGATCTACGACCGGCCCGACGGCGACCAGTACAAGAGCGGATCGGTGTACGGCTTCGACCGGGTCGACCTGGCCGGCGCGCAGGTGGCCCCGAAGGGCACCTGGAACGACTACGAGATCCGGGTGGTGGGCCAGCACTACTCCGTCTTCCGCAACGGCGAACTGATCAACGAGTACGTGAACACCCCGGACGCGGTGTTCAGCCCGCCCCGGGCCGACGACCCGGGCGGCGCCGGCCGCCAGCACGCCCGCGGATACATCGGATTGCAGAACCACGGCACCGCCGACGTCGTGAGCTTCCGCAACGTGCGGATCGCGCCGCTCTCCGCGTGCTGCCCCGGCGGCGCGCCCTCCTCTGCCAACCCGAGCAGCTGCTGCTGACGATCGAAGGGGAACAACCATGGCGAAGAACAGGATCGACCGTCGGGCGCTACTGCGCGGCCTCGCCGGCTCCACCGTCGCGGTCGGCGCGGCGAGCCTCGCCGGAGCGCTGCCCGTCACGGCGTCCGGCGGCGCCTCGAACGGCCACCTGGTGCCGCGCGGGCACCTGGGCATCCAGCTCTACAGCGTCCGGGACAAGGTCACGCAGTTCGGCTTCGCGGCCGTCTTCGAGGAGCTGTCCCGCATCGGCTACCGGGAGGTGGAGTTCGCCGGCTACACCCAGGGCAACGTAGGCCCGATCACGCCGGCGCAGATCCGCCGGCTGCTCGACGACAACGGGCTGAAGGCGGCCGGCAGCCACCGCGGGCTCGGTGACTTCCGGAACAACCTGGAGTGGGAACTGGACGTCGCCGAAACCCTCGGCATGCCGGCCCTCGGCACCGCGCAGGCGCCCACCGGCAACCGCACCATCGCCGGGTACCAGGCCGCCGCCGCCGAGTTCAACGCGTGGGGCGCCGCCGCCGCGGCCCGGGGGATCAAGCTCTACCAGCACAACCACACCATCGAGTTCAGCTTCGCCGTCGACCGGCCCGACGTGCGGCTGTACGACCTGTTCCTGGAGCTGACCGATCCCCGGTACGTGTTCCTGGAGATGGACATCCTGTGGGCGTACGGGGGCGCCCGCAAGTACCCGGGGTTCCGGCCGGTCGACTACGTCAACGCGCATCCGCACCGGTTCCCGCTGTTCCACGTCAAGGACGGCGTCCCGCTGCCCGACCCGCAGCAGGGCAACTCCTACCTGGACGTCGAGTTCGGCGCGGGGGTCATCCCGTTCGCCGAGTTCTTCACCGAGCTCGACGGGGGCGGCCGGTTCACCTACCTGTGGGAGCAGGACACCGGGCCGAACGCCCAGCCCAACCCGCCGGGCTCCCTCGGCGCCGCCGAGCGCAGCTACCAGCGCATCGTCGACCTGCGGGGTGACCGGTGAGCGCCTGGCGTCTCGTCGAGGACCCCCCGCCGCCGGGGGACGGCGGCGCGCCCGAGGACGACCGTGCCGGCAAGCGCCGCGGACCGAGCACCCGCCGGCTGCTGGTGGTGGCGGCCACCGTGCTGCTGACCCTGGTCGGCGCCGGCGGCCTGGCCGCCGCCCGCTCCGGGGCGTTCTTCGCCGAACGGCCGGAAGGCTGCGCCAGGCCGGACCGCAGCATGCAGCTGTACGCGGTGGAGCTGCCCAAGGACGGCACCCAGATCCGGCTCGGCTACGGCCTCACCCCGCAGACGGCCTCCTACCCGGGCCCGACGATCGAGATGACCGAGGGGGAGTGCGTCGCCATCACCCTGCACAACCTGGTGTCGGCGGCCACCCTGACGCAGCTGCGTACCGACCCGGCGCACCCACTGGGCGTCTCGCTGCACGTGCACGGGGTCAAGTACACCCAGCTCTCCGACGGCACCGTGCAGAGCGGCTCCTTCGTCCCGCCCGGCGAGTCGCGCACGTACACCTGGTTCGCCCAGCAGCGGAACAGGAAGACCGGTTCGCCGGGCACGGCCGGCTACTGGTGGTACCACGACCATGTGGTGGGCGGTCCGCACGGCACCCAGGGCCTCGGCGCGGGGCTCTTCGGCGGGCTGGTGGTCCGGCGCCCCGGCGACCCGAAGCCGGATCGCACCTACACCGTGGTCTTCGGCGATCGGCAGAGCATCAACCTGCGCCGCGGCGCGGCCGCCGACACCTGCGACGCGCAGAACCCGCAGCCGGGGCCGACCTGCCTGGTCGCCCGCAAGGGGGAGAAGGTCGAGTTCGTCGTCGTCGGCATCGGTAACGACATGCACACCTTCCACCTGCACGGCCACTCCTGGGCGGACACCCGGACCGGCCTGGTGGACAACGGACAGCCGTTCGCCGACGGCGTCCCGATCATCGACAACAAGCCGCTCGGCCCCGGCGACTCGTTCGGGTTCCAGGTGGCGGCCGGTGATTCGGTCGGACCGGGGCACTGGATGCTGCACTGCCACATGCAGTTCCACTCCGACGGCGGCATGTCGACCATGCTGCACGTCCTGGACGAGGACGGGGCGATGCCTCCGGGCCACGGCCACCACTCCCACCCGGCGAACGCCACCGGCACCACCGCCGACGCCGGGCAGCACCAGCACAACTGACGCACCGTCTCCTGCTCGACCCGCTCGGACAACGCACCTCCGCCACACCTCACCCGTGAAGGAGTCGAAATGGCCCAACAACGCCGTTTCCGGCTGTCCCGATGGGGCGGACGTCGGCCCGTCGACGTCACAGCCTCCCCACCACCGGTCACCCGCCGGGCCCTCCGACGCACGAGCGCCCTCGCCGCGAGCGCTGTGCTGACGCTCGGCCTGCTGGCCCTGCCCGCGCACGCCGCCGCCCCGGCGCCCGTGCAGGCGGCACCCGCCGAGGCCGCTGCCGCGGTGAAGCTGCTGGTCTTCCACGGTCCGGTGGACCAGCAGGACGACCCGGTCACCAAGGCTGTCGACGCGATCCGGAACCTGGGCGCGGAGCACGGCTTCGCCGTCGACGCGTCCGCCGACCCGGGGGTGTTCACCTTCGGCAACCTGGCCCGGTACCGGAGCGTGGTGTTCCTGTCCGCCAACGGGGTCACCCTCGACGACGCCCAGGAGGCCGCGTTCCAGGCGTACATCAAGGGCGGTGGCGGTTTCCTCGGCGTGCACGACGCGGCCCGCGCCCAACCCACCTCCGCCTGGTTCACCGGCCTGATCGGCACCCGCCCGGCCGCCGGCCTGCCGAACGCCGAGAAGCCCGTCTCCGCCTCGGCGAGCGCGGAGAACCCGCCGAACGAGACCGCCGCGAAGGCGATCGACGGGTCGACCGGGACCAAGTGGCTGACGTTCAACCCGACCGGCTGGCTGGCGGTGAAGCTGGCGAAGCCGGTGGTGGTGAGCCGCTACGCGCTGACCTCCGCCAACGACTTCCCCGGCCGGGACCCGAAGAACTGGACCCTGCAGGGCTCCGAGGACGGCACCACCTGGACGGACCTGGACACCCGCAGCAACGAGACGTTCCCGCAGCGGTTCCAGACCCGGCAGTTCAGCTTCACCAACAGCAAGGCCTACCAGCACTACCGGCTCAACGTCACCGCCAACAGCGGGGAACCGCTGATCCAACTCGCCGAGCTGTGGCTGATCGGTCCCGACGCCGGCCCGCCGCCGGACAGCACGGTGCAGCAGGCCGTGGTCGACCTCACCGACCGGCAGCACCCGGCCAACCAGGGCCTGCCGCTGACCTGGAAGCGGTCCGACCAGTGGATCAACTGGGACCCGAGCCCGACCGGCCGGGTGCACACCGTCGCGCAGGTCGAGGAGGGCACCTACAACCCGGGCCTGAGCGGCAACGGCGCCTTCCACCCGATCTCCTGGTGCCAGGACTACGACGGCGGCCGGTCCTTCTACACCGGCATGGGGCGCACCGAGGCCAGCTACACCACCGACAAGCAGTTCCGCAGCCACCTGCTCGGCGCGATCAGGTGGACCGCCGGGCTGGTCCGCGGCGACTGCCAGGCGACCGTCGCCTCGAACTACCGGATCGAGCGGCTGACCGCCACCAACCAGCCGGGCCAGCTCGACCAGATCGGCGAGCCGCACGGCCTGACCGTCGCGCCCGACGGCACGGTGTTCTACATCGGCAAGGCGGCCTGCCCGTCCGGGCCGATCGTCAGCTGGGACGACCCCAAGGTCGGCCTCGGCTGCGGGACCATCCACCAGTGGGACCCGAAGACCAAGCAGGTCAAGCTCCTCACCACCCTCGCCGTGATGGGCAACCGGGGCAGCGGCAGCGAGCTGGTGAAGAACGAGGAGGGCCTGGTCGGCATCACCCTCGACCCGAAGTTCGCGCAGAACCGCTGGATCTACGTCTACTGGATGCCGCACGAGTCGATCGACCGCGACCGGCGCATCGGTAAGCGGACGGTCTCCCGCTTCACCTACGACGCCGCGAAGCAGACCATCGACCAGGGCACCCGCAAGGACCTGCTGAGCTGGGACACCCAGATCCACAGCTGCTGCCACGCCGGTGGGGGGATGACCTTCGACGAGTCCGGCAACCTCTACATCGGCAGCGGTGACAGCAACTCCTCCGGCGGCTCCAGCGGCTACTCCGGCAACAACTGGACGCAGGAGTACAAGGGCGTCTCGTTCCAGGACGCCCGGCGTACCTCCGGCAACACCAACGACCTCAACGGCAAGATCCTGCGGATCCACCCGGAGCCGGACGGCACCTACACGATCCCCGACGGCAACCTGTTCACCGGCAAGGAGGAGGGCGGCGGCAAGACCCGTCCGGAGATCTACGTGATGGGTGTCCGCAACATCGCGCGGATCGCCTGGGACCCGGTCAACGACTGGCTGACCGCCGCGTGGGTCGGCCCGGACGCCGGTGGCCCCAGCCCGGAGCTCGGACCGGCGAAGTACGAGACGGCGACGATCATCACCTCCGCCGGCAACCAGGGCTGGCCGTACTGCATGGGCAACCGGCAGCCCTACCGGGACCGCAGCAACACCGACGCCAACGTGCTCGCCGGCTGGTACGACTGCGACAACCTGAAGAACACCTCGCCGCGCAACACCGGCCTGGTCGACATCCCACCCGCGCGGGACAACATGATCTGGTACTCGCCGCAGGGCGGTGGCCCGGTCTACCCGAAGCGCACCGACGGCAGCGGCCTGCCGACCTACCAGGCCGGTGAGGAGACGTTCACCCAGCCGTACCTCAAGGGCGGCGGCCAGGCCATCATGGACGGCCCCACCTACCAGCGGGAGAAGGTCGACGTCGACAGCGGCGTGGCCTGGCCGGCGTACTGGGACAACAAGTGGTTCATCGGTGACCAGTCCAACGCCAACAACCGCGTCGCGGTGACCGTCGACCCGGCGAACGTGCCGAAGCAGGGGCCCCCGGCCTTCGCCGAGGACCTGCGCAGCATCATCCGCTCGGGCAGCGGCGGCACCCAGCTCCAGTCCTGGATGGACGCCAAGTTCGGCCCGGACGGCGCGCTCTACCTGTTGGACTACGCCGGCGGGTTCTTCAGCCTGCACCCGAACCAGAAGCTGATCCGGATCGCCTACCAGGGCGGCCCGGCCACGCCGAACCCGAACCACGCCACCGCGCGGGCCGTCGCGCAGAGCAACCCGAAGACCATCGCCTTCTCCAGCGCGAAGGCCGGCGGCGTGGCCTGGGAGTGGAACTTCGGTGACGGCAGCGCTCCGTCGCGCGAGGCCAACCCCACCCACACGTACGCGAAGTTCGGCACCTACCAGGCGACGGTGAAGGTGACCTACGCCGACGGCGAGGTGGCCACCGGAACGATCGAGGTGGTCGTCGGCTGCGCCGCACCGGACACCCGCAGGACGGTACGGCTCCTCGACGCCGACACCGGCGTGACCAACCACCAGGTCGGCGGCAACTGCACCGTCAACGACCTGATCGACGACGAGCGCGTGTGGACCGACCACGGCCAGTTCGTGAGCCACGTCGCCGGTGTGGTGGGCGACCTGCGTAAGGACGGCGTCCTCGACAGCCGCGAGGCGTCCGCGCTGCAGAAGGCCGCCGCCCAGTCGCCGATCGGCAAGGTCCCCGGCTACCAGCCGATCTTCGACGGCTCGGCGGGCTCGCTCGCCGACTGGCGGCAGGCGCCCGGCGGGTCGTTCACGCTCCAGCCGGACGGCTCGATCCGCAGCTCGGGCGGGCTCGGCATGCTCTGGTACGCGAAGCAGGAGTTTGCGGACTTCTCCCTGCGGCTGCAGTTCCGGGACGTCTCCACCGGCAACACGTACGCCAACAGCGGTGCGTTCGTCCGGTTCCCCGACCCCCGGACGCCCCTGGAGCAGCGACCGGACGGCAGTTGCGGGACGGTCGGGTCGGCCCGTAGTTCCCAGGCCTGGGTGGCCATCTACTGCGGTCACGAGATCCAGATCTACGACGGTCCCACCGGCGAGCCGCAGAAGACCGGGTCGATCTACAACTTCGACCCGATCGGGCTGGACCAGGCCGGGGTGACTCCGAAGGGCCAGTGGAACGACTACGAGATCCGGGTGGTCGGGCAGCACTACACGATCACCCGTAACGGCGTCGTGATCAACGAGTTCGACAACACGCCGGGCAAGGCCTCGTCCCGCCAGGGCGACCCGCCGACGGACCTGCGCCAGTTCCTGAGCGGATTCGTCGGGTTGCAGAACCACGGCAACAGCGACCTGATCGAGATCCGCAACGTCAGGGTGCGGGAGCTGTAAGCAGCCAGGCGCCGGGTGCGGAGATGATCCTCCGTACCCGGCGCACTGCCGGCCGCGCCCCCGCGACGACGATCGTGCCGGCCCGGCCGGGGCAGACGGACTCTTCCACCGGCGCGGGGCCGGCGTCAGGCCCGGTGCTCCGCGTGCGCCACGGCCGCCCGGCGGGTGGCCGCGACGAGTCGGCGCGTGATCCACAGCGGAGAGGTGACGGCGTTTCCCATCACCACCGAGTGGGCTCCGGCCGCGAAGGCCCGGTCGATCTGGGCCGGACTCCGGTAGCGACCCTCGGCGATCACGGGCACCTCCACGAGCGCGGCGAGCCTTGCGACGAGGACCAGGTCGGGGCCGTCGGCGGGTGGGCTGGACGGCGTGTAGCCGGAGAGCGTCGTGGCCACCGCGTCCGCACCGTCGCGGACGGCGGTCACCCCCTCCGCCACCGTGGAGACGTCCGCGAGGACCAGCGCGTCGGTCCGCTCCCGTACCGCGCGGACCGTGTCGGCGAAGGTCCGCCCGTCCGGACGGGGACGGTCGGTGGCGTCCACGGCGACGATGTGTGCCCCGGCCCTGGCGACGTCGACCGCGTGCGACGCCGTCGGGGTGATGAACACCCCGTCGACGCCGTGCTTGTGCAACCCGATGACCGGCACGTCGACGGCGGCGCGGATCGCCGTGATGTCGGCGGTGCCGTTGGCCCGGACCGCCACCGCGCCGCCCCGTACCACCGACGCGGCCACCCGGGCCTGGACGTACGGGTCGCGCATCGGGTCGTCGGGTTCGTCGGGCAGCGGCTGGCAGGAGATCACGAGGCCACCGGCCAGGTCGTCGAACACACTCACGGAATCGTCCTCTCGTCGTCGGCCACGGGCGGCGTCGGGCCGGTGTCGCCGGCCAGTCGGGCGGCGCCCACCACGACCGCGTCGGCGTGCAGCGCCGCGGGGAGCAGGGGCACGTCCGCCCAGGCCGCGGGCAGTTCGGCGGCGAAGGCGGCGCGGGCGCCGGGGAGCAGGGCGCCGGCCGCCCCGCCCGCCACCACCACCGCCTGCGGATCGAGGACGGCGACCAGCCCCGCGAGCGCCCGGCCGAGGGCGGTGCCGGCGAGGTCCACCACCTCCCGGGCGGCCGGGTCGCCCGCCGTGGCACGCTCGGCCACGTCCCGTCCGCTGATCCGCAGGCCGGTCTCCAGGGCGTACGCGGCGGACAGCCCGCTGCCCGAGGCGATGCCCTCCAGGTGTCCGTACCGGCCGCACCCGCAGCGCAGCCGCTCGGCGCCGGGGGCCGGCAGGTGCCCCACCTCGCCGGCGGCGCCCCGGGCGCCGGTCGCCAGGCGGCCACACCGGATCATGGCTCCGCCGAGGCCGGTGCCGACCGCGACCAGCAGCAGGTGCGGGCGGTCCCGTCCCGCTCCCACCCAGCTCTCGCCCAGTGCGGCGGCGTTGACGTCGTTGGTGACCCGGACCGGTCGACCCAGCCGCTCGGCCAGCTCGTCGGCGACCCTGGTGCCCGCCCAGCCGGGCAGGCTGTCGGTGGCGTACCGGATGGTGCCGGTGGTCGGGTCGACCGTGCCGGCGGTGCCCACGCCGACCGGGCCGGCGCCGGCCGCGTCGAGCAGCCCGCGGGCGAGCCCGGCGGCGGTGTCCAGCACGGCCGCCGGGCCCGACGCGGCGGGTGTGGGTGCCAGGCGACGCCCGAGCACCTGCCCGTCGGGTCCGACCAGCGCCGCCGCCGTCTTGGTGCCGCCGATGTCGAGGCCCACCATGGGAGCAGGCCTCGTCACCCCTTGAGTCCGGTGTGCGCCAGGCCCTCGACGAACTGCTTCTGCGCGATGACGAAGACCACCAGGACCGGCAGCGCGGTCATCGACGCCGCGGCGAGCTGGACGTTCCACATCGGGCCGCCGTAGGCGTCGACGAACTGGGTGAGCGCCTGGGGCAGGGTGAACTTCTCGGGCGAGGAGAGGAAAACGATCGGTTCCAGGTAGAGGTTCCAGCTGTGCAGGAACGTGAAGATGGCGACCGCGCCCAGCGCGGGCCGGGACAGCGGCAGCGCGATCTTCCAGAAGGTCGCGAAGCGCCCCAGCCCGTCGACCCGTGCCGCCTCCTCCAGTTCGCCGGGGAGGCTGATGAAGAACTGCCGCATGATGAACGTCGCCAGCACGCTGGGCGCGCCGAGGATCGGCACCAGGATCAGCGGCCAGTGGGTGTCGACCAGGTCCAGCTTGAAGAACATCTGGAACAGCGGCACGATCGTCACCTCGCTCGGGATGAGCAGGCCCGCGAGCACCACCAGGAACAGCACGTTCTGGCCGCGGAACCGGATCCGGGCGAAGGCGTACCCGGACAGCGCGGACACGGCCAGCGTGCCGACGGTCACCACCAGCGCGATGTAGAGGCTGTTCAGGTACTGCCGGCCGAACGGCTGCAACTCGAACACCCGCTGGTACGCGTCCAGCTTCGGGCTCGCCGGCAGCAGCTGCGGCGGGAAGGCGAAGATGTCGGCGACCGGCTTCAGCGAGGAGGTGACCATCCACCAGGTCGGGAAGACGAACGGGATCGCCAGGACCAGCAACACCCCGTAGAGCACCAGCTTGGTCCGGGGCGACAGGTCACGATTCATGGAAGACCCATCTCTTGCGCATCTGCCACTGCAGCACGGTGAGCGCGAGCACGATGGCGAACAGCACGATCGACAGCGTGGCGCCGTAGCCGAAGTGGTGGAACTGGAACGCCTGCTGGTAGAGGTAGTAGACGAGCACGGTGGTCGAGGTGCCGGGCCCACCCTGGGTGAGCACCGCGATCTGCGCGAAGACCTGCAACGAGCCGACCACCGTGATGATCGAGGTGAGCAGGATCGTGGGACTGATCAGCGGCACGGTGATCCGCCAGAACTGGCGCATCCGGCTGGCTCCGTCGACCTCGGCGGCCTCGTACATCTCCGCCGGCACGCCCTGCAGGGCGGCCAGGAAGAGCACCATGTTCAGGCCGACGTTCTTGAACACCTGCACCACGACGACCGAGAGCATCGCGGTGCCCTCGCCGCGCAGCCAGTTCGGCCCGTCCACGCCGACGGTGTCGAGCAGACCGTTCACGCCGCCGTTGTCCTGCAGCAGGAACCCCCACACGATGGTCCAGGCCACCAGCGAGACCACCACCGGCGAGAAGAACAGGGTGCGGAACACGATCGTGCCGCGCAGCTTCTGGTTGAGCAGGACGGCCAGCAGCAGCGCCAGGCCGAGGTTGAACACGACCAGGCCGACGGAGAACAGCCCGGTGGCCCGCAGCACCGCGCCGAGGTTGGGATCGTCGGCGAGCGCCGAGTAGTTCTCGGCGCCGACGAACTCGAACGTGCCGGCCAGCACGTTCCACTCGTGCAGGCTGTACCAGACCACCAGGATCAGCGGCAGGATCACGAAGGCGAGGCTGCCGAACAGTTGCGGCGCGATGAATAAATAACCGGTGAGATGGTCGCGGCGGCGGCTGGTCCAGTACCGCCGCGACCCGGCCCGGGTGGGCAGGGCCTCGACCCCGCCCACCCGCGTGTCCGTCTGGGACATGGTCCGGCTGCCCTACTTCGCCAGCAGCGGCTGGATCTTGGCGCAGAGCGCGCCGAGGACGGCGGTGACGTCCGCGTCCGGCTTCCACAGCGGGTCGAGCCCGGCGCGGACCTGCTGGCTCAGCTCGGCCTGCCCGACGTGACTGGGCTTGATGACGCCGTTGGTGATGCCGTCGATGACGACCTTCTGCAACTGCTCGGGCTTCAGCGTCGGGTTCGTCTTCGCCAGCGTCTCCGCGGTGAGCTGCGACTGGCGCGGCGGCGGGAAGAACTGGGCGAGCTTGGCCGAGTTGGTGGGGTTGGTCAGGAACGCCAGGAAATCGGCGGCGGCCTGGGCGTTCGGGCCCTTCTTCATGACTCCGACGCCGGCCTGGCCGACCACCGAGTAGCTGCCCTTCGGCCCGGCCGGCAGCGGGACCAGGTCCCAACCGAAGCCGTCCGGCTTCAGCAGCGAGGCGCGGGAGATCTGGGTGACCGTCATGGCCGCGTCACCGGCGAAGAAGTCGGCGGTCGTACCCGGGCCGGGCAGCGCCTTACCGGTGAAGATCGCCTTGTGCAGGGTGGTCATCGCCTCGACCATCTCCGGGGCGGCGAAGCCGCAGGACTTGCCGTCCGCGCTCCACGCCTGGGCGCCCCAACCCGTCCAGAAGGTCGACAGGTTGTCCCAGCCCTTGTAGTCGAAGTCGCGGATCACGAGGCCGGCCTTGCCGGTCGCGCCCGCGGTGGCGCCGGCGACGGCGAGCGCGGTGTCCCAGTTCCACTGCCCAGCCGCGATCAGCTCGGCCGGCGTCTTCTGGCCGGCCTTCTTGAGCAGGTCGGTGTTGACGAAGACCCCGAACGGCGAGGTGGAGAACGGGTACGCGAACAGCTTGCCGCCGTTCTGCCAGAGCTTGAGGGTGGCCGGGGAGATGTCGTCGTACTGGTAGCCCTCGGCCTTCTTGAGGGTCTCGTCGAGCGGCAGCAGCGCGCCCGAGGCGACGAAGTCGGGGGCGGAACTCTCGAGCACCCAGGCCAGGTCGGGCGCGTTCCCGCCGGCGATCTGGGTGGTCAGCGTCGTGGTGTAGGTCTCGAACGGCAGCGGGTCGAACGTGATGGCCGCGACCTCCGGATGGGTCTTGCGGTACTCGTCGGCGATCTCGTTGAACAGCTTGAGGTGCGCCTCGTTGGCCGACCAGATGGTCATCCGCAGACTGGCCGGACCCTTGTCCCCGGCGTCGTCACCGCCACCGCAGGCGGAGAGCGCGAGCACGCCGGCCAGTGCCGCGGCGACACCGCGCACACCCTTTCCCAATCTCATGATCTTCTCCTCATCGGGGGTGTTCAGTAGCCCGCGATCTGAGGCCAGCGCATCTCCACGCCGGCCGCCGAGAGGCGGTCCTGGAAGTCGGCCAGCAGGCGGGGGGTGCCGCGGACCGCGCGCGGGGACTCGCCCCGCGCCAGGCAGAAGTCGGCGAGCAGGCCGGCGACCTCGCCGATGTTCCACTCGACCGGGTGCAGCCGGTAGCTGCCGTTGGTGACGTGCGTCGTGCCGATGTTCTTGCCGGCCGGGAGCAGGTTCTCGACGCGCTGCGGGATCAGCGCGCCCAGCGGGATCTCGAAGGGGCAGGAGCCGACGTCGATGTAGTTGTCGCCGCCGGTCGACGGGTGCAGGTCGATGCGGTACATCCCCACGCCGACCGAGTCCGGGTAGCTGACGGCGCCGTGGTCGCCGCGGACGGCCAGCGACAGGTCCTGCTCGACCACCGTGTACTCGGCCCGGATGCGGCGCGACTCCCGGATGTAGGGCGCCTGCGCCAGGCCGTCCCGGCTGCCGGTCACGTCGCCGCGTAGGCGCAGGCCGGGGAAGCCGGTCCCGCCGTCCGTCCGGGGCGCCTCGGTCTGCAGCCAGTACAGGACCGAGTACGACAGCTCGCGGGCCTTGCTCAGGTGCCAGGACGCGTTCGGCACGTCGATGACCGGGCCCTCGAAGTAGTCGATCATCGGCCAGTTCACCAGCGTGATGTCGCTGCCGTACGCGCCGTCGGTGAAGTTGCGCCGGGCGGCGATGCGCCGGAACGTCCAGAGGTTGCCGTCGCCGGGGTTGACCCGCTGGTCGGCGTTGACGGTCAGCGGGTCGTCGTCCGGGTTGGGGGTGAAGCTGCGTTCGACGATCTCCAGGGTGCGGGGGTGCGGCGACCGCCAGGACAGCAGCCGGTCACCCCAGAAGTCGGGCTTGTAGTCGCGCCAGAAGTCGTATCCGGCGGGACGGTCGATGGTGTGGTCGCCGTCGACGTGGTCGAGGGCGAAGCAGACGGAGACGGCCTGCATGTTCATCGGCTGCGCCTCGGCCGGCGCGCTGGGCTCGCCGGTGTCCGCCTGCGACTCGAAGCCCGTGACGTACTCGGTGCCGGACAGCGGCAGCAGCTCGCCGGTCTCGGTGGCGTCGAGGACGTACGGGGCGGTGATGTCGATCCGGTCGTCGCGGTCGCGGTGCGCCACGGTCACCGCGACCACCCGGTCCCCGTCGGTCTCGGCGGCGACCGGCCGGTACGGCTGGAGCACGGTCAGCCGGCCGGCGCCACGGTACGGCGCCAGCATCTGCTCGATGACGGCGACGGCCACCCGGGGCTCGTGGCAGAGCCGGCTGACCCAGCCGGCCCCGGGGTTGAGGTCCGTCCAGCCCCGGGACCGTTCGGTGAGCGGGTAGTGCCGGCGGTAGTAGTCGCGGATCCCGGTGCGCAGGGCCCGGTAACTCGCGGTGGCCCCGAACTGTTCGATCCAGGAGTGCTCGTCCGGCGGGACGGCCTGGCTGGTGAGCTGCCCGCCGAGCCAGTCGAACTCCTCGGTCAGGATGACCGACCGGCCGGCCCGGGCCGCGGCGAGCGCCGCCGCCACCCCACCCAGCCCGCCCCCGACGACGAGGACGTCCGCACGCATCTGTACCACTTGCTTCCTTCCGGTTTCACGGTCACCGCGAAGCCGCGGCGACCGCCGATCAGGGGGCGCCGAGGGTGTCGCCCTCGACGAGTTCGCAGGGGAGCAGTCGCTGCTGCACGCCGTCGGCGCTTCCGTCGATGACGCCGGTCAGCACCTCGACGGACTGCCGGCCCATCTCCTCGCGCGGGATCCGGAACCCGGTGAACGCGACATCGGTGGGCACCGGGACCGTCGGGTCGCCGAGGGTCAGGATCGACAGGTCACCGGGCACGGCCAGGCCGCGTCGCCGGGTGGCCAGCTCCAGCGCCACGGCGGTGGCGAAGTCCTCCACGAAGGCGACGGTGATCCGGTCGGCGAGCAGGTTGTCGAGGATCGCCTCGGCGTCCTGGGCGGCGGCCGTCAGGTGGCGGGCGCTCTCCGCGGCCGTCGCAGACGCGACGAACCCGCGCCGCCGGTCCTCGGAGGACTCCGCGGTGGTGCCCATGCTCAGGTAGGCCAGGCGCCGGTGTCCGCGGGCGAGGGCCAGGCCCACCAGCTCGCCCACCGCCCTGGCGTAGTCGGCGCCGACGTACGGCACCGGGCCGCCGGCGTCGTCGCGGCGGCCGACAGCGACGTACGGGAAACCGTCGCGGTTGAGTCGGCTCAGCTCCGCGCCGTCGATCTCCCGCCCGAGCAGGATGCAGCCGTCGGCCAGCCGCAGCCGGTTGTCCTGGTGGAAGATGCGCCGGCGGCCGTCGACGACCGGGGCGCTGGTGAACAGCAGCAGGTCGCAGCCGGCGCGCTCCGCGTAGTCCTCGATGCCGAGCAGGAAGGGGTGGAAGAAGTCGCGACTGCCGCTGGGGAAGGCGGGCTCGTAGGTGAAGACGCCGATGATCCGGTTGAACCGCGCGGCGAGTCGGCGGGCCACGGGATCGGCGGCGTACCCGGTCTCGGCGATGACCCGCAGCACGCGGTCGCGGGTCTCGGGCGCGATGCGGACGTCGGCGTCGGCCCGGTTGTTGAGCACCAGCGACACGGTTGCCTGGCTGACGCCGGCCAGCCGGGCGATGTCACGCTGTGTGACGCGTCGGGGGGTAGCGGGCACAACGATGTCCTTCCGGTGCGGCTAATGCGTATTAGCGCTCGGCGTTGGGAGGAGCCTGGCGGCTGACCGGGTGTGTGTCAAGGGGTGGACGTGGATATTTCAGGGAGATGAACGCCCAGGGCTAATGCGCATTAGCCCGCGAGGGGGCCACCGGCGGCCGCAGCGGGACGTGCGACGCCCGCCGCGCGACGGGGGTGTGCCGGGGGAGCGTGGCGGCCCCCTTGACAAGGCTGGTCCGGGTCGAGCAGCATTCGGGAAGCGCCAATGCTAATACGTATTAGTCGCCGGTCGGGCTACCCGCCCCGCGGCTGCGGTCAGCTGACCGCCTCACCCAGCGTGACCTCGCGTCGCCCCGTGGCGCGATGCGCCACGTCCACGGTCACCACCCGTACGGGGCCGTCCCCCTGATCTCCGCGTCGACGGCCCCCGCACCGGCTCCCCGCCCGGGCCGGCCGGGGAGCGCCCCCACCACCCCCGAAAAAGAGCAGGAGCAGCCATGACGAAAGCACCCGTCCGAGTGCCCAGCCGCGCCGCCGTGGCGGCAGCCGGCGTGGGCCTCCTGGTCGCCGCCGTGGCCGGTGCCGCTCCGGCCGCCGCCGACCCGGCACCGGACTTCCCCCGCTTCACCTACGCGGGCACCGCGTTCGACAAGAGCGTCCTCACCTACAACCCGACGAACGAGTTCATCTTCCCGAGCGTCATCCGGGCCGCCGACTACTTCTCCGAGCCGCTGGGCACCTACTACCTGTACTACGCGCCCCACGAGCGGCCCGGCGGGATCGCCCTGGCGTATTCCGACTCGATCGACGGCCCGTGGACCGAGTACCAGGCCAACCCGTTGATCAGCAACACCTGGCTGCCCCACTACGCCACGGTCAGCCACATCTCCTCGCCGCACGCGATCTGGGTCGAGGGCGAGCGGAAGTTGTTCCTCTACTTCCACGGCGAGAACTCGATCACCCGGTACGCCACCTCGGACGACGGCATCCACTTCAGCTACGGCGGGACGGCGGTCAGCCGGGACCACAGCACCGGTGGGGAGACCTCCTACGCCCGCGTGTTCGAGCAGGCGGTGCCGCGGCTGGGCAGCCGGTACCTGATGCTCTTCATGGACAATCCCACGGCCGCGCTGCCGGGCCCGACCGGGCCGGTGTCCCGACGCATCCGCTGGGCCGTCTCCCCGGACGCGCGGACGTGGACCATCCAGCCCGACCCGATCGTGACCCCGCAGGGCATCGAGGGCCCGAACGCCTCGGGGCCGTTCTTCCTGCGCTGGAACGGCCGCAACCTGGTGATCTTCCACGCCGCCGACGGCAACATGCACGCCGTGGACGTCGGCGAGAACTTCGACCGGGAGGTCCACCTCGGCGTCGTGCACGACTCGATGAACACCGCGCCGGACCTGGGGCGGTCGGCCGCGCCGACGTTCTACTTCGACGGCCGCACGGCGCACATGTACTACGAGGCCGGCGGGCGGCTCACCGCGACGATCGGCCACGCCGTCGCCACCCTGGACCAGCCGGTGCCCGCCCGGGAGGTGGACTGCGTGGTGGACCGGTCGGTGCTGTGGCCGCCGAACCACGAAATGGTCGACGTCACCGTGACGGCGGACCTGCGTGACGGCGTCCTCGGCCCGAACGCGCTCACCCTGACGACGGTGACCGGCGGCGACGTCGCGGACGTCAGCGGCTTCACCCTCGGCAGCCCGGACACCAGCGGCCGGCTGCGGGCGGAACGCGACGGCGCCGGCGGGGACCGCGTCTACACCCTGACGTACGCGGGCCACGACGAGATCGGCCGCCCGGTCGGCTGCACGGTGACCGTCACCGTGCCCCACGACCGGCGCGGCAGTTGACCGGCGGCGCCGGCCGTACCGCTCTGGGTGCGGCCGGCGCCCGCCCGGTGGCGGGGCGGCCGGGCGTTACGCCCCCGCCGCGGCCGGCTCGACCGGCTGCGTCCGCACCGGCGGTGACCCTCGCCGCGACAGCACGCCCGGCCACCAGGTGCGGCGGCCGATCTCCAGCGCCAGGGCCGGCACGAGCAGGCTGCGCACGAGGAACGTGTCCAGCAGCACGCCGACGCCGACGATGACGGCCGACTGCACCGACGGCACCAGCGGCAGCACGCTGAGCGCGCCGAAGGTGGCCGCCAGCACCACGCCCGCGCTGGTGATGACGCCGCCGGTGACCGTCAGCGCGTGCAGCACGCCCCGGCGGTGCCCGAGCCGTGCCGTCTCCTCCCTGGCCCGGGTGGCCAGGAAGATCGTGTAGTCCACGCCGAGGGCGACCAGGAACAGGAACGTCTGCAGCGGGATCCCCACGAACAGCTTGGGATAGCCCATGGCGTCGAGGATCAGCCCGGCCGCGCCCATCGCGGCGACGTAGGACAGCACCACGCTCGCCAGCAGTAGCAGCGGCGCGACCAGGGCCCGCAGCAGCAGCACCAGGACGGCGAACACCACCGCCAGGATCAGCGGGCCGACGACCCGGTTGTCGCGGCCGACGGTGCGTTCCTCGTCGAGCAGGTACGCGGTGTCTCCGCCGACCAGCGCCTGCGCGTCGGGCACCGCGTGCACGGCGGTGCGGAGCCGGTCGACGGTGTCCAGCGCGGCGTCGCTGTCCGGCGTGTCCGCGAGGACGGCCGCGACGCGTACCCACCGGCCGTCGGGGGAGGGCTGCGGCTCGCCGACCTCGGCCACCCCGGGCACCGCACGGGCGGCGGCCACCACCTGGTCGGCCGTGCCGGCGGTGGCCAGGATCTCGGCGGGGGCCACGGTGCCGCTCGGGTAGTGCGCGGCGATCATCCGCTGGCCCGTGATCGAGCCGACCTCGGTGGTGAACGACTGGTCACCCGGCATGCCGATGCTGAGGTTGCCGATGCCGAAGCTGAGGGCGACCAGCGCCGCCGCCGTGCCCAGCCACACCACGCGCGGGCGGCGGCCGACGGCGCCGGCGACGCGGCGCCACAGCCCGTGCCCGGACGCCTCGTCGTCGACGACCGCGTCGGGGGTGTGGCGGGGCACGAACGGCCAGAACAGCCAGCGCCCGAAGATGACCAGCACGGCCGGCAGGAGCGTGGTCATGGCCAGGAACGCCGCGGCGATGCCGACCGCGCCGACCGGTCCCAGGCCCCGGGTGGCCGGCAGCTGCGCGGCGAGCAGGCACAGCAGGCCGACCGCGACGGTCGCCGCCGAGGCGCAGATGGCGCCGATCGACCTCCGCAGCGCCACGGCCATCGCCGCGTGCCGGTCGGCGTGCCGGCGCAGCTCCTCCCGGTACCGGGCGATGAGCAGCAGGGCGTAGTCCACGCCGACACCGAAGACCAGCACGGTGAGGATGCTCTGGCTCTGGAAGTCGACCGCCAGGCCGCCGTACTCGGCCAGCAGGTAGACGACCGCGCTGGCGAGCTGGTTGGCCAGCGCGACCGTGAGGAGGGGGATCAGCCACAGGACCGGGCTGCGGTACGTGAGGAGCAGCAGCAGCGCGACGGTGCCCGCGGTCGCCAGCAGCAGGGCGGTGTCCATCCCGGCGAACGCGTCGAAGACGTCCTCGGTGGCGCCGGCCTCGCCGGTGAGCGCGGTGCGCAGCCCGTCGGGGGCGTCGGCGGCCAGCCGGTCCCTGATGTCGGCCACCGCGTCGGCCCGCTGCTCGTCGTCGCCGGCGACCGGGAAGGACACCAGCACCGCCTTGCCGTCCTCGCTCGGGACCGGGGGCGACACCTGGCCGCCGTCGGCGTACGCGGCGTACGCGGCCCGGTCGCCGTCGACCTTCGCGCGGTCGGCGTCGGTGAGCCCGCTCTCCCGCACGTAGACGGCGACCGCGAGGGGCGCCTGGGAGTCGGGGAACGCCACCTCCGCCCGCTGCACCGCGCGGCTGGCCTCCACCGAGGCGGGCAGCGCCCCGAGGGTGTCGTTGTTCTGCACCTCGGTCAGCTTGATCGCCAGCGGCCCGGCCACCGCGACGAGGACGAGCCAGAAGACGAGCATCGCGTACTTGGTGCGTCGGCCGGACGGTAGGCCGGCCAGTCGTTGCCGCCGGGACATGTCGGGTCTCTCCTGCCTGGTTGTGGTCACACCTCGATCCTTCGGCCGGAGGGGGGCGGGGGCAGGGGTGACAGGTCCCGAACGTGGGTGGTGCTAGCACCACCGATTCCGGTGGGACCGGTGCCGGAGAATGGGCGCCGTGGACAGCTCCGTACGCGCGTTCGTCAGGCAGTCGGTCCGGCCCGGCGCGCTCGCCGCCGTGCAGGGCCTGGCCGTGGCCCTGCTCAGCCTGACCACCAACGTGGCGCTGTTCGTGCTGTCGGTGGTCTCGCTCGCGCTCATCCCGGCCCTCGGCATCGGGTTCGCGCTGTTCCCCGCGGTCACCGTGCTGGTGCGGTGGTCGACCGGGCTGCAACGCCGGGTGGCCGGGTGGCACGGCATGCCGATCGCCTCGCCGTACCCGCCGGCGCCCGAGGGCGCCCGGCTCGGCACCTGGCGGCGGTTCCGCTGGGTGGTCGGTGACCCGGCGACCTGGCGGGACCTGGCCTGGCTGATGCCGGGCATGGTGACCGGCGGGGCGTGCCTGCTGGCGTTCGTCCTGCCGGTGTACGGGCTGGAGGGCGTCCTGCTGCTGCCCTTGGTCCTGTTCCTCACCGTCGGCTGGTACGGCTACGGCGTGTTCTGGCCGATGGACAACCTCGTGCAGGCGGTGCTGTCCGTACCCCAGGGATGGTTGTTCCTGTTCGCCGGCCTGGTGGTCGCGCCGTGGCTGGTGTGGCTGCACTTCCGCTTCGCCGGGTTCTTCCTGGCCCCGACCCGGGCGCAGGAGTTGGCGTTGCGGGTCCGGCAGCTCTCCGCCACCCGGGCCGACACGGTCGACACCCAGGCCGCGGAGCTGCGCCGGATCGAGCGCGACCTGCACGACGGGGCGCAGGCCCGGCTCGTCGCGCTGCGCATGAGCATCGGCCTGGCCGAGAAGCTGATGGCCGACGACCCGGCCGCGGCGCAGCGGCTGCTCACCGAGGCGCAGGAGACCAGCGGCCGTGCCCTGGTCGAGCTGCGCGACCTGGTCCGCGGCATCTACCCGCCGGTGCTGGCCGAACGCGGACTCGACGGCGCCGTGCGGGCGCTCGCGCTGGCCGTGCCGCTGCCCGTGGAGCTCGACGTCGCGCTGCCCGGCAGCCCGCCGGCCGCGGTCGAGTCGGCGGCCTACTTCGCGGTGGCCGAGGCGCTGGCCAACGTCACCAAGCACAGCGGCGCGGCGCGGGCGTGGATCCGGCTGGCGTACCGTGACGGTCGGTTGACCATGGTGGTCGGCGACGACGGCCGGGGCGGCGCGACGCCGGACTCCGGGACCGGCCTGTCGGGCGTGCAACGCCGTCTGGCAGCCTTCGATGGCACGATGACCGTGACGAGTCCGCCCGGCGGACCGACTGTCGTGACCATGGAGCTGCCGTGCGAGTTGTCATCGCGGAGGATCTCGCCCTCCTCCGGGACGGGCTGACGCGCATCCTCGACGCGTTCGGCTGCCAGGTGGTCGAGGCCGTCGCCGACGGGCCGTCCGTGCTGCCGGCGCTGGTCCGGCACCACCCGGACGTCGCGGTCGTCGACGTGCGACTGCCGCCGACCTTCACCGACGAGGGGCTCCAGGCGGCGTTGCAGGCCCGGACCCGGCTGCCGGGCCTGCCGATCCTCGTGCTCTCCCAGCACGTCGAGCAGTTGTACGCCCGCGAGCTGCTCTCCGACCGTGGCGGGGGAGTGGGCTACCTGCTCAAGGACCGTGTGTCCAATGTCGACCAGTTCGTCGACGCGGTGCGCCGGGTGGCCGGCGGTGGCATGGTGATGGACCCGGAGGTCGTCTCCCAGCTCCTCGCCCGCAACGCGACGGCACAGCCGCTGCGGGAACTCACCGCGCGGGAGCGGGAGGTGCTGGGCCTGATGGCCGAGGGTCGGTCGAACGCGGCGATCGCCGGGCGGCTGTTCGTCACCGAGAAGGCGGTCAGCAAGCACATCAACAACATCTTCAGCAAGCTGGGGCTGCCGCCGTCGGACGACGACAACCGCCGGGTGCTGGCGGTCCTCGCGTACCTGCACGGGTGAGGGTTGGGTTAGGTTCGGCTCGTGATCGACAATGGCGCGGCGGTCGAGTGGGTGATCGCGCACGGTGACGAGTCCGACGGGCATCGGCTGGCGACGGTGCTGACCGGGGTGTGGCCGGCGCCGCTGGACGTGGCGGACGCGCTGTTCGCCGACCAGTCTCCCGAGGGCGGTTTCCCGGCGCCCTGGTCGGCCGGCCTCCCCTCCGTGGCGGCGACGTGCGAACGGCTCGCCCGGATCATCGAGTTGGACCTGCGGTACAGCTCACGGGTGGACCGTTGCGCCGACTGGCTCGCCGCGCTGGTCGCGCCGGACGGCACGGTGCGCTCCGCCGTGGACGCCGGGCACCTGCCGTCGCAGGACCCGCTCTACCTGCCCGCCTACGTCGGCTGGTGCCTGGCGGTCCTGGACCGGCCCGAGGCGGCCGGGCGGGCCGCCCGGGCGGTGCGCGAGGCCGTGGAAGCCTCAGGCAATTGGCCGTCGTGCCTCACCACCACCTGGCTCGCCGCCGCCCTGCTGTGGGCGGTGGGGCTGCGCGAGGAGGCGGACCAGGGACTGGACATCCTGGCGCGGCGGCTGCTCGACGCGCCGCCGGCCGACGTCGCCCGCGCCGGATGCGCACTGCGGACGGCGTTGCTGCCCCCGGACCATCCCGTGTTCCGCGCCGTGGTCCGGCGGCTCACCGCCACCCAGCGCCCGGACGGCTCGTGGCCGGTCGACGGTCCTCTCGCCGAGCAGGTGTCGGTCGCCATCACCGCGATAGGCGCCGTCGCCGGCCTGGTCTGACATCCTCCCCCGTTGGAAGGGGGCTTCCGTCGGCGCCAACTTGTTCTATAGTCCTACTGTCGTAAGACAATAGGGGAGGCGCGGCGGGTGATCGAGTTCGTGTTGGACGGCCGGTCGAAGGTGAACACCTACATGCAGCTCGTGCAGCAGGTGAAACAGGCCCTGCGGGTGGGGTTGCTGGTCCCCGGGGACCAGTTGCCCAAGGTCCGCGACGTCGCGCAGTCGCTGGCCATCAACCCCAACACGGTGCTGAAGGCGTACCGCGAGCTGGAGATCGAGGGCCTCGCGGAGGGGCGGCCGGGCGTCGGCACCTTCGTCAGGCGCACCCTCGCCGGAGCGTCCCTGCCCAACCAGGCCGAACTGCGGGCGGAGCTGGTGGCCTGGCTGCACCGCGCGCAGGCGGCCGAACTGACGCCCGAGGACATCACCGCCCTGGTGGAGACGACCATGCGGGCCACGCTCCCGGTCGAAGCCCCGCCGCAGAACGCCACGTCGGCAGGATGAGAGGACACGCCATGGAGGCCGTGCTGGAGACCGACCAGCTGGGCAAACGGTACGGGAGACACTGGGCGCTGCGGGACTGCTCGTTCCGTTTGCCGGCCGGGCGGATCGCCGCCCTGGTCGGGCCCAACGGGGCGGGCAAGAGCACGCTGCTGCACCTGGCGGTGGGCCTGCTGCGGCCCGACGCCGGGGCGGTGCGGCTGTTCGGCGAGCCCCCCTACGACAACCCGGCGGCGTTGGCCGACATCGGCTTCGTCGCCCAGGACACGCCGCTGTACCGGGACTTCACCGCGGCCGAGCTGATCACGGCGGGCGGCAGGCTGAACCGCCGCTGGGACGCGGCGATGGCGCGTTCCCGCCTGGCGGATCTCGGCATCCCGCCGAACAAGCCGGTCGGCAAGCTCTCCGGTGGGCAGCGGGCCCAGGTGGCGCTCGCCCTCGCCCTGGCGAAGCGGCCCCGGCTGCTGCTGCTCGACGAGCCGGTGGCCAGCCTCGACCCGCTCGCCCGGCGGGAGTTCCTGCAGACCCTGATGGGCAGCGTGGCCGACTCCGGCACCACCGTGCTGCTCTCCTCGCACCTGCTGGCGGACGTGGAACGGGTCTGCGACCACCTGATCGTGCTGAACGCCGCCCAGGTGCGGCTCGCTGGCGCGGTCGAGGACCTGGTCGCCGCGCACCGGCGCCTGATCGGCCCCCGGCACGGCGGCGAGCCGATCCCGGGCGTCGCCGACGTCGTGCGGGCGAGCCACACCGACCGGCAGTCGACCCTGCTGGTGCGCGCCGACGGGCCCGTCGCCGACCCGCGGTGGAGCGTGCGGGGCGTGTCCCTGGAGGACGTCATCCTGGCCTACCTCGCCGACGGCGACGCGCAGGCCAGCCACGAGGAATGGGGGGTGCCGGCATGATCTGGCTGACCTGGCGGCAACACCGCAGGGACGCGCTGTTCGCCCTGGGCGGGCTCGCGGTCCTCGGCGCGTTCATAATCATCAGTGGCCTGGCGATGCGCGACGCCTTCGACGACTACGGCCTGCCGAAGTGCGTCGCCGCGGGCGACCCGGGCCCGACGCCGGGGCTCGGCGAGACCTGCGACCGGGCCTTCAACCAGTTCCACGACCAGTTCGGCACGCTGAGCCTGGCGGGCATCCTCTTCCTCGTGCTGCCGCTGCTGGTCGGCCTGTTCTGGGGCGCCCCGCTGATCGCCCGCGAGGTCGAGCAGGGCACCCACCGGTTCGTCTGGACCCAGGGCGTCAGCCGGCAACGCTGGGCGCTGGTCAAGTTCGGGTTCGTGGGAGCCGCCGCGCTGCTCGTCTCCGTCGCCTACGGGCTGGGCATGTCCTGGTGGCTGACCCCGCTCAACCAGGGCTGGCGGCAGAGCCGGTTCGATGCGTTCTTCTTCGACATGCAGGGCGTGGTGCCGATCGGGTACACCCTCTTCGCGGTCGCGCTGGGCGTCTTCGCCGGCACCGTCTGGCCCCGGGCGCTGCCCGCCATGGCCGGCACGCTGGTCGGTTTCCTCGGCCTGCGCGTCGCCGTGGCCGCGCTGGCCAGGCCCCGCTACCTGCCCGCCCGCGAGCTGACCTACCCGGTGCAGGGCTCCACCGACAGGCTCGCCATCGGGGGACGCGACTGGATCCTCGCCAACGGCGTCCACGACGCCAACGGCAAACTCGTCGCACCCAACGCCCAGGTGATCTGCCCGCCCGGTGCCACAGGCCCCGACGGGCGGGACTGCGGCGCCGACCTGGGCCTCGGGCCGGGCGCCTACAACTGGTGGCTCTACCAGCCCGAGAGCCGGTTCTGGCTGTTCCAGGGCATCGAGACCGGCATCTTCGTCGCGCTCGCGGCGCTACTGCTCCTTCTGGCCGTCCGCCGTATCCGCCGCATCGCCTGACCACCCGCCGGCTGCCCTGCCCGGGCACTCGGGCGTCCGCCGGCCGCGCCTCGCCGACGCGGCCGGCGGGCCGAAACATACCTTCATTGCCAGCGTGTCAACATGTAGACAATGTTCTTGGTTCTGTCTATCGTCAGCACCACTTAGCGATGTCCTTCGATTTGAAAGAGGTCGTCAATGGTGCACATCAGACGATGGGCCGGCATTGCCACGGCCCTCCTGGCGACGGAACTCCTGGTCGCGGGCACCGCTGCGCACGCCGCCGCGCCCACGCCGGACCCGGCCCGGGCGAGCGTCGAGCAGGCCGTGACCGCCAAGCTGCTCGGGCAGGCCCGGGCCGCCGGCGAGGCACACGCCGAGGCAGCCGACACGCGGATCACCGTCACCCGCAAGAGCGGCAGATGGGCCTTCGGCACTGCCGTCGCCGTCACCTCCCACGAGGAGGACATCCACCCGACCGGCGCGATCTTCATCGCTCACGCCGAGGCCGGCGGGTGGCAGGTGAGCTTCGACGGCGAGGCGGAGTTCGGCGAGTTGGCCGCCGAGTCGCCCCTGGTCGGCAAGCAGGAGAAGGAGGTCTTCACCCGCACCCCGGGCACGATGTACGCGGGCGGCGACTACCGGACCGGCATGGCCCTACCGTTCGCGGTCGGCCAGACCTGGACACTGACCAGCGGCCCGCACGGCTGGGGCGGCTACGAGACGCCGTACAGCTCGATCGACCTCGCGGGCGGCGACGAGGTGGTCCGCGCGGCCCGGGCCGGCACGGCGTACACGATGTGCCGGGGGTGGATCCGGGTGATCCACGACCGCGGCTACTCCACCGACTACTACCACCTGTGGAGCAGCATCTCGGTCAACGGCGCCGCCGTCGGCCAGGGCGCCTACCTGGGCTACACGGGCACCGACGTCACCTGCGGCGGGGCCGCCTACGGCCGGCACGTCCACTTCGGGCTGCGGCAGAACAGCGCCTACGTGCCCATCGCCGGCCACGGCCTCGGCAAGTGGGTGTTCGAAAACGGTGCCTCGGCCTACCAAGGCGGCGCGCGGCACGGCTCGACCTGGCGGGGCGCCGGTAGCGCGATCTACAACTACGGCGCGCTGGGCTTCAACCAGGCGGTCGTCGACGCCAACGGCGGAGGCTCGCTGACCAAGCGGTCCGGCCCCGGCACCGGCTACGCCGTGCTCGGCTCGGTGGGTGACGGCGCGACGGTCACCGTCTCCTGCTCCGCCAACGGCACCTCCCACACCGGGCGGTACGGCACCACGTCGCTGTGGAACCGGCTCAGCGACGGCACCTGGGTCTCCGACGCCTACCTGTGGACCGGCGTGAACGGCCCGATCAGCGGCTGGTGCTGACCGGCCCGGTCTGACGGCAGTAAACGGGGCCTCCGCCATGTCGGGCGGAGGCCCCGCGCGTGTGCGGGGGCGGGAGTGCGACGCACACCCGCCCCCGCGTTCAGCGGGTCACGCCGCGCGGCACGAGGCGAGCACGCCGACCACGCCGACGCCCGGTTCGCGCAGCGGCAGCCGGGTCGACGCCGCCGGGCACCGCGGCACGGTGAGGTCGTGGACACCCCGTCCGAACGTCGCGGCGGTGAGCTGCCGGGTCGGCTCGTGGTAGCGCAGGTACATCACGGCCGCCGCCGGCAGTTCCCCGCCGAGGGAGGCCCACTCGCCGCCGTTCCACGCCGACACGAACACCCCGACGTCGGTGCCGACCAGCAACAGGCCGTCGGCGGTCGGCACCACGGAGTTGACCGGCGCGTCGGGCAGCCCCCCGCCGATGTCCGTCCAGGTGCGGCCGCCGTCGCGGGTCATCATGACGTGCGCGCGGTCGCTGCCGGAGCGGAACGCGGAGAACGTGGCGTAGGCGATGTTGGCGTCCGTGGGGTGCGCCGCCACCCGGGTCACCCACGTCCCGGGCAGTTGCGCGGGGTCGACCTGGGTCCAGGTGCCCCCGAGGTCGTCGGTCCACCACAGCCTGCCGTCGTCCGTGCCGACGTAGAGCTTGTCGCCGTCGGTGGGGGCCGCCGCGATCGTGGTGATCGTGCCCCACGGGTAGCCCGACGGGTCGTTCGGCCCGCCGCCGGTGAGGTCCGGGCTGATCGCCGTCCAGGTGCGGCCGTTGTCCGTCGACCGGTTGACGACGTTGCCCGCGTAGTACATGACGTCCGGGTCGCTCGGGTCGAACTGCAGCGGGGTGAGCCAGTTGCGCCGGTCCGAGGTCGTCTGGCCGGGGCCGATGGACTGGCGCGGCGCGGCGCCGGCGTTCTCCGAGCGGTAGCAGGAGCCGTACTGGCTGCAGCCGAAGACGATGTTCGGGTTCTCCGGATGGATGATCACCTGGAGGCCGTCGCCGCAGCCGATGGCGTTCCACGGGCCGCCCACGCCGTTGTAGCCACGGTTGCAGCCGTTGTCCTGGGCGCCGCCGACCTTCAGCGCCGGGTCGGTCTGCGCGACGTCCACCGTGTAGAACTGGGTGTACGGCTCGTACGTGGACTTGACCCAGCCGCTCACCCCGTTGGCGTCGGAGCGGTAGAAGCCGCCGTCGTTGCCGAGGTAGGCCCGGCCCGGCACCTTGGGATCCCAGCGCAGCACGTGCTGGTCGGCGTGCACGCCGCCGACGTTGCCGAAGCTCTGCCCGCCGTCGGTGGAGCGGCGCAGGTTGACCCCGGTGAGGAACACGTGGTCGGCGTCGGCCGGGTCGACGAACAGCTTGCCGAACCACCAGCTGAAGGTGGACTGGGACGCCTGGTTGGCGTTGACCGGGGTCTGCGTCCAGGTGTCGCCGCCGTCGTCGGAGCGGTAGAAGGCGCGGAACGGGCCGAGGGCGGTGCCGACGTACGCGTACAGCCGGTCCGGGTCGCTCGGGGCGAGGGCGAGACCCCAGCGGCCCTGGTCGGCGTCGGTCGGCAGCCCGGTGGTCATCCGCTCCCACGTCCGTCCGCCGTCGTCGGAGCGCCACAGGCTGGAGCCGGGCCCGCCGTAGGTGCGCTGGTGCGGCTCGCGCAGGTGGTCCCACATCGCCGCGTACACCCGGTTCGGGTTCCGCGGATCGATGAGGACCTCCGTCGCGCCGGTGGTGGCGTTCGGCGGGGCGAGGGCCTGCCGCCAGGTGTCGCCGCCGTCCTCGGAGAGGTAGACGCCCCGCTCGCCGCCCGGCACGAACAGGTTGCCGGCGGCCGCGGCGAAGATCCGGTCCTGGTTGCCCGGGTCGATGGCGAACCGGGCGATGGCGTGGCTGTTCGCCAGGCCGACGCGCTGCCACGTCCGGCCCCGGTCCCGCGACCGGTAGACGCCGTCGCCGCCGAAGGTGATCGAACCGCCGCCCGGCTGCGCCTCGCCCGTGCCGGCGAAGAGCACACCGTCGGTGGTCATCGCGACCGCGCCCATGCTCTGCATCCCACCGTCGGGCCAGGCCGGCTCGAAGGTGGCACCCGCGTCGGCGGAGCGCCAGATGCCGCCGGAGGCGGCGGCGATGAAGATCTGGTCGGCGACCTGCGGATCGACGGCGATGTCGACCACCCGGCCGCCGATGTTGCTCGGGCCGAAGAAGCGCCACTGCTCCCCGGCGAGGTCGCGGTAGGCGCTGCGGGTGCGGGCGGCGAGCTGGTTCGCCTCGCCGCGGGCCTTCGCGTACTTGGCGGCGGACAGGTCTGTGCTGCCGTCGCTGAGCCGCTGGGCGGTCATCCACTCGGCGGGCAGCTCCATCGGCCCGGTGGGGCTGCTGGTGGCCAGCGACTCCTCGCCGCGGGCCGACGGTATCGAGGTCGTCAACGCGGCCGCCGTCAGCAGCGCCAGGGCTGCTGCCACCGGCAGGACGCGTCTACCTCGGACGAGGGTGGGACTCATGCGGATCTCCCGTCCGTGTGCGGGTGCGACCGAGATCCGGTCGTGCGTCGCACGGTAGACAGCACGGTGACCGGCGTCACCCGGCAACTGTTGGGATTCCGGTCGTCGGGTTAGGACACCTGTCGAGCGCCGTCGCTATCCGCGCTGGAACTCCGGCAGTCCCGCGTCCTCCGAGTCCGGCCCCACCACCGCGGTCAGCGTGGTGCCGTCGGCGCAGAGCGCGCCGGCCCGCAGGTACATCCGCCGCTGCTGCGCCCGGGTCAGCACCTCGGCCTCGAAGACCTCGTCCTCGACGCGCAGCAGCTCGACGTCGGTGCGGCCCTCGTATTGGGCGCGTACGTCCAGCGGGGTCATCCGGACGGTGGCCTCGACCGTCGTCAGGGCGCCCTGCGCCACCACCGAGGTGACGCGCGCGCCGTCGGGCAGCACCAGGCCGGTGACCCGGGCGTCGACCTCCGGCTCGGTGTCCAGCGGCACCCGGTCGCAACTGGGCAGGTTCGCCAGCATCCCGGGGCCCCGCCCCGTCGCCTGCGGGGCGTCCGTCCCGCCGCAGGCGACGAGCAGCGGGATCGTGGCGGCGACCGCGAACACCCGGAGTCTCATCGCAGCAGGATGCCACCTCACCGCAGCACCCGCCAGCGGCGCACCATCAGCAGCAGGGCGGCGATGACGACCGCCGTGAGCGCCATCAGCGCCGTCGAGATGAGCGCGCCGTACGCGAAGCCGGAGAACTCGAAGGCCTGGTCGAAGATGTAGACGGGCAGGTAGAGCGTGGCGTTGGCGGGCCGGCCGTCGGTGAGCACGTACGCCGGGACGAAGTTCACCTGGAGGGTGAGGATCGTGTCCCGGACCGCCAGCAGCACCAGCACGGGAGCCAGCAGCGGCAGCGTGAGCCGGCGTAGCTGGCCGAGCGGGCCGCAGCCCTCCAGCGCCGCCGCCTCGTAGAGCCGGCCGTCGAGCATCCGGCGGGCGGCGAGGACGACGACGAAGCCCTCGCCGATCGGGAACGCCAGCATCAGGACCACCGCCACCCGTGCCGTGGTCGGGTCCGACAGCCAGGTGAAGCCGGGATGGCCGAACAGCCCGAGCACCTGGTTGAGCGGGCCGTAGAGCGGGTTGAGCACCCACAGGAACAGCACGGCCAGGGCGACGTCGGGGACGACCGTCGGCAGGTAGACCGCGACCCGGAACCATCGGCCGCCCGGCCGGGGGGCGGCGAGCAGCAGGCCGAGCCCCACGGCGGCGAGCAGCCGGACCGGCACGGCCAGCGCCACGTGCGTCAGGGACGCCTGCACGCTGTCGAGCAGGAAACCGTCGGCCAGCATCCGGCGTACGTTGGCCAGGCCCACGAACTGCGGGTCCCGGGTGAGCCCGGTGTGGTCGGTGAACGCGTACCCGACGTTGAGCAGCGCGGGCAGGGCGACCAGCAGCGCGACCGCTACGGCGTACGGGGCGAGGAACGCCCAGGCGGTGAGCTGCCGGCCGGCCCGGACCGCCTTCACCGGCGCCGCCCGGTGGCGGTGTCGAAGCGGTGGATCCGGTCCGGGTCGGGGCGTAGCCGCACCGGGTCGCCCGGCCGTACGCCCGGCCGCGGCCCGGTCCGCACGACGAGGCGGGTGCCGTCGGGGCACCGGGTCAGCAGGACGGCCTCGCTGCCGAGCGCCTCCACCGCCTCGACGGTCGCCTCGACCGGGCCCTCGGTGTCGAGCGCCAGGTCCTCCGGCCGTACGCCGAGGGTCACGCCGGGCTGGCCGCCCAGCGTGCCGCCGCCGGGCACCAGGTTCATCGGCGGGCTGCCGAGGAAGCCGGCCACGAAGGTGTCGGCGGGCTCGTCGTAGACCTGCTGCGGCGGCCCGACCTGCCGGATCCGGCCGCCGTCGAGGACGACCACCCGGTCGCCGAGGGTCATCGCCTCGGCCTGGTCGTGCGTGACGTGGACGGTCGTGGTGCCGAGGTCACGGTGCAGGGCGAGCAGGTCGGCCCGGGTGGCGAAGCGCAGCGGCGCGTCCAGGCTGGCCAGCGGCTCGTCGAGCAGGTAGACGCTGGGCTCGCGCAGCAGGGCGCGGGCCAGGGCGACGCGCTGGCGCTGCCCGCCGGACATCTCGTCGGGGTGCCGGTCGAGCAGGTCGGCGATCCCCAGCCGCTCGGCGGCGGCGTGGGCCCGCCGGTCGGCCTCGGCGCGGGGGACCCGGCGCACCCGCAGGCCGAACGTCAGGTTGCCGAGCGTGGTGAGGTGTGGGTAGAGGGCGTAGTCCTGGAAGACCATCGCCACGGCCCGCCGGTGCGGCGGCACCAGGGCGACGTCCCGGCCGTCGACCACGACCCGGCCGCGGTCCGGCCGGTCCAGCCCGGCGATCAGCCGCAGGACGGTGGACTTCCCGGAGCCCGACGGCCCGACCAGGGTGATCATCTCGCCGGCCCGCACGTCCAGGTCGATCCCGTCGACGGCGATGGTCCGCCCGTACACCTTGGTCAGCGACTCCAGCCGGATCGCCCCGCGTCCGGTCACCCGCCCGCTCCCGTCGGCAGGGCGAACAACGGCCGGCTCTGCTCCTCCAGCCGGCGCAGCCCCTCCTCGCGCCCGACCCGGCCGTAGAACACCTCCTCCAGCAGCGTGCCGGCCTCCCGTTCCACGCGGGACCAGGTGGCGGTGCGTGGGGTGGCGCGCAGGTGCGGCGCGGCGTCGAGGTAGACCCGCGACGACTTCGGCGGCGCGGCCGGGTCGAGGAACGCCGGTGAGTTGGCGACGTCGAGCCGGGACGGCACGGTGCGGCCGGACTCGGCCAGGATCCGCTGGCCGGCCGGGCCCATCGCGAACTCGATGAACCGCCAGGCGTCGCCGTGGTCGGGCAGGCCGGCGGCCATGCAGTAGGCGTCGCTGTGCAGGATCGACGCGGGCACGCCGCCCGGCGCGACCGGCAGCGGCGCCACGTCCCAGGTGAAGCCGTCGATGGTGCGCAGCGTCGGCACGGCCACCCGGCTGTTGAGGTACATGCCCAGGGTGCCGCGCAGGAACCGGGCCTCGCTCGACTCGCTCTGCTCCTCGGCGTCCGGCGGCACGACGTGGTGCGTGAGTTGCAGGTCGAGGAACCAGTCGACGGCCCTGCGGGTGGCCGGGTCCCGGGTGAGGGTCAGGGTGGTGGGGCGGGCCGGGTCGTCGACGAGCTCGCCGCGGTTGGACCAGACGAACGGCGCGAGCCGGGGCACGGACGGCTCCACGCCCACCCCGTAGCGGCCGTCGCGGGTCAGCGCGCGGGCGGCGCCCAGGAAGTCGTCCCAGGTCCAGCCGGCCTTCGGCAGCGGCACGCCGGCGGCGGCGAACAGGCCGGCGTTGTAGTAGACGACCAGCGAGGAGAGGTTCTGCGGCAGGCAGGTCAGGGCCTTGCCGTCGAAGCGGAAGGCGTCCAGCGCCTGGGGGCTGAAGTCGCTCTCCTTGAGCACGGTGCTGCGCTCCAGGTAGGACTGCGCCGGCTCGATCGCTCCCTGCGCGGCGAACTGCCCGTAGCGGCGGTAGTTGAGCAGGAACACGTCCGGCGGCCTGCCCCCGGCGAACGAGGTGGTCAGCCGGGCCATCAGCTCGTCCTGGCCGGCGACGGGGGAGAGGTTGACGTCGACGTCGCGGTGGGCCTCCTCGAACGCGGCCACCATGCGGCGGTAGCCGGCGACCTCCTCGGCGTCGCCGAACAGCACGACGGTGATGCCCGACGCGTCGTCGGCGCGGTCCCCGCCGCCGCAGCCGGCGGCGTAGCCGGCCAACAGGACGGCCATGACCAGGCCGATCCACCGTCGTGCCCGGGTGTTCGTCACCTGCGTCCTCCAGATCTCAGCGCGGCCAGGGGGTCGTCGTGCAGCAGGATCCGCTGGGCCAGCAGGAACACCAGCACGCACGGGACGGTCGCGACCACGCAGCCGGCCATCAGCAGTGGCCAGTCCGTGGGGTTCAACAGCCGCAGGAACTGCAGGCCGAGCGGATAGGTGTACCGGTCGCCGCTGTGCAGGTACAACAGCGGGTCGATGAAGTTGGACCAGTGGAACGTGAAGGCCAGCACGGCCACCGCGAGGGTCGCCGGGCGCACCTGGGGCATCGCGACGCGCCGCCAGACCGTCAGCCACCCGGCGCCCTCCAGGCGGGCCGCCTGGAGCTGGGTCTCCGGCACCCCGCCGAAGCTCCAGGCGTAGAGCAGCACCAGGAACGGGCTGCCGGCGAGCACCGCCGGGGCCAGCAGCGGGACGTACGTGTCGACCACGCCGGCCAGGCGGAACAGCTCGAAGCGGGTCGCCCAGACGGCGGTGGCCGGGACGAGCAGCACCGCCAGCAGGCCGAGGACCACCCGCCGACGGGCCGTCGGCGCGAGCAGCCGCAGCCCGAAACCGGTCAGCGACGCCACGGCGACGGTCAACGGCACGGCGAGCGCCACGACCAGCGCCGAGTTCGCCAGGTAGCGGAACAGCGGGATCAGCTCGGGCAGCCGGGCGTAGGCGGCCACCGTCGGCTCGGGCGGGAGGAGTTCGAGGGTACGCGGCGGGGGCAGGCCGGCGGGGCGCAGCGAGCCGACCACCATGAACCACAGCGGGGCGGCGAACAGCGCCGCGAACAGGGCCGGTACCACGAAACGCCCGATGATCCGCGGGATCGTGGCGCGACCCGACAACCGCACGTCGCCGAACCTATGGCCGGCGCGCCGTCCGGTCATCGGGCACCTGTTGGAATCGCGTGCCGCCGCCTCCTACGCCTGTCGTACGCCGACGGCGGCCGGCGGGGGCCGGGGTGCCTGCGACAGACGTAGGAGCCGGGGAGGCGCACCTGCCACACGTGTCCGATGACCGGCCGCGTTCCCATTCGTACGCTTCGATCAAGCTGATGGCCCGGCGACCTCCTGGTCCTCCCGCCGGAGCGCGGCGGGCCGACGGCGGGTGCCGGAACGGGAGGAGCGCGATGCGAACCACGAGAACCTGGTGGCGGGCGGCGGTGGTGGTCGTGGCGACCGTGGCCGTCGGCCTGCCGGCGGCCACCGCGACGGCGCGGCCCGCCGCGGAGAGCATCGGGCCGGTCGTCGAGGCCGGGGTCACCCAGCCGGTGTTCGGCTACGGCGACGCGATCCGCGAGCGGGTCTTCGTCACCTCCGACGTCGACACCGACGCCGACGGCGCGCGCGACGTCGTCGCGATGGACATCATCCGGCCCCGGGCCGGCGACGGGCTGCGCGTGCCGGTGGTGATGGACGCCAGCCCCTACTACTCGACGGTGTGCCGGGGCAACGAGGGGGAGTGCAAGGCCGACCTCGACGGCGACGGCCTCAACGACCGCTGGCCGCTGTACTACGACAACTACTTCGTCCCGCGCGGGTACGCGGTGGTGCTGCTGGACATGATCGGCACCAACAACTCGACGGGCTGCCCGGTCACCGGCGGCCGCGCCGACAACGTCAGCGCGCCGACGGCGATCGACTGGCTCAACGGCCGCCGCCCCGGCCGGGACGCCGCCGGCCGCGCCGTCGTCGCCGACTGGCACAACGGCCGGACCGGCATGATCGGCAAGTCGTACGACGGCACGCTGGCCAACGCGGCCGCGGCCAGCGGGGTGGACGGGTTGGCCACCATCGTGCCGATCTCGGCCATCTCCAGCTGGTACGACTACTCGCGCAGCAACGGCCTGGTCACCCGGGCCAACAACTACTCGGGCAGCCTCGCCAACACCGTCACCGACCCCGACCGCAGGGCGCACTGCGCGCCGGTGCGGGACCGGCTCGGGGACGGCGTCGACGACGTCACGGGCGACTACAACGACTTCTGGGCCGAGCGGGACTACGTGCCGCACGCCGGCCAGGTGCGTGCCAGCGTCTTCGTCGTGCACGGCCTCAACGACAACAACGTCCGGCCGGACCACTTCAGCACCTGGTGGAACGCCCTGGCGGCGCACGACGTCCCCCGCAAGCTGTGGCTGACCGGCACCGGCCACGTCGACCCGTTCGACTTCCGCCGCGCCAGGTGGGTGGACACGCTGCACCGGTGGTTCGACTACTGGCTGTACGGCATCGACAACGGCATCATGGCCGAGCCCGCGGTCGACGTCGAGCGCGCACCGGACGTCTGGGAGTCCCACGCCACCTGGCCGCTGCCGGGCGCCCAGCCGACCCAGGTGTTCCTGCGGCCCGGTGTCGACGGCGCGGCCGGGGGCCTGTCGGCGGGTCCGCACCCCGGCAACGCCTCGGCGACGTTCCAGGACACGCCCTCGATGAGCCAGACGAACGCCATCCGGCACCCGTCGGATCCGCTGGCGAACACGGAGAACCGGCTGGTGTTCCTGTCCGCGCCGCTGCGGGCGCCGCTGCACGTCTCCGGCTCGCCCGTGGTGAAGATCAACGCGTCGGTCGACGGCACGGACACCAGCTTCGCCGGCCTGCTCGTCGACTACGGGACGCGGCCGAGGTTCAGCACCTCCGGCGACGGCATCCGTACCCTGGCCGGGGAGGACTGCTGGGGCGGCGAGGCCACCTGGGGCGGGCACGCCGAGGAGGCCTGCTACCGGCAGACGGAGAAGACCGTGGCCAGCAACCCGCAGGAACTGGTCACCAAGGGCATCCTCGACGGCCACAACCTGACCTCGCTGACCGCGTCGACACCGCTGGTGCCCGGCGTCAAGACGGCGGTCGACGTGCGGCTGCTCCCCGAGGACTACGTCTTCGACGCCGGTCACCAGATCGGCGTGGTCCTGCTCGGCTCGTACTCGGGCTACAGCAGCCGGGCGAAGCAGAACCGGGCCGACATCACCGTGCACTTCGACCGCAGCCGGATCGAGCTGCCCGTCGTCGGCGGCCGGCCGGCGGCGGTGCGGGCCGGCCTGTAGGAGGCCCGGGGACGGGACGCGCGGTGCGCCGGGCGTCCCGTTCCGCCCGTCGCCACCGGGCCCGCGTCCCGGCGGGCCGCTCGGCCGCAGCCCTCCGCCCGGCCTTGGCGCGGCCTCGGCCTTCCGGCCGGTCTCAGCGGGGCCTCAGCCCTCCGGCCGGTAGTGGCCGGTGAGTCGGCCCAGCTTCAACGCCAGGTGCAGGCAGAGTCGCTCGTTGCCGTCCTTCAGGTCGGTCTCGGCGAGTTCCTCGATCCGCTGCAGCCGGTAGTACAGGGTGGTGCGGTGCAGCCGCAGCTGCTCGGCGGTGGCGTGGGCGTTGCCGGCCAGGTCCAGATAGCGTTCCAGGGTGTCCAACAGCACCGGGTTCGCCTGCTCGCGGAGCAGCCGCTCCAGCCCCGGGTGCACGTCGGCGATGTCGAGGTGCCGGTCGTCCAGTCGCGACAGCACCCGGTAGATGCCCAGGGCGGACCAGGAGACCACGCGGCCCAGGGCGGGCAGCCGGACGCCCACCCGGGCGGACTGCAGCGCCTCCGCGTACGACCCGACGGCGTCGGCCAGGCCCGAGCGTGCCTGCCCGACGCCGACGACGGTGCGCTCGACCGAGGCGAGCCCACGGATCGCCTGCTGGAGGTTGTCGTCCAGGAGTTTGGCGGCGACCTCGGGGGAGGGGCGGCCGGCCCCCCGGTCGCCGCAGAGCAGCAGCACGCCGTGGTCGTCGCGCACCACGTGCAGCGCCTCCCGGGTGCCGATCCAGCGCCGGGTGCTGACCAGCGCCTGCTCCAGCGCGAAGCGGGCCGTCTCGTCGGGCGCCTGGCCGCCGGGCGTGACGAGCTGCGCGACGAGGGCGGTCGCCGGCCCGTCCCCGACGATGAGTCCGGCCTCCCGCAGCGCCCGCACCGACCGGTCACGGGTCGTCTCGTTGTCGGACAGCAGCGTGCGCGCCGCCTCCGTCTCGCGTCGGGAGGCCAGCTCGCCGAGCAGGTTCTCCCGGTAGAGCGCCAGCGACAGCTCGCTCACCAGCCCGGTGGCCTCGATGTCCGCGCCGGTCATGGTGCCGTCCGGGTCGATGAACCACACGAAGCCCAGGAGCAGGTCGTGGTGCCGGACGGGCACGCAGACCCGGGGCAGGAGGTCGAGTTCCTTCGACGGCGGCGTGCGCACCGGCTCCCGGGCCTCCAGGATGCCGACATCGCGGAACCAGGCCATCACCTCGGGCGTGGTCTGCCGGCGCAGGATCGACGCCTTGCGGACGTCGTCCATCAACCCGGTGTGTTCGCTGTAGACGACCAGGCGCTGACGCCGGTCCTCGATCAACGCCGGACGCCCGACGTGGGCGGCGAGAGCGTCGACGATGCGCTGCAGCTCACCCTGCATGTGCTCCTCCGGTCGCCCGACCCGCGCCACCGGTGCCCCGCACGGGCGTGCGCCCTGTCCGTGGTGTCTCCGTGCCGCCTCGAATCGTTTCCTCGTCGACCGGACTCGATCATGATCTGACCAGCTCGTCAATGGATGAGCGCGGTCGGTGGTCCTTCTCGTTACAACGGCCGCTGTGCGGCGTCCCGGCGGCGGTGTCGATCACCTTGTGCAGGTGCTGCCCCCGGTCCGCGGACCGGGCGAGGAGCGCCGCCGCGTCGGCCTGGCCGCCGAGCAGGACCGTCCGTCGGGGCCGTGCGGCCGGCGCGGCCGATCGGGCGCGGGATCGGGGTGCCCGGAGCGGGGATGCCCGCGGACGAAGGCCAGTGCGTCGGTCACCGAGGCGGTGGCAGCCGCCACCCCATGCCCCACCAGCGCGTGCAGCGGCGTGAACGGCGGACGCGGCCGGCCGGGCGGCGCGTCGGCGACGAAGACCGCCCACAGTCGATCGCCGGTGCGGCTCCACGCTGACACCTGGACCACCTCCCGGTGCACGTCCCCCACCCGGAACGGACCCTCGGACGACACGCTGCAGTCCCAGTCGGCCTCGTCGATCGCGCCGACCACCGCCCGGAACAGGCCGGGCAGCCGGGCGGCGGGGTCAGGGTGCGGGTCAGGCAACAACAGGATCACCCCATCCTCGGTAGTGCGCAGTGATCGAGGGCCGCCATCGAACGAGGGCGCTCCCATGTTGTTGTCGGCACGGCGCCGCGATTCGTAACAGCCTTCGGGTATGACGAATCACACAGAAACCGGTCCCTGCCCTTGCTGGCTCGGGAGATCGACGGCGGCAGCGCACGCTGACCGGAGCCCGCCATCCCCGGCTGCTGCCTGAGCCCGGCAGCCGGCGTGGGCGAGCGGCCATGCCGCCGCTCGGGCCGGCGCCTAGCCCAGGATTCGGCCGGTGGGGAGGGGCAGCTCGGGCAGGGGTGGCAGGCGCGTGGGCGGACCCGGGTCCGGCCGCAGTGTGGGCAGCCCCGGCAGGGGGACGACGAGGCCGGGGGCGGGGGATCCGTCAGGGGTGGGTTTCTCGGGCTGCGACGGGGCGGGCCGGGTGGGTGTCGTCGGCCCACCGTCACCTGTGGGCGCCGGGGGCGAGGCGGCCGTCGACGGCGCGGCGGGCGTCGCCACCGGTTCGGGCAGTGCGTGTTGCAGGGAGTCGAGTTCCGCACTCAGACGGCGGACGGCGGTCGGGTCGTCGATCGCGGCGAGCTCTGTCCGCGCCTCCTCGATCAGGGCCCGGGCCTCGTCCACCCGTCCTGCGGTGGCGGCGGTACGGGCGCGCTGGATGGTGCGTTCGACCAGGCGCACGTCCGCCTGTTCCGGATAGAGCAGCTTGGTCAGGGACCACAGGGGGCTGGTCGGTCCGGCGTGCCTGCTCCCCACTCCGAGTCCGGTGGAGATGACGACGACCGCGATGACGGCGGCGGCGAGGCGCAGCACGCCCTGGCCCAACATGGCCGGCCGGGCCCTCCTCGTCGGCGCGGCGTCGACGGCGGGCCGGAGGGCGTGGTTGTCTTCGGCGGCGGGCCGGGGGCGGTCGTCATCGTCGTCGACGGCGTAGACCTCGGTGCGCCAGGCAGCCAGCATTGCGGCGAGGTCGTCGCCGGCCGGCCCCGGCTCGCCCCGGCCGAGGGCGTCGAGCAGTTGGTCGTCCCGGGCGATCGTCGCCAGGTCCAGCTCCTCGCGGCCGTCGCCGCTGTGCTCGCTCATGCCGCCACCTCGTCGAGTGTGTCGCCTGCCAGGGTACGGAGGCGGGCCAGGGCCCGGGACTGGCTCACCCTGACGGCGGCGGCGGACATGCCGACGATGGTGCCGACCTCCTCGGCGGAGAGACCGACCGCCACCCGGAGGAGGACGATCTCCCGCTGCGCGTCGGGCAGGCGGTCGAGCAGCACTGACAGTCGGCGGGCGAGGTCGGTCGCCACGGCCTGCTGCTCCGGCCCGGGCTCGGCGTCCGGACGGTCGAGAGGCGTGTCGGTGACGGTGACGGAGGCTGCCCGTACGGCCGCGCGCTGCGCGTCGGTCACCTTGTGCCCCGCGATGGCGTAGACGAACGCCGCGAAGGGCGTGCCCTGCTCCCGGTAGCGGGGCAGCGCCCGCAGCACCGCGAGGCAGATCTCCTGGGCGACGTCGTCGGCGGTCACGTACGCGCCGCCGATCCGGCCCAGCCGCGCGCGGCAGTATCGCACCAGCCCCGGACGGACGTCGCTGAGCAGCGTCGCGACGGCTGCCCGGTCGCCCTGGGCAGCCCGGCGGACGAGCTCGGGCTCGATCGTTGTGGTCATCGCGTCGCGGAACACCTTCGTTACCTGCGGATTACGGCACGCTATCGAGCCCGACGCTGTTTGCCTAGCGCACGTTCCGTGCCCGGGGCCCGTCGGAAAGTAGTTGTTACGGTCGGGTCGGTCGCGGCGATGTCCCCAGTAGGCAGTCAGGGGAGGCAACCGTGGGCGTCGAGGTGACGGTGCAGGGGCTGACGAAGTCCTTCGGCAGCCAGCCGGTCTGGTCCGACATCAGCCTGACGCTGCCCGCCGGAGAGATCTCGGTGCTGCTCGGCCCGTCCGGCACCGGCAAGTCGGTCTTCCTCAAGACCCTGGTGGGGCTGCTGCGACCGGACCGCGGGGACGTCTGGATCGAGGGCAACAACCTTCCCCGGCTCTCCGAGCGGGATCTGTACGAGGTGCGCAAGCTGTTCGGGGTGCTGTTCCAGGACGGCGCACTGTTCGGCTCGATGACCATCTACGACAACGTCGCGTTTCCGCTGCGCGAGCACACCCGCAAGTCCGAGTCCGAGATCCGTGCGGTGGTCGACGAGAAGCTCGACATGGTCGGTCTGGTCGGCGCGGAGAAGAAGCTGCCCGGCGAGATATCGGGCGGGATGCGCAAACGGGCCGGGCTGGCCCGGGCGCTCGTCCTCGACCCGCAGATCGTCCTGTTCGACGAGCCGGACTCCGGGCTCGACCCGGTCCGCACCGCCTATCTGAACCAGCTCATCGTCGACCTCAACCAGCGGACCGAGGCGACGTTCCTGATCGTCACGCACGACATCAACACCGCGCGTACCGTGCCGGACAACATCGGCCTGATCTACCACGGGCACCTGGCCATGTTCGGGCCCCGGGAGATGCTGCTGTCCAGCACCGAACCGGTGGTGCGGCAGTTCCTCAACGCCCAACGGATCGGCCCGATCGGCATGGCCGAGGAGAAGGACGCCGAGGAACTCCAGGCCGAGGCCCGCTCCGGTGCGGAGCTGCCGCCGCTGCCACCGATTCCCGCCCAGCTGCAACCCTCCGACGGCCGGCCGCGCCGCGCGGAACGGCCACCCGGGCAATGGTGCCGGGAGCACGGCGTCGCCCCGCCGCCCGGGTCCTTCGAGGACCGGTCTGTCGCCGATCCCTCGCCGGCCGGGCGGTTCGCGCGCTGGCGCGAGCAGGACCGGCAGGCGCCGCGATGAGGACCGTCATGCGCGAGTCCGGGCACTTCTTCGCGTTCTGCCTGGACACCCTGCGCGGCATCGGACGGCGGCCCGTGCAGGTCCGGGAGTTCGTCCAGCAGGCGTGGTTCATCAGTTCCGTGTCGATCCTGCCGGCGGCGCTCGTCTCGATCCCGTTCGGCGCGGTCATCGCCCTGCAGCTCGGCTCGCTCGTCCGTCAGCTCGGCGCGCAGTCGTTCACCGGGGCCGCGTCGGTGCTCGCCGTCGTCCGCGAGGCCGGGCCGATCGTGACCGCGCTGATCATCGCCGGCGCCGGCGGCTCAGCGATCTGCGCCGACCTTGGCTCCCGCAAGATCCGCGAGGAGCTGGACGCGATGCGGGTGCTCGGCATCGATCCGATCCAGCGGCTGGTGGTGCCCCGGGTGCTCGCCTCGATGCTGGTCGCCGTCCTGCTCAACGGGCTGGTCAGCGTCGTCGGCGTGAGCGGCGGCTACCTGTTCAACGTGGTCATGCAGGGCGGCACCCCCGGCGCCTACCTGGCCAGCTTCCAGGCCCTGGGTCAACTGCCCGACCTGCTGGTGGGGGAGGTGAAGGCGCTGCTGTTCGGCGCCGCCGCCGCGCTGGTCGCCGCGTACAAGGGGATGACCGCCAAGGGCGGCCCGAAGGGGGTCGGCGACGCCGTCAACCAGAGCGTCGTCCTCACGTTCATGCTGCTGTTCGCGCTGAACTTCGTCGTCACGGCCGTCTACTTCCAGGTCGTACCGCAGAAGGGGACGTGACGTGTCGGTGCTGCGACATCTCGACGACCTGGGCGGGCAGCTCGCCTTCTACGCGCGGGCCGTGGTCTGGGCGCCGCGCACCGTCCGGCGCTACAAGCGCGAGGTGGTGCGGCTGCTGGCCGAGGTCAGCTTCGGCAGCGGCGCCCTCGCCGTGCTCGGCGGCACCGTCGGCGTGATCTGCTTCCTGACCTTCTTCACCGGCACCGAGGTCGGCCTGCAGGGCTACCAGGCGCTGAACCAGATCGGCAGCAGTGCCTTCACCGGCTTCATCTCGGCGTACTTCAACACCCGGGAGATCTCACCGCTGGTGGCGGCGCTGGCGCTGTCGGCCACCGTGGGGTGCGGGTTCACCGCCCAGCTCGGTGCGATGCGCATCTCCGAGGAGGTGGACGCCCTGGAGGTGATGGCGGTGCCGTCGCTGCCGTTCCTGGTCACCACCCGGATGATCGCCGGGTTCGTCGCGGTCGTCCCGCTGTACGTGGTGGGCCTGCTCTCCAGCTACCTGGCCACCCGCACCATCGCGGTGTACTACTTCGGACAGTCGGCCGGCACGTACGACTACTACTTCCATCTGTTCCTGCCGCCCGAGGACGTCCTCTGGTCCTTCGGGAAGGTGCTGGTCTTCAGCGTGATCGTGGTGCTGGTGCACTGCTACTACGGCTACACCGCCAGCGGCGGACCGGCCGGCGTCGGCATCGCGGTCGGCCGGGCCGTCCGGCTGGCCATCGTCGCCGTCAACATCGTCGACTTCTTCCTGTCGCTGGCCATCTGGGGCGCCACGACCACCGTCCGGATCGCGGGGTGAGCATGAGACATCGCATCCTCGGCATCGTCTTCGTCGTCGTGGTGGCCACGGCGCTGACCGCCGCCGTCCTGCAGTACCGCCGGGCCTTCACCCCGACCGCCTGGGTCACCCTGCACACCGACCGCGCCGGGTTGCAGCTCGGCGACGGCGCCGACGTGAAGGTACGGGGGGTGCTCGTCGGCGACGTGCGCTCGGTACGCAGCGACGGGGCGGGCGCGACCCTCCGGCTCGCGCTGGACCCCGCCCGGACCGCCCGGATCCCCGCCGACGTCAGCGCGCGCCTGCTGCCCAAGACGCTCTTCGGCGAACGCTACGTCGAACTCGTCCCGCCGGCGGCGAGCACCGCAGGGCCGATCCGCGACGGCGCGGTCATCGGCCAGGACCGCAGCCACACGGCGGTGGAGCTGGAACGGGTCCTCGACGAGGCGCTGCCCCTGCTCCAGTCGATCCGCCCCGACCAGCTGGCGGCCACCCTCGGGGCCCTGGCCACGGCGCTGGAGGGGCGGGGCGAGCAGCTCGGGGCGAACCTGACCCGACTGGACGCCTACCTGCGGCAGCTCAACCCGGCCATGCCGGCCATCGCGGAGGACGTCCGCGCCCTCGCCGTCGTGGTGGACAGCTACGACGCGGCACTGCCCGACCTGCTGGCGCTGCTGCGGGACGTGACGGTCACCGCCCGGACCGTCACCGACCAGCGCACCCAGCTGGCCGCGTTCCTGGCCCAGAGCACGGACACCGCCGAGGTCACCCGGGGTTTCCTCGGCCGGCACGGCGACCAGCTCATCCGGCTCGGCGCGGTCAGCCGGCCGGTGCTCGAACTGCTCGCCACCTACGCGCCCGGGTATCCGTGCCTGATGAGCGGCCTGGTCGCCCTGCAACCCCGCGTCGAGGAGGTCTTCGCCGGCGGGCGGATGCACATCACCCTCGAGGTCACCCGCGACGGCGGCAAGTACGAGCGCGGCCGCGACGAGCCGGTCTACGGCGCGGACGGCGGCCCGCACTGCCACGGGCTGCCCCGGCCCGCCCGGCCGGCGCCGGAGGTGCCGGTCGACGACGGGTACGACTACTCGGGCGCCCGGAACCCCGTCCCGCTGCCCGTCGGCGTGGCGGCCCCGCCCCCGGCGGCCGCGGCGTCCCCGGCGATGGGGCGGGCCGCCACCGGCGAGGAACGGGCCCTCGTCAAGCCCCTCGTCGGCGCCGTCACCGGCACCCCGCCCGCCGAGGTGCCCGACATCGCGGTCCTGCTGTGGGGGCCGCTGCTGCGCGGAGCGGTGGTGAACGCCCGATGACCGGAAAGACGACGCTGCCGCTGGTCAAGCTGGCCGTCTTCGCCGCCGTGACGCTGCTGCTGACCGGGCTGCTCGCGCAGACCCTCGGCGCCTTCCCGACCGACGGCGTGACCTACCGCGCCCGCTTCACCGACGCCACCGGCCTGCTGCCCGGCGACGACGTGCGTATCGCCGGGGTCCGCGTCGGTAGGGTCAGCGACATCCGGGTCGTCGACGACACGGTCGCCGAGGTGTCCTTCACCGTCCGCGACGAGGTGCCGCTGGCCACCAGCGTCCGTGCCAAGATCCGGTACCGCAACCTGGTCGGCCAGCGCTACCTGGCGCTCGCCGAGGGGCCGGGGGACCGCCGCCCGCTGCGGCCGGACGGCCTCATCCCCGTCGGCCAGACCACCCCGGCGCTGGACCTGACGGTGCTGTTCAACGGCTTCCGGCCGTTGTTCACCGCGCTCGACCCGGCGGACGTCAACAAGCTCGCGTACGAGATCATCCAGGTGCTCCAGGGCGAGGGCGGCACGGTGGCCAGCCTGCTGCGGCGCACCGCCTCGCTCACCAACACCCTCGCCGACCGCGACGCCGTCATCGGCCGGGTCATCACCAACCTCAACACCGTCCTGGCGACCCTCGCCACCCGGGACCGCGACCTCGACCGCGCGATCCAGCAGTTGCAGCAGTTCGTCTCCGGGCTGGCCACCGACCGCACCGCCATCGGCGAGGCGCTGGTCAACCTCGGCGACCTCACCGGCGCGACATCTTCACTGCTGCGGGAGGTGCGGCCGCCGCTCGCCGCGGACGTCCGCGCCCTCGACCAGCTCGCCGGCACCCTCAACCGCAACTCGGCTGTCATCGACAGCACCCTCGGCCGGCTCCCCCAGCGCTACGAGTCCCTGACCCGGGTCGCGTCGTACGGGTCCTGGTTCAACTTCTACCTCTGCGATTTCGACGGGCGGGTGGCCGCCGCCGGCCAGACGCTCGACCCCGTGACGTTCAGCGCGCCGGCCGCCCGGTGCGCCACCGGAGGCACCCGATGAAACCCTTCCGCGAACGCAACCCGGTGGTCACCGGCACCGTCGGGTTGACCCTGATCGCCGCGACGCTGCTCGGCGCCTTCCAACTCGACCGGCTGGCCGCGCTGACCGGCCGCGCCTACCAGGCGGCCTTCTCCGACGCCAGCGGTCTCGCCGTGGGCAACGAGGTGCGGGTCGCCGGCGTACGGGTGGGCAAGGTGACCGCCGTGGAACTCGCCCGCGACAGCCGGCCGTACGTGCGGATCCGGTTCCGGGTCGACGACGACGGCGTACGCATCGGCGACCGCACGGGCGCGACGATCCGGATCAAGACCGTCCTCGGCCAGAAGTACCTGGCGCTGTCCCCCGCCGGGGCCGGCCGGCTGCCCGAGGGCGGGCAGATCCCCCTGGACCGCACCGCCGCGCCGTTCGACGTGGTGCAGGCGGTCACCGGGCTCGCCGACACCCTCGACAAGGTCGACACCGACCAGCTGGCCGCCGCCTTCGCGACCCTGTCCGAGACGTTCGCCGACACCCCCGCCAGCGTCAGCTCCTCCCTGGTCGGACTGTCCCGGCTCTCCCGGACCGTCGCCGAGCGCGATGCCGAACTCCGGTCGCTGCTGACCCGGGCGCGGCAGGTCACCGGCGTGCTCGCCACCCGAGACGAGGAGTTCCGCAAGCTGGTCACCGACGGCGGGGCGTTGCTGGCCGAGGTGAAGCGCCGCCGCGACGCCATCCACAAGCTGCTCGTCGGCACCGACCAACTCGCCACTCAGCTGTCCGGTCTCGTCGCCGACAACCGGGCCAGGCTCAACCCCGCGCTCAACCAGCTGCGCAAGGCGGTCGCCATCCTGCAGCTCAACCGCGACGACCTGGAGCTGACCATCGAACGGATGGGTCCCTTCGTCACCGCGTTCGCCAACGTGGTCGGCAACGGCCGGTGGTTCGACTCCTACGTGCACGGGCTGGTGCAGCCCTACCAACCCACGACCGGAGGCCGATGATGCCGGGGCCCGTACGGCGATGGCGACGCCCTATCGCCGCCGCGACCGTCCTGCTGACCGCCGTCGCCGCCGCCGTGGTGACCGTGCGGTCCGACCCACCGCACCGCCGGCTGGTCGCCCACTTCACCCGCGCCGTCGGCGTGTACCCGGGCTCCGACGTGCGGGTGCTCGGCGTCCGGGTGGGCGAGGTGGTCTCGGTGGCCCCGCAGGGGCGCACGGTGCGGGTGACGATGGCGTACGACCCGGAGGTGGACGTCCCCGCCGACGCGCAGGCGGTGATCGTCCCTCCCAGCGTCGTCAGCGACCGCTACGTGCAGCTCACCCCCGCCTACACCGGCGGGCCCGCCATCGCCGACGGCGCGGAGATCCCGCTGGCACGCACCGCCGCGCCGATGGAGATCGACGACATCTACCAGGCGCTGGACGAGTTCAACCGCGCCCTCGGACCGCAGGGGGCGAACGCCGACGGCGCCCTGTCCGGCCTCGTCGCCACCGGCCGCGCCAACCTCGAAGGCAACGGCGCCCACCTGAACGAGACCCTCACCGGGCTGTCGCGCGCCCTGTCGACACTCGCCGACGGGCGGCAGGACCTGTTCGGCTCGGTGGTCAACCTACAACGGTTCACCACCACCCTGGCCCGCAGCGACCAGCAGGTGCGCGCCTTCAACCAGCAACTGGCCGACGTGGCGCAGCAGCTCGCCGGGGACCGCGACGAACTCACCGCCGCCCTGCGCAACCTCTCCGTCGCGCTGGCCGACGTCACCACCTTCGTCCGGCAGAACCGCACCGTGCTCACCGCCGACGTGGCCGCGCTGGCCGACATCACCCGCGTGCTCGTTCGCCAGCAGCAGGCGGTCATCCAGATCCTCGACGTCGCGCCGCTCGCGCTGAACAACCTCGCGCTCGCGTACAACCCCCGCTCGGGCACCCTCGACACCCGCGCCAACGCGACCGGCCCGTACGACCCCGCCGGCTTCGTCTGCTCGCTGCTGGTGGACCAGTTGCCGGCGGCGAAGGTGCCCGCGAAGTGCCACGCCCTCGCCCAGACCCTGCACGCGCGCAAGCTGCCGATGACCGACCAGCTACGCAAGCTGCTCAAGCTGCCGCCCGGCGCCCCGGTGGCCGGCCCGGTCCCACCGGGTGGCCCGCCCTCCCCGGCACCCGGCGCGCCGGTCACCCACCCGGCGCCGGGCGGCCCCGACCTCGCCCCCGACCTGACCCTCGGCGGGATCCTGCGGGGGCCGGCGTGAGCGCCCCGCTGCGCCGCGCCCTGGCCGCCGCCGTCGTCGCGGTGCTGCTGCCCGCCGGGTGCGGCCTGCCCGAGGTGACCGACCTGCCGCTGCCCGGCGGGGCCCCCGATGGGACCGGCTACCGGGTGACGGCCGAGTTCACCGACGTGCTCGACCTGGTGCCGCAGGCCGCCGTCAAGGTCGACGACGTCACCGTCGGCAGCGTCGAGAGGATCTCGCTGGCCGGGTGGACCGCCCAGGTGACCCTCCGCATCGACCGCGAGGTCAGGCTGCCCGCCAACGCCACCGCCGCCGTCCGGCAGAGCAGCCTGCTGGGCGAGAAGTACGTGACCGTCGCGACGCCGTCCACCGAACCGGCCCGCGGCCGGCTCGCCGACGGCGACGTCATCCCGCTGGCACGCACCGCGCGCGGCGCCGAGGTCGAAGAGGTGCTGGCCGCCCTCGGGTTGCTGCTCAACGGCGGCGGACTGGCCCAGCTGCGCACCATCAACCAGGAGTTGGCGAAGGCGCTCGAAGGCCGCGAACCGGCCGTCCGCGACTCACTGCGCCGGCTCGACACCTTCATCGGCGGGCTGGAACGGCAGAAGACCGACATCGTCCGGGCAGTCGAGGCGCTCGACCGGCTGACCGGGCGGTTGGCCCGACAGCGACAGGTGGTCGGCGACGCCGTCGAGTCGCTCGCTCCCGGCCTGACCGTCCTCAACCGGCAACGCGCCCAGCTGACCAAGGCGCTGACCGCCCTCGGCGAACTCGGGCGGGTCGGCACCCGCGTCGTCGAGCGCAGCCGCGACGACACGCTGGCCAGCGTACGGGCGCTGCAACCGATCCTGGAGCAGTTGGTCCGCGCCGGTGACGACCTGCCGAAGTCACTGGACTTCATGCTGTCCTACCCGTTCCCGCCCAACGTCACCGGCGCGATCGTCGGGGACTTCGTCAACCTCTCCGTCACCGCCGACCTGGACGTGGCGAGCATCCTGGCCAACCTGCTCGCCGCCGCGCCCGCGCCGGGCGGCCCGGCGGCCCCGCCGACCGGCCCCGCCGCCCCGCGGCCACCCTCGGCCGGTGGACCGGCGACGCCCGGAGCGCAGCCAGGCGCGAATCCGCTGCCCGAACTCCCGCTGACGAAATGCCTGCCCGACCCGAAGAACTTCCCGGCGACCTGGACGCCGCCGAAGGACTGTCTGCTGCCGGAGGGCTGCGTCCTGCTCAGGCCCGGCTCGCGGGTGCCCGTCGGCGGGCTGATCCTGCCGAAGGGGCTGGTGCCGCCCGGCACCGCCTTCCCCGCCGGGACCGAACTGCCCGCCGGCACGGTCCTGACCGCGCAGTGCGTGCTGCCGGCGACCGGGGCGATCACCGGCCAGATCGGTGACCTGCCGGACGTGCTCGGAGGGGGACTGCTGCCGTGATCGGACGTGGCACGACACTCAAGGTCCTCGCGTTCGTGGTGGTCAGCCTGCTCGGCATCGCCTACGTCGGCGTGCGCTACGTCGGCCTCGGCGACCGACTGCTCGGTAGCGGGTACGTCGTCCACCTCGACCTCGCCCGCGCCGGCGGCATCTTCCCCAACGCCCCGGTCACCTACCGCGGGGTGCCCGTCGGCCGGGTCACCGCGGTCGCCCTGCACGGTGACGGCGTCCGGGCGGACCTGCGCATCGAGCGGGGCGTGCGGGTGCCCGAGGACCTGCGAGCCGTCGTCGCCCAACGCTCCGCCGTCGGTGAGCAGTACGTCGACCTGCGCCCGGACCGCGACACCGGCCCGTACCTGCGCGACGGCTCGGTGATCCCCACCCATCGCACCGGCGTCCCGCTGGCACCCGAGGTGCTGCTGACCAACCTGGACGCCCTGGTCCGGTCGGTCGGGCCCGAGGACCTGACCGTCCTGATCACCGAACTGGGCGCCGCGTTCGAGGGCAACGAGCGCGCGTTGGCGCGCATCCTCGACGCCGGCGACGCGCTGCTCGCCGACGCCACGGCCGCCCTGCCCCAGACACTGCGGCTGATCGAGGACGGCCGTACCGTCCTCGCCACGCAGGCCCGGTCTGCCGAGGCGCTGCGGCGGTGGGCGGCAGGGCTCGCCCAGCTCGCCGACGCCGTCCGGTCCGCCGACCCCGACCTGCGCCGCCTGCTCGCCAACGGGCCGCCCGCCGGCGAGGAGCTGGAGGCGCTGCTGCGCGGGCTGGAACCCACCGTGGGCACCCTGCTCGGCAACCTGGTCACCGTCAACGGCATCGCCGTCCGGCGGCTCGCCGGCATCGAGCAGCTACTGGTGGTCTATCCGATCGCCGTCGCGGGCGGCTTCACGGTCACACCCGGCGACGGCACCGCCCACCTCGGCCTGGCCGTGAACGTCAACGACCCGCCGTCCTGCGTGTACCGGGGCGGCGGGCGGCAGTGCAGCCCGCAGGACCGGGCGGCCGGCGCGGGGGTCCGTGGGTCCGCCAACGCGCCGCGGCCCTCCGGCGCCGATCCCGCCCCGGCGCCCGCCCCCGACTCCGCCGGCTACGACCCGGCGACTGGCCTGGTGCTCGGCGCCGACGGCCGGCCGCTGCAGTTCGGCGGCACCGGCGGCCAGTACCGGACGGCGGGAGACCAGTCGTGGAAGCAGTTGCTGCTCGCCGGGGTGACCCGGTGACCGGCGGACGGAGGAAGGTGACCGTGCAGACACGTAGGGACCGCACCCTGAGAGTGATCAAGGGTGCCAGGTCGGGCACCCCCGACCGGCCCGCCCAGCGCCGGCTCGTCGTCCGGGCCGTACCGACGCCGATCGAGGAGGTGCTGGGGCGGCTCGACCAGGAGCCGGTCGAGGATCCGACGGCGACCGGTGACCTGACGGTGGTCGGCGATCCGGCGCAGGCGGAGGACCTGCCGAATCCCGACGACGCCGCCGGGGCGAGCGACGACGACCCCACCAACGGCGACGACCCCACCGCCGGCGACGACCCGGCGGGCGAACGCCCCACAACCGGACGGAAGGGGGCAGGCCGGCACGGGACCCGGGACGGCTCGGCCGCGCCGCCAGCCCGCCGAGCCCTGACCGGTCTGCTCGTGGCGCTGCTCGCCGGCACGCTCGCCCTGGCCGGCGTCTACGCCCATCGCTGGTACGGCCACCAGGAGCTGGAGAAGGCCCGGCAGGGGGCGGTAGCCGCGGCCAAGCAGGCCAGCGTCGACTTCGTGTCGGTCAGCGCCGCCAGCGTCGACCGGGACCTGCAACGGATCTCCGCCGGAGCGACCGGCGACTTCAAGGAGGAGTTCACCCGTGGCCAGTCACAGGTGCGCGCCGCCGTCGTGGAGAACAAGGTCGAATCGCACGGGTCCGCGCTACGGGCCGCGCTCGTCTCCGGGGACCGACGCCGGGCCGTCGTCCTGGTGGCGGTGGACGCCACGGTGAAGAACGTGAAGGCGCCCGAGGGGCGGCCCTCGCACTACCGGATCCAGATGGACATGGTGCGGGACGAGGACTCGGGCGCGTGGCTCGTGTCCCGCCTGCAGTTCGCCGGTTGACGCCCCGGCCCGAGCCGACAAAAGGAGGACCTATGCGTACCCTCGACCGTCTTCGGTGGCGACCCCGTCTCGCGCGCCCGCGCCCGCGCCTGCGCCGTCCCCGGCCGGTCCCGGCGCTGATCGTGGCGATCCTGCTGACGGCGGGCCTCGCCGGCCTCGCCTGGCACGGCGAGCGCGGCGCCGCGCGGACCGACGCCGCGGTCCGCCAGGCGCTGGCCACCGCTCCGGCGGCCGCCAAGGCCATTTTCTCCTACGATCACCGCACTTTCGACGACAGCGTGGCGAACGGGCGGACCTTCGTCACCGGTCCCTTCGCCGACGAGTACGCGCAGACCACGGCCGCGCTCAAGCAGACAGCCGTGCAGCAGCAGGCGGTTGTCCTGGCGGAGGTCTCCTCGACGGGGGTGGTGACAGCCAGCGCGCACCGGGTCGAGCTGCTGGTCTACCTGAACCAGTACCGGCGCAACGTCAACACCGCGGGGGAGAAGGTGGACCAGAACCGGGTGGTGTTGACCCTGGTCGAGGTGGACGACGAGTGGAAGGTCTCGGCGGCGGTCGCCGTCTGAGCGTCCCACGGGCACTCGCCGGTGGGCCGCCGATCGCCCCGCCACAGCATTCGGTGCCCGTGCTGGCGCGCCGACCGGCCCCGGGGCGACCACCGGTGAGGAGGCCACCACCGTGGCCGACCTGCTGCGCGACGGAGACGCCGACGGCGTGCTGCGCCAGGTGCACGAGGCCGCCGCGCCCTACCTGGCGTCCCTGCCGGATCGTTGGTGCACGACCCGGGCACGGAGCCGCTGCTACGCGAGCTGTGGCAGCCGGCCGGCGACGGTTGGTTGCCGGATCGGGGCGAGGGCGCGCCGCGGTGCGCCGGCTGCTGCACGTGGCTACAGCCGCCGCCACGCACTCGGCCAGGCCACGGTTCTTCCACTTCTTGGCCTCCTACCCACGGCTGAAGCCGGGGACTCCCGTGGCTGAGGCGCGTTCACGCCGCGAGCCGTTCGGGTGGTTGGCGTTTCACGGACCGCCCGACGGCGAGGTCTCCACGCCCTGTCACCGCCAGCCCGGCGGCGAGGATGTTCTTGGCCGCGTTCACGTCGGCGTTGTCCTGGTGCCCGCAGGCGACGCACCGGAAGACCGCTTGGCTTTCGCGGGACTCCCGGGCGATGTGCCTGCAGGCGTTGCAGGTTTGCGACGTGTACGCGGGGTTGACCTTGACGACGATCGCGCCGTGATAGCGGCTGGTGTGCTCTAGAGCGAGCAGGAACTTGCCCCAGCCTTTGGCGAGGATGGCCCGGTTCAGGCCAGCCTTCTGCCGAACATTACGGCCGGGTTGCTCGCTGGTGCCTTTGGCGCTGGCGGTCATGTTCCTGATACGCAGGTCCTCCACGACGACCGTGCCGTGATGGCGGACGAGCCGCGCGGCGGTCCGCGCGGCGAAGTCGACACGCCGGTCGCGGATGCGGGCGTGGAGGCGGGCGAGTTGCGCACGCACCGCGTCACGGCGGCCCGACCGACGGTTACGGCCATGAACGCGCAGCGACCGCGACAACTGCTGCTGCAACCGCTTGAGCCTCACCGCCTCGCCGGGCGTGACGAACTCCTGGTCCCACATGTCGCCGTCGGAGGTGGCGACCGCCACGGCCACACCCCGATCGACTCCGACCGGCGGCTTGCCGTTCGGCGCCGCCTCACTCACGCCGTCCTCGACGCAGAACGAGATGTGCCAACGACCACCGGACCGGCTGACCGTGGCGTTGCGGATCGTGCCGCCGAGCGGGCGGGTCCAGCGGAACCGCACCGCACCGAACTTCGGCAGCCGTAACTCACCCCACCGCCGATTGAGCCGCCGCACCGCAATGTGCTTAGGGTCGGGAAACCGGAACGACGGTGCCGTACGCGACTTCGACCGCCACCGCACCTTCCACGTGCCATGCGTCTTACAGGCCCGTTCCAGGTCCCGCAACGTCTGCTGCAACGTGTGCGACGGGGCATCGGCCAACCACGCGCAGTGCGGGTCCTTCTTCGCTACGGCCATCTGCCGAGCCTGCTCGACATAGCCGACGAACCCGCCACGCCGACGGTACTCACGGCGCTGCTCCAGGCCGGTGTTCCACACCGCCCGACACACCGCCCCCACCTGCTCGGCATAGGCGACCTGCTCATCGGTGAACGCAAGCAGGTAACGACGGCCGGTCAGCATTCAACGGCCACTCGGCAGCTCGACATACCGCACCACCACCGCCAATGGCGTACCTCCCGTAACCGCCACAAGTACGAGTTGATGCGGAACATCGGCAGCCGCGAGCACAACCCAAACTCCTTTGCAGTAACCGCGAAATGCGCCCCTTGATCACCACGAACGCCCAGCCAACATACAGCTCGGCACTATCGATGTCTGTCCAAAATCGACGTGTTATCTCCACGGTTATCACCGTGGGGTCTGCGTGTTACGCAGTTCGATCATCGGCGGGGGTGACCCCGGCGGCGCTGGCCGGCGACTGGACTGTCGCACTGCTGGACCAGAACGTCGCGTTCCGCGCCTCGTCCCCGTTCGCCGCCGAGACGGAGACGATCGCGCTGACCTGGCTGCGGGAGCTGTTCGGCCTGCCGGAGCGGTTCGGCGGTGCGCTGGTCGCCAGCGCCACCTTCGCCAACGTCACCGGGCTCGCCGCCGCCACCCACTGGTGGGCCGAACGGCACGGGGTGGACGTGGCGGCGCGGGGGCTGGCCGGGCTGCCGCGGATGCCGGTGCTCTCCGGCGGGTACGTGCACGCCAGCGACCGCAAGGCCCTGCAACTGCTCGGGCACGGGCGGGACTCGGTCGAGGTCCTCGCCCGCGACGGCGTGGGCCGGATCGACCTCGCCGCGCTGGAGCGCCGGCTCGCCGAGATCGACGCCCCGGCGGTGCTGATCGCCAGCGCGGGTGAGGTGAACGCCGGTGACTTCGACCCGGTGGTGGAGCTGGCCGACGTCGCCGAGCGGCACGGCGCGTGGCTGCACGTCGACGGCGCGTTCGGCAACTTCGCCGCCCTGTCTCCGCGCACCCGTCACCTGGTGGAGGGGATCGAGCGGGCGGACTCGATCGCCGGCGACGGCCACAAGTGGCTCAACGTGCCCTACGAGAGCGGATTCGCGTTCCTGAAGGACCCGGCGCGGTTGCCGGCGGCGTTCGGCATGCCCGGCGCGGCGTACCTGCCGGGGGAGGGCAGCGCTCTGCCGTCAGCGTCCGGTGGGCCGGACTACGCGCTGCTCGGGCCGGAGTCGTCGCGCCGGGCCCGGTCGCTGCCGATCTGGGCGACCCTGGCCGCGTACGGCCGGGACGGGCACCGGGCGATGGTCGAGCGGCACCTCGACCTGGCGCAGCGACTGGCCGGGCTGGTCGACGAGGCGCCGGAGCTTGAGCGGCTCGCCGACGTGCCGCTGAACATCGTCTGCTTCCGCGCCAACCCGCCCGGTATGCCCGGGGAGGCTCTCGACGACCTCAACCGGCGGCTGGGCGCCGCGCTGCTGGCGGACGGCCGGGTCTACGCCGGCACCACCGTCTACGACGGGCGGGTGGCGCTGCGGCCGGCGATCGTCAACTGGCGCACCACCGAGGGCGACATCGACCTGCTGGTCGACGTGGTCCGCGAGCTGACGGCCAAGCTGACCGGTTGACGGGCCCGGTGGCCCAGTTCGCCGAGTTCGTGGTCGACCCGGTGCGCCGCTAACGGCCGCGCCCGCCGTCGTACCGCGCCGCCGAGTCGGTGAGTTCCCAGAACTCGGCGGGGAGGTGGGTGATGACGTCGTCGTAGTCGCCCGGCGGGATGGCCTCGCGGAGGGTGTCGAACACCGCCCGCATGCCGGCCTTCGCGGTCGTCCCGTCGACCTCGGCCCGTCCGCTGACCTGCTGGACGAACGCGTCGACCCCGAAGCGCTGTGCCTTGTCCCTGGGCGCGAACGCGTAGGCCCGCAACTCGTCGGGAAGCCGGGCGGAGAGGTCCCGTGCCTCGCCCCCGTCGATCCGCTCCGCCAGGGTCGTGAGCGTGGCGCGCGTGATGGCGGTGGCCTGCTCGGGCGACGTGCGCAGGCGTTTCGCCACCGAGTCGATGAACTCGCTGTTGTCCACCTTCCGGCCTCCCTCTCCGACGGGTAGCGCCGTCTACCCGGGTGCCGGCGCGGCAAACGGCCCGGGCCCGGCGCGCCGCCGAACGAGCTGCCGTCGATGCCGGTGTCCACCGAATCCCGGTTGGCAGGCCGGCGGGCTCCTCAGCGTCCGCGGACGGTCGCCTGGATCCAGTCCTGGATGGTCCTGGTCAACGTCGCGTCCCGGGCCGTCCAGGTGGCGACGACGTCGGGGCCGTAGAAGGTCGACGACTGCCGCCACGCCGCCCAGCTGCGCTCACCCTTGGAGCTGTTCGCGGACGCGTCCATGACGACGAGGTTGTCCCTGCGCACGGCCAGGGCGGCGCGTTCGGTGGCCCTGAGCTTGTCGAAGCCCGCCATCTGTGACATCCGGTTCAGCGAGACGACGTGGTCCACCTCGAGCCCTTGGGGCGGCGTCCGCAGGGGGCCGACCTGGTCGGTCTTCACCTTCGCCAGGATGTCGGCGCGTTCCTTCGACGCGCCGAAGACCTGCCGCATACGGATGGTCGGGTCCAGCCGCGCCTGTTCGGCCAGGCGCTCGGCCTTGCCGAGCGCCTCCTCGGCCCGCCGGATCAGGCCCTCGCCGGTCGGCCGGCTGGTCCGCAGGTCGAGGCCGTCGTACTCCGCGAGCTCCTGGTCGATCTCGCGGATCCGCGCCGTGTCCCGGCTGCCCGCCGGCTCCTGGCGCAGGGCAGCACGTTCGGCCTCCAGCTCTGCTCTCGTCCGCCGCAGCGCGGCGAGCTGCTCGCTGGCAGCCGTGAGCCTGGTCTCGGCCAGGGTGGGCGGTCGCCACGCCCTCATGTCCTTCAGCAGCGCCGCGAACGCCTCCTCGTCGGGCCGCTCGGCGGCGAACCGGTCGACGTACCGCATGATCGTCGCCTCGTCCATCCGGCGCCGCTCACCGATGCTGATGATCCGCCGCACCCGGCGGAACGCCGTGGTGATCTCGGCGCGGCCGGCGCGGGTCATCTTCGTCACGTCGCCCATGAGTTCGAGCATCCGGGCGTCCCTGCGCAGGTCGGCGACCGTCTGTACGCCTCTGCGGGCGGCGTGGTACATGACCTTGACCAGGGGCCACGGGTCGACGGCGCCGCCGGAGCCCATCAGCCGACCGGCGGCCTCGCCGAGCGCCTTCCGGAAGCCGAGTTCCGCCGCCGAGCGCGCCTTGAGCGCGTCCTTGAGTTCCCGGTTCAACCCCTCGGCCGCCTCGATCTTCGCGGTGAGCGTCTTGAGCCGGGCGGCGGCCGACTCCGTGTCGGCCGCGGCGGCGAACTCGCGCAGCGGCGCTTCGAGCGACGAGAGGCCCTTCGCCGACATCCTGAGAAGCGTGGCCGTCGTCAGGCCCAACTCGAAGGCCGCGGAGGCGACCGCGATGCCGACCCAGGCCAGCGACGGTTCCTCCTGGATGAACGACAGCCGGTACTCGACGGCCTGCCGCTGGTACTCCCGGACCGCCTCCAGGGCCTGGTACGCGCTGAGCGTGGTGCCCCCGATCAGCGCTGCCGCGGCGACCCACCCGCCGCCGGGCACGAGGGCGGCGAGCACGAGGGCGATGACGCCCAGGACGACCGTGGAGAACAGGTGCGCCGACTGCGCCGCCGCGACGGTGTCCCGGACGATCCAGGCGTAGATCGTGCCGTCGCCGATCCCCTGGCTCTTCTTCGTGGCCTCGACGAGATCGGGCAGGCTGAAGATCCGCTCGGGGTCGGCGGTGAACTCTCCGCGGGCCTTCGCCGTGTCGGCCAGCCGTTCCTCGACGACGTCGAGCAGGTACTGCTGTGCGGCGGGGGCGTCGAGTCCCGCGAGCTTCTCCCGGTCGGTGCCGCGGCCCAGCTTCTCGGGGTCGACGAGCGGGTCTCCGCCGGAGCCGGTGACCACCGCGGCGCCGGCCGACGCCCGCAGCGTCTGGGCCTCTGCCTGGTACCGCTGCGCCTCCGTCCGGGCCCGGTTCCGTTCGGTGGCGGACTCCGCACCGGCCCGGGTCGTCCGGGCCAGCGACTCCTTGGCGGCCGCGGCACGGTAGTCGGTGCGCGCCGTCGTCCTGGCGATGCCGGCGACCATCGTCTGGACGTAGCCGGTGGTCCGAAGCTTCTGGCGTTCCTCGCGGAGCTGATGGTCGTACCGGGTCAGCACGTCCAGCGCGATGGCGACCGCTTCGGCCCGGAACCGCACCCGGTAGGCCTCCGCGGCGGCGGCGAACTCCGCCTCGTCGGCGAAGCCGTGCCGGGCCAGGGCGGCGTCGAACTCCGCGTTGAGCCAGTCCAGTTCGGCGATCGGCCCGCTCTGGTGCGCGGCGCCGGCCGACGCCTGGATGACCCTCTTGCGCAGGTCGTTGCGGCGTTCCCGGAGCCGGTACAGGTCCTCGCACCCGAAGAGGGTGGCCTCGGCGGCCTCGGTCCGCGCCGTCTCGGCCTCGCGGACCTGCTGGTCCAGCAGGTACCGCTCGATCGAGGCGTCGAGTTCCGCCCAGGTGGTCGCCGCGGCGGCGGTGCTCCGGTAGTCCGCCCGCTGGGCCTTCGTCAGCCCGCTCAACTTGTGCGCCAGCGCGAGGGCCGTGGCGTAGTCCTCCGGGGCCAGCGGCCGGTCGCCCGAGAGGAGGATCTGCCGGACGTCCTCGGGCAGCTCGGCGATCTGGCGGCGCTGCTCGCGTTCCCGTACGACGTCGGCCCGCACCCCCAGCCACCGCCGGCGCAGGACGGCGTCGCCGGGGCCGGTGCCGAGCTTCGTGCCGGGCGCGATCTCGTTCTCCCGCCAGAACCGCACGTCCGTCTCCGTGTCGACCTCGGCCCGCTCGGCCTCGGAGAGCTGTTCCATCGCCGCCTGCGTCACGTCGACCACGGACAGCACGATGAAGCCACGGCGGACGTCTGCGGTCGTCGCCGCCCGCCCGCCCGCGGTGTCGAAGTGCCACAGCGGAAGGCGTCGGTCAACCTCCTGTTCGTTGCTGGTGCCGTAGTACTGCCGAACGAACTCGCGGAGCAGTTCCGGCGGCGACATGACCCGGGTCACCCGGAGCCGGAACGGACGCGCGGTGCGCCGGCCGGCCGGTTGCGGCGTCTCGGGCTTGAGCTGGAGCCGGCCCTGGCCGTCGCCCCGGGCCTGCTGCGCCACGTGCGCCAACTCGTGCGCGAGAAGACGCCGCCCGGCGTCCGACCCGGGCGGTGCCCCGTCGCCGAGGACGACGTGCCGGCCGGTGGTGTACGCCGCGGCGCCCAGCGCCGCCGCCGACGCGGCGGCCTCCCGCCCGGCGTGCACCCGGATCTGGCCCAGGTCCCAGCCCAGCCGCGGTTCCATCGTCGCCCGTGTCGCGGCGTCCAGCGCGGCGCCGGTGGAACCGAGCGGGACCGCCGATCCGTCGAGGTGCCGCATCGGACGGACCGGGCCGGCGGCCTCGGTGGACCGCCGGTCGGCGAACCGGTCGGCCTCCGACTCCAGGCACGGGTCGGGTGTCACGGCCGGCGGGACGGGACGGCGCCGCACCGTCGGTGCCTCGGTGCGGTCGGGGCCGTCGTGCGTGCGCATCCGTCAGGCATCCCCGGTGCGGTCGGCCGCCCCGGTCCCGGTCGGCACGGTGGCGGACGCCGATATCCGGGAGACCATGGCGCGGTGGTGCGCCATGATCCGGGTGTCCGGCAGCGCGGCGTAGACGGCCAGCTTCCCGATCGCGCCCCGGAAGTACGACCGGTGGTCCCTGGTCGCGATCCGCAGCGGGGCGGGGCCGCCGCTGGGGATGACGTGGTACGGGGGCCCGAGGGTGTCGCTGTCCATCGGTACCCCGTTGCGGTAGAGGCGGACGGTGCCCCACCCGTCCCGGCACACGTCGACGGTGTCGATCTTCAGGACGTAGTGGAACCATTCGCCGGCCCGCAGCGGCGGGACCGTCCCGCCGCCGGACCGCATCCCGCCCTGCCAGTACGAACCGGCGCCCAGCCCGCCAGCGGAGTTGAAGACGTATCCCGAGACGCGGTTGGGGCGTGCCGCCGCGGACCGTGAGTACATCCGGGCGGCGTACTCGTGGCTGCCGGTGGTGCCCTTGCCGATGAAGTGGACGTACGGGCCGTCGGGGGAGGGCTGCGCCCCGGGCTGCTCGAGCGCGTCCGGCCGCACCCAGGCCTCGAGGACCAGGATGCCGCCGAGACCGGGCACGGAGAGGTCGTCGGCGTCGGCGATCTCGGCGTACTGCGCCACGCCGTCGAACACGGCCACGGTGTCGCCGTTGGGCAGGGCGCCGGTGGCGGGCGCGCCGACGTAGCGGAGCGCGTGGCCCCGGCCGGCGAGGTCGGTGCCCGAAACGCCGTCGACGCCGACGTAGACGACGGGGTCGTCGGCGAGGACCGCGTCGTCGTACGTGGAGCGGGCGCCGGATGTCATCGGTGGACGGTGTCGGGTGTGCCCGAGGCTCAGGTCGACGGCTGGTCGAGGCAGGCCAGCATCTCGACCAGCACGCTCCGCTCTCCCCGGTTGGCCAGCGCGAGCGTGCGGGGTCCCCCGTCAACCAGGGCGTCGAGGGCGGTGGCGTTGGCGACCAGCAGGTGACCGGAGACGGTGAGCTTGTCCCCGGTGGCTTCGCCGCTCTTGGGCGTGACCTCGACGACGGCGCTCTTGCCGGCTCCGTCAATGGCCCGGACGGCCAGCAGCAGGGGTGTCCCGCCCGCCGGCAGCAGTGCGACCTCCTGGCTGTCGCCGGGCTCCAGGTCCACCGTGGCGAAGGCGTACGACGCCGGATCCACCGTCGTCGCGACGGACACCGCGGGCCCGCCACGGACCTGCACCGATGTCGACACCGCCACCTTGACCATCCGGGAACCCCTCGACTCGATCCGACCTCGTACGACCACCGTGGCGTGTCCCCATCACCCGGGCGTCACCGCGTGGTCACCGAGACGGGCGCCGGCCCCGGCCAGGTTTCCTGACGAGCCGTTGACGACGTGGTGACGGTGTTCGGGCAGCGTGTCGGGCGACGGCGTTCGTCGAGACGAAGGAGCGGGCCATGCTGTTGCCGGCCATGCCGTACCCCGGGGTGCACCTGGTCGAGCTGCCTGGCGGCAGCCGTACCATCACCGGGGTCGCGACGGCGATCACCGCTTTCGTCGGCAGCGCCGACCGGGGGCCGGTCGACGAGCCGGTGCTGGTGCAGAGCTGGTCCGAGTTCGAGCGGACGTTCGGTGGCATCCGGCGCCACCGCGGCCTGGGGTACGCGGTTCGCGACTTCTTCCGCAACGGCGGCGGCAACGCCCTGGTGGTGCGTCTCGCCGGCGGCGCCCGACCGGCGATCGTCCGGGCCGACACCCTGTTGCTGGCGGCGTACGGGCCCGGCGTGTGGGGCAACGACCTGACGGTCGAGATCACGCATCCGGACCCGGCCGACGCCCAGGACGTGGCCGCCGGCCAGGGGGTCGAGCCCGGCGGCCTGTTCCACCTGACGATCCGAGAGGTACGGGCGGGCACCGAACGGGCCGTGGAGCGCTTTCTCAACGTGACGACGACCGACGGCCCGCGTCAGGTCGGCCTGGTCCTGGAGGGGTCCCGTTTGATGCGGGCGGGCACGCAGCTGCCGGCGGATCGACCGGCACCCGGCACCTACGAGGTGGAGGCGGCCAACCAGGGAACGGACAGCGGGACCCTGACGGCGGACGACTATCTCCCCGGCCCGGACGACGCCGGGTCGGGCATCTACGCGTTGCGGGCGGCGGACCTGTTCAACCTGCTGTGTCTGCCACCTCCGACGCCGGCCGGGTCGCTGCCCGTCCGGGTCTGGGCCGACGCGCTCGCGTTCTGCGTCGAACGGGACGCGGTGCTGCTGGTGGACCCGCCCGCCGACAGGACCGTCGACACGGTGGCCGACTGGGCGTCCACCGCGCTCCCGCAGGGCGTGCAGAACCGCAACGCCGCGCTGTACTTCCCGCGGCTGCGGCAGCCCGACCCGGCCAGGGGCGGCACGGTCGCGGAGTTCGCCGCGTGCGGTGCGGTCGCCGGGGTGATGGCCCGCACCGACGCTACCCGGGGTGTGTGGAAGGCGCCGGCGGGCATCGACGCCGGCCTGGCGGCGAGCGGGCTGGCCGTGCCGCTGACCGACGGGGAGAACGGTCGGCTCAACCCGCTCGGAATCAATTGCCTGCGGACCTTCCGGGACGTCGGCACCGTGGTGTGGGGGGCGCGGACGATGCGCGGCGCGGACGCCCTGGCCGACGAGTACCGCTACCTGCCGGTGCGACGGCTGGCGCTGTTCCTGAAAGCCAGCCTGTACCGGGGCACGCAGTGGGTCGTGTTCGAGCCGAACGACGCGCCGCTGTGGGGACAGATCCGGATGTCCGTCGGCGCCTTCATGCAGGACCTGTTCCGGCAGGGCGCGTTCCAGGGCGGCAGCCCGCGGGACGCGTACTTCGTCAAGTGCGACGCGGAAACCACCACGCAGTACGACATCGACCGCGGGATGGTCAACATCCTGGTCGGGTTCGCGCCGGTGAAGCCGGCGGAGTTCGTGATCATCGGTCTTCAGCAGAAGACGTCGGACGCGGCGGCCTAGGAGGAGAAGGATGGCCGAGTTCACGGTCAACCCCACCCGCTTCGACCCGTACAAGAACTTCAAGTTCCGGGTGCGCTGGGAGGGGCGGTATGTGGCCGGGGTGAGCAAGGTGGGCGCCCTCAAACGCACGACGGAGGTCGTGCGCCACCGACACGGGGGCGACCCCAGCAGCAGCCGTAAGTCGCCCGGCCGCACCGAGTACGAGGCGATCGTGCTCGAGCGGGGGGTCACGCACGACACCGACTTCGAGCAGTGGGCGAACAAGGTCTGGAACTGGGGCTCCGGGCCGGGCTCCGAGACGTCCCTCAAGGACTTCCGACGCGACATGATCATCGAGGTCTACAACGAGGCAGGACAGTTGGCGATCGCCTACAAGGTGTACCGCTGCTGGGTCTCGGAGTTCCAGGCCCTGCCCGACCTGGACGCCAACGCCAACGCGGTGGCCATCCAGACGATCCGGCTGGAGAACGAGGGCTGGGAACGTGACCAGGCCGTCAGTGAACCCGTCGAGCCGACCCTCGCCGTGTCGTGACAGGCCCCGCGGGCTGCCAACCCTGTCGGGCGAGGGAGGTGTGGTGAGGGTCCTCGCCGAGCCCACAGTCCTGCTGACCGCGTGGGAGGAGGCCGCCGCCGTCCCGGCCGCCGCGCGTGCCGCCGTACTCGTCCACCGGGCCGGGCTCGCCCCGGACCTGGACGCCGCGCTGGATCTCAGCATCGGGCGGTGCGCCGCCCTCGCGCTGGCCGCCCACACGGCGGCGTTCGGCCGGGACGTGGATGTCGTGTTCCCCTGCACGTCCTGTGGGGCGCGGCTGGAGGCCGAGCTCCACCTCCCGGATCCGGCCGAGACGGATCCCGAGGCACTCGTCGGCGCCGTCCACCCCGACCGGGTCGACGACCTCACCGTGCACCCCCTGACCATCCGCGACCTGCTCGCCGCCGCCACCGGCGTCGACGGTCGCGCCCTGCTGTTCTCCCGGTGCGTCCGTCGCGCCGACGGCACCTCCGCCGTGCCGGCCGACCTGTCGCCCGCACAGCGGGAGGCCGTCGACGCCGCCGCCGACCGGCTGGCCGGCTTCGCGGCGCTCGCGCTGCGCATGACGTGCCCGTCGTGCGGGGACGACGTCCGGGTCGCCCTCGATCCGGACGCGCTGCTGTGGGACCAGGTCGACGCCGCCGCGCCCGCGCTCCTGGACGAGGTGGCCACCCTCGCCCGCGCCTTCGGCTGGGACGAGGCCACCGTGCTGGCCCTTTCCCCGGCCCGGCGCGGCGCCTACCTGGAGCGCGCGGCGCGATGAGCGGGTTCTTCGACCGGATGGCCGCCCGGGCCCGGGGCCACGAACCACGGGTGACGCTGCGCCGCCGGTCCCGGTTCGAATGCTCTGACACCGCCACGGGGATCGACTGGCTGTCGCCGGCCGTGGCGGAGACCTCGACGGCCGGCCCCGGACCGGGCGGCCCCGCCCGGCCCGCGCCGGCCGGGGAGCGCGTTCCGCGGGTGGAGCCACCGCCACCCCCGGTCGACCGGCCGGGCCCCGGGCCCCCGGACCCGGCGGTCGACCCGCGCAGAACGGCCGACGAGGTGCCGGCTCCGGCCGGCCCGGCGGCGGGGCAGGCCGCCGACCGGGCCGGGTCGCCGCCGCCCGCCGCGCCGGCCCCGGCGGTGGTGGGCGAGGCGGCGGCAGTGGCGCTGCCACCCGCCCGGCCCGGCCCCCGACGCCCGGTACCCCGGTCACCGGCACCGCGGGTCGCGGCGGACGGGCCGGACGGCTCCCCGGGAGACCCGACCCCTGCCGAGAACACGACCGGTGCCGCCGCCGGCCTTTCCGACGAGGGCGACGACCACCGGCCGCAGGCCGGCCCCGCCCGCGCGGTCGGCACCCCGCCCGCCGCGGAGCCCGAGCCGCCGCTCTCCGCCGTCGGCTCCCCCGGCGGTCCGCCCTGGCGGGAGCCGGGGGACGCGGCGGACCTGGTGGTCGCGCGCCCGGCGGTCACGCCGCCCGCCGGCACCGGTCGGGCCGTCCCCGCCGCGCCGGCCGCACCGGCCGGTCTCGCCCCGGTGCCCGGTGACACACCGGCGGCCGGTGCCGTCGCCCGGCCGGCCCGGCGCACCTGGCATGGACCGGCCGACCTCGGCGGTGGGGCTGGCGCCGCGCCGGCCGGTCCGGGTGGGCCGCCGGCGCGCCGCGACCCACCGGCGGCCAACGGCGCCCCGGCCGCGGGCGCGGTGCGGGACGACACCGTCCCGGACCTGCTCGACCTCGTCCGCGACCACGTCGTGCCGGCACTGCGCGAGCGGGGCGTCGTCGCCGCCGGCGAACGCGTCGACGTCCGGGCCGCCCACCAGCCCGGGACGTCGCCGCCCCCGCCGGGCCGGGTGCAGGTCGTAACGGACCACCGCCGGGTCACTCCCGCCGCCCCCGCGCTGCCCCCCGACGCGGGGGCCGGCGCCACCGCGGCCGGGGGCGCCCCGGACGGCGCGGAGAGCCACCGCCAGGCGTACGGCGACGGGCGGGCGGCCCGCCGCGACGTCCATGTGCACATCGACCGGGTGGAGGTGATCCGGTCCGCGCCGGCCGTCCCGCCCACGCCGCCCGCCACCCCCCGAGCCGACCTCGACAGGTATCTCGCCCGCCGACGGGAGGACCCGTCCCGATGAGCAACGGCCTAGCGATCGCCGCCGTCACCTCGACCCTGCGGTACGTCCTCGATCGCGCGCTGCAACGCCCGCATCCCGGGCCGGTCGGCGGGGCCAGGGTCACCACCCTGCGTCCGGACCGCCTCGGCAGCTCGGCGCTCGTCCAACCCAAGGGCATCAACCTCTTCCTGTACCAGGTGACGCCGAACCCCGCCGGCGCCGTCGCGAACCTGCCCACCCGGCGTCCCGACGGGTCACTGCACCGCCGCCCGGTGTCCGCGGTGAACCTGCACTACCTCGTCACCTGCCACGGGGAGGACCCGTCCCTGGACGGACAGCGGCTGCTCGGCACGGCCGTTACGGCGCTCTCCCTGACCCCGGTCCTGACCCGGGAGGTCATCAGGGCGGCGGTCGACGCCTACCACGGCGCCGACGAGACCGCCTTCCTCGTGGACACCGACCTCGCTGACCAGATCGAGCCGGTGAAGGTGTCGCCCGCGCCGCTCTCCGTGGAGGAGATGGCCCGGCTGTGGTCGGTCTTCCCCCAGACGCCCTACCAGCTGTCCGTGGCCTACCAGGCGACCGTCGTCCTGCTGGAGGCGGTGGCGACGCCGCGCACCGCGCTGCCGGTGGACCGGCGCACCGTGTCCCTGTCCGCCGGGGGCTCACCGCGTCTGGTCACCGTCGCCCCCGAGGTGCCGGGGAGCGCGGTGACCACCGGCAGCGGCATCGTCCTGTACGGCGTACGCCTGTTGGGCCCGACCACCCGGGTCCGGATCGGCCCGGCCCGGCTCGCCCCGGCGGACGACGCCACGCCCTCGACGCTGCGGGTGGTGCTGGACCGGACCGTGCCCGCCGGACGGCACGCCGTGCGGGTGCTGCACCTGAGCCGGCCCGACGCGTCGGGCGAGCCGTCCCGGGTCGTCGCGTCCTCCAACGCCGGACCGGTCACGGTGGTGCCGGTCGTACGGAACGTCACGGTCGGCGCCGAGCGGATCACTCTCGCGGTCGATCCGCCGCTGGTCGCCGGGCAGCGCGCGACCGTGTTGTTGTCGCGCGTGGCGGGCGCCCCCGCACCCGCCCCGGACGCGGTGAGCGTCGCGCTGCCGCCGGTGGCCGCGGACGCGGCGCCCGCCGCCAGGCTGGACGTGCCCCGGCGGGACGTCCCGGACGGACAGTGGCTGGTGCGCGTCCGGGTGGACGACGTGGAGAGCCTGCCGGAACGCGTCGACGGCGTCTACCGCGCGCCCTCGATCACCCTGCCGGTCCCGTGAGCGCGCCCGACGGCGGGTGGGCGGACGCCAACCGCGACCACCTGCTCGCCGAACTCGACGTGCTGCGACTGGCGGTACGTCCCGACGCCACCCCGGCCGACCACCGGCAGGCCGAGGAGAGGCTGGCCGAGGCGGGCCGGCGGCTGGGCGGACCCGGCACGCTGGACCAGGTGGCGGTCGGGTTCGGCCTGACGCCGTTCGAGCGCGCGGTCCTGCTGCTGGCCGCCGGCCCGGAGTTGGTCTCGGCGGTCGCCGACGAACTCACCACGGCCTGCGGCCGGCCGGCGTTGACCTTCGGCGCGGCGCTGTCCCGGCTGCCCCAGCCGCACTGGAGCGCCCTGGTGCCCTCCGCGCCGTTGCGGGCGTGGGGGCTGCTGCGGCTCGCCGACCCCTCGTCGCCGACCCGCAGCCCGCTGGTGGTCGACGAACGGATCCTGCACCACCTGGCCGGCGCCGGTGACCTCGACGCCGACCTCGCCCGGGTGGCCCGCACCGTCGAGGCCCGTCCGGAGCTACCGGGCCCGTGGCAGGCAGTCGTCGAGCGCCTCGTGGACGCCTGGGGCCGACGCCGGTCGGTGCTGTTGTGCGGCCCGCAACCGGCGAACCTACGGGTAGTGGCCGCGGCGGCGGCCACGCGTGCCGGGTCGCGGCTGCTGCTGGTGCCCGCCGTCGACCTGCCGGCGGAGGCGACCGAGCGGTGGCGGACCCTGCGGCTGATGGCGCGCGAAACGGTGTTGACCGGCTGCGCCTGGGCCGTCGACCTCACCGACGCCGGCCTCCCGGCGGGGGAGGACGTCGCCCGCGTGCTGCCGGGACTGGGCGCGCCGGTCGTGCTGCTCGCCGGTGAGGAGACGATGTTGCCCGACCACGACCTCGTCCGGGTGACCCTCACCCGGCTGGACGTCGCCGACCGCCGTCGCGTGTTCGCCGCCGCGCTGCGTCGGGTCGGCGCGCCCGCCGAGGCGGCGGCCGAGGCGGCCGGCGTCTTCGACCTCTCCCTGGCCGACGTCGACGTCGCGGCGTCCGACGCCGCCCGGGGGACCCCGCTGTGGCAGGCGTGCCGGGCCCGGGTACGACCGTCCTTCGGCGTGCTGACCCAGCTCCGCCAGCCGCGGGCCACCTGGGACGACCTGGTGCTACCGCCGACCCAACTCGCGCAGTTGCGGGCGCTGACCGCGTCGGTCAGGTTCCGCACCCTGGTCTTCGACGACTGGGGCTTCGCGCGGCGGACGGCCCGGGATCTGGGCACGACCGCGCTCTTTGTCGGCCCGAGCGGGACGGGAAAGAGCCTGGCGGCCGAGGTGGTCGCGGGCGACCTCGGGCTCGACCTGGTCACCGTGGACCTCAGCCAGGTGGTCAGCAAGTACGTCGGCGAGACTGAGAAGAACCTGCGGCGGCTCTTCGCCGCCGCGGAGGACAGCGCGGCGGTACTACTCTTCGACGAGGCCGACACGCTCTTCGGCAAGCGCACCGAGGTACGCGACAGCCACGACCGGTACGCCAACCTGGAGGTCGGCTACCTGCTGCACCGGTTGGAGTCCTTCCGGGGACTGGCCGTCCTGACCAGCAACGCCCGTTCCGCGATCGACCACGCGTTCGTCCGGCGGCTCAGGACCGTGGTGACCTTCCCGTACCCGGACGCCGGCATGCGGGAGGCGTTGTGGCGCGCCGCGTTTCCCACGGCGACCCCGGTGGCCGACCTCGATCCGGCGGACCTGGCGCGCGCGGACCTGACCGGCGGCGGCATCGCGGCCGTCGCCCTGTCCGCCGCCTACCTCGCGGCGGGCGAGCAGAGCGCGATCACGCCCGCGCACGTACGCCTGGCCACCAGATGGGAGCTGGCCAAGTCGGGCCGGTCCGCCGTCGACGGATGACGGATCTCCCGACGGGTCGGTGTCGGGCCCGGGGCTATCCCCGGTCAGCCGAACTGGACGGCGTCGAGATCGAAGACCCGGGTGGCCTCACCGGAACCCGTCTGGTTGTTGGCGGTGTACCGGGCCGCGAGATGACGGCCGTCCACACTCCACGACATCGCCAGCGCGGGTGCCGTGCCGAGCCGGAGACGGGGGGCACCCGTCGCGGCCTCGACAACCTGCACCTCCCTGTGCACCACTGCCAGCCACCTGCCGTCGGGGCTGAACACCCCGGGGCCGGACGCCTCCACCCGGTACCGCTCGCTGCCGGTGGCGGCGTCGAACACGATTCCTCCGATCGCGATCAAACGCGAGTCGTGGCTCCACGCGGCGTGGGAGACGGGGTTGCCCTCGATCAGCGTGGTGACCCGGTCCCCGGTGGCGGCGTCGAACAGGTACCCACCGTTGTCGGTGCCCACCAGCATCCGCTCGCCGTCCGGGCTCAGCGCGGACGCCCGGGTGCTGAACACCTCGGCGCTGGACCGGATGTCGCCCGTGCGGCCGTCGTGGATCGACAGGCCGTGCGCCAGCCAACGGTCATCGGCACTCCAGTCGAGACGGCGGTACCAGGGGGCGGCGCTGCTCCAGCGCACCTGCCCGTCCTTGGCGCTGCGGACGCTGATGGACGCGTATTCGTAGCCGCCCGGCGTCCGTATGTACGTCATCAACGCGACCCACTGGCTGCTCGGGCTCCAGGCGTAGGTCACGACGCCGTCGCCGAGATTGGTGAATCGGCAGCGTTCGGACCCGTCATCGACCTTGACGACAACCGTGCCGTCGGTGAGCCACCGCCCGTTGGGGGAGAACGTCCCGCGGGGCAACCGGCACCGGTTGCCGGTGAACGTCTCGTAGACCGCTGCGTCGCTCCACGAACCGGTCGCCACCCACTGCCCGTCCGGGCTGAGGTTGAGCAGTTCCGTTTCGGTGCCGACCTGATGCAGGTCGATGTGGCAGACCTCCCGCACGGTTTCCATGCTGTAGACGCACACCTGTCCACCGTCACCGGCGGCGACGACCCGTGATCCGACCCGGCTGAACACCACCTCCCGTACCGGCTTGTGCTGCTCGAGTTCGCAGCGTTCGGTCCCGGTCGCGGGGTCGAACATCACCGCCCGGTCGGCGCCCGTGGCCACCCACTTGCCGTCTCTGCTCCAAGCCACGGCGAAGGCCGGTCCGCCGTGGGTGTATCCGAACAGACCGGCGCCGGTGGCCGTCTGGAACACCTGGGTGATGCCGTCCTCGCCGGCGGTGGCCACCCACTGTCCGTCAGGGCTGAAGGCGACGGCGTTGACGGGGCTTGCGTGGGTGGCGCGGCTGACCTCGCGGCCGTCCGCCATGTCGAAGACCCTGGCTGTCGCGTCATCACTGCCGGTCGCCAGCCACCTGCCGTCCTCGCTCCAGAGGACCATGTTCACCGCGTCGTCAAGCGTCAGGCGGTGCCGCTCGGCTCCGGTCGACGCGTCGTGCACCCGCACCGTGCCGTCGTCGCCCGCGGTGGCGATCCACCGATCGTCGAGACTGAGGGCGACGTCGGCGACCGGGCCGTTGTGCGTGACCCGGAAGCGCTCGGCACCCGTCGCCACCTCGAAGACCCGGGCGGTCTCGTCTTCGCTGGCGGTGGCCATCCACCGGCCGTCGCGGCTGACGACGACGGCATTCACCGCCTTCTCGTGCCTGACCTGGCCGCGCCGGTCACCCGACGCCGCATCGAACACCTCTGCCGCACCGCGGCCGGCAACGGCGACGAATCTGCCGTCACCGCTCACCGCCACGTCGTTCACCGCGGCGATCGCTGTTCCCGCGCGGTCGAGACGTGTGAGTGTCCGTCCCGTCCCGGCGTCGACGATGTCCGTGAACCCACCCTCGTGCGCCGCGACGAACCAACGCCCGTCCGGGCTGCACGCCACGGCACGCACCGGGAACCCCGTTTCGTGTACCGCCACCGTCTTGGCAAACCATCTCATCGAACAAACTCCTGATCTCTGCTGCCGGGCAGTCGTCGTCTGCTCACACGTCTCGCCAGGCCACTGCGGACACGACTCGACGGGTCACTTCGTCACCATGAACCACTGGGAGTGCTGCTGGCCGTTGTTGACGTGTCGAACCGGGTTGCCCCCGCTGGTGATCGCCCAGCCCTCGACGACCAGCCTTCCGGGGAGCTTGGGGGGACCGGAGGCCGAGCTCAGCTTGCTGGGCAGCTCATTCGTCAGCCATGTGCGCAGCTGGGTGTCGGGGGACCACTGGATCACCCTGGCGCCGGCGGTGGTGATGGTCGCCGCCGTGGTGATTTCGAGGGGCCGCCAGAACCGCAGGTTGGTCACGGTGATCCACGGATGCTGCTCGCCCGTGACGGGGAACGGCAGGTCGAAGTAGATGTGGACGACGGGGTTCCCAGTGACGGTGGCCGTGTCGATGTCGGCGTCGAGTGCGATGTGGATGCCTTTGGCGAACTTGGCGGCCGGCACGTCCTGCCCGTTCTGAAGTTTCTCGGATGTCCCGATGAACGACACGCTGGTGATGGCGATACCGGGCAGGGTCTTCTGCGCGGTGACGGTGACCGGAGCGCGGGTGTCGCCGGGCATGGCCAGGCTCAGGGTGTCGGTGGCCTTGGCGGGGTCGGGTTGCCACCAGAATTCGGCTGCGCCCTTGTCGGTGGTGGTGGCGGTGTCGGTGGCGCCGGGGAGGGTGGCGGGTGGGGTGTCGCCGGTTTTGCGGGCGACGAGGGCGCCGCCGGTGGCGGTGGCGGTGACCTGTTGGTTGGCGACGGGTCCGCAGGGGCTGTCGACGATGACGCGGACGGGTTGGGGGAGGACCTTGTCCTCGGGGCCGAGGTGTTGGCCGTCGCCGCCGAGCAGGCGTAGTTCCTTCCGCTGGGACAGGCGGTTCAGTGCCTCCTTGACGGTGGTGACGCCGTCGAGGGGCGGGCACTGCGCCGGCGACGTCCAGGTGATCGATCCCGCGTCGGTCGCAGCGGGCGGCGGGGTGGGCAGGCGTTGCGCGGTGACGGTGACCGGGGCGCGGGTGTCGCCGGGCATGGCCAGGCTCAGGGTGTCGGTGGCCTTGGCGGGGTCGGGTTGCCACCAGAATTCGGCTGCGCCCTTGTCGGTGGTGGTGGCGGTGTCGGTGGCGCCGGGGAGGGTGGCGGGTGGGGTGTCGCCGGTCTTGCGGGCGACGAGGGCGCCGCCGGTGGCGGTGGCGGTGACCTGTTGGTTGGCGACGGGTCCGCAGGGGCTGTCGACGATGACGCGGACGGGTTGGGGGAGGACCTTGTCGTCGGAGCGGAGGTGTTGGCCGTCGCCGCCGAGCAGGCGTAGTTCCTTCCGCTGGGACAGACGGTCCAGCGCGTCCTTCACGGTGGCGATACCGTCGAGCGTGCCGCAGCTTCCACCTGGTGCCCACCCGACCTCGGACGCCACGCTGAGGCGTCCCGTCGCCACGACGGCGGGCGGGGCCGCGGTGGCGATGTCCGGGTCGAGGGTCGCCGTGAGGGTCTGCGTCGTCGCGCCCTGCCGGTCGAGCTTCCAGGTGACCGCGGCGATCCCGTCCCGGTCGGTGGGCACCGGCCCCGACACCGCCGTGCCGTCGGGCGTGGCGAGGAGCCCGCCGGCCGCCTCGAAGCGCACCCGGGCGCCCTGCACCGGCTGCCCGCTGTTGCGCACCATCACCCGTACCGGTGCGGGAAGCCGCTCACCCGGTCGCGCCTCCTGACCGTCCCCACCCGCCAGGTCGAGGGTGACCACGTCCCGCGCGACCAGGCTGGAGGTGGGCGGGAACAGCCGACGGCAGTCGGCGTCGAGGGTCCACCCGTCGGCGGCCCTGGTGAGGATGGCCAGCGCCACGACGTGGCGGGTCGGGCCGGCCGGCGGGCACGCCTGCGGTGACCCGTCGGCTCCGGTTGGCCAGGTGATGGTGCCGGCGAGGGGGGTCGTCCCGTACACGTGGCGCGCGGCCCGCGCGGGGATCAGCCAGTGGTCACCCGTACGGTAGACGCCGCCGCCGGGGAAACGCACGACGATGCCGCCCTCCAGGTCCAGCGGTCCGGTGTCGACCGGGCGCGCCGGCCCCTCCCACCGGCGGACCAGGGGCGCCCGGCCGAGCGCGGGGAACGACTCGGGTCCGGCGGCGGTGAACCGGACCTGGAGGCGCAACCCCTGCGACGTCGTCACGGTGGCCAGGAATCCCGGGTGGCCGGCGAGTTCCCGCTCGGCGCTGGTGACCTCGACGGTGTCCTCCCGGCGGATCGACAGCTCCTCGTCGCGGCCCTCCCGGTCGACGACGAGTTCCGCCGACGTGCCGTCACCGAGCCAGGTGAGCGCGGTGAGCCCGGCGGCGACGCTGCCGTTCTCCCGGGACCACAGGAACGTCGGCCGGGCCGGCGACCCGTCGTGGATCTGCACCCGGTAGAGCTGGTTGTCCAACCGGCGGTACGTGCCGTCGGGAACGTGCGGATCCGGGTCCTGGTCGGACTGGCTGTTCCGCAGCGCCGCCGACATCGTGCCCCGCGCCTCGGTGAACCGTCCCTGCCGGCGGACGTCGTCGCAGCCCTCGCCGATCCCGATGTCGGCCAGCCGCACCCGCCAGGCGGTCTGGGCGCGGGTGGTGGTGTCCGGGCCGCCCAGCGCCGGTTCACGCAGCGACGGTTCCTCGTCGGCGGTGACGTGGTGGGTCCACGTGTCGAGCAGGGCGGCGTACCGCCCGTTGCCCGTCGGTTCCGGTTGCGCGCCGGCCGGACCCCGGGCGTACGGCTGGTCGTCGAGCGGCCAGCCCTCGGCGGCGGCACGGGCTGACGGCGGTGGAACCGGTGACTCGACCAGTACGCCGTCGACGTAGTACCGGCCGGGGGTGATCCGCAGGTCCGTCCACGGGGTTGCCTTGGGATCGGCGCCGGCCCGGTCGACCACGGCGAACCCGGCCCCGTCGGCCGGGCCGGCGCTGGGACCGACGACGTCGCGGGTGCGGATCTCGTCGTGGTAGGCGGTGATCTCTGCCTGCTCGTTCCAGTCGGCGTCGAGCAGGACGCGCCCCTGCTGCAACAGCACGGAGCGGTAGGCGCGCCGTGGCACGAAGGTCCAGCGGGTGAAATCTCCCTGCATGTGGTTCAGCTCCCGAAGACTCCGAGGTCCAGTCCGGCCGGTGCGTGCGGCGCGAGGTGCCGCCGGGCCGCCGCGCGCCGCAGCGGCCGGCCCAGGTGGTGGTGCACACCCATCTCGGATCCGTCCTCACCACCTTCGGTGAGGGCGGCCGGGCAGTCACGGGCCAGCGCCAGGTACATGGGCGAGCCCGGGTCCTGCACGGCGTACACCGGCGGGCCGGCCGTGCCGGTGTCGTCCGGCGGGTGGCAACGGAACCGTTGCGGACCCCGGGAGCCCGGGCCGGCGTAGCAGTAGCGCAGGCAGCCGACCTGCCGGTGCTCGGCCGTGAGGCGTCCGTCGAACAGGCAGTTGCCGGCGTCGACCGACCGTACCGACACCGTGCCGCGGATGGTGCTCCCCTCGGCCGACAGATGCGCACCCTCCGCGGCGAGTGCCACACCCTCCCCGGTGTCAGCCGCGTCCGTGACGCACTCGCTGACCGCCAGCAGCGGCACGACGGGCGCCAGCCGGACCGACCCGACGACGCTGCGGACCAGGCTCACCCGCAGGTCGCGGTGGCCACCGGCCGGGTCGTCGGCGACCGTGAGGCGCCCGGTGAGGGTGCACTGGGAGACGGTCAGCGCGGTGAGCGCGCCGGGTGCGACGGTGACGTCACCCTCGACCAGGAAGCCGTCCAGCACCAGGCTGCTGCCGGCACCGCCGGTCACCCGCAGACCGCCGCGCAGGTGCGGGCGCAGGCCGTCGGGCACGTAGACGCCCGGCGTCGGGTGCGGCACGCCCTCCGACCGTCCGCTGTCCGGCCACGCCGCCGCGACCAGGATCAGCCGGGTGGCCGCCGGGATCCGAACGTCCAGGTCGCCGAGGTAGGAGGCGTTGTCCCCGACCGACACCACGTACGTCGCGCCCATCGCCTGACCGGCGTCGGTGCTCCACGCCTGCTCCGCGCGGGCCAGCGCGTCGGTGACGGAGGGGACGGCCAGCACGGAGGCGGCGGCGTCCGAGCGTACGGTGACCTGGCCGGCGACCTCCCGGCGACCCCGGTACGGATCGGCGGCGAGCACCCGCGCGTGCACGTCGGAGCGTTCGTAGGTGCCCGCCCCGATGTCGGCCAGGCTTCCGTAGTGGTAGCGGACGAAGACCTCGTCCGGCGCCGTCGCCTGCCCGTCCCGGTAGACCCGCAGCCGGCCCTCGACGGCGTCCACACTCACCTGCGTCCCGGCCACCGGGGCCAGTTCCTCCAGCCCGGCGACCCGTAGCCGCTCGGGCGGCAGCGGATCACCCGTGCGCCCGACCCGCACCCCGATCGGCAGGGTCTCCCGGGCGCCGGTCCCGCCGCGGGCCGCGGCCAGCATGGCCAGCAGCCGGCGGGGCCGCAGCGGCACCGGCAGGTGTTCCTCCCGCGTGAGGTGCTCCGTCCCGTCGCCGGCTGGCGGCGCGGCGAACAACGGGGTCCGGCGGCCGAGCGGGTCGATCCGGTATTCGTCCCCGACGAGCCGGGCCTGCGACCAGAGCGACGGGTGGGTGCTCCGGTCGGGGTCGCCGGAGCCGCCGCCCGCCGGCTCGGCGGGACCGACGCCGTAGGTGCGCAGCGGAAAGAGGAACACCCCGACGCGGGCGAGGCCGTGCCGGCCCCGACCGTCGGCGGTGTTGCGCACCTGCGGGGTACGGGGCAGTGGGTCGAGCGCCCCGCCGGTCGGATCGATCAGTTCCGGGGCGGGTGGTGTCCGGTCGCGCCGCAGATCGTGCCGGGCGCCGACGAGGTCCAACCGGGCCGCGTCGCGCAGCGAGGCGACCGCGGGGCGTTCCGGCCGGGCGTTGACGAGGTGGGCGGTCGTGGTGAGCAGCCGGAAGTACTCGACGGCGACGGCCGGCCAGCCGGTGGCGTCCCGGGCGACCTGCTCCAGCACCGTGAGGGTGCCCTTGCGTCGGTGCCGGGCGACGGCGTTGGCGACCAGGGCCCTGCGGTTGCCGTCGACGCCGGGACCGGCCGGCAGCGGCTCCGCCAGGCCCACCAGGTCGGCGAGGTGGGGCAACGTCCGGTCGGTGCAGGTCTCCGCGAACCAGTCGTCGTAGAGGTCCGTCAGGTCCCCTTCCAGCACGTCCAGGTCGACGGCGACTGCGGACAGCAGCGCCCGCAGGACGCCTCCCCCCTGCTCGTCCAGGCCGCGCAGGTGGTCGGGGAGCAGGGCCAGCAACCGCTCGGTCGTCCGGTTGGCCTCGCCCGCCAGGGCTCCGATGGGTACGTTCAACGCGACATCGCCTCGATCCGTACCTCCTCTGGGGCCAGGTGCGGCAGCTGCGCCGGCCGGATCCTTCGGCCGTCCCAGTGGGCCGGCAGCGGCACCAGCACGTCGTCAGCGGTGCCGGTCGGGTCCGCCGGGCCGACCGGCACCAGCCGCGGCATCGTGCACGCGACGACGCCGGCGACGGCGCGGACCACCACCAGCACCGCCGACGCCGTGACCGGGGCGTCGAAGTCGGTCTGCGCGGCGCCGAACCGCCGTCGCAGCACCGCGGCCACCTCGTCGCGGACCACGGGCCACCGGTGGCCGGGGTCGGGCTGCACCTCGACGCGCACCCCGAACCGCACCACGTCCGCGCGGAGCAGGACCAGCGGCGGTTCCGGCGGGCGGAGCCCGGCCAGCGCGGCGGCGAGGTCGGCCAGCAGGCCGTCGCCGACGGGGGACGCCCCGACGCCGACCAGCGAGAGGACGATCCGGTCCCGGTGACCGTCCGTCACCAGGTCGGCACGGGCACCGCCGACCCCGGCGAAGCCGCGCGCCAGGTCGGCGTGGTCGGCCACGGACACGGCCCGGTCGAGCACACGGGTCCGCACCGGGAGACTGCGCCGGGTCTCGGCGAGCGACTCCGGTGGCCCCCAGTCATGGGACGGGGCCGGGTTGGTCACCTCGCGGATGCCGGGCGGGCGCCGCAGCAGCAGGCTGACCTGCCCGGCGTCCACCGCGCCGTCGGCTCCCATCCCCACCCGGTACGTCGCGACGAGGTTCTCGACCCCGGTCGGCGGTCGCGCCCCCTTGACCCCGTCGCCGAAGACCACGACGGCCGTGCCGTCGGCGTTCTCCCGCACCAGGTAGACCCGGTCCTGCGGCCCGGCCGCCGCCAGCGACGGCACCTGCGTCCACGTCACACCGTTCACCTCGAGGGTGAACGTGCTGACGGTGCCGTGCGCCGTGGGGGCCCGTACGTGGGTGAGCGGGCCCCGCCGGGTGGCCACCTGGGCGAACGGGCTCTGCCCGTCCCCGCTGCCGAGCACCTGGGTGACGGTCTCGCCGTGGTCGGCGGTGACCACATTGCCCCGGACGCGCACGCTGTCCGGGGCGTACGTGCCAACGAGTTCGCGGTCGAGCACGACGCGTATGTGCCGGCCGTCGGGCCGGACCTCGCAGCCGAGGATCGTGGCGGCTTCGACCCGTTCGGTGCCGGTGGCCGTGTCGAAGCCCCGTAGCTGGACGAGGCGGCCGGCGGGCAGCGGTGGGTCGGTGGGCATGAGGTCCACCACCCGGCCGGCGACCGGAGCCGTCCGGGGCCGCCACCGGGCGGGTAGCTCCACCGGAAGGTAGTGCACCAGGGTCCTGCGCCGGTCGAACGACGGCGGCGGTCGGTGACCGGTGGCGATCCGCACCCGGGTGATCCGACCGCTGATGCCGTACCGGGTGGCGGCGGAGGGGACCACGGAGACCGCGCGGTACACCGCGCGGAGCCCGGGCTGCTCCAGCAGCAGCAGGGAGCCGGGCAGCAGCCGGGGGTGGTCGCCGTCGAGTTCGAGCACGTCAGGTTCGTCAGCGAACACCTCGAAGCCGTCCCGCCGGCCGTTGCCGGCCTCCGCCGGCACACCGCCGAGCAGACCCGCGTCCGGCGCGTTCCAGCCGAAGAGCGGGCTGTTCTCGGTGAGGACGTGCACCGTGGCGTCCCCGGCGGGGGCCGGGTCGGCGTCGTCGGGCGGCTCCTCGCGCGGGAGCAGCCCCAGCCGGGTCCAGCCCGGGTGGCCGTCGGGGTCGATGGCGACGGCGGTCACCACCCGGACCTCGTGCTGTGGCGGGCCGGCGTCCGCCGCCGGCCGCCCGCTGTCCGTGACCGGTGGCTCGGCGAGGAGCAGCACCGGGTCGCCCGGGCGTACGCCCGCAGCGGTGCCGGGGATCCACAGCGCGGTCGCCCCGAAGGACGGCTGCTGCGGTTCGGCCGCCACGGCGGGTATCTCGTTCCACCCGGCCCGGGCGTCGATCGTGGCGTCGGTCTCGAAGACCTGCGGCTGCTCGCCCTGGCGGGGCACGGTCTGCACCGGGGTGCCCGGCGGCACCGTGACGACGGGCGGCGCGCCCGGCGCGTCCTCCACCTCGAAGGCCAGCTCGACCTGCGCAGAGACGCCGGGCGCCAGTTCGTGCCCGAAGGCCCGGGCCAGTTCCCGCACCGACCGGGGTTCGGTCGCGGCCCGCAGGAAGCCCTCCCGTGCGATGCGGGCGGTGTAGAAGGCGACAGTGTCCGAGACCACCGCCCAGCTGTCCAGCAACGCGATCAGCGGGTCCTCGGCGGGGCGGCGGGCCAGCGCGCGTACCGGTGCGGGCTGCGACTCGTCCGCCAGCTTGGCGCGCATTCGTGCCAGGGCCGCGGCGTGGCTGGACGAGGGCTGGCGGAGTTCGACCGGGTCGGGCCCTCCGGAGCCCGGCGGGCAGGCGGCCCCGGCCCCGCGTGTTCCGGTCATGAGCCACCCCGCAGCACCACGTCGAGGCAGCCGCCGTCCGGCGCGTCCGGGGTGCTGCCGCAGCGCAGCACCTCCCCGCCGTCGGCGTCGAGGCGGCCCCGGGCGATCGCCGCGAGCATCTCGGCGTCGCCGGCACCGCGCCGGCCGAACCGCTCGACCCGCACCGAGGTGACCGCGGGGACGGACATGGCCGCGGCGACCAGGTCGCTCAGGAACAGGGTCCGCGTCACCGACAGGTTCTCCGGGTGCAGCGGCCCGCGACCGCCGTCGGGAAGCAGCCGGGCGGTCAACATCTCCCGCACCTGCCGTTCGGTCGCCGACCAGGGCTGTCCGGGCGCCAGGCAGCACACGAGACGGATGTCCAGCGGCACCGTCACCACCGGGGCGAGCGCAACGTCCACGCCGGCCATCCGTCTCGTCTCCAGCCTGCGGGCCACCCGGGCGAGGACCGCGCGGTCCGCCGCCGCGGCCGGGACGGGCTGCACGGTGACCTGTTCGACGTACCACGAGCCGACCCATCGCCGACGGGCCACCGCCCGCCGCACCGCGCGGTCCTCGACCGCGCAGGCCGCGTGGTCGGCGGACGTCACGGCGCGGAGCTGCTGGCCGATGGCGTACGGCGCCAGCTCCCGGACCTCCGCCAGGGGTTGCGGGTCGGTGCCGCCGGCGGCCGGCAGGGGATTGGTGACGGCTATCGGCGGCCCCGACCCGGCACCGGGTGCCTGGCGGAGTCTGCGCAGGACGTCGACTCCGACGTTGCCGCGAGTGCCACCACCGAGGCGGTACCGGGCGGCGAAGGCGGTGCCGGGATGGGGGCGCAGCCCGCCGGGACGGCCGCCGAAGCGCAGCCCGGTCCACCCCTCCGGTTCCGGTTCCACCACGAACACCGGGGCGGCCGGGCCGCTGTTGAGCAGGTCGGTGCGCGGCGACCACGCCCGTACGCCGTCGTGCAGGGTCACCTGGGCCACGGCGCGGGTCGGATCGGGTCGCAGCGCGGCCGTGGCGCTCTCCCAGCCGGCGGTCCCGCCGCTGCCGTCGACGGGGACGGGGCCGGTCGGGTCGGCCCAGGCGAGGCCGGTATGCGGTAGCTGCGGCCGGTAGTCGCCGTGTGGCGGCACTCGTGGCGGATCGAGGTCGGCGTGTGTGGTCAGTCCGTGGTCGGCGAGTACGACGTTGGCCAGGGCCACCGCCGTCACCTCCGTCCCGGCCGGGCCGGGCCGGGACACCCGCAGCGGCCCGGGCAGCGCGTCGTCGGTGTGCCAGCGCAGTTCCAGGACGCTCGGGCAGGCCGAGAGGCGATCGGTGTGCGGTACCGGGTCCGCGTTCAGGCGCACCGCGTACCGTCGGGTGGGGTCGGCCGCGGTCAGGCCGGCCAGCGGGTCGGCGGTCAGGCCGGCGGCCGGGTCGGACTCGGCGAGGACGACCACGTCGCCGGCGCGCAGCCCCGGTTCGACGCCGGGTGGCACGCGGACGAAGGCCGAGGTGGCTCCGGCCGGCAGGTGGTGTCCGGGGTCCCCCCAGGCGTGCAGGTCCAGACGGTTGCGGGCCGGCGTGAGGCGGATCGGCGCGCAGGTCTCGAAGACGACCGGTTCGCCGTCGGGCGACTGCTCGGCGGCCGGGTCGACCTCGCTGCCGGCAGCCGCGCTGGCGTCCGTGACGGCGGTGCCGGCCGGCAGCAGGACGGTCGTGCCGGTGGCGAAGGCGAGCCAGGTGCGGGCGGCGCATCCCTCGTGCACGCGGTAGTCGATGAGTCGCGCGTGCCGGCGCACCGAGGTGCGTCGCCGCGCGGTGCCGAGGTACGCCTCGCCGGCGATGGCGTCCTGCCGGTAGGCCAGCCGGTCTCCGAGGTAGGCGAACAGCTCCAGCAGGGTGACCCCGATGTCGGCCGGGGAACGGTCGGCCCAGGCGGGCAGCAGCACCGCCATCCGGTCCAGCAGCCTGGTCCGCAACGCCTGGTAGTCCCGGGCGAGGTAGTCCGGCAGGGGAGATCCGGCGGGTGGTGGCGGGTCGGTGGCGGCGGATGGGCGGCAGTCGACCGTGGCCGGGCCGTCGACGGCGAACCGGAAGGACACCCGCGTGAGCGGTTCGTCGAACTCCGCGGTGGCAGGGCCGAGCAGCCGCAGTACGTACGCCGAGTCGTCACCGCCGGTCGACGTGCGTACGACGAGGACCCTGGGTCGGGACGCCTCCGGTATCGCGGCGGCCACCAGCGCCCGGTCGCCCCGCGTGACGCCGGGGGGCGGGTCGTCCTGTTCCGAGGCGCCGACGACCGCGGTGGCGGGGTAGGCCCACTCGACCCGCACGGGGTCGGCACGCACCCCGCCCGTGATCATCACGTGGGGGTCGCCCGGCCCGGTGCCCAGCCCTCCGGCGACCGGCCCCCGGAGCAGGTGCACCGCGAGGGTCCGGCGCCGGGGGGCGTCGGGAACGTGGTCGCGCGCGTCCGCCCGGTTCGCCAGCACCTCGACGAAGTCGATGCCGTCGAGGGCGGGCGCCTCCCGGCTCTCCACCAGGGCCCGCCGGGCGTCGCGGCCGGCGCGGGCGCCGGGCGGGTCCGTCGCCGCCGACGGCTCGTGCGTGGTGGTCATCCCGCCTCCGAGCGGGTGACGCGGACGATCCGGGGCTCGCCGACGGCGGTCCCGTGGCGCAGCGGGGTGTAGACGATCAGCACCGTCAGGACGGCGTCGACGGTCTCGACCGTGACTTGTTCGACCCGGATGAGGTCGCCGAGCCACCGTTGCAGCGCGGCCTGCACCAGAGCGTGCGTGGTACGCGTCAGTTCGTCGCCGCCGGGGGCGAAGACCAGCCGGTCGACGCCGGCGCCGAAGTCCGGCCGGTTCACCCGTTCCCCGTACCGGGTGAACAGCACCGTCTCGACCAGGCCCCGCAGGTACTCGTCGTCGTCGACGGCGCTGAGCCGGCCGTGCCGGTCGAGGCGCAGGGGGAAACCCAGGTGCACTCAGACCACCCGGACCCGGTTCTGCGCGGCCAGGACCAGCAGCGGCGCGCCGGTGGGGACGCAGGTCGCGGTGCCTCCCTGCACGACCAGCGGCCGGCCGAGGCTGAGTACCCGGGCGCTGCCCGTCGTCCAGACGGCGGTGACGCACGGGCCGCCGGCGCTGGCGGGCAGGGGACAACCAGCGACCGTCCAGGTTCCGGTCAGGGCGTAGGTGACCCGGCCGGAGACGGTGATCCTGGGGTTCGGGGCCGTCGGGCGTGCCTCGCCGCCGTGCGCGCAGCGGACGGTGGCTCCCTGCTGGACGAGGAATCGGAAGGTCATTTCACCTCCAGGGCGCCGTTGTTCACCGAGACCGAGGCCGGGGTCAACTTCACGCTGGCGGCGCCGATCGACAGCTCGATGCCCGCCGCCGTGCAGGAGATCCTCATGGTCGTGGTGGTCACCGGCCGGCCGACCTCGATCGTCAGGCCGCCGAGCCTCGGCACGTCGCTCAGCGTGATCGAGGCCCCCTCGGTCTTCCAGGTCTTGACGAGGGGACTGGCGGGGGCGACCGGCGCTTCCCCCGCCGCCCAGAAGCACCCGGCGAGGATCGGCAGTTCCGGGTCGCCGGCCTCGAACTCGACCCAGACGTGCGCCCCGACCGGCGGCACCGCGAACAGGCCGACGCCTTGGCCGGCGTACGGGACGCAAGGCTCCGCCCAGCTGTGGCGGGTCTCGCCCAGCACCGCCGGCACGCTGACCTGGACACGCCCGCGGCCCAGCGGGTCCTGGTTCGCGGTGACCCGTCCGCGGTACTTGCCGTAGAAAGGGGTCATCGCCGCCCCGCCCACTCGACCCGGCCCGGTGCCCCGGCGGTCACGGGCGCACCGCCGGAGCCAGCGACCCGTAGCCGTCGCGGGCCAGCGTGAACCGTTGTGTGTAGAAGCCTGGCCCCAGCTCGTGGTCGACCCGGCGGACGTACCACAGGCCGTCGTGGGACCAGCCCGCGCCGCGTACCCCCACCACGGCTCGCGGGCGCAGCACGTCGCCGTAGCGCGCCCCGTCCAGCTCGCCCTCGGCGGTGACCGCGTCGACGCCGCGGTCCACCTCCGCTTGGGCGCGGCTCAGGCCGGCGACCGGGCTGACGCCGCTGAGCCGGATCCGTCGCCGCCGGATCGAGCCCTGGTGCGCGGCCCACAAGGGGCGGGCGGCCAGGGGCGGGCGGGTGCTGACAGCGGCGGCCAGTGGCAGTCGCGTTCCGCTGCGGGGTTCCTGGAGGTCGCCGTCCACCGCCACGACCGACAGCGCGTCGGTCCGGAACCGCAGGGACCGTACGTTCGCCTCGGAGCCGGACCCGGCGGTCAGGGCGCGCTGCGGTGCTCCGGGACGTACCGGGCCCCAGTAGAAGGTGCTCGTGCCCGGCACCGGTCCGGGGCGGACGTGCGCGACGTAGCCGTGCTGGCGGGCCAGCGCCGTCAGGTGCGCGAGATCGGTGCCGTGCTGGGTCGGCACCCGCTCGACGGGCAGCGGCGGGTCGGCGGTGCGTGGTGGTACCACGTCGGCGGCGATGCCGTCGACGGCGTAGCGGGCGAGGATCGCGTGCACCTGCTGGTAGTGGTCGAGCCCCGGGTGGTCGGTGTCGACCTCTTCCCGGTCGAGCAGGTAGGAGACGTCCTCGCCGATGACGGTGAGGGTGGTGGTGGCCGTCTCCGCGCCGGGGGTGAAGTCGACGGACGTGACGATCCCGTCGACCAGCACCCGCGACACGGCCCCGAACGTCACGACCACGCTCACCCGGGCGAACGGCGTGATCGGCGCCCGTTGCAGTACGGGCGTGTCCAGGGCGGCGCCCGGGCCGGACCGTCCGGCGTCGAAGGTGAGCGTGAAGCCGGAGCGGTCGTTCTCGCGTTCGCTGACCACGACCGAACGCAGTCGGGAGGTGAGTTCTGGCGGCAGCGGTACGGGTAGGACCGGCCCGGCGAAGACCCGCAGCAGAGTTGATGCCGGCATGTCACATTCCCGGCATGGGGATGACCAGGAGGCGGCCTTCGGCGCCCGGGGCGACCAGCTCGTCGGGATCGAGCGCGGCGTTGGCGTCGGCGATCTGCCAGAAGGCCAGCGGATCACCGAGGTGACGGTGGCTGAGCAGGTCGAGCCGGTCGCCGGAGACCACCTGGTGCACCGCGACGGCGCGGGTGGGCGGCAGGCCCGACAGGAGCCGGGTGCGCAGGCACGCCACCGCGCGCCGACCGAGGGCATCGTCCAGCACCGTGGTCACGGTCGTCTCCACGTCGTCGTACCGACCCGTTCCGCCCAGCACGTCAGGCCCCCGGCAGACCACTCGACGCCGCCGCGGCGCCCGTGCGGCCCACGCCCGCCATGAGCTCCTTCGCCACCTGGTGCACGAGGAACAGCGCGTAGCCGGGGTCCGTCACCGGCAGGTCGTGGTACGAGAGCACCCGGGCGGACAGGTCGACGGAGGCTCTCGTGGGGAACAGTTCGGGGTCGAACGCCTGCTCGACGATGCTGATGCCCTCGATCCGCACCGGGAGGGCCCGGCCCGGGCCCCAGACCAGCAGCGTCAGCGGGCCCTGCGCCGGCAGAATCTCGATCGCGCCGGTGAGCAGCAGCGCCGCGTTCTCGATCATCCGGCTGCTGGGGGGATAGAGCAGCAGTTCCAGTGCGGCGAGGTGCGGCATGACGCCCATCGCCGCGGCGACCTCGTCGCCGTTGGCGAGCTGGTCCGCCGCGTCGACCTCCAGGGTCAGCGAGATGGTTTCCACCGGGGCCCCGGAGAGACGGTGCGGGTCGGCCGGGCCGGCGGAGGGCGAGTCGGGGCCGCCGCGCGGGCGGACCGTCCGCGTGACCTGGTCAGGGTTGTACTGGAAGACGATGGGCCGGGTTGCCGGGGCGCCCAGGTCGACCGCGACGACGGCACCGTGCAGGGTGCGCGGACTCCCCGGAAAGCTGGTCATGGGTGCCAGCATGAGCCCCGGTCATCAACCGCTCGTCACGACCGCGTCACACCGGCGGGTGGAGGCTGGGTGCCGCCCGTGGCGGTGGCGCCGCCGTGCGGGCCGGTCGAGGTTCCGGGTAACCGCCGACCGAAAGGGCACTTTTCGGATATAAAGTGCGTTGTCTACGGTTTGCCCGGAAATAACCCGAGTTGAGGAGTTGGCGCATGTCGCGCAGCCTGGTCGATCGCGCCGTCGGCGGGCCGGGCGCACGGCGGAGCGCCGGGGCTGTTCCGCCGTCACCGGCCTCGGTCACCCTGTTCGGCTGCTTCCGCCTGGTCGTCGGGGGCGAGGATGTCGCGCTGCCCCTCGGGGTACAACGGCTGGTGGCGTTGCTCGCCCTGCGCGGGCGGGCGGGCCGCAGCCGGCTGGCAGGCCAGCTCTGGCCCGACACCGAGGAGGACCGGGCGCTGGCGAGCCTGCGGACCGCCATGTGGCGCGCCAACCGGGCCGTTCCGGGACTCGTGGCGGGCGTCGGGCCGTCCCTGGACCTCGGCCCCGCCCTGACCGTGGACGCCCGTGACCTGGTGCGCGTGGCCCGACGGCTGACCCAGGGGGACCGGCCGGGGCCCGAGGCGATGACCTGCCTGCCGGACAACGACGCGGAACTCCTCCCCGACTGGGACGACGAGTGGCTCGTCGACGAGCGTGAGCGGATGCGGCAGCTGTGCCTGCACGTCCAGGAGGCATTCGCTGACCACCTGGCGGCCGATGGGCACTTCGGTCTGGCGCTGGAGGTGGCGTTCGCCGTGCTCCGCCATGACGCCCTGCGGGAGAGCGCCCACCGGTCGGTGATCCGGATTCATCTGGCCGAGGGCAACGTCAGCGAGGCGCGGCGGGCGTACGCCACCTGCCAACGGGTGCTGCGGCAGGAACTGGGCATCCCGCCGAGCCCGGCGACAGCGCGCATGATGGCGCTGCCGCCGGAGCGTGGCGTGCGCAGGGCGTAGGGGAGGCTTGGGGGGGCGTGTGGCGCCCCCGGGTCAGCCGGCGGGCGCGAGTGCCACCGGGGCGCCGCCGGCGAGCCGGCTGCGTTCGGCGGCGAACGCCATTCGGTGGCTGTCCAGGGACTCCTGCGGCCCCGAGCGCATCCGGGACCGGTCGCCGGTGGCCACCGCCTCCACGAAGGCCGCCATCAGCGCCATGTCGCCGCCGCCGTGGCCGGAGCCGGCGTCCGCCCCGCCGCCCCGGGTGTCGGTGGTGACGGTCTCGCCGGTGACGAAGTCGGTGACGGCGACCTGTTCGCCGTCGCCCTCCAGGTAGCCGTGGGTGCCCATGATCCGGGTGCGCCGGTGCCCGCCGGGGGTGAAGGCGCTCATGGTGAGGGTGGCGGTCGCGCCGCCGGCGAACGAGACGGTCACGCTCTGGTGGTCGGCGACGTCGTTCCCGCCGCCGTAGACGCACCGGCCGTACGGTCCGTCGTGGAGCGCGGCGTCCACTCCCGCCTCGGTCAGGTCGCGGGTCACCACCGCCAGCGGCCACTGGTGCCGGTCGGGGTCGGCAAGACAGGCGCGGTAGAAACGGGCGGCCGAGTAGGGGCAGGTCGACTCGACCCGGCAGTCGAGGCAGCGGTCGGCGGCGCCGCGCGGCCGGTTGCCGGGGTGGAAGTGGTGCAGTGCGCCGACGCTGCTGACCCGCGTCGGGGTGTCGTCGACGATGTAGCGCAGCCAGTCCAGGTCGTGGCAGCACTTGGCGAGCAGGCTGCTGGAGGAGTCCTCGGCGCGGCGCCAGTTGCCGCGGACGTAGGAGTGCGCGAAGTGCCACCAGCCGACCGGCTCCAGGTGCTCCACGCCGACGATCCGGCCCAGCGCGCCGCTGTCGACGTACCGCTTCACCGCGTCGGTGTAGCGGGTGTAGCGCAGCACGTGGCAGACGGCGAGCAGCACGCCGGTTCGCTCGGCTGCCGCGGCAACGGCCTGGCACTCGGCCTCGCCGGGTGCGATCGGCTTCTCCAGCAGGATGTGGTAGCCGAGGTCGGCGAGGCGGACGGCCGGTTCGGCGTGCTCCCGGTCCGGGGTGGCGAGGACGACGGCGTCGGCCAGTCGGGGTTGCGCGGCGAGGTCCTGCCATGATTCGAACGACGCGGACGCCGGGACGCCGTGGGCGTCGGCGAGCGCGGTGCGGTGGGCGGGCCGCGGGTCGGCGACCGCGACGACGCGGGCCCGCTCGGGGTGGCGCAGTGCGTATCCGGCGTACGTGCTGCCGCGGTTGCCGGCGCCGACGACGGCGAGGGTGACGGTCATCGGAGTCCTTCGCTATTACGGTTCTGGATCGATCTGTCCAGGTATTCACACGAACAGTAACGATGTGACCTCGGTGCATACGGGCTCTAGTATCGGCCCGGACCGTAAGTTAATGTACTGCGAACCTGACTCCCCCGGAAGGATGCGAGATGCGTGTTCGGAAGAGCCTGTCGGCCGTGGCGGTGGCGACCGTCGCCGCGCTCGCGGCTACGGGCTGTGGCGGTTCCGGCTCCGGTGACTCCGGCAAGGCGACCGTGACAATGTGGACATATCCAGCTATCTTCGACGAGGCGAAGCACCGCGCGCACTGGGACGAGACCATCAAGGCGTTCCAGGCGACCAACCCCGACATCAACGTCAAGGTTGAGATCTTCCCCTGGGCCAACCGCGACCAGGCGCTCGCCACCGCGATCGCGGGCAACAAGGGGCCGGACGTCGTCTACCTGATCCCCGACCAGCTGCCCAAGTACGCCCGCAACATCGAGCCCGTCGACAAGTACCTCGACGAGGCGACCAAGAGCGACCTGCACGCGAACGTGGTGCAGTCGGTGACCATCGACGGCAAGATGATGGGCGCCCCGATCCTCACCAGCGCCTCCACCCCGATCTGCAACAAGAAGGTCTTCGCGGCCGTCGGCGAGACGAACTACCCGACGAGCTGGAACGACCTGCTCACCCTGGCTCCGAAGTTCAAGGCCAAGGGCTACGACATCATCTCGTACGCCGGCGACGCCAAGCAGACCCTGAACCAGACCTTCTACCCGCTGCTCTGGCAGGCCGGGGGCGACGTGTTCAGCCCGGACGGCAAGTCGGTCGCCTTCAACAGCGACGCCGGGAAGAAGGCGCTGAACTTCCTCAAGCAGCTCGTCGACGGCGGCTACGTCGACAAGTCCATGATCACCGCCGTTCCGCCGATCGAGCAGACCCGCATCGCGCAGAACAAGGTCGCCTGCAGCTGGTACACGCCGGTCGCCGAGATCGAGAAGTTCTGGGGCAAGGAGAACATCCAGGTCATCCCCCACCTCACCGAGACCAAGCAGATCGGCTACGGGACCGTCGGCTCGCTGTCGATGCTGAAGACCTCCAAGGACAAGGAGGCGGCCGGCAAGTGGCTGGCCTTCGCCACCAACGCCGAGAACACCAAGAAGTACGACATCGGTGCCAGCCTCTTCTCCCCCAGGAAGTCCAGCGGTCCGCTGTATGCCAGCGACCCCGTCCTCGGGGAGCAGGAGAAGCACGTGGCCACGAGCACGGTCGGCCCGCTGCACGAGAAGGCCCGCGACGTCCAGGGCGTCCTCTCCCCGGAGATCCAGGCCGCCCTGCTCGGCAAGAAGTCTGTGGACCAGGCGCTCGAGGACGCGGCGAAGGCCGCCACTCCGCTGCTCGGATAGTGCCGGCGCGGCTCGCGGTGGGCGCACCCGGCCCACCGCGAGCCGCCGAGAAAGGTTGTCAGATGGTTGCACTACCGGGGACCCGCCGCCCGCGCATACGCGTGCGCCGCCCCTCCGCCCGCGAGGCCGGCACGGCGCTGCTGTTCGTCCTGCCGTTTCTGCTGCTCTTCGTCGTCTTCCGGTTCGGGCCGGCGATCGCCGGGGTGGTCCTCGGCTTCACCGACTACACCATCGGTGGCGAGACCAGCTTCACCGGGCTGGAGAACTTCCGCCGGCTCGTCGACGATCCCACGTTCTGGACGGCGCTGCGCGTCACGGTCCTGTTCACCGCGCTGTCCGTACCGCTGTCGATGCTGGCCTCCCTCGGCATGGCGCTGCTGACCCGCCGCGCCTTCCGCGGCGCGAAGCTCTTCCGGTCCATCTTCTTCCTGCCGGTGGTGACCAGCCTGGTCCTCGCCGGCGTGGTCTTCGCCTGGGTCTTCGCCGAGGACGGGCCGTGGTCGCGGGCCATGGGCGCGATCGGCCTGCCGGCCGGCTCCTGGCTCGCCGACAGCGTGCTGGTGGTCCCCGCGCTGGTGCTGGTCTCGGTCTGGTCCCGCTTCGGCTACGGCATGCTGATCCTGCTCGCCCGGATGCAGGACATCCCGGCGGAGCTGGAGGAGGCCGCGCTGACCGACGGCGCGTCGGCGTGGCAGCGCTTCCGGTACGTGACGCTGCCCCAGCTGCGGCCCGCTCTCTTCTTCGTCGCCATCATCGAGACCACCGTCTCGTTCCAGGTCTTCGACCTGATCTACGTGATGACCGGCGGCGGCCCCGTGCGGTCCAGCTACAGCCTGGTCTACCTGCTCTACGACCAGGGCTTCAAGTACTTCGACCTGGGCTACGCCAGCGCCGTCGGGGTCGCGCTGTTCGTGCTGACGATCATCGTGGCGCTGATCCAGCGGCTGACCCTCGGGAGGGAAGAATGACGGACACGATCACGCCCGCAGCCACCGCCGTCCCCACCCCGCCGGCGTCGCCCACGCGCGCCCGGCCGTACCGGCCCGGCCGGCCCGGCAAGGGCTGGGTGGTCGGCCGCACCACGCTGCTGCTGATCGGCGCGGCGGTCACGCTCTTCCCCTTCTACGCGATGGTCGTGCTGTCGTTCAAGCCGACCGGACCGGTCACCTTCCCGGACAGCCTGCTGCCGTGGCCGTTCTCCACCGAGGCGTACGACCAGGTGATCGGCGCCAAGAGCGTGCTGCGCTGGATGTGGAACACCGTCATCTACTCGGTGGTGTCGGTCGTCGGCGTGCTGCTGTTCGCCTCGATGGCCGGCTACGCCTTCGCCAAGAAGCGGTTCCCCGGCAAGGAGACCATGTTCTGGTCGTTCCTGGCGATGCTGATGGTGCCGTACCACGTCACGATGATCCCGACGTTCATCATCATCTCCGAGCTGAACGGCGTGGACACGTACTGGGGCATGATCGTGCCGACCCTGGCCAACGCCCAGGCGGTGTTCCTGATGCGGCAGTTCATCGCCTCGCTGCCCGACTCGCTGTTCGAGGCGGCCCGCCTCGACGGCTGCTCCGAGTGGCGGGTGTACGTCTCGATCGTGCTGCCGCTGATCAAGCCGATCCTCGCCACGCTCGGCGTCTTCGTCTTCCTGTGGCACTGGAACGACTTCCTGTGGCCGCTCATCGTCGGGCAGAGCCTCGACATGCGTACCCTCACCACCGGCATCGCCTCGCTCCAGCAGGAGAACGTGGCGCTGAACATGCTCCTCGCCGGGTCGGTCGTGGCGTTCGTGCCGATCTTCATGGCGTACCTGATCGGACAGCGCTACTTCCAGGAGGGCGTCGCCACGACGGGCATCAAGGGATGAGCGTCATCGCGGTGGCGGCCTCGCCGGAGGTCCGCGAGCTGTTCTTCGACACCGACGCCTGGGCGGCGCTGGCTCGGCTGGGGGAGGTGCGGATGCCGGCCGACGGTGCCGACGTCGGGGACGAGACCGTGCTCGCCCGGCTGCTCACCGACGCCGACGTGGTGGTCACCGGCTGGGGCACCGCGCCGCTGTCGGCGGCGGTGCTCGCCGCCGCGCCCCGGCTGCGGCTGCTCGCGCACACCGGCGCCAGCGTCAAACCGTTCGTCACCCCCGCCAGCTTCGCCCGGGGCGTCCGTGTCACCCAGGCCGGCGAGGCGATGGCGTACGCGGTGGGGGAGCAGGCGTTCGCGCTGACCCTCGCCCTGCTGCACCAGCTGCACCGCTTCGACCACGCGCTGCGGACCGGGGTCGACTGGGCGACCGCGAAGGCGGCGCCGCCCCGGCGGGAGCTGCGCGGGGCGGCGGTCGGGGTCGTCGGGGCTTCCCGCACCGGTCGGGCGTACCTCGGCCTGGTGCGGGCGCTCGGGGCGCGGGTGCTGGTGGCCGACCCGTACCTGTCCGACGGCGAGGCCGCGACGCTCGGGGTCGAGCGGGTCGCGCTCGACGACCTGCTCGCCCGCAGCCTCGTGGTGTCCCTGCACGCGCCGGTGCTGCCGGAGACCGTCGGGATGATCGGCGCGCGCGAGCTGGCCCTGATGCCCGACGGCGCGCTGCTGGTCAACACCGCCCGCTCGGCGCTGGTCGACGAGGCCGCGCTGCTGGCCGCGCTGCGCTCCGGGCGGATCGATGCCGCGCTGGACGTGTTCGACGCCGAGCCGCTGCCGGTGGACCATCCGTTCCGGCGGCTGCCGAACGTGCTGCTGACCCCGCACGAGGCGGCCGGGACGGTCGGGTCGCGGCGGCGGGCCGCCGACATCGTCGTGGACGAGATCGACCGGTTCCTACGCGGGGGGCAGCTGCGCCACGAGGTGCGACCGGAGCACCTCGATCGCACGGGCTGAGCGCGGCTGACCTGCTCTGGCGCGGCGGCAACCCGGATGAGTAGCCTCTGCGCTCATGCGCATCGCCCTCGCCGGACTGGCCACCAGTCACCCCTACACCGACGCCCGCACCCTGCGCGACGACGCGGAGCTCGTGGTGTGGGAGCCCGACCCGCAGCGGCTGGCGCGGTTCCGGGCCGAGCAGCCGGACGCGGCGGTCGCGCCGGACCTGGCGGCGCTGCTGGCGACCGACCCGGACGGCGTGGTCCTCACCGTCCCCACCTCGGACGTGCCGGAGGCGTTGGCGCAGGTGCTGGAGCGTAAGCTGCCGTGCTTCGTCAACAAGCCGGCCGCCGCGACCGTCGAGCAGCTCGACCGGTTGGAACGCGTCGTGGCGCGGGCCCCGGAGCTGGTGCTCTCCTCCTCGGTGCTGCGCTTCGCGCCGGAGTTCGTCGCGTTCGACGTGCCGCGCGACGAGGTGCTGTCGGTGCGCGCCACGGTCCGGCACGACGTCGGGATCTGGGCCACCGGCTACAACCCGTGGCAGGACGACCCGGCGGTCGGCGGGGGCACCCTGGTCATGATGGGCCTGCACGGGGTGGAACTGCTCGTCGCGCTGCTCGGGCCGGCCGTGCGGCTGGTGGGGGCCGCCGGCACCGTGCGCCGGCACCGGGGCCTGCGCTCGGAGGACACGGGGCTGCTGGCCGTGCAGTGGGACGACGGGGTGCCCGGCACGGTGGAGGTGCTCGGGGTCAGCGAGGGCGAGGCGTACGAGGTCACCGTGCACACCGCCGCGGGGGAGCGCCGGGTGGTGCTGCGCGGCGGGGCCGACGAGTTGGGCTACCGGGCCACCATCGACGCGTTCGTCGGCATGGTCCGGGGCGCCCCGAGCCCGGTGCCGTGGGCGCAGACCCGTGCGGTCCTGGACGTTCTCACCTCGGCGCGCGCCGTGGCCTGACAATCGCCGACCCGATCCACGCGTCGGGTGCCTTGACGCCCCTCCGGCCGGAGGTTACGGTCATGACCGTTACTTCGGAAGGGGTGTGGTGGCATGCGTACGGTGGCGGACCTGGAGGAGCGGCTCTCCCGCCCGCGGGACGTCCTGGTGGACGATCTGCGCAAGCTCGACGGGGACATCCTGATCCTCGGGGCGGGCGGCAAGTTGGGGCCGAGCCTCGTCCGGCTGGCGCTGCGGGGCGTGGCGGCGGCGGGCACCGGCGCCAAGGTCATCGCGGTGTCCCGCTTCTCGGAGGCGGGGCTGGCCGACGCGTTGCGCGACGAGGGCGCGGTGGTGGTCGAGGCGGACGTCACCGACGACGCCGCGTTGGCCGCGCTGCCCGACGCGGCCAACGTGGTCTTCCTGGTCGGGGCGAAGTTCGGCACCTCCGGCCGGGAGCACGCCACCTGGGCCACCAACACCTACCTGCCCGGGCGGGTCGCGCAGCGCTTCGCCGGGTCCCGCCTGGTGGCGCTGAGCACCGGCAACGTCTACCCGCTGGTCCCGGTGACCTCCGGCGGCTGCGTCGAGGAGGTCCCGGTCCAGCCGGTCGGCGAGTACGCCATGTCCTGCCTGGGCCGCGAGCGCATCCTCACCCACTTCGCGCTGCGCGACGACACCCCGCTGGCCCTGATCCGGCTCAACTACGCCGTCGAGATGCGCTACGGCGTCCTCGTCGACATCGCCCGCACCCTGCACGCGGGCGAGCCCGTGGACCTCACCATGGGGCACGCCAACATCGTCTGGCAGGGCTACGCCAACGAGGTCACCCTGCGCGCCCTGCACCACACGCGGACACCGCCGTTCGTGTTGAACCTGACCGGGCCGGAGCTGGTCTCGGTCCGTCAGGTCGCCACCGCGCTCGCCGCCCGACTGGGCCGTGAGCCGGTCTTCACCGGCACCGAGGCGCCGACCGCCCTGCTGTCCAACGCCCAGCTCTGCCACCGGCTCTTCGGCTACCCCGACGTGCCCGTCGCCGACCTGATCGACCTGACGGCGGACTGGGTCGCCGACGGCCAGCCCCTGCTCGGCAAGCCGACCGGATTCCAGCGCCGCGACGGCAAGTTCTAGGAGAGACCGTGTTGACCGCATCGAGCACCCGACAGACCTCGGCCCTGGCCCGGTTCCAGCGCGGCTGCGTCATCCCCGCGCACCCGCTGGCCCTGGACGCCGACCGCAAGCTCGACGAGCGCCGGCAGCGGGCGCTGACCCGCTACTACCTGGCCTCCGGCGCGGGGGGCATCGCCGTCGGCGTGCACACCACCCAGTTCGCCATCCACGACCCGAAGGTCGGGCTACTCGCCCCCGTGCTGGAGCTGGCCGCCGAGACCGCGGCCGGCTCGGACGCCATCCTGGTCGCCGGCGCCTGCGGGGACACCGCCCAGGCGGTCGCCGAGGCGGAGCTGGCCGCCTCGCTCGGCTACGACATGGTGCTCCTGTCGCCGTACGCGCCACTGGACGAGGACGCCCTGGTCGAGCGGGCCCGCGCGGTCGGCGAGGTGCTGCCGGTGATCGGCTTCTACCTGCAACCGGCCGTCGGCGGGCGGGAGCTGTCCCGGGGCTTCTGGGCCCGGCTGGCCGCCCTCGAGTCGGTGGTCGGGATCAAGGTGGCGCCCTTCGACCGCTACCGCACGCTGGACGTGCTGCACGGCGTGGTCGCGGCCGGACGCAACGGCGACCTGGCCCTCTACACCGGCAACGACGACCACATCCTCGCCGACCTCGTGGCGCCGCACCGGGTCGTCGTGGACGGCCGGGCCGTCGAGGTCGAGTTCGTCGGCGGGCTGCTCGGCCAGTGGGCGGTCTGGGCGAACACCGCGGTGAGCCTGCTCGACGAGGCGCGCCGGGCCCGCTCCGGCGACGACGCCGCGCTGCGCCGGCTGCTCACCCTCGACGGCCACCTGACCGACGCCAACGCGGCCATCTTCGACTCCGCCAACGGCTACCACGGCTGCATCCCCGGCATCCACGAGGTGCTGCGCCGGCAGGGCCTGCTGGCCGGCCGCTGGTGCCTGGATCCGGCCGAGGAGCTGTCGCCGGGGCAGATGGCCGAGCTGGACCGGGTGCACCGGGCGTACCCGCACCTGCGCGACGACGACTTCGTCGCCGAGCACCTCGACACCTGGCTGTCCTGACCGCGCGAGGCGGTAGGGAGGTCGGCGGCGCGGGACACCGTCCCCGCCGCCGGCCTCGGGGCCGCCCGCCCCGGACAGGGGCGGGCCGGCAGTCAGAGGGTCAGGCGGTAGAGGGTCAGCGGGCGGCCGCTGGTGCCGGAGGCGAGGTTGCCGGTCCGCTCGGCCAGGCCGGCCAACTCCAGGCGGTGCAGCATGCGCCGCGCGGTGCGCTGCTGCACCCGCAGTTGGTCGGCGACCTCCCGGCTGGTCAGCGGCTCGTCGCCGACCGTCGTGCGCACCTCGCGCAGGCGCAGCAGGGTGGGCACGGACAGGCCGACCCGTTGGGCGATGACCGCCAGGTTCACCTCCGCCGGCGGCGGGGCCGGCGTGGTGGACTCCAGCACGATGTCGGTCTCGCCGCGCAGCGACAGCACGGCCGTGGTGGGGCCGACCCGGCGGGCCCGGCTCAGCGCGCGGCGTGCCAGGTTCTCCGCCTCGGCGGCGCTGCGGCCCAGCCCGAACCCGATCTGCACGGTCTCGTGCCGGTCGGCCAGGCGGCGCAGCATCGGCAGCGCCGTGAAGCCGCCGGTGGCGTCGTGCAGCGGCCCGCGGGTGGTGACGATGAGGTACGTGTCGGGGGCGAAGCGCGCGACGGTGCCGCCGAGCCCGGCCACCTCCTTGAGCAGCCCGTCGTCGCCGTCGGACAGGTTGGCCAGCCCGAGTGCGATCTGGGCGTCCTCCTGGGCCTGGCTGCCGACGTGCAGCAGGAGTTGGCGCAGCGCGGCGCGCACCGAGTGGTTCGACGGGGCGAGGCGGAACGCCGGCATCTCGTGGCGCAGCACCTCGTAGACCGAGCTGATGCAGGTGACGGCGACGTCCGCGCCGGCCTTGCGCTGCCTGCGGTGGAAGGCGACCACGTCGTCGGAGCTCAGGCCGCTGCGGTAGGGCAGCGACCGGACCCGGTCCACCGGCAGGTCGGCCTCGCCGAAGGTGCCGGCGACGTCGGCGCCGGTGACGGTGTCGATCGACATGCGGGTGACGTCGCGGCCGTCGCGCAGCAGCCGCACGGCGGCCTGGAGCAGGGTCGCGCCCGTGTAGTCGACGAAGACCGCCGGCCGGTGCAGCAGGTTCGCCTCCCGGGCGAGGGTGTACGGCACGACGCCGGTGAACAGCCACGCCTCGACCTGGCCGGCGTGCGCCTCGACGATCGCCGGTGCCTGCGACTCGTGGTCGTAGTGCAGCCGTCTGGCGGTGACGCCGGGCTGCTCCTCGCAGGTGGCGGCCACGTCGTCGACCAGGTCGTGCGGACCGACGACCCCGATCTCAATGGTCACCGCTGCCTCCTGTCAGGGTTGCGTTGTTCGCAGCACAAGATTACGGTCAGGCCCGGTATTACTGTAGCCCTGGGAGGGTGCGTGTCGTTCCCCAGCATGGCCGACGCCGGCGGCCGGACGATCGGTGCGGAGGAGCTGGCCGCTGTCAGCCGGGTGCTCCAGTCGGGCATGCTCAGCTCGGTCTGGGGCACGGAGGTCCGCGCCCTGGAGCGCGAGATGGCCGACCTCCACGGAGTGTCGCACGCCGTGGCCGCCAGTTCCGGGACCGCTGCGCTGCACCTGGCCGTCGCCGCCGTCGCGCCGGACCCGGGCGACGAGATCATCACGTCTCCGATCAGCGACTTCGGCACGGTCGCGCCCATTCTCGCCCAGAACGCCGTGCCCGTGTTCGCCGACGTCGATCCGTACACCGGAAACCTCGACCCGGCAGCGGTCGCCGCCGCGATCGGGCCGCGCACCCGGGCGATCCTCGGGGTGCACCTGTTCGGCGCGGCCGCCGACCTCCGCGAGGTCGCCGACACCGCCAGCGTGCCGCTGATCGAGGACTGCGCCCAGGCGTGGCTCACCCGCTACCCGGACGGCACCCTCGCCGGCACCGCCGGCGCGATCGGCTGCTTCAGCCTCCAGCAGTGGAAGCACATCACCTGCGGCGACGGCGGCCTGACCGTGACCGACGACGCCGTGCTGGCCCGCCGGATGCGGCTCTTCGCCGACAAGGGCTGGCCCCGCGACGAGGCCCGCCGGCACGTGAGCCTCGGCCTGAACTACCGGATGACCGAGCTGGCCGGCGCCGTCGCCCGCGCCCAACTGGCGAAGCTGCCCGGCGTGCTGGCCGACCGGCGGCGCACCGCCCGCCGACTGGCCGCCGCGCTGGCCGACCTGCCCGGCGTACGCCTGCCGGCGGACCTCGACGCGCACGCCTGGTGGCTGTTCCCCATCGTGCTCGACCCGCCGCTGACTAACCACGAGGTGGCCGGGAAACTGGCCGCCGCCGGGATCCCCGCCCGCGCCGGCTACCTCCAGCAGCCGCTGCACTGCGCCCCGGCGCTGACCGAGGCCCCCGTCTACGGCACCTCCCGCTTCCCGCTGACCGTGCCGCCGGCCGACCGCCTGCCGGCCTACGGGCCCGGCGCGTTCCCGGTCGCCGAGCGGCTCATCGCGGAGACCCTGCTGGTGATCGACTGGAACGAGCGGTACACCGACGCGCACGTCGACGAGATCGCCCGGGCGGTCCGGGCGGCGGTGACCCCGTGATCGCGCCGGCCGCCGCCGCGCTGCGCGAACGGCTGCGCTGGCGACTCGTCGCCGCCACCGCCACGCCGATGGACGCCGACCGGGCGGTCGACGCCGCGGTGCTCGACCGCTACCTGCGCGGCCTGGTCGTCGACGGCGCGGACGCCCTCGCCGTGTGCGCCCACACCGGCCGCGGCCCCCACCTCGACCCGGCGACCCGCGACCTGGTCGTGCGCCACGCCGTCGACACCGGGGTGCCGGTGGTCGTCGGCGTGGGCGGCCGGCCGGGCGAGCACACCGACGAGGTCGCCGCGCAGGCCGCCCGGGCCGCCGACCTCGGCGCCGCCGGCGTCCTGGTCTTCCCCGTCGACGGCGACGCGGTCGCCCACCACGACGCCGTCTGGCGCGCCGCCGGCCTGCCGATGCTCGCCTTCGACCTCTACACCCGGCCGTACTCCGCGTCGCGGCTGGCCGCCCTGCTGGAACACCCCGGCGTCGCCGGGGTGAAGGTGGCCCGGCTGCACGACGCGATCGCCTGCCAGGCCGCCCTGGCCGCCGCGCACCGGGCCGACCGGCTGGCGGTCACCGGCGAGGACCGGATGTTCGGGCCGTCGCTGATGTGGGGCGCGCAGGCCGCCCTGGTCGGCCTCGCCGCCGCCGCCGTGCCGGTCACCGCCGCCGTGCTGCGGGCGTACGCCGACGGGAAGCACGACGACTTCGTCGCCGCCTCCGCCCGGCTCGACCGGCTCGCCGAGGTCACCTTCACCGACCCGATGGAGGGGTACGTGCACCGCATGCTCCAGATCGCCGCTGACGAGGGGCGGATCCCCGCCTCCCACGCGGTCGACCCGTACGCTCCGGCGCTACCGGACGGCGACCGGGACCGCGTGCTCGCGGTGGCGAGGCAGCGGTGAGCGGCAACCCGTTCGTCGCGGCCGACCTGCCCCCGGTCACCTTCGACGTCGACGTCCTCGTCGGCCGGTACGCCGACCGGCCGGGCCCCACCGGCGACCCCCGCGACGTCGCGGCCACCCTCCGCGCGAACGGCATCGCGCGGGCGGCCGTGGCCAGCCTCCGGGCGGCGCTGTTCGACATGGCCAGCGGCAACGACGAGGCCGCCGCCCTGGCCGGCCCCACCGTGCTGCCGGTCGGCGCGCTCGACCTGCGCGACCCGCTCGGCGCGGAGCGGGAGGTCGTCCGGCTCGCCGAGCGCGGCTTCCGGGCGGTGCGGCTCTTCCCCGACGAGCAGCGCGTCGAGCCGGACTTCCCGTCCGTGCGGCACGTCGCCCGCCGGGCCGCCGAGGCCGGCCTGGTCATCCTGACCGGCGGGGACGTCCGCCGGTTCTGGCGGCCGCTGCGCGGCGCGACCGTGGTCTTCCTGGACACGCACTTCTACCACCTGGGCGACTTCGTGGTGGCGGCCCGCGACGAGCCCGGCTTCCACACCTCCACCCGGCTGCTCAACTCGCCCGACGCGCTGGAGACCGTCGTCGCCCACGTCGGCGTCGGGCGGCTGCTCTACGGCTCCCGCACCCCGTTCTACGAGCCGGTCGTGCCGCGACTGCGGCTGGCCCGCGGCGGCCTCGGGCCGGCCGAGGTGGCCGCCGTGGCGGGCGGCAACGCCCGCCGGATCCTGGAGGGCCAGGAATGATCATCGACGTGCACGCCCACTGGGGACCCTGGTTCTTCAGCATGGACGTCGGGGCGGTCGCCACCAACCTCGCGGTGATGGACCGCTACGGCATCGACCTCGCCGTCGTCTCCGCCACCGAGGCGGTCATCTACGACGTCACCGCCGGAAACCGGGCGATGGCCCGGGTGCTGGAGACCAACGACCGCCTGCTCGGCTACCTGACGATCAACCCGCGCCGCCTCGACGACGCCGAACGGGACCTGCGCGAACTGCTCCCCACCGGCCGTTTCGTCGGCGTGAAGATCCACACCGACTACACCGGCTCCCCGGCGGACTCCCCGCAGGCCCGCGCGGCGCTGGAACTCGTCGCCGCGCACGACCTGCCCGCCCTCGTGCACACCTGGGACGCGACGCCGCTCGACCTGGCCCAGGCCGTCGCGGACATCCCCGGCCTGCGCGCCATCGCCGGACACATGGGCGCGAACGGCTGGCGGCACGCCGTCGAGGCGGCCAACTCGGTCGACCGGCTCTGGCTGGAGCCGTGCTTCTCGCACACCGAGGCGGGCCGGTTCGCCGCCGTGGCGGCGGCGGTCGACCCGTGTCGGCTGCTCTTCGGCACCGACGCCACGCTCATCGACCCCGCGGCGGCCTTCGGGGCGGTGCTCGCCGCCGACCTCGACGCGGAACTGGCCGAGCGGGTCGCCTGGCGCAACGCCGCCGAGTTGTTCCGTCTCGACGTGTAGCTGACGTCGGCTCTGTCCGGTCACCGGGCGTCGACGTGTCGCGGGGGCCGCCTCCTGACGGGAGGCGGCCCTTTCCGCTGTTGGCGGACGGCAGTAACCTGCTCGCCGCGCGCTCAGTCCGGGTCGGTGACCCGGGCCAGCACGATGCCGCCGATGATCAGGGCCAGGGCGGCGAAGCGGCCGACACCGACCGGATCCTTGTGCACGACGATGCCCAGCGAGATCGCGCCGATCGCGCCGATGCCGGTGAACACGGCGTAGGCCGTGCCGACCGGCAGGTCCTGCATCGCCCGGGAGAGCAGGTAGACGGCGGCGGCTCCGAGCGCGACGCAGAGCAGGGTCGGCACCGGCCTGGTGAAGTTCTGCGTCGGCTTGATGGTCTGCGACCAGATGATCTCGACCAGGCCGGCGAGCGCCAGGACGAGCCAGCTCATGCCTGCGGTCCCGAGGGCGCCAGCGCCTCGGCGGCGACGGCGCGGGCCACGTCGACCGCCGCCTGCCGGGCATCGGCGTACGACCGGTGGTAGGACTCGCGCCACTGCTCCAGCCTCGGGTCCACGGTGGAGTTGACGAACTCGGTGTTGATGACGGTGACGTCGTCGACCTGGAAGTGGCCGAGGAAGAAGTCCCGCAGGTAGCGCTCCTGGTGGTCGACGGGCTCGCGCGGGGTGCCGGGGGCGTAGGAACCGCCTCGCGCGCCGGTGACGACGACCTTGAGGTTCAGCGTGGCGTGCGGGAACGTCACCTGGTCGATCCACAGCTTGAGGCTCGCGGGGATCGAGAAGTTGTACATGGGAGCGCCGATGAGCAGCACGTCGGCGGAGACCAGTTCGGTGAGCAACGGCTCCACCACCGCCCAGGCCTCCCGCTGAGCCGGGGTCCGCACCCCCTCGGCGAGGCGGCCGGGTTCGGTGATGGCGTGCCGCAGCGCGTAGTCGCAGATCTCGGTCCACGCTTCGCCGATGACGGGCACGGGGTCGGCGGCGAGATCGCGGTAGGTGTAGGTCCCCGTCGGGTGGGCGGCCCGCCACTCGTCGGCGAACTCCCTGCTCAGCGTGCGGGAGTGTGATGCCCGACGGGCGCTGGCGTCCAGGTGCAGCAGGTGGGCCATGACTCTTGTCCCTACTCGTCGGAGAAAACGGACACGATGTCCGGTTGTTCGGCGACGCTAGCAGCTAAGTGGACGCCGTGTCCATTTAGCCGTGCGTGCGGGGGCCGCCGCAACCGGACGGGGTGTCCGGTTAGGCTGTCGGGATGGCGGATGACCTTCTGGCCCCGGCCCCCGCGGAACGGGCCGACGCCGCGGCCAACCGGCGACGCATCCTCGCGGCCGCGGAACGCCTGTTCGCCGAGCGCGGTCCGCAGATCTCCATGACGGACCTGGCCACCGCCGCCGGCGTCGGCCGCGCAACGCTCTACCGCCGCTACCCGGACGTCACGTCCGTGGCTGTCGCCCTCCTCGACGTGCACGAGCAGCGGTTGCAGCAGCAGATCCTCTCCGGCCCGCCGCCGCTCGGGCCGGGCGCGTCGCCTCGCCGCCGCCTCGACGCGTTCTACGACTCCATGATCGATCTGCTCGAACGACACCTGCCGCTGGCCCTCGGCGCCGAACTGGGTGCCAGCCGCTTCGCCACCGGCGCCTACGGCTTCTGGCGGACGTTCGTCATGTCCCTGATCCGCGACGCCGGCTGGCAGGAAGACGCCCTCGCCGACGTCCTGCTCGCGCCGCTCGCCCCCGAGGTGTACCGGTACCAGCGCCACGACCGGGGGCGAACGGTGCCCGAGATCAAGTCGGCGCTCGCCCGCCTCGCGTACGTCCTGCCGGACTGACTCCGGCACGGAACGTCCTCGGCGACGAGGGCCTCGGCGGTGATAAGGAACGGGCGGGTCAGGCGAGGCGGTGGTCGAGGGCGGTGTGGCGGCGCCCGGCGCCGACGGTGCGGACGGCGGCGGCGAGGGCGCGCCGGGAGCCGACGAGGACGACGAGCCGCTTGGCGCGGGTGACGGCGGTGTAGAGCAGGTTGCGTTGCAGCATCATCCACGCGCTGGTGGTCAGGGGGATGACGACGGCGGGGTACTCGGAGCCCTGCGAGCGGTGGATGGTCATGGCGTACGCGTGGGCCAGCTCGTCGAGTTCGTCGAAGTCGTAGTCGATGCTCTCGTCCTCGTCGGTGCGTACGGTGAGGGTCTGCTCCTCGGCGCTCAGGGCGGTGACGATGCCGACGGTGCCGTTGAAGACGCCGGCCTGGCCCTTGTCGTAGTTGTTGCGGATCTGGGTGACCTTGTCGCCGACGCGGAACACCCGCCCGCCCACGCGGCGCTCGGGCTGCCCGTCGCGGGCGGGGGTGAGGCGCTGCTGGAGCAGCGTGTTCAGGGCCGCGGCGCCGGCGGGGCCGCGGTGCATGGGGGCGAGGACCTGCACGTCGCGCCGCGGGTCGAGGCCGAAGCGGGCGGGGACGCGGGTGCAGGCGACGTCGACGGTCAGGGCGGCGGCGGCCTCGGTGTCGTCGCAGGCGAACAGGAAGAAGTCGCCGAGCCCCTGGAGCAGGGGTGGCTTGCCGGCGTTGATGCGGTGGGCGTTGGTGACGACCCCGGACTCCGCGGCCTGCCGGAAGATCTGGGTCAGCCGGACCCGGGGGATGGCCGGGGCGGCGAGCAGGTCCCGCAGGACCTCCCCGGCGCCGACGGAGGGGAGCTGGTCGACGTCGCCGACGAGCAGCAGGTGCGCGCCGGGCGGGACGGCCTTCACGAGCTTGTTGGCGAGGACGAGGTCGAGCATGGACGCCTCGTCGACGACGAGGAGGTCGACGTCGAGGGGGTTGTCCCGGTCGTAGGAGGCGTCCCCGCCGGGGCGTAGCTGCAGCAGCCTGTGCACGGTGGCGGCGGGATGGCCGGTCAGCTCCGACAGTCGCTTCGCGGCGCGGCCGGTCGGCGCGACGAGGGTTACCTTCGCCTTCTTCGCGGCGGCGAGTTCGACGACCGAGCGGACGGTGAAGCTCTTGCCGCAGCCCGGCCCACCGGTCAGCACGGCGACCTTGGCGGTGAGGGCGAGCCGGACCGCCTGTTCCTGCTCCGGGGCGAGGTCGGTGCCGGTGCGGGCCTTCAACCAGGCCAGCGCCCTGCCCCAGTCGACGCCGGCGAAGTGGGGCAGCCGGTCGGCGCGGTGGTGCAGCAGCCGCAGCAGTGACCCGGCCAGGGACTGCTCGGCGCGGTGCAACGGCACCAGGTACACCGCCGCCGTCGGCTCGCCGTCCGGCCCGGGCAGGGTCTCGCGGACCACCCCCTCCTCGCCGACGAGTTCGTCGAGGCAGGTGGTGACGAGGTCGGCGGGCACGTTGAGGATCTTGGTGGCCTCGACGACCAGTTGACCGTCGGGCAGGTAGCAGTGCCCGTTGTCGGTGGCCTCGGAGAGGGTGTACTGGAGGCCGGCCTTGACCCGCTGGGGGCTGTCGTGCGGGATCCCCACGGCCTGGGCGATGGTGTCGGCGGTCTTGAACCCGATGCCCCACACGTCGGCCGCCAGCCGGTACGGCTCGTTCTTCACCACCGTGATGGAGGCGTCGCCGTACTGCTTGAAGATCCGTACGGCCAGCGAGGTGGACACGCCGACGCCCTGGAGGAAGACCATCACCTCCTTGATCGCCTTCTGCTCCTCCCACGCCGCGGTTATCTTGGCGGTGCGTTTCGGCCCCAGGCCGGGCACCTCGACCAGCCGGCTCGGTTCGGTCTCGATCACCTGGAGGGTGTCGAGGCCGAAGTGCGCGACGATCCGCTCGGCGAAGACCGGGCCGATGCCCTTGACCAGTCCGGAGCCGAGGTAGCGCCGGATGCCCTGGATCGTGGCCGGCAGGACGGTGGTGTAGGAGTGGACCTCGAACTGCCGGCCGTACTGCGGGTGTGACGACCAACGGCCGGACAGCCGCAGGCTCTCCCCGGGCTGGGCCCCCAGCAACGCCCCGACCACGGTGAGCAGGTCGCTGCCGCGGTCGGTGGACACCCGGGCGACGGTGTAGCCGGTCTCCTCGTTGACGTAGGTCAGCCGTTCGAGCACCGCGTCCAACACGGCCGACGGCGGGCGAGTGGGGGCAGTCACCCGCCCATCCTGCCCTGCGTGCCGCTCGACGCTCGCGCGTGTCCCGGGTGAGGGTCACCCACCAGGCGATTCGGGTACGCCGGCACCCGTGGCGCCGGCAGCCCGTCGCACCGGTCGTCGGTCGAGGTCCCGGTCGGCCGCCGGTGGCGGGTTGCCCTGGTGGCAGGGGCGGGCGCCGCCGGGACGGCGGCGGCGCCCGCGTCCTGCCTCAGCAGCCGCACGTGTAGAAGAGGATGTCCCAGTGGCTGCCCTCCTTGGTGTAGAGGTTGCCGGAGGGCGCCCGGTACTGGTAGCCGAAGCCGGAGATGTAGCCGACGTAGGTGTAGTGCGCCGAGATGTAGTTCTGGATGCAGGTGCTCAGCGCGATGTCCAGCTTGTAGCCGTTCCAGTGGCTGTAGGTGCCGCTGGTGTGCCCGACCTCGGTGCCGGCGGTGATCGTGATGGCGCAACCGCTGGCGCGTTTGAAGGTGATGATCCCGTCGATGGTGGCCTGCCGGACGCCGTCAAACGAGGTGCAGGTCGAGACGTAGCGGTCGCTGCAGTTGCCGCTGGAGGTCCAGGAGATGCCGGCGGCGCTCAGTTGCGACGTGGCGCTGGAGTGGGTGATGGCGAAGGCCGGGCTGGCCAGCCCGAGCGCGGCCCCGATCGTGGCCGCGACAGCGACCAGCAGGGTGAGCAGGCGGCGGCGCAGGGGGGAGCGGGTGGACGACATGGCTCTCTCCGTTCGCGTGGGGGATCCTTGCGATGGGAAAGGCCGACCTTGAAAATTTTCTACCAGACATCGATGGATATGACTAGTAGGAGCTGGTGCCGCCCTGCCGGCGCGCTACCCGGTGGGGGACAGGGCGAGGTCGGTACAGCCGCGCAGGTCCCCGTACTCCCGGAGGATGCGCGCCGCGTCGTCCCCTCCGGCGAGCTGGGGCTGGCCGGTGCGGCGGGAGATCAGCGCCGGCACCAGCTCCGTCTTCACGATCTCCGCGCCGCGCAGGGTGACCCGCAGGATCCCCGTGTCGTTGCTGTACGCGTCGTCGCGCCACCACAGGAAGTTGCCCAGCCCGTACTGGACGAAGGTCCGGTCGATCCAGCCGTCACCGAGCAGCAGGTGCGCGTGGGTGCCGACGACGAGGGAGGCGCCCGCCCGGGCCATCTCACCCGCGAACGCGCGCGCGTCGGCGGGTGGGCAGCTGTCCCCCTCCGCGCCCCAGTGGACGTACACGACCACGACGTCGGCCTGCCGGCGCGCGGCGCGTACCGCGGCGACCGCCCGGGTCAGGTCCCTCGTCATCGCGATACCGGCACGGTCGTCGGTGGCCCGCCACTGCGACCACAGCTCGTCGACCTGGCTGAAGGCGAGGAAGGCGATCCGCGTGCCGCCGATCCGGGTCGTCCACGGCGCGTACGCCGCCGCCGCGTCGGCGCCCGCCCCCACGGTCGGCATCCCGGCGGCCCTCGCCGCGTCCACGGTGTCGGTCAGTCCGACCCGTCCGTAGTCCAGCGTGTGGTTGTTCGCGATCGACACGACGTCGACCCCGGCCGCCTTCACCGCCTCGTACGCACCCGCCGGAGCCCGGAAGAGAAACTGCTTCGGCTCCGGGGTGCCGCGCGTGGTGACCGCGGTCTCCAGGTTGACCATCGTCAGGTCCGCGGCGGACAGCGCCGACGAGATCGACCCGAACGCGGTCGCCGGATCGTCCAGCAGGGCCGCCGTACGGCCGGCGAAGTGCACGTCGCCCGCGAAGGCCAACGTGACCTCGGCCGGCCCGGCCCGCGACGGGGACGCCGTCGCCGCCGCGGCGGAGCGGGCCGGCTCACCGGCCGGCGGCGTGGACCCGACCCGGCATGCGGTCAGCGCCACGGTCAGGGTCGTCGCCAGCGCGACGAGGGATCGTGCCCGTCTCACCCCAGGCAGCGTACGGCGCAGCGCCTGTCTCGGCGCCGACTTGACGAAGTTGCCCGGCGCACCTTGGGTCGACACCATGACCGCGGGCACCGATGGCAGGCACGGTACGGAACGTCGGCCGTCGTCCCGACCACGTGTCGACTGGCAGGATGGACCCATGCGGGTTAACCGATGGTCGGCGGAGGCACTCGTCATCGTCGCCGTGATCCTGTCGGCGGCGGCCTGCACGTCTTCGCGGGATGTGGGCCAGCGTGACGGTCCGCGGCCCGCACCGGGAGCCGCCACCCCGGCCAGCGCCGGCACCGGTGCGCCGCCCCCGACCTCTGGAGGTCCCGCCCAGGTGACGTGTGCGGATTCCATCGGCGTCTCGCCTCAGCCACCCGACGGGTACCGGATCGTCCTGGGGGATGCGGCGGTGCCGACCGGGAGAGTGCTCCAGGTGGCGGAATCGGGGGAGGCAGACCCCGCTGCGCGGTGGTTCGCCAAGTGGGGATTGGTGGTGCGGGCAGGCGCAGAAGTCGACCTCCTGGTCGCACCTGGCTGGAAGGACCGGGCCCGCATCACGTGGGGTCCCTCGGCGGCGCCCGCCGCGACCGTGCACGTGAGCGCCTGCGCGCCTGCCGCCGGCAAGGGTCAGTGGCTGACCTTCGCCGGCGGGACCTGGGTCGCGCGGGCGGCCTGCGTTCCGCTGCTCGTCCGTTCAGGTGGGCGACAGGCCGAGGTGCGTCTGGCGGTCGGCGCGCCCTGCGACGACGCCGACCGTCCGTAGCGCCACCCCGACGGCACACCGAGGCCGGGCCGACTCCGCCCGGCCTCGGGGTCCTGGTCGCGTACGCCACCGCGAGCGGATCACGGACCATGAACGATGTGGACGGCTCCAGCCCGCCGTGCGGTTAGATGTCCCGGTGGGCGGTGACTACGAGCGCGAGCGTGCCCGAAAGATACGGATGGCGAGCGGGAACCTCGGCCGCGCCATGCACCTGATGAGAAGCCGTGATCCGCAGGCGGCGGAGGACGGGTTCGCGCTGGTGCGGGACATGGCGGGCCAACACGTCGACGAGCTCATCGACGCGTTCGGCCGCGAGACCGACCACGGCGTGCGGTGTTGGCTGTTGGAACTGATCGGGGATGCGCGTTCACCCCGGGCGTTCGACGTGCTGGCCACGGAGCTGCTGAGCGACGACGAGTCCTTCAGCTTCTGGGCGGAACGGGGCCTGCGCCTGCTGGACACCAGAGAGGCTCGACGGTTGCTGTGGCAGCGAGGAGAGGGTGGGCCGTCGGCGGCGAGGGGAAGCCGCGCCGCGCCTGATAGCCACGAGACATGACCCTGCGCCTGGTCGCCTTCGCGACCGCGGCGGGCGTCTCGCGGGACGTGCTGTCGTTGCTGGTCAGAGGCACCGTTGGGGACGGCCCGGGGCTGGAGCTACTGGCCAGCATGGACCGGATGGACCTGCCGGACCCCGAGGCGCTGCTGGCCGACCCGGCGGCCGCCGTCCTGCCCGAGCGGGGAGACCTCCGCCAGGCCGTGCTGGACGGCGTGGTGGAGGCGGTCCGCCGGCGTCCGGAGAAGGCTCGCTGGGACGCGGCGTGGGCGCTGTTGGTGCGGGCGCTGGAAACCGGAGCCCCGGACCTGGTGGTGGTTCCCTCCACCACACTCGCCGCCCTGCGCCAGGAGGATTGGGACGTCCCGGCGTCGGTCGAGCGGCTCGCCGGGGTGGTGTCGGTGTCCCGGCGCGCAGACCAGGCGGCGGCCCGGGTCGTGGCGGCGGCGGGGAGTAGCCGATGACCCCCGAGCGCACGCTGGACCTCGGAAAGCTCTTCGCCGCGCGGCTGCACGCCGCCCGGGTCCGGCCCTATTTGGCGACGGCGTTGTTCGCCCTGCACGTGGTGGAGTCACGGCGGGTACCGACGATGGCGGTGGACCCGCACTGGCGGTGCTACGTCTCGCCCGCCTTCGTGGACCGTACCCCGGTGGAGGAACTCGCCGGGGTGTGGGTGCACGAGGTCTCGCACCTGCTGCGTGACCACCACGGGCGCGGTGACCGGGTGGCGCGGGAACGGGGGCTGGTCGGGCCGGGGGAGCGGCTGCGGATGAACATCGCCGCGGACTTCGAGATCAACGACGACGTGTTCGGTGACGGGTTGGCCCGGCCCGAAGGCGCCGTCGAGCCAGGGTTGCTGGGGCTGCCCGAGGGGGAGCTCATGGAGGACTACCTGCGGCAGTTCGGGCTCGGGCCGCGTACGCAGGGGCTGGTCTGGCTGGACTGCGGCAGCGGCGCCGACGGGCTGGACCGGGAGTGGGACCTGGGACCGGGCGGCGCGCACGGCCTCAGCGCGCACGAACGGGACCTGGTGCGGTTCCGGGTGGCGCACGGCATCACGGGCCGGCCCGGGGACGTCCCGCAGGGCTGGCGGAGGTGGGCGGAGAAGGCGTTCCACCCGCCGCAACCGTGGCGGGAACTGCTGGGGGCGGCGGTCCGCTCGGCCGCCTCCGCCGCCGGCGCCGGCGAGGACTACACCTACGGCCGGCCGTCGCGGCGCTCCGCCGGGGTGCCCGGCGCGATCCTGCCGAGCCTGCGACGCAGGCCTCCTCGGGTGTGCGTGGTCATCGACACGTCCGGGTCGGTGAGCGACGCCGAACTGGGCAGCGCGCTGCTCGAGGTCGCCGCGATCTCCCACGCCGTGGGCGGCCGGCGCGACCTGGTCACCGTGCTTCCGTGCGACGCCGCGGCCCAGGTCGTGCATTCGCTGTGCCGCGCCGAGGACATTCCGCTGCTGGGCGGCGGAGGGACGGATCTGCGCACGGGCTTCGCCCGGGCGCTGCGCGCCCGGCCCCGACCGGACGTCGTCGTGGTCCTGACCGACGGGCAGACGCCCTGGCCGGCGACGCGACCACCGTGTCGGACGGTGGTGGGACTGTTCCCCCGGCATGGGCCGGCCCGGTCGTGGCACGAGGACGACCCCGACTACGTGCCCGACTCGCCGCCCACCTGGGCGCGAGTGGTCGACATCGGCTCCGGCGCCCGGTGAGTCCACCGGGGTGGCGGGGCCGACCTGCCGGCGACCCCGCCCCTGACCTACCGGCCTTTCATGGCACCGGTTGCGGCGGGGGAGGGCCCACGTAGCGCGAGTCCGGCCGGATGATCTTCGAGTCCTCGGCCTGTTCCAGCACGTTCGCGCACCACCCGATGACCCGGCTGGTGGCGAAGGTGGGCGTGAACATCTCCCGGGGCAGCCCGCACAGGTGCATGACGACGCCCGCGTAGTACTCCACGTTGGTGTGCAGTTCGCGGCCGGGCTTCAGCTCCGCCAGCAACGACAGGACCCGCTCCTCGACGGCCACGGCGAAGTCCACCAACGGCCCGCCGAGGTCCTGGGCGATCTCCTTGAGCATGCGGGACCGCGGGTCCTCCGTGCGGTAGATCGGGTGCCCGAACCCCATGATCCGCTCGCCGCCGAGGATGCGTTCGCGCAGCCACGGGTCGGCCCGGTCGATCGTGCCGATGGCGTCGAGGGTGTCCAGGGCCCGGCTGGGGGCACCACCGTGCAGGGGGCCGGAGAGCGCGCCGAGGGCGCCGCCGACGCAGGCGTAGAGGTCGGCGCCGGTGGAGGCGATGACGCGGGCGGTGAAGGTCGACGCGTTGAAGCCGTGGTCGACGGTGGCGATCAGGTAGCGCTCGATCGCCCGGGCGTGACGTTCGGACGGCTCCTCGCCGGTGATCATGTACAGGTAGTTCGCCGCGTGGGACAGGTCGTCGCGCGACTCGATCGGCTCCAGCCCCGCTCGCAGGCGGTACAGGGCCGCCAGCAGGCTGGGCGTCAGCGCGCAGAGCGCCATGGCCTGCGCCCGCCGCTCGGTGGGCGACGTGTCGTACAGCGGGCGGGCTCCGGCGGCGAGGCCGGCGACGGCCAGCGCGGCGCGCAGGCCGCCCATCGGGTCCGGCGACGTCGACGCCGTGGCGATGTCGGGCAGCGCGGCGGCGACCGCGGGTGGGATGTGGCGCAACGGGACGATCTCCTCGTGCAGCGCCTTGGGCTCGGCGGGCAGGGAGCCGTCGATGAGCAGCGCCCAGACGTCCTCCAGCGTCCGGCGCTCGGCGAGGTCGATGGCGGAGTACTGCCGGTAGTGGTAGAAGCCCTCGATGCCGCGGACGTGGCCGACCGTGGTGTCGGTGACCACGACGCCGGCGAGCCCGCGGGGAGCGGTGATGGTGTCAGCCATGCGGGCAGCGTCATGCCGGCGGCCGGAGCCAGTCAACATTGATCCAGTCAACGTGAGACCATGACCACATGGCCGAGGAGCAACTGCTGACGACCGCCGAGGTGGCCCATCGCCTGCGCATCAAGCCGGAGACGATCTACGCGTACGTCAGCCGGGGGCTGCTCGCCAGGGTCAGGGTTCCCGGCGATCGGACCAGCCGCTTCCGGCTGGCCGACGTCGAGCGGCTGGCCGCCCGCACCCAGGCGACCCGGCCGGAACGCGATGCCGCGCCGGCGATGCGGACCGCCACCACGTTGATCGCGTACGGGCGGCTGCACTACCGGGGACTGGATGTCGCGAAGCTCGCGCCCGTGACGCCGTTCGAGGAGACCGCCCGGTGGCTCTGGACCGGCGAGCGGCGCCGGGAGACCTTCGTCGCGTCCGCCGAGACCCTCGAGACGGCGCGGCAGGCGAGCAGTCACCTGCCGGCCCAGGCCCGGCTCTTCGACCGGCTGCCGGTGATCGTCGCCGTGGCGGCCGCGATGGACCCGCTGCGCTTCGACCTGGCGCCCGCCACCGTGACGGCGCTCGCGCCCGCGCTGCTGTCCAACATGGTCGACGCGCTGCCCCTCGCGGGCGAGACGGCCGCCGACGACGCCCTGGCGACCCGGTTGTGGTCCCGGCTTACGGGTGCGCCGCCCTCCGGTGCGGGGCTCCGGGCGCTGAACGCCGCCCTCGTCCTGCTCGCCGACCACGACCTGGCCGCGTCGACCATCGCCGTACGCGTGGCCGCCTCGACCCGGGCGAACCCCTACGCGGCGGTGCTGGCGGGCCTCGGCGCGCTGGACGGGCCGATGCACGGAGCCGTCGGCGGCAGCGTCCACCGGATGATCGACGTGGCGCTGCGGGACGGGGCGCCGGCCGCGATCGCCGAGTGGCTGCGGACCGGCGCACTGCCCGGGTTCGGGCACTCGCTGTACCCGGACGGCGACCCGCGCGGAGCCGCCCTGCTCGATCTCGTCGCGGACCTGCCGACCGGGGGCGAGCTGCGGCGGGCCGTCGACGGCCTGATCGCCACGGCGGCGCGGCGGGGCGCCCTGCCCAACGTCGACCTCGCTGTCGCCGCGTTGGCGCACGCGACCGGCATGGGGCCGGGCGCGGCGGAGGTGATCTTCGCGGTCGCGCGGACGGCGGGCTGGATCGCGCACATCGTCGAGGAGTACGCGCAGCCGAGCAACCGGTTCCGGTGGAGCAGCGGCTACACCGGGCCGCCACCGGAGCCGGCGTGAACTCCGACGTACGACAGCCTCCTGGCCCCTACACGTTCCGAAGGCTGAGTCCCCGCCGACGCCGGCAGGGTGGCCGCCCGACGGGCGGCCACCCTGCGCACGACCGATTCCCGCGGCCCCGGTCGCGGCTCGGGCGATCCGGGGTGGTCGCTCAGCCGGCCCTGCGAAGACCGGCGAACTGCAGGACGGTGTAGCCGGCGACCACGACCGCCTGCACGATCACCAGCGCGGTACCCAGGCCGGTCAGCGGGAACCAACCGGCGACGAGCACCATCACGCTCGCCGCCACCCAGGCGACGTTGACACCCATCACCACACCCACAGCGGCCCTGCTCACCACGGGCCGGGAGGCGAGAACCAACAGGGCGGCCGCGTAGGCCACCAGGAACACCCCGGCCGGGTAGAGGAAGCCGGCGGGAAGGCCGAACATCTCCCCGAAGATCGCGGCGACGGCGACGTACACGACCCCGTTGCCGCCGGAGCCGATCGCGTCCTGCTTGAGGGCGAAACGGAGCAGTTTGGTGTCGGCGACGGTCTGGGCGGGACTGGTGACGGTGGTCATGTCGGAGGTCCGTTCGTAGTCGTGACGTGCTAGCGAGCACGACGCTACGGAGATCCACCCCGAGCCGAATCAGTCGTCGTGACGGTAGGTTCCTGACCGTGCTGCACGGACGAGCCGGGGAACAGGCGGACATCGAACGGCTGCTGGCGGAGGCCAGAACCGGCAGGAGCGGGGTGCTGGTCATCCGCGGCCCGGCGGGAATCGGCAAGTCGGCGCTCCTGGACCACGCCGCCGAACGGGCGGAGGGCATGCGGGTGCTGCGCGGCGTCGGTGTCCAGTCCGAGGCCACGCTGCCCTTCGCCGCACTCCACCTGCTCCTGCGTGCCGGGCTCGACCGGATCCCGGCACTGCCTGACGCGCAGGCCGCCGCGCTCCGCGGCGCCCTCGGGTTGGGTGACCCCGCCCCGGAGAACCGGTTCCTGGTCGGGTTGGCCACCCTGAGCCTCCTCGCCGACCTCGCCGGAGACGGCGCGCTGCTCTGCCTCGTCGACGACGCACAGTGGTTCGACCAGGCCTCCGCCGATGCGCTGCTGTTCGCCGCCCGCCGCCTCGAAGCCGAAGGCGTCGTCATGATCTTCGCCGCCCGCGCGGGATTTCCTGCCACGGGGCTGCCCGAACTCCGGCTGGGCGGGCTGGATGCCGTGGCCGCTGCCGCCCTGCTTCCGCCCGATCTTCCACCGCAGGTGCGGGAGCGCCTCATCGAGGAGTCCGGCGGCAACCCCCTGGCGCTCGTCGAACTGCCCGCCGCGCTCACCGCCGAACAGCGGGCGGGACGACTGCCGCCGGTGGGTGCGATGCCGGTCGTCGACCGGGTCCAGGAAGCGTTCCACGCACGGATAGCCGCGCTCGCCGAGCCGGCGCGGACCGCGTTGCTGATCGCGGCGGCGGACGGCTCGGGTGAGCTTGCGACCCTGGTGGGTGCGGGTGCCTCCCTCCACGGCCTGGAGGAGGCCGAGCGGAGTCGGCTGATCGAGATCAGGGGCGCGACCGTGGGATTCCGCCATCCCCTGATCAGGGCCGCCGCCTACCAGAGCGCGCCGGTCACCCGGCGCCTCGCCGTACATCGAGCCCTCGCCGACGCCCTCACCCGCTCGGCCGCCGTGGACGCGGCCGACCGGCGGACGTGGCACCTGGCCGCCGCCACGCTCGGCCCTGACGAGGACGTCGCCCGGGAGTTGGAGGGGGCGGCGGAACGGGCGCGCACCCGTGGCGGCCACGCCGCGATCGCGACCGCCTACGAGCGGGCCGCCGAGCTCACCGCCGACCCGGTGCGACGATCCGAACGGCTGGCCGCCGCCGCGCTGGCCGCCAGTGACGCGGGTCTGACGGGTCGCGCCGCCGCGCTCGCCGACCAGGCGACCCCTGAGGTGGACGACCCGGACATGATCGCCGCGCTGGTCCAGGTGCGCGCGCATCGGGAGTTCGAGCTGGGCACACCGCTCGCGGCGGGCCGGATCATCCTGGACAACCTCCCTCGCGTGGCCCCCCGCTCCACCGAGCGGGCCACCTGGTTGCTGGTGGAGGCCATCCGCTGCGCCTGGTTCGCCGGTGACGCCCGACTGGCGGAGGAGGCCGCGGAGAGTCTCCGCGCGCTTCCCGAGATCGGGTCACCGCTGGTCGGTGCGGCGCTCGGGCTGAGCCGCCTGTTGGGCGGTGACGTCGGCGGCGGGATCACGCTCATGGGCGAGGCCGTCGACGCACACGCACGTGCGGGGCTGGGGGTGCCGGGACTGACCTTCACCGCCGCTGTCTGCCTTCCGCTGAGCCGCGCCGCCCTCTGTGAGGAGATCACCGGCCGGGTCGTGGCCGACTGCCAGAAGAACGGGATGATCGGCTGGCTCGCCTTCGCGCTCAACGACCACGGACTCGCGCAGGGGTGGCTCGGCCGGTACGGCGAGGCCATGACGTCCCTGAACGCGGGGCTGCGGCTGGCGACGGATCTGGGCCACCAGCCTCGGGTCAGCCACCTCACGTGTTCGCTCGCCTGGGTGCTCGCGCACCAGGGGAACGTCGAAGAGTGCCGCACGAAGGCCGAAGAGGGCATAGCGGGAGCCGGCGAGCGGGGGCTGGTCCTCGCGGCGGACATCGGACGCTGGGCACTCGGCGTGCTGGAGCTCGGCCTGGGGCGTCCGGCCGCCGCCCTGCGGCAGTTGGCGGCCATCCCCTCGGCGGGGATCGCCCTCCTCAGCGCCGCGGACCAGGTGGAGGCAGCCGTCCGCAGCGGCGCACCGGAGCGGGCGAAGGAGCCGCTCGCCCGGTTGCTGGCCTGGGCCCGGCACGCCCGCCAGCCGTCGTCGGACGCGATCGCCCTGCGGTGCCGCGCCCTCGTCGAGGAGAACGAGGCGCACTTCGCGCACGCCGTACAGCTTCACCAGCAGGACGTTCAGCCGTACCAGCAGGCGAGGACGCAGCTCGCCTACGGCGAGTGGCTGCGGCGGGCACGGCGGCGGGCGGACGCCCGCACGCAACTGCGCGACGCGCTGGACACCTTCGACCGGCTCGGCGCGCGACTGTGGGCCGAGCGGGCTCGCGCGGAGCTGCGCGCGACGGGGGACGTGCCGGCGGCGCCACGCAAGGCCGACGACCCGCTCAGCGTGCTGACTCCCCAGGAACGCCACGTCGTGCGGCTGGCCGCCACCGGCGCTTCCAACCGTGACATCGCCGCCCGGCTCTTCCTCAGCCCGCGGACCGTCGGCTACCACCTCTACAAGGCGTTTCCCAAGCTGGGTATCACCTCGCGGGCCCAACTGGCTGCCATCGCCGGGTCGTCGTCGGCGCTCGGCTGAGATCCTGACGATCAGGCTTCCTCGGCACCGTGCCAGGCATGCCGGCCGGTGGCGACGGGTAGGCCGATCGACGGACAGCCGACGTCGGGCGAGTGGCGGTCCCGTGGGCCTTGACGGCCGGCGATGATGGAGGCCATGGGAGCGCGCGGCGTCGTCAACGCCCGACCCAGCCTGCAAGGCGCCGGCGGGCGCCTCGGTCGGCTCTGGGACGCGTACTTCGCGGGGGTCCTGTTGCTCACCCTCGCCGTCGTCGCGGTCGCCGACGCGCCCGGTGCCGGCCGGCTGCAGGCCGAGGCCGCCGTCGCCGTGATCGCCGTGCTGCACCTGACGTTCGGGCGCCGGCTCATCGCCACGGGCACGACGGGCTGGCGCCTGGTCGCCTACCTGGCTGCGCTGCTCGCCGCGTTCGAGGTGGCACTACTGGGCGCGACACCGAGCAGCTTTGTCCTCTTCCTGCTCTGCCCGCTGATGTTCCTGCTGCTGCCGCCCTACCCGGCGATCGTGCTGTGCGTCGTCGTCAACGCCATGCCGGCGGTCGTCGTGATCCAGAACGAGGGTGTCACCTCCCACGTGCGGATCCACTTCATCCCGATGGCGGTCGGCGGCGCGCTGCTCTCCGGTGGTCTCGGCCTGTGGATCCACGCGGTTGTCCGGCGTAGCCGCGAGCGCGCCGAGCTCATCGAGCAGTTGCGTGACAGCCGCGCCGAGGTCGCCCGCCTGTCCCGCGAGGCCGGTGTGACCGCGGAGCGCACCCGACTCGCCGGCGAGATCCACGACACGCTCGCCCAGGGCTTCACGAGCATCATCACGCTGCTTCAGGCCGCGGACACCGATCTGGACAAGAACCCCGCTGCGGTACGTCGCCGACTGGATCTCGCCGTCCGCACAGCCCGCGAGAACCTGGCCGAGTCGCGGGCGATGGTCGCTACCCTGACGCCGCCCGCGCTCGGTGCCGGTACTCTCGACCAGGCGCTTCGTGGGCTCGTCGTCCGCCTCCGCGAGGAGACCGGGATCGAAGCGGAGCACGACACCGAGGGCGCCGTGCGACCGTTGCCGACCGCCGTCGAGGTCGTGCTGGTGCGGGCGGCCCAGGAGTTGCTCACCAACGTCCGCCGACACGCTGAGGCATCGCGAGTTACGCTCCTGCTGTCGTACGCCGAGAGGGCCGTCTGCCTTGTCGTCACCGACGACGGCCGGGGCTTCGACCCCGGCGGGCCGTCCGGCGGCTTCGGGCTCGCGGGCATTCGCGCCCGCGCCGAGCAGGTCAACGGCGCGCTCGACATCCATGTCGGACCGGAGGGCACGCGGATCCGGCTGGAGGTGCCGGCGTGATCACCATCCTGCTCGTAGACGACCATCCGGTGGTCCGGGACGGTCTGCGCGGAATGATCGAGGCTGAGGACGACCTCGCCGTGGTCGGCGAGGCGGCGTCGGGTGAAGAGGCCGTCGCACTCGCGGCTGAGGCGACGCCCGACATCGTGCTGATGGATCTGCGCATGCCAGGGCTCGACGGGGTCGGTGCGACCGAGCGGATCCTCGCGGGCCCGGGCGGCGCGAGGGTGGTGGTTCTGACGACGTACGAGTCCGACACGGACATCGTCCGCGCCGTCTCGGCGGGCGCCGCCGGCTATCTACTCAAGGACGCGTCCCGCGCCGAGTTGGCGGCGGCGATCCGGGCGGCCGCCCGTGGCGAGACCGTCCTCGCGCCCTCGGTGGCGTCGAGGCTCGTGCAGCAGGTCCGCACCCCGGCGGGCCCGGGCCTGTCGGCGCGTGAGATCGAGGTGTTGCGCCTGGTCAGCCAGGGTCTGACGAACGCGGAGATCGGCCGGGCCCTGTTCATCTCCGAGGCGACCGTCAAGACCCACATGTACCGGGTGTTCAGCAAGCTCGACGTGGCCGACCGAACCGCGGCGGTCACGACCGCGATGGCGCGCGGTTTCCTGGCCAGCCCGTAGGCTTTGTCTCGCCCCCTTCCAGGCCACCGCCGCGAGTCGCTGGTCCTCCGAGGGGCAGGTCGTCGCGGTGCGACGCCCGAGAGCGCCGCACCGCGACGAGGGAAGGCGTCAGGCCGTCAGGGACGGTTCACTCGACGTCGACGGACGGACGTGCCGTTCTCGGCGTCGACGGTCCGCCCACGGCCGGGCGACGCGCAGCGCGACCAGGCCGAGCACGAGGCCAACCAAAGCCAGTACGAGCGGGCGCACAGTCGTCGCCCACGGCCAGGAGGGGCCAGCCAGATCCAGCTCCCCGGCCGGGTACTCGAGCAACTTCGCGCGCCAGGCGGCGGTCGGAACATCGGTGGTGGCGGCCACGTCGCGTAGGACGGCGCCGAACGCGAAGCCGCCGTCACGGTGCGGATATTCCGGGGTCAGGCCGGTCGCGGCCGCCACGGCCAGCACGTCGCCGCCGGAGTGGGCGGCCGCGTTGACGCCGGGGACCAGCAGGCGGTCGAGTGCGGGCCGGTCGACCACGCTCTCCCGCGGTACGAAGGCCAGCCCGTGACGCGAGCGGACGGGCGAGTGGGTGAGGCCGACCGTGACGGTGCGGGCGGCATACGTGGCCTCGGTGTAGGAGCCGAACACGGACGCCAACTCCACCTCGCCGACCCCGTCGGTCAGCAGCACGCCGACCCGGGGCACGTCCCAGCGGAAGGCCAGATTGAGCCCCGCCACCGCGTCGCCGGGACCGAACCGCTGCACGGGCAGCGGCGCCGGAGAACCGGGGACGTAGTGCGTCCAGCCGACGGCCGTCGCGGCGGCACGGGCCCTGTCGGTGCCCAGGAACCGTTCGACCACCCGCAGCGTTCCGTCCACGCCGGACAGCACGCCGGCCGTACTGACGACGGCGCCGTCATCGACGTACCGGACGCCGTTCCGCCAGGACACCGACGGATGGGACCTTTTCAGCCCGCCGAGGTGGAACCAGTGCGAGGTGGCTTCGTGCCCGTCGAGGATTCCGGCCGCCGCGGCTACCCTCGCGCCGTAGCAGACGCTCAGTGTCACCGCGCCTCGGCCGGCCTGACCGCGCAGCCAGGCGAGCACGGCGGGCTCCGACGCGTCGGGCATCGCGGGCACCACGACCACGTCGGCGGGGCGGCCGTCCAGCCGTGCGTCGAGGTCGGCGAAGCTGAGGTCGGGCAGCAGGTCCAACCCGCCCGTCAGCGGTACGGGGCTTCGTGCCGGTGCGACCGTGTAGACGTTGAAGGCGTCGGTCGCGGCGAGAACCTCGTACGGCGCGAGGGCGTCGGCCACGTTGGCGCCCCTGGTACCCACGACGACGGCCGCGGTCGGCTTGGCGGGGTCGTGGGACGGAGACGGAGCGGGTCTGAGATCGGAGCGGGCCGAGGCCGGCGCGTAGACGCTGCTCGCGTTGGACCGCGCGACCACGGCACCGACCAGCAGCGGCGGCAGCACAGCTGCCACCACGAGCACACCGACCCGGATGAGCCGGGTGGGAAGCGGGTGCGCGTGGGTGTACTCGGACCGGCGGCGCAGCATCACGAGCGTCATCGCCGGCAGCATCAACAGGTGGCCGAGCGACATCAGTGCCCCGCCATCGAGCATGCCCGCCGCGTAGGGGAACAGCAGCAGCAGGAAGGGCGCGTACATCGCGCCGCACATCTCCGTGATGGCGCGCCAGCCATGCCGCCGCACGCGCATCCATGCCGCCATTCCGACCGACATGTTGGTGGCCATCACGAGCGCGTGTGCGGCCGGTCGCCCGTGCAGACCGGGCCACGCGGCGTTCCATACGGGACTGAGCAGGAGCATCCCGGCCGTCATCGCGACGACCATCTCAACGAGGTGCCGGAGGAATCTCAGGGTCGGTTTCATCACGTCTCCGATCGGCCTGCGGTTACAGGTCGATCGTCGCGGGATGGAGGTGTCGGCCGGGACGGCCGCGAGACCGACGGCGGCTGTCAGTCGACCGATGGACACGCTGTCGTCGCCGTACGTGTGGCGGCGTCGACCCGGGGCGATCCCCCTACGCGCTGCTGGCTGGCCTCGGCATGCTGGACGGGGCCGATGCATGGCGCGGTGGGCAGCAGCGTCGTCGGGCGCGGACAGTCGCCCGGGGTCGCAGACTCGGATGGATCCCGCCGGACGATGCGCCCAGAACTTACAACGAGGGGTCGTGTTCTGGTGGTTCAGTGTCGCTGTCGGGCGGCCTTCTCGATTTCGCGGAGAACGAGGCCGAGGGTTTGCGAGCGGCGGTTGGTCGGTAGTGCTGCCCATGCGCGTCGGGCGTGTGCCAGTCCGCCGGGTCCGTCGCCGGCTTTGGCCATCATGAGGGCGCGGTGGAGTTCGATGTGGGTGGCGAAGCGGGTCAGCGAGGTGGGCCGGAGGCGGTCGGCGTCGGTCTGGGCCTGTTCGCCGGGTTGGATCAGCCCGAGGCGGGCGTAGAGCATGGATCGGAAGGTCGCCATGCGCCAGGCGGGTACGGCGGCGTCGGAGATTTCGCCGTCGGGTGAGGCGGTGTGGTCGAAGACCCGTTGGGCGTCTTCGTCGGCGGCGATGGCTGCGGCGGTGTCGCCTCGTCCGGCGGCGACGTGTGCGCGGGCCATCAGTGCTTGGAGCCGGCCGAGTGACGGGCGGTCGGACAAGGCGATGGCTTCGTCCGCGTAGCGCTGTGCGACGGGGAGTGCGGCGCCCTCGTAGGCCAGGGCGATGGCGGCTCGGCCGCGTACCCAGACACGGACGGCGAGGTCGTCGGAGCGGTCGGCGGCGACTCGGGCGGTGTGGTACCAGCCGATCGCCTCGGTCGGGTCCTTGGTCGTCTTGCCGTAGGTGGTCAGGGCGCGGGCAGCGGTGGCCCACATGGTCGGGCTGTCGAGTTGCTGTTGCATGACGACGAGGTCGCTCGCGAGCCGTGTTTGCAGGGAGTCCGCGCCGATCTCCATGTAGTCACGGCCGTACTGGTCGACGCGGTCGCGCCAGCGGTCGGCGCTGTCGCGGTGGCCGGCTAATGCGGCGGTGAAGCCGTTGCGGATCAACTCGTTGGCGGCGATCGGGCCGATGGTGGCGGCGGCGAGGAGGTCTCTGCGTCTCACGTCCGCTTCTCCCAACGCTCGCGCGTATGCGAGCACGATGTCTGGCGTCGCGGTCCGGCGTCCCGCTTCGACGTTGCTGAGGTGCGAGGCCGAATAGCAGGTACGGGTCGCGATGGAGGCCAGGGTCACGCCTGCCTCAATCCGAGCCTGCCTCAATTGCGCACCGAGGTCATCCATCAGATCCCCTGTGAAAGGTCCTGAAAGCATCGAGGTGCTTCCGAGCGTAGTCGCGCGGTCACCAGAGTAGATCCCACATGAGGCAGGAGCGGAAGCACTGCGGAGGCAGGGATGAGCGACAACACCGCAGGCGACGGGATTGGCGAGCGGACCCAGGCAGCGGAGCAGGAGGCGGCCAAGAAGCGGATTCTGGAGCAGGCCGAGGCTGAGCGCATACCGGTCGAGGAAACGACTCGGGCTGTGCCGGATCGGCGGTGGCGTCGTGACCGGTGATTCGGTTCCGATCGGTCGGCGCGTCGCGTACCTGCGGGCACGGCGCAAGCTGTCGCAGCAGTCATTCGCGGATCGGCTGGGGAAATCCAAGAGCTGGGTGGACAAGGTCGAGCGCGGGGTGCGGTCCTTGGAGCGGGTGTCGACAATCCGGGACATTGCCGCGATTCTTCGGGTCGAGACCGCGACACTGCTCGGACGTGATGCTCAGCCCGCCGAGCTGGCCGAGCGTACGGAAGGAATCTCCCGGATTCGGGCGGCCCTGTCCACGTACGGGATGGCGTTCGGTCAACCGGTTGCTTGCCGGGACGCGTCACCTGACCAGTTGAGCCGGGCGGTGGGGCACGCGTGGAGCACCCAGCAACCATGCCACCGAACCGGCCCGAGAAGCGCCTCAGCAGGCCGCTTGACCTCGCATCGAGCCCGATCCGACCCGCTCGCCGACAGTGGCGAAGCGGTCAGCGAGGCGGACCGGAGGCGGTCGTGGCGCTCGGCGAGCTGAGGGCGACGGCAACCGAGGGCGGGACCTACGGCCCTGCCGTATCGAGTTGATGCGCCGCAGGATTCGCACAGCGCGTCCGTCGCTGCCGGTCTGGTCGCCGCGCGGCGGCGCGTCCCGGTCGTGACAGGACGAGCGGGCTGGAAAACGGCGCCCGCGCGAGCTGGACGCGGCGGCAGGAGGGACGAGGATGGCCGAAGTCGTGGCAGGTGCGGCGGTGTACCGCCGCAACCCGGGAGTGCTGGCGGATCTGTGGGGCCGATCCGTTCCGCGTGACGTGGTCCTGGTCGTCGGCGCTATCGCCATGACGGGGGCCGCGGCACAGATCGCGCTCCCGGTGCCGGGGTCACCGGTGCCGATCACCGGGCAGACCTTCGCCGTTCTGCTCGCCGGGGCGGCGCTGGGACCGACCCGCGGGGCGGTCAGCATGCTGCTGTACGTCGCAGCCGGCGGATTCGGCCTACCGTGGTTCGCCGGCGGCGCGTCCGGGTTCGGCACCGCCACTCTCGGCTACCTGCTGGGCTTCGTGCTCGCCGCCGCGCTCGTCGGCCGGCTCGCCCTGGCTGGCGCGGACCGACGGCCGTGGCGCACCATCGGCATGATGGCGGCCGGCAACACGCTGATCTACCTGGTCGGCGTGCCGTGGCTGGCCGTCGCGACGGGTGTGGGCCTGCCCAGAGCGCTTGCCTTGGGATTTGTTCCCTACCTGATCGGGGACGTGCTCAAGGCGGTGCTGGCGGCCGGTCTGCTGCCCGGGGCCTGGCGGCTACGGCAACAGTTGCTCACACGCGGCACCAACCGGCGGGACCGTTGATGGCCGGCGAGACGGCTCCGGCCGTCATCCAGGGCGGCATGGGGGTCGGCATCTCCGGTTGGCGGCTGGCGCGGGCGGTGGCGGCCACCGGGCAGCTCGGTGTGGTCTCTGGCGTCGCCCTCGACGCCCTGCTGGCCCGGCGCCTGCAGCGCGGCGACGACGGCGGTCACATCCGTCGGGCTCTCGGCCATTTCCCGGTCCCGGCCGTGGCGCAACGGATACTGGACCGGTACTTCGTGCCCGGTGGGCGGCCCGAAGACGAGCCGTTCCGGCCGGTGCCGCGGCTGCGGCTGCGGCCCGGGCACCACGGGCAGGAACTGTCGGTGGTCGCCAACTTTGTCGAGGTCTTCCTGGCAAAGGAAGGCCACGACGGCCCGGTCGGGGTGAACTACCTGGAGAAGATCCAGCTGGCCACGCCAGCGGCGGTGTACGGCGCCATGCTGGCCGGCGTCGACTATGTGCTGATGGGCGCCGGGTTGCCCACCGAGATACCGCGCCTGCTCGACGCCCTGGCCGCCGGCGTCCCGGCGCGGCTGTCGGTCGCGGTGGACGCCGCCGCGCCCGGCGAGCAGCACCAGCTCGCCTTCGACCCGCGGGACCTGTTCGGCGAGGCGTCCCAACCGCTGCGGCGGCCGCGGCTGCTGGCCATCGTGTCGTCCGCCACGCTGGCCGCCTACCTGGCCCGCGATGAGAGGACCCGTCCGGACGGCTTCGTGCTGGAGAGCCCGGCCGCCGGCGGGCACAGCGTCCGGCCCCGCGGCCCGCTGACGCTCAGTGTCGACGGCGAGCCCGTGTATGGGCCGCGGGACCGCTTGGACGTGGCGAAGGTGGCCAACCTGGGTCTGCCGTTCTGGCTGGCCGGCGGGCAGACCGGCCCGGAGCGGCTGAGCGCCGCCCGGGCCACGGGCGCCGCGGGGGTGCAGGTAGGGACCGCGTTCGCGCTGTGCCGCGAATCGGGCCTCGACCCGGCCATCCGACGACGGATGCTGCGGGACGCGGCCCGCAACGCGCTCGTCGTACGCAACCATGCCACGGCCTCCCCGACGGGGTTCCCGTTCAAGCTGGTTCACCTGCCCGGCACCGCAGCCGACGAGCAGGTCTACGCCGACCGGCCACGCCACTGCGATCTGGGATACCTGCGTACGCCGTACCGCCGCCCGGACGGCAGGGTCGGATACCGCTGCCCCGCGGAACCGGTCGACGAGTACGTACGCAAGGGCGGGTCGGTCGACGACACGGTAGGCAGCCGGTGTCTGTGCAACGGGCTGGTCGCCACCGTAGGGCTCGGTCAGCGGCGGCCGGACGGCTACGTCGAGCCACCGCTGGTGACGCTCGGGCAAGACCTGGCCTTCCTCCCGCACCTGACTCGCCGAGGTGACGACTACACCGCCGCCGACGTCATCGCGTATCTGCTCGGTCCGACGGCACCGGGTAACCAGATCCCAAGCTAAGGCCTGTCGCCGAGGTGCTGTCCGAAGAAGCGCTGGCTCGCCGCGACGAGTTCCTCGTACTCGGTCTGGCTGTCGGCGTGCGGGAAGTGCCCAGCGGTCAGCACGTGTAGCTCGCGCGGCCCGGCCAGGCCGTTGTGCACGGCGAACTGGCCCGGCGGCGGCACGGCGGGGTCGAAGAGGGCGGGCGCGACCAGTGTCGGGATGCGCAGCCTCGTCGCGGCCGTGGCGGCGTCGAAGTATCGCAGGACCTGCGTCACTTCGGGGTGTTCACGGTGGTGTGCGCGGACGGACTCACCGCTGCCCACACAGGGGAGGGTGAGCCGCAGCGGGTGGTTGCCGAACGTGGGTACGGTCAACCGGGCTGCGGCGAAGCGGTCGTCCCAGGGGAGGGCCAGGGCACCGATGCCGCCGCCGAAGCTCTCGCCGAGATAGCCCAGGCGCGGGCCAGCGGGCAGGTCGAGACTCGGCACCAGTTGCAGCAGCGCCGACGCCGCGCACCACAGGTCGGCGACGCAGTCTCCGATGACGTACCGGTCACGCGAGTCGATGCCGTGCAGCACGTGCCCGTCGGCGTGGTCGGGTATGTCCGGCAGCAGGCTGCGCGCGCCCATGCCCCGTACGCAGGGAAGGATCGCCGCCGACCGAGGCAACGGCAGTGGTACCGAGGGGCCTGGCTCCTGGCGTCCGCCATACCCGTGGCCGATGACGAACCCGTGCTCGACGCCGCTGACGGTCGCGGTCGGCCCCGCCGACTCGGCAGGCAGCACGAGCCACCCGCCGATGCGGACGCCGCCCACGGACGAGTAGGTGACTCCGAAGATCCGTACGCCGTCGCGTTCCTCTTCCAGGGGGCCGATGACGGGATCCGTCGCGACCTGCCGCGCGGCGTCGTATCGAGCGCGCCAGAACTCGTCGAAGTCGGCGGGTGCGGCTGGCGCCGGGATGCGGAGCAACTGGTCGAGGCGGTGACCGTAGCTCGGGTCGAAGGGAAAGTCGTGGTCGAGCCGAACGGCGGCACGTTGGCGGGCGTCGGTGTGCCGGGCGCCGTCCGGTACGTGCGGTGGCGCCGGTTCGATGTTCTGGCGTTCGTGCCGCACAGGTCTCCGTCCAGATCGCAACCTCTGGTGGATGGGCCCGCCGTGATCCGGCGGGCCCATCCATCGCACCGCCTACCGGGTCGCGTCCGGCGGCGGGTCGGTCTACGTGCCCGGTTCGGACTACTTCTTGGGCAGCGGGAAGCGGGCCAGGTCCATGCCGTGCATGCCCCAGGTCGACTTGCCGTCCGGGGTGAAGTGGAACGCGGGGTTGTTGTACCAGCCGCGCGGCACGTTGTCGTACAGCGTGGTCACCGCGCCGCCCGGGACGGTCGGCAGCTCGCAGATGTCGTTGGTCCAGTGCACCCAGGAGAAGACCCGGCCGTCGACCCCGTTGAACTGGCCGTACCCGCCGAGGTCGCCCTCCATCACGATGGTGCGGGTGTGCAGGTCGTAGGCGAACCAGGCGCCGCGCGGGCGCCGGCCCATGGCGTAGAGCAGGTTGCCCACGACGTGCAGGCTCTCGTACGACTGCCAGTCCGGCTTGATCTCCTCGCGCCACAGCAGCGTACGGGTGACGATGTCGACGGCAGCGACCTGCGCGACCTTGCGGATCGGGCCGGTGGTGCCCTCGCCGTAGGTGTCGCCGGCGATGTAGGCGGTGGTGCCCTGCACCACCACGTCCATGACGCTCTGTTCGGGCAGGAACTCGCGGTGCGCGTCGAAGGTGTTGGTGGCCAGGTCGACGAAGGTCAGCGCGCCGGTGTGCCTGGTGGTCTGCGGGCTGGACGCCACGATGAGCTGGTTTCGCGGCTGGTCCACGACGATCCGCTTGGTGCGTAGCTGCTCGTTGCCGAGCAGGCCGAGCACGCTGATCTCGTAGTTGTCCGGGTCGACCGCCACGATCTGCGTGCTGGGGTAGAGGCCCGCGTAGACCACGCCGGCCTTGCCCTCGGCCATCGTCTTGACCTCGCCGTTGATGTCGAACCGGTCGTTGGTGCCGGCCTCGGTGCGGTGCACGGTCATCGCGTAGTGGCCGCCGACCCAGATCGTGCCCCGGGTGTGCCGCATCATCGACTGGATGGTCTCCGGGTATCCGAAGCCGCGGGTGGCGGTCTGCCACACGCTGGCCGTGCCGCCCGGCGTCGCCTTCCAGACGTGCCCCAGCCCGCTGACGCCGAGCAGGGCGCCGCCGGGCAGCGGGGCGAGGAGCGCGTTCTCCACGTCGGCGAGGGGCTGGCCGACCTTGACGAGCCCGTCGGCGGTGACCTCGTACAGGTTGGTGGTGAGTCGGGTCAGCGCGTACACCTTGCCGTCGCTGCCGACGGTGACCTGGTCGACGTAGCGGTCCTCGGCGGGGATGTCCCGAGAGACCCGGTTGGAGCCGTCGCGGTCGAAGGAGATCAGCTGCCGGCCGCTGGCGACGTAGATGACGCCGTCGGAGACCGTCATGTCGAGGATGCCGACCGGGGAGGCGCTCAGGTGCGGGGTCAGGTTGGTGGGCGCGCCGCCGGCCTTCGGCCAGGCCAGCAGTGTGCCGGGCGCGGCCGACCCGCCGTAGACGTACTCGTCGTCGACCGCCACGGCCGCCGCGTACTGGGAGGTGGAGATGCGGCCGTACGTCTCGATGGTCGCGTCGGCGAGGCGGATCCGCTTGACGGTGCAGTCCGGGTACGTGCCGATGTAGAGGTGCTCGCCGTGCACGACCATGTCGTAGTACCAGGTGGTGCTGCCTCCGGCGCGGGCCCAGGCCGCCAGCTCCTTGGTCTGCGGGTCGAACCGGTAGACGTACGCGCTGCCGGCGGGGCCGATGTAGACGTACCGGCCGTCGGCGGCGAGCTTCTGCCCGCCGTTGCTGGGGATGGTGAGGTCGTCGATGCTGCGCATCTCGCCGGTGTTGACGTCGAACTCGCCCAGCCGCATCTTCCCCTCGGGCGTGTTGAACCGGGAGGTGATGAAGACGCTGTTGCCGATGACGGCGGCACCCCGGACGGCGGCGGTCAAAGAGGCAGGACCGAAACTTGTGGGAGTGAGCTCCTGGTCGCCCTGAGCCATGGCCGGGCCGGTCACCGCCCCGTGGCCAACTGCCAGTGCGGCACCAGTAAGGGCACTACCCGCGAGGAGCGAACGACGGCTGAGGGGCATGGGGGCTCCGTTCGTCTAAGTCAATACGGCCCGGACCTTAATCACGCTGTTGGGGGCCGTCAAGGATCCCGTTCGGGTCGTCGGGCGGCAGCCTGGTGGGTCACGCCTTGACAACGTGCAACCGATCGGTTGTATATTCGGTCCGTGACCGAGGAGAGCGACGACCGGGCGGACGCCTTGTTCCACGCGCTCGCTGACCGCACCCGGCGCGACATCCTGCGCCGCGTGCTGACCGGGGAGCACTCCGTCTCCGCACTCGCGGCGAAGTACGACATGAGCTTCGCCGCGGTACAGAAGCACGTCGCCGTGCTGGAGAAGGCTGGTCTGCTGACCAAGCGACGCAGTGGTCGCGAACAGTTGGCCAGCGGCGACGTGGAAGCGGTGCGGTCGGTGGCCTCCATGCTCACCGAGCTCGAACAGGTTTGGCGTGGCCGCATCGCACGCATCGACGTACTCATCGCATCCGACCCCGATCAGGAGGACTGAACCATGCCCGTGACCGACGTCCAGCACGACCTTGACAACCTGACCCTGACCATCACCGCGGACTTCGCCGCGCCGGTAGAGCGGATCTGGCAGGTCTACGCCGACCCTCGCCAACTGGAGAAGGTGTGGGGACCGCCGACCTACCCGGCGACGGTGGTCGACCACGACCTCACGCCTGGCGGTCGGGTGACCTACTACATGACCGGCCCGGAGGGCGACAAGCACGCCGGATACTGGCTGGTCGCCACCGTCGACGAGCCGAGGGGCTTCTCCTTCGACGACGGCTTCGCCGACCTGGACTTCAACCCGAGGCCGGAACTGCCGGTCTCCAAGAACGCCTACACCTTCACCGAGCACAACGGCGGCACCCGCGCGACCTACGTGAGCAGGTACGCCTCCGCCGAGGCGCTTCAGCAGGTGCTGGACATGGGCGTCGTGGAGGGCGCCACATCGTCGATCAACCAGATTGACGACCTGGTCGCCTCCTGATCGTTGTGGGACCGGGGCCACCACGGCCCCGGTCCCACAACGACGGGTCGGTGGGTGACGCCCAGGGCCCCGGCGGAAGCGTCCCTCACCCGGCCACAGGAGTTTTTGTGGCGCCGAACCACTTGGCCAGCGCGACCTCGAGCGTCTGCTGGTCCTCGCCCACCCACGCGACGTGCCCGTCCGGCCGGAGCAGTACCGCCGGGACGTCCAACTCCTCGCTGGTGTCGGCGACGTGGTCGACCCGGTCGGCCCAGCCGTCCACCGAAAGCCGCCCCGTCTGGTCGAGCAGCAGCCCGCTGCCGGTGCGCATCAGCTCGAACAGGCGCCCACGCTTGAGCTGGACGTCGCGCAGCCGCCGCCCGAGCAGGGCATGGCCCTCACCGAAGTCGTACCGGACGCTGATCGCCGTGATCTTCTCGATCAGGAACCGGTTGACGTCGTCGAAGTCCATCAGCTGCGCCAACAACCGCCGAACCGCCTGCGGTCCGGGCTCGTTGGTCGTCAGGTGCATCTGTACACGGGTGTTGTTCAGCACGTCGGCGGCCACCGGATGCCGCTCGGACTCGTAGCTGTCCAGCAGGTCGTCCGGCGCCCAGCCGTTGATGGCCGCTGCCAGCTTCCAACCCAGGTTGAACGAGTCCTGGATCCCGAGATTGAGCCCCTGCCCGCCCATCGGCGGGTGGACGTGCGCGGCGTCCCCAGCCAGAAACACCCGTCCGACCCGGTAGCGTTCGGCCTGGCGGGTCGCGTCGCCGAAGCGCGACAGCCAGCGGGGGGAGTGCGCGCCGAAGTCGGTGCCTGCGTACCTGCGCAACTGTTGCTTGAACTCCTCGAGCGTCGGCGGCACCGAGCGGTCTTCGGCCACGCCCTCCGCCGGCACGACGGCCCGGAACACCCCCGGCTTGCCCGACGGCCCGATCCCGAACCGCTTCTCGGTCTTGCGCACCGCGGTCATCACTGCGGTGATGTCGTCCGGGGACGCCGTCACCTCCATCTCGCCCAGCAGCGTGTCGATTTCCGACGGCTCGCCGGGGAATCCGACCCCGAGCAGTTTTCGAACCGTGCTGCGCCCACCGTCGCAACCGACGACAAACCGCGCCCGCAACGGCGTTGCAGTTCCATTCCCAAGGTGGACGGTCACGCCGTCGTCGTCCTGCTCCAGCCCGACCACCGCACAGCCGCGCCGGATCTCGGCTCCGACTTCGGCCGCGTGCTCGGCGAGCAGCCGGTCGGTGACCGTCTGCGGAATGCCGAGCACGTATCCGTGGGCGGTGTCCAGCCCGGTGGGAGCCGGCTTCTCGATGCCCGCGAAGAATCCCCGGGGTTCGCCGGGACGGATCGGGTACTGCTTGCCGTTTTCAAGGAACCGCTCCAACAGCCCCCGCTGATCCATCACCTCGATACTGCGCGCGTGCAGCCCGAGCGACCGCACGAACGGCGGCAGCTCGGCCTCCTTCTCCACCACGAGTACGCTGACGCCCTGCAGACGCAATTCGCTCGCCAGCATCATGCCGGTCGGGCCGCCGCCAGCGATGATCACATCGAACATGCATTCCCCCATGGTGTGCCGATTCTTGCGCTCGGCCGACGATTGTGCGCCACGACCGGGGTCTTGCCACAAGCCCGGGGGTGCGGTATATGTTAATAGTGGCAAGGAGTTCTCCTCCTTGCCTTTGTAGTTTCCGCCTTTGTGGTTTCCGCCTTTGTGGTTCCCGCCAGCGCGCAGCCCAGCCCACGGTTCGACGGCTGGCTCGCCGAGCACGATGGCAAACGAGCACCAGTTCGAACGTCACACAGTCGTGCTCCGGCGAGCGCATCCGGCTCAGGCCGCACGGTCTCGGCGGGCACGTCGGCGACCCGTTCGGCGATCGCGGAGCAGGAGCGATGAGCGGCCATCACGGCGCAGACCGCCGCGGTGACCACCTACAGGCGGTGCCGGACCCAGACGTTGGGCTCGACGTAGACAGCGTGGTCGTGCGCCACGTCGCAGTGCACGGGCACGAGGGCTCCCGGCACGTGGACGGGTCCGCTGGTGTCGAACGGCAGGCCCGTCCAGCGGCGCCAGTCGGCGAGCGTCCCGGTGATCGTCATCGACCGGGGAGCGACGCGTTCGATGCGTCCACCGGCCCGGACGTGCACCCGCAGCCACGGGTCGACCGGCAGGCCGTCCTCGCGGACCCGCGCCGCGTACTCCGTCATCGGCAGGTCGGGCTCGGCGTGCTTGCCGCTCGGGCGGACCGGCGCGACCAGCGTGTCGTAGCCCCGCTTCGCCACGGCCTCCCGCATGGCGGCGAGCATCAGGGCCGACAGGCCGGTGCCCCGCCGGTCCGGCCGGATGCAGATCTCCAGGGCCGAGACGAGGTTCGGGGTGGCGCCGGTGAGGCGGTTGATGGTGGCACGCTGGATCATCCGGTCCCAGCCGCCGTCGGGCAGCTCCGCCTCCGTCCAGCGCAGCGGCACGGCGTACGCCCGCGCGACGGCGCGTCCGGGCTCGGCGGAGTCGACGGCGACGAACACGAACTCGGGATACAGGTCGTGCGCGACGCCGTAGTACACGGCACCCATCGGATCCCAGAGCATGAACGGCGGCCACGCCCCGTCGAAGTCGTCGTCGAGCAGCGGTGCCAGGTCCGGGCGGTCCGCCAGGGACACGATCTTCACAGCCACGGCGGAACCCTAGAGGGTCGGGACCGTGCGGCGCACCTCGGATTCGGCAGGGGGCGGTTGCGAGTCGCGGAACATCGCTTCGCCCTTGACGAGCCACGCGGCACCGAAGGCGAGCACCGCCACCGCCTCGCACCAGAACAGCGGCTTGAGCGTGTCGCGGACGGAAAAGGGCAGCGCGTTGCTCGCCACAGCGAGCGCGATGGCGCCGATGATGATGCCGCCGCAGGCGTAGTAGATGCCGTTGCGGGCCCGCGTCCGCCCTGTCGCGGGGACCGTCGGGCCGGTCTGGGGGAACAGGAAGATGCAGAAAACGGCCAGCAGCACGAACAGGGCAGCGGCCGAGACCTGGTGCAGCCGCCCGATCGTGACGTCGGTGGGCGTGAGCGTTCCCCTCGGTGCACCCGTCGCGGCGGGGAACACCGCCACCGCGATCGCCAGCACGCCGGCGATCGAGCTGAGGACGTCGTCCACCTTCCGGTATCGGTAGCAGACGAGGAAGACGCCGATGGCGCACATTCCGCCGACGAAGACGTCTCGCATGTCGGTGTGGTAGAAGGCGCTGATCGAGTCGAGCAGGGCGAACCTGCCGGTGAGCAGCGCGTTGCCGACCGTCAGCACGATCGGCAACGCGATGCCGACCGTGCCGATCCCGAGGCGGAGACGGCGGAGGGTCACGGCGTCCTGCGGCGGCCTGACGGGCGAGGACATGACGCCTCCCTACTGCTGCAACGGTGTCGGCCGGGGGAGCCGGGCCGGCAGTGCTGTTGCAAGCAGTGGAATCCCTACGACGCTCCGTGTCAATCGACCTGTCCCCGGCAGGGCGTCAGTGGTCGCGGTAGAGCGCGTCGATGTCGGCGGCGTAGCGCTCCTGCACCACCGCTCGCCGCACCTTCAACGTGGGGGTGAGTTCACCGTCGGCCTCGGTGAGGTCGCGGGGAAGGATGCGGAACTTCTTGATCTGCTCGGCCCGGGACACCGCGCGGTTGGCCCGGTCGACCGCGTGCTGGACCGCCTCCCGCAGCGCCGGGGAATCCCGCAGGTCCGACACCGAGGCGTCCGCGCGACCGTGCGCGGCCCGCCACCCCGGCCACGCCTGCGGGTCGATCGTGACCAGCGCGACGAGGTAGGGCCGTCCGTCGCCGATCACCACGCACTGGCTGACCAGCGGATCCGCGCGGACCTGATCCTCGAACGGGGCGGGGGCGATGTTCTTTCCGGACGCCGTGACGATGATGTCCTTCTTCCGCCCGGTCACCCGCACGTAGCCGTCCTCGTCGAGTGCCCCGAGGTCGCCGGTGCGCAGCCAACCGTCGGTGAACGTCTCGCGGGTGGCCTCCGCGTTGTTCCAGTACCCGGGGAAGACTACCCCTCCCCGGGCCAGGATCTCCCCGTCCTCGGCGATCGCGATCTCGACTCCGGGCAGCGGACGACCCACCGTGCCGATCCGCATCGCCGCCGGCGTGTTGGCCGTCAGGGCGGGCGAGGTCTCGGTCAACCCGTACCCCTCGAGCACCGTGAGGCCGGCGCCGCGGAGGAAGTGCGCGAGCCGTTGCGCCAGCGGTGCCCCGCCGACGATCGCCACCCGGCAGCGTCCACCCAGCGCCGCCCGCAGCTTGCGATAGGCCAGCACGTCGCACACCAGATGCGCCAGCCGCAGCACGGTCCCCGGTCCGCCACGGGTGTCCAGCGCGCGGCTGTACCGCACCGCCACCCGGTCGGCGACCGCGAACAGCCAGCCCCGGTGCTCGTCGGCCGCCTTCCGTCTCGCCCGGTCGTAGATCTTCTCGAACACCCGCGGCACGGCCAGGACGAACGTCGGACGGTACCGGCGGAGCTGGTCCAGCACGCCGCCGATGTCCGCGCTGTGCACCATGGTGGCGCGCGTGCGTACGACGCCGACCTGGATCATCCGGGCGAAGGCGTGGGCCAGGGGCAGGAACAGCACCGTCGACGCGGCGGGATGGAACACCTCCGGCAGGATCGCGGTCGCGTTGCCGACGTCCAGGGCGATGTTGCCGTGCGTGAGGACGCAACCCTTCGGCCGTCCGGTCGTGCCGCTGGTGTACACGATCGTGGCGATGTCGCCGGCCGACACGCGCCGGCGGCGGGCCTCCACCTGCCCGACGTCGACGGCGCGGCCGGCCCCGGCCAGTCTGATCAGGTCGCCCGCGTCGATCTGCCACGCGTGCGCCAACGCCGGCAGGGAGTCGCGCAGACCGTCCAGCATCGCGGCGTGCCCGGCCGTCTCCACCACGCAGGCGACCGCGCCGGAATCGGAGAGGATCCAGGCCAACTGGTCCGCGCTCGACGTGTCGTACACGGGAACCGTCACCGCGCCGACGGACCACAGCGCGTAGTCCACCAGGGTCCACTCGTACCGGGTGCGGCTCATCAGCGCCACCCGGTCGCCCGGCTGGACACCCGTGGCCACCAGACCTCGGGCGACCGCCTGCACGTCGTCGCGGAACTGTCGGCAGCTCACGGTCGTCGCGCCCCGCCCGGACCGGCGAGCCGGCCAGGACCGGGGGTCGGGGTCCGGTCGTACGAACTGCGTCTGGTCCGGATCGCGTTCGGCGTTGTGCCACACCACCTCGGCCAGGCCGCGCTCGACGTCGGTGACGACCGGCGCAACCGCCATCTCCCGCACGCTCGCCCACCTACCCTCAGTCAGGTCGCTGAGAGTTCGATGATGAGGTGTGTACCGGCGTCCGGTCGCGCGAACGGCGAAACCCGGCCTCCTGGTTCCGCGGCGTGATAGCCGAGCGTCCCGGCGGCTGAGGGCCGCCCGCCACCCCGCCCGCCGAAGGTCCCCGCGGCCCGGCCTTGTGGCCGCCGCCGCAGGTGGTGGCCGATACGCGGGCAGCCGGTCTATGGTGACGCCGTGATCCGCTGCGGCCTGTCCCGGCAGCCCCGCTCGTCGGGGCTGCGGGCCGCTGCTGCACACCCGCGCCCGGTCCCCGCGGCAGCGGCGCCGTCGACGAACGCGCGGGCCCGCCTCGTCGCCGACCCGACCATGCGTCACCTCGTCGTGCCGGTGGTCGCCCGCGTCCGCCGGGGCACGGTCGCGCCGATCGTCGCGCCGCCGACCCGGCGGGCGCCCGGCCAGCGCCGCCCGCCGCCACCCGGCCGACATCTCAGGTCCGGCACCGGCGGGCGGAGCGCATCAGCGCTCCGCCCTTTCTTTTCGTCCCGAGCAGGAAGGAACCCCGATCGTGTACGTCGTGAGCAGGCAGGACGAGTTGGGCGTACTGCGGATCGTCCTGGAGGAGCAGTACGAGCGGCACAGCACCCAGCTGGCGCTGCTGGACCGGCAGGCCCGCCGGATGCGCGCCGACGTCGAGGCCGCCTCCGCGTTGACCGCCGCCACCCGGCGGGCCCTGGGCGACATCGCCCGGGCACTGCACTACCTCAAACAGGGCCACTACGGCACCTGCGAAGGGTGCCGCGGCGACATCCCCATCGAGCAGTTGGCGCACCTGCCGTCCGCCCGGTACTGCACCACCTGCCAGCCCGAATCCCACCAGCAGGCCACCCACGGCACACACAGCGCCGCCCCCGCCGGCGTACCTGTCGAAGACAAGTGGCCGAAGGCCGGAGCGCCGTCCTGGCGCCGGCTCCACGGCCGGTAGACCACGCGATCAGACGGCGCGGGGACCTACGCGGCCTCCACCGCGATCTCCATGAACCGGGCGACCTGCGGCAGGTCCCGCGCGCGGAAGTAGGCCGCCGGGTCGTCGCGCCACACCTCGGGGCGGATGCGCTCGTCGAGCGTGTCGACGGCGGTGGCCAGGAGCTGCCGCTGAGCCGGCGTCAAGGGTCCTCCCGCCGCCAGGCATGCGCTGACGCGGGAGTCCCGAGGAAGCTGAGCGTGGCGTGCAAGCCGATCGGCCGGTACAGCTGCACGCAGGACCACAGCGCCGACACCCGGCGCCGGTGCGGCAGGGCCGGATCGCGGACCTGGCGGGCGTAGGCGCCGAAGCTCACGACCGCGAGGCTGACCGGAAAGCGGCGCGGCCCGCCGACCGTGGTTCCTGGTCGGCGGGCCGTCGACGTTCTGCCGGGGTGAGTCGGGCCGAACCGGCCGGCCCGGGGCGGTGCCGGTCAGCGCAGCGGGTCGAAGGGGCGCAGCTCCACGGGCTGCCCACCGCCAGTGATCTGCTCGGCGAGCAGTTCGCCGGTGAGCGGGCCGAGGGTGATGCCCCACATGCCGTGGCCGCCGGCGGCGAAGACGCGCGGCGAGCGGGTCCGGCCGATCAGGGGCAGGCCGTCGGGGGTGCAGGGTCGCGCACCCACCCACTCGTCGGCGCGGGCGTCGAGGTCGGCGCCCCGCAGCAGCGGTCGTGCGGCCTCGGCGATGGCGGAGATGCGGCGACGGTCGAGCGGCGCCTCGGCGCTGCGGAACTCCATCATCCCGGCGACGCGCAGCCGGTCCCCCAGGGGCGTGCAGGCGACGCGCTGCGCGGGGAAGTAGACCGGACCGGCCGGCATGTGCTCGATCGCGACGCTGAAGCTGTACCCGCGGCCGGCCTGCACGACGGTCCGGACGCCAAAGCGCCGACCCAGCTCACCGAGCCAGGTGCCGGTCGCCAGCACCACCGCGTCGTAGCGCTCGTCCGTGCCGGCGGTGGTGATCACCCGGACGCCGGTGCCCTCGTCGCGGATGTCGGTGACATCGGCGCCGGCGACGATCGACGCGCCGCGGGCGCGGACGGAGTCGGCGAGCGCGTGCACGTACTGCCCGGGGTTGATGTACCGCTGGTCGTGCAGGCGGATGGCGGCGCCGACATTGTCCGACAGCGACGGCTCCACCTCGCGCGCCTCGGCCCCGGTCAAAACGTCGAACTCGATCGCCTGGCCGGCGGAGTGGATGTGCGCCAGCTCGTCCAGCAGGACCGACCGCTCGGCCTCGGTCCGGTACGCGGCCATGAACGACTTCGCCTCGTGCGTCATCGCCCCGACCCCGCCGGCCGCCAGCGCGTCGAACGACTCCAACGCGCGCCGGTTCATCGGGATGAAGGCCCGCATCGCGGTGCGCCACTTCGACGGGGTGCTGTGCCGGGCGAAGCCGGTCAGGAACCGCAGGAGCCGGGCGTCGGCGCGCGGCGGCACGTAGACCGGCGACGACGGGCTCAGCACGGCCCGCAGCCCGTAGCGCAGCACCGCCGGCTCCGGCAGGGGAGTGGTGATGCCGGGCGTGAGCCAGCCCGCGTTGCCCCACGACGCGCCCGCCGCCACGCCCGTACGGTCGAGCACGGTGACCTGGACGCCCCGTTCCTGCAGGAACCAGGCGGTGGCCAGCCCGACCATCCCCGCGCCGACGACGGCGACGTGTTGGGGGGCGGGGGCGGACTCGATGGGGGGCATCGGTTTCTCTCCTTCAGGGCAACCGGTCTCTCCTTCAGGGCGACCGGGATCGCGCCCATCCTGTCCCCGACCCGCCGGTACGTCATTGTTCCGGCAGGCCAAGGCTTGTTCCGACGATTGGCCGGGGCGAACAAGGACGAGGCACAATCTGGTGGTGATCACCGTGGCTGGCGTGGTGGACGCGGTCGGCGCCGCGTTGCTCAAGGTCGTCGTATCCGCCGACGAGGCCGAGGTCCGCGACGTGACCCTCGCCGAGGTCGACGACGCCACGAGCGGCCAGAGCGGCGACCTCGTGCTCGGTGCGGGCATCGGCACACCGGACCAGGCGCTCGCCGTCGTCGCGCGCTACGCCGAGGCGGGGGCGGCCGGACTCGTGCTCAAGCCTCCGCTGGCCGGGCACCCCGCCGTGACGGCGGCCGCCGCCGAGCGGCGGCTGACCCTGGTCGAGCTGCAGAGCCACGGTTCGTGGGCCCAGCTCGTCTGGCTGCTGCGCGGGGTGATCGACCGGGCCGTCGCGCCCGGCCCGGCCGACACCGGGGAGACCGGGGTGTACGACGAGCTGTTCGCCCTCGCCGACGCGGCCGCCGCCGTGGTCGACGCGCCCGTGACGATCGAGGACGCCCAGTCCCGGGTGCTGGCGTACTCGTCACGTCAGGACCGCGCCGACCCGGCGCGCGTCTCGACGATCGTCGGGCGGCGCGCCCCCGGCAACGTGGTCGCGCACTTCCGGTCCCGTGGCGTCTTCCGCAAGCTGGCGACGGGCAGCGAGCTGATCTTCGTGCCGCAGGGGCCCGACGGGACGCTGCCCCGGCTCATCATCCCGATCCGGGCCGGGGGCGAGCTGCTCGGCTCGATCTGGGCCGTCGTCGAGGGCCCGGTCCCCGCCGCGCGGCTACGCGATCTCCAGGGCGCGGCGTCCGTGCTGGCGCTGCACCTGCTCCGCCTGCGGGTGCAGGCCGACGTCGCCCGCCGGGTGTCGGCCGACCGGCTGCGCGCCGCCCTGCGGGCGCCCGGTCGGTTGGGCCGGGAGGAGTTGGCGCTTCCCGAGGGCCCGTGGCGGGTCGTCGGGCTCGGCGCGCACGGCGGGACGGGGGAGATGGTGGACAACCTGGCCATGTGGGAGTCGATCACCCGTCGCCACGGGTGGCGCCAACCGCTGATCGCGGACGTCGGCGACGTCCTGTTCGCCGTCCTGGTCGACGGCGGCGAGTCGCCCGGGTCCCGGCGCTGGATGGAGCGGCTGATCCGCGACATCGCCGTGCACGACCCGGGGCTGTACGCCGCGTCCGGCGGCGTCGCCAGGAACCTGACGGACCTGCCGCGCTCCCGGGCCGAGGCGGCGGAGCTGCTCGCGCTGCACGGCCCGGCCCGGCAGCGGGGACCGGTGCTGCGGTTCGAGGACCAGTGGGCGGAGGTGGTCGTGCACCGCGTGGTCCGCGCCGTGCCGAGCGCCGACCTGCTGGTCGGCGGCCCGCTGCCCGACCTCGTCGCCCATGACCGGCAGCACGGCACCGACTACGTCGCCACCATCGCGGCCTGGCTGGAGCAGCAGGGCGACCCGAAGCGGGCCGCCCGGCAGTTGCACGTGCACCCCAACACGCTCCGGTACCGCATGCGCCGCCTCGCCGAGGTCGTCGCCGTCGATCTCGAGTCGCCGCGTACGCGGTTGGCGTTGCAGATCCAACTCGCGGCGCTGGGTCCCGCGCCGGGCGCGCCCCGCCCGACGGCATAGCGGGAACGCTTTCAACGTTCTGGAGTGGGCCTTTCGGCGCGACTTGTGCGGAGTGACGTCGGCCTCGACAGCCGGAAATCCGGAAGCCGAATGTCACTGCCGGTCGTTAGTCTGCCCGCGGACATCGCTGCGCACGTGACAGCGCGCGCCGGCCGTACCGGATCGGCGCCCGGCCAGCTCCCGCTGGCCCCAACGGGGATTCAGGAGACTTTGTGACACAGCAATCCATCGCGACCTCAGACAAGCTCGACGGCGCGGTCCTCAAGGTGGCAGGGGTCGTCGTCCTCGGCGCGATCATGTCGATCCTCGACGTGACGGTCGTCAGCGTCGCCCTGCCGACCTTCCAGCGCGAGTTCGACGCGACCTACGCCCAGGTCGCCTGGACGATGACCGCCTACACGCTCGCGCTGGCCACCGTGATCCCGCTCAGCGGCTGGGCCGCCGACCGGTTCGGCACCAAACGCCTCTACATGGTCGCGCTGGCCCTGTTCACGATCGGATCCGTGCTGTGCGCCACGGCCGACACGATCGGGCAGCTGATCGGCTACCGCGTGCTGCAGGGCCTCGGCGGCGGCATGCTCATGCCGATCGGCATGACGATCATGACCCGGGCAGCCGGGCCCCACCGGATCGGCCGGCTGATGGCCGTCCTCGGCATCCCGATGCTGCTCGGCCCCATCGGAGGCCCGATCCTCGGCGGCTGGTTGATCGACACGGCGAGCTGGCACTGGATCTTCCTGATCAACCTGCCGATCGGCGCCATCGCGCTCGTCTACGCCGCGCTGGCGCTGCCGAAGGACGCCCCCGAGCCGTCCGAGTCGTTCGACTTCGTCGGCATGCTGATGCTCTCGCCAGGCCTCGCCCTGTTCCTCTACGGCGTCTCCACGCTGCCCGAGGCCGGCACCTTCGCCGACACCGAGGTATGGGCACCCATGCTGGTCGGCGGAGCGCTCGTCGTCGCGTTCGTCCTCTACTCCTTCAAGCCCCGGCACCCCCTGCTCGACCTGCGGCTGTTCGCCAACCGCAACCTGACCATCGCGTCGGTGACCATGTTCGTGTTCATCATCGCGTTCATGGGCGCCGGCATTCTGTTCCCGAGCTACTTCCTGCTGGTCCGCGGCGAGTCGACGCTGGCCGCCGGCCTGCTGATAGCGCCGCAGGGCATCGGCGCGATGATGACGATGCCGATCGCCGGGATGCTGGCCGACCGGGTGCCCGTCGGTCGCACCGTGCCGTTCGCGCTGGTGCTCATCGCCGCCGGGTTCTTCACCTTCACCCAGCTCGGCCCGGACACGTCGTACTGGCTGCTCTGCGGGTCGCTGTTCGTCATGGGCCTCGGCATGGGCGGCACCATGATGCCGATCATGACCTCGGCGCTGAAGACCCTCAGCGCCCACGAGGTCGCCCGCGGTTCCACGCTGGTCAACATCCTCCAGCAGATCGGCGGATCCGTCGGCGCCGCGGTGATGTCGGTGATCCTCACCAACGAGCTGAACGGCTCGCGGCCGATCCCCGGCGTGACCGACCCGAGTGGCGAGCCGGTGACCGAAGCCGGCCTCGCCACCGCCGTCCAGCAGCAGCCGGAGCTGACCCAGCAGTTCCCCGTCGACCCGTCGCTCATCGACCGTGGCCTCGACTTCGCCGCCGGTGCGTTCGCGAACACGTTCTGGATCGGCTTCGCGCTGGTGCTGGCCACGTTCATTCCGGCCGCGTTCCTGCCCCGTCGGCGCAAGCCGTCGCACCTGCTCGACGACCAGCAGGCAGAGCAGGAGAAGGTTCCCGTCATGCTCCACTGACCCGCGGCCGGGCGGGGCCGTCGGGCACACCCCGGCGGCCCCGCCCGGTCCGTGGAATGCTCCGTGATTGGATGGCTTGGTGCAGTTCACCGTTACAGACGCGCCGGAGCGGGAGCGTTTCGAGGCGCGGGACGAGACCGGAGCGCTGGCCGGTGTGGTCACCTATCAGCTGACCGGCACCATCGTCGCCTACACCCACACCGAGGTCGACGCGGAGTTCGAGGGCCGGGGAGTGGCATCGACCCTGGCCCGAGCGGTGATGGACGACGCTCGCGCCCGAGGCCGGACAGTGGTGCCCATCTGCCCGTTCCTCAGCGGATGGCTGGAGAAGCACCCCGAGTACGACGCCATCGTGGCCCGGTCGACGCGCAAGATGAAGTAGCCGGCCGGGTCACCTCGCCGGCAGCCGAGCGAGACCACGCGCCGCGGGCTGGGGTCCGTCCCGGTGCGTCGCCTGACGGCCGCACATGCGGCGTCTCCGTGGCGGGCGTCGCGGTGACGGTCCCGAGACGGCGGGACGAGGAGAGTGGTGTCGCGCTCGCCTGTCCCTGGCGGGCGACGCCGGCATCAACTGGCGTGTGTCGAGGACCCGGGGTACGCCATGAGAAGACGCAGCGTTGTCGCCGGTATCGCCCTCGCCCTCGCCGTCTGCGTCAGCGTCGCCGGGCCGCCCGCCACGGCGACCGCTCACGAGCCCACCGGCGAGCGTGGATTCGGCTGGCACGGATTCGACTTCACCCGACCGGAGACCGTCGCCACCGGCCTCGAAGCGCCGTGGGGGCTGGACTTCCTGCCCGACGGCAGCGCGCTCGTCACCGAGCGGAACAGCGGGCGGGTCCTGCGGGTACGTCGTGGGTCGGCCCCGCAGCAGGTCACGCAGATCTCGGGGGTCGTCGCGACGGGCGAGGCCGGACTGCTCGGGTTGACAGTCTCGCCCTGGTACCGCACCGACGGCCACGTGTACGCGTACCTCACCTCCAGCACGGCCAACCGGATCATCCGCTTCCGCCTTACCGCGCCGCAGGTCCAGCAGCCGATCCGCACCGGGCTCGCCCGGTCCGGCGCGCACGACGGCGGGCGCATCGCGTTCGGCCCGGACGGGATGCTCTACGCGGGCGTCGGCGACGCCGGACCGCCGGCCACCGCCCAGGATCCGTCGCACCGCAACGGGAAGATCCTGCGGATGCGGTCGGACGGCAGCGTGCCGTGGAGCAATCCGACCGCCGGGTCTTTGGTCTACAGCCTCGGCCACCGCAACGTGCAGGGCCTGGCCTGGGACTGGCGGGGTCGGCTCTACGCGGCCGAGTTCGTTCGAGCCGCTTCGACGAGGTCAACCGCATCGTGCCGGGCGGCAACTACGGCTGGCCGGTGGTGGAGGGAGTGACCGACGACCCGGGCTTCCGCGACCCGATCGTGACGTGGACGCCCGCCGAGGCGTCGCCCAGCGGCGTGGTGATCGTGGGCAGGACGCTCTACGGCGCCGCCCTGCGCGACGTTGGCGGCGATCTGGGGTGCGGTGGCGGCGATGAGGGCGGCGCAGTGTGGGGGGCAGGGCGGCGCCGAGGCCCATTTCAGGTAGGGGTGTCCACATCCTCCCGGGGGAAAGCCCAACCCTCGGTGCTCTGTTGGTCACCGTGGCTGGGCTGTGCCGGCGGTATCGGTGCCGGCGCAGCCCAGTCGTGGGTGGTTGGGTCTCCTCGTGCCGGGTGGACATAGCGAGTGGGGTTCGCGGTTCGTGGTTTCCGTGCCGAGGCTTGGTTGGCGGCGGTGGTCTGGGGAGGGGTCAGTCCCACTGGTCCTGGTTGAGGAAGCGGGCGAGGCCCCGCCACGAGTTCGGTCCCATCACCCCGTCGATCGGGCCGGTGTAGCCCCAGCCGGAGGCGAGTCGCTGCACCGCCTTCCAGGTGTTCGGCCCCGGTACGCCGTCGATGGGGCCGGTGTAGCCGTAGTTGCGCATGGCTCGTTGGAGCGCGGCGTACGTGTTCACGCCGGGCACGCCGTCGATCGGGCCGGTGTAGCCGGCGGTGATCCGTAGCCAGTTCTGCATCCGTTGGTAGAAGATCGGGCCGGGGATGCCGTCCTGCTCGGTGGTGGTCTTGGGCAGTGGGTCGTCCGGCGGCGGGTCGACCGGTGCGCCGTCAACGATCTCGAACGCGCTCGGCTTGGCCACGTTCAGGTCCACGGATGCGATTCCGCCTGTCGATCCGGACGAACTGTACTGGTGCGCACTCCATGTCGGGTAGGCGCCGCCCAGGTTCGGCTCTCCGGGGTAGCTGCCGTTGTTGGCGCCCCACGACGCCACCCAGAGCTTCACGCCGGCCGTGATCGTTCGAGGCCACGTCCCGGAGCGCAGGTCTGCCGCACCCATGTACAGCCAGGGCACCTGGTTGCCGATCCGGTCGCGCATGTGCTGGAAGAATGTCGCGACGTCGGTGTCGTTCCACAGCCTCGTCGAGTCGTCGAGCACCTCGTTGTCCAGCGCGATCACGTCGCCAGGCCGATAGTCGTGCAGGTGGTCGGCAAAGTAGTCGGCAGCCTGAACGGGGGCTTGGAAGTCTCCAGCGAGCCAGTAGTGGCCAACCTTGAGCCCCGCTGCCCGTGCACCATCCACCTGGATCGCGTACTGCGAGCCGGTGTACGGGCCCTCCGACAGTTGGGAGCCGCCAGCCTTCACGATCACGAACTGGTAGCCGTCGGCGCCGACATCGGTGAAGTCGATACCGGCTTGCCAGGTAGAAACGTCAATGCCGGACACCGTGCCGGCCGGCAGCGCTGCGGCGGCAGGGGCCGCCGCTGCGCTCACCGGCAACACGAAGGCAACTGCGGCCACCACCGCAAGCCGCCCCAGGAAAGCGGTCATGTTGAATCTCCCGTCGAAAAGTCCCTGCTAAGAGCGCGTCTCAGGTGGCGGTTGGCTGACCTTGGTGGTAGATCATCTCTACTGTGGATGAACGGTTGGTTCACCAGTGGGTGCCGGATGAG
>NZ_JBIDBG010000014.1:0-151523 GCF_043202855.1 Micromonospora sp. NPDC048063 | reverse complement strand
GCCCTCATCTGCCTCGCCCGACGCCGCTGCGACGTCCTGTTCGCCATGCTCCGCGACAAGATCCCCTACCAGCCCCGCCCCACACCGCCGATCACAGCTTGACGAAACCCATAGGGACACCCCCCCTTCGGACCGGCTCCCGGCCGCTTCACCAGATCTCTCATCACGTGGCTGGTCCCGATGCGGCCCGTGCTGCGGATCAGGACTGGGACGCCGCAGTGAGCTTCGCGATGTCGGGGGCGTAGACGGTCATCCAGTGCGGATGTAGCCGGTAGTAGACCACGTCGTTTTCCCAGTCGAAGAAGTCGTCGCCGTCGCCGTAGAAGTCCTTGAAGTACGCGAGCAGGTCGGGCCAGTCCGCGGCCGGCTCGCCGTCCTGGGGGTTGAGGATCTCCACCTTGCCGTGCGTGAACACGCCTAGGTCCTCACCGCGCATATGCGCGGCGCTGGCGGCGGGCCGCGCCGCGAGATGGCGCGCCTTGGCGGCGTTGCGCGCCGTGCCAAAGTGCCACTTCCCGTGCAGGAAGTGCCCGTCCACACCGCTGATCCGTGGCTCGCCCTTCGCCGTCACGGTGGACAGGGCGAGGGTGCGCATGCCGGTGAGGACCTGGGTGAGCTGCTCCGCGGTCAGTGTGCTTTCAGCCCTGATGATCGAGCGGAGGTGCGAGGTGGAGCGGGAGAGGGAGGCGTCAAGGAGGGCCTGAAGCTCTTGGAGATCTTCTGAAGTTTCGCGCATGGAGGTCCTTATCTATCCCATATGTATCCGTGGTGCCCAGTCCGCGCCATCGACGCCGACCGGTGAAGCCATACTCGACCCAAAGTCTGACACCTTGTGTCATATTTCTTCCTCTGTCTTGCGGACATCACCGCCCCGGTAATCATCGGCAGGATGCCTGGCCATGGATCCCCTAACGGGACGCCAGCACAGACGCCGATGGCCGAGCCCCACACCACCTACCAAGATCCACTATTTGGCCCCTGGTGTCGCCGTTCTTACCAGCACCCCAGTAACGCCCGTAGCGCCGCCGCCAGCCCACGCTCCACGTCGTTACCCGCCGCCGCCTCCAGACGGTCAACTTCGGCGTCGAGCTGCGGCAGATCCTCACGGCTGAGTACGCCATCTGACCATGGGTCAAGCTGACCCAAGATCGGAAGTTGGTTTCCGCCGGCCGCATTCATCAACGGCAACAGCTCCTCCACAGACACTTCGAGCAGCAAACCGCGTTCCTTCGCCGCGGCCCACTCTTCGGCGTCAGCGCGGTGGCGCTCACGCCGCTGCGTCCGGGTAGCACGGCGCAGGCTCTTCGGACGCGACTGCGGAGGGCGCAGCACCAACAGCAGACCCACCCCGGTGACGCTACGGCATCACTTTCACTGAGCCGGCGTCAGATCCACTGATCCAAGGCATCAACTCTCCCGACCCGCATCAGTTGCGCCGAGCCAGGACAGGCGGCACGTCTCGCCTTCCCAGTGGGCGACCGGGTAAGAGGCACCATAAGTGCCATCCCGATGGGTCCGGGACGGGTAGGGGTTCTGGTAGACCTTGGTCAGCCGCCGCAGGGATGGGTCGACGTCCTGCACCTGCCGGACGACCCGCCCGACTGGCCCGCGGTCGGCAAGACGGGGCTCTTCGAGGTGTTGCAACATCGGCCCGGCCAGGTGCGGCTGTTTCCGTTGGACGCCAGGATGCGCGGTCGACGAACCCGCTTCTCACGTTGGTCGGGTGAGGAATGGGCCGCGATCACCAGACGCTTCCCCGAGGGCACACTTGTCGTGGGAACCGTCACGAACGTGTTCCCCGGCAACCGGGAGTACACAGCCACGTTTGACGATTGCTGGTCGGCGGTCGAGTACGACGATACAGCGCCGTCGGTCGGCTGGACCGGCCCGTTTCAAGTGACGCGCCTGCTGGAGTGGACCCACCGAATCTTGCTGAGGCCGGCGACGTAGCGAGCGAGCAGATGGATATGCAGGACTCGCGTCGATCAGCCGAGCGCCTCCAAGGTCGCCGACGCACTCGAGTCGGCAAGGACCGATGATTCTCCCCCATCGCGCCTCATCACGAAGCGTGGTGCCCGGTCAGCGGCTACCGAAAGTCGAGACGCCCTACCGGCGGCAAGTAAGTGCACGGCGCCCTGCTGCAACCTGTGGTGAATGTTGTGGCAGATCAACCTATGCACGGAGTCCGGCATGGAAGGGTAAATGGGTTCGTGCCGACCGTGTCCGCGGCCTACCATCGGCGGTCATGGCCATGTGTTGGGCGGACGGGGTGACCCGGGTGGCGATACTTACCGGAGCCGGCATCTCGACCGACTCCGGTATCCCCGACTACCGCGGACCCTCGGGCGTGTGGACCCGCGACCCGACGCTGGTCAAGGCGTTCACCTACGACTCGTTCATGGCCGCGCCAGCGGTGCGGGCAAGGTTCTGGCAGACCTATCTCGAGCACGCCGCGTGGCGGGCCGAGCCCAACGCGGCGCACTATGCGCTCGCCGACCTGGAGCGCACCGGGGTCGCGGTGCGCCTCCTCACGCAAAACGTCGACGGATTGCACCAGAAGGCGGGCTCCAGTCCGCGTAAGGTACTCGAACTGCACGGCACGATGCGCGAGGTGGTCTGCACCGGTTGTCGCATGCGCGCGCCGAGCGAACAGACGTTGGCGCGAGTGGCGGCCGGCGACGGCGACCCTCGGTGCACCGACTGCGGCAACATTCTCAAGCTTGCCGTGGTGCTGTTCGGGGAGCGCCTCGACCCGGTTACGGTCAGCCACGCCGAGCGGATCGCCGCGAATAGCCAGCTTATGCTCGCGGTCGGCAGTTCGCTGCAGGTCGAGCCGGTTGCCTCCCTGTGCTCCGTGGCGGTCAATGCAGGTAGTCGGTTGATAATCGTCAACCGTGACCCAACCCCGTACGACGACCTTGCCGTTGAGGTGATTCGCGAGTCGATCGGTACGGCACTACCCCGGATCTGCGCCGCCCTCGGCTCGGCCGCTCAGGGCACCTCCGGCACGCCGGTCACACAGTAGCCGCCGGCGGCTACCAAGGTCTCTCGCAGGGCGCGGCGGACGGGAATGACCGCATCCGCCGAACGCGCTGATCGCGGCAGATCCGTGCGTTCCGACCTGAGCGCGGCAGGGCCTGTCAGCGGTCCGCAAAGCACTCGTCAACTGGGCACCGGGCTGTTCATCGGTAGAGCGGCTGGTCCTGGGTGGGGTCGGCGGGGACCACGTCGAGGCGCAGGTCGGTGGTGAGTTGGGTGATCAGCGCCCGGGTCCCGCCGATCCCGGCCCAGTGCGGATCGACGTCTTTGGCCACGCACCAGGCGTGATCAGCGGGCCAGGCGAATGCTGGCTCGGCGTTGCTGAGACGACGCTGGCCCGGCCACCCCGCAGCGGTGTCCCATGTGCCGACGTCGGCTAACGGCCCTCGAAACAACCAGTACGCACGGTGGGGCACCACAACCTTGGGCACACGCGGTGTCGAGGGCGGGGCAGCGGGTGTGAGTGCCAGTCCCGGCTGGCCGCCGAGCCGCTCGAGCAGGCCGCCTGTGTTCTCCTCGCCGATGTACACGGCGTCGTCGTCGGCTGCGTCGTCGGCGTCGCCGAAGCCTTCCCAGACGCAGAAGTAGCAGTCTTCGGGGGTCGTGGTGTGGGTGGCCAGCACCTCGAAGAGGGTGGGCAGTTGGTCGGTGGGCCAGTCCGCGTCGACGTCGTTCTCGCTTTGGCCGGGGCGTGTCGGATCGGGCAGGAACCGAAGCCGCCCGTAGGCGTCGAAGCCCGCAGGGCCGAGGCCCACAAGCTGCTGCCACGGCAGGTCGCTGTGGGTGATCCAGCCGGCGGCCGACAGTTCCCGACAGAAGTTGAGTGTCACCCACACAGGAAACGCCAAGTAACGCCCGGACGGCGGCAGATCCGGACGACCAGTAAGGTCGTGAGATGGTGCCCGTGACTCGGCTGGACCACGCCGTCATTGCTGTCTCGGATTGGCGGGTCTCCACCGACTTCTATCGTGATGTCGTCGGTGCTGAGGTGATCGGCGTTGGCGGCGACCGCGTTGCGTTCCGAGTCGGTCCCAACCAGTTGAACGTTCATGGGCCGGGTGTCGACCTTGCGGACAACGTTGCCCGTCTCCCCGTTCGCCCGGGGAACAGTGACATCTGCTTCGTCTGGGAGGGGCCGATCGAGGAGGCGGTGGCACACCTGCAACAACACAATGTCGAGGTGGAAACAGGACCTGTTCCGCGATTCGGTGCCGGCGGGACAGGGACGAGCGTCTACTTTCGCGATCCTGATGGAAGCCTGCTCGAGTTCATCTCCTACGAGGCGTCCCCGCGGCGGGCCAGCCCCGACCCGGCCGACCCCGACAGGCCAGCAGGCGGCCGTCCAGGCGTTGCCGATGCCCCACGCTCGTCACGGACCACATCTTCGCGCAGAAGCCGCAGGCCCGAACCTGGCTCAGCATGATCAGACATCCGCGCATCGGCACGTCCGGACGTCCTCGCACCGGGATGCGCCACCGTGACGGCTGCCGAGGGCGACGGACGTGCCAGCACCGACGCGCGTTGCCTGCGGCATGAGAGTGAACCGCACCACGATCAGGTACGGCGTAGCACCAGCGTCACGAAGCCCAGAACGTTGCGGTACCCGCGCAACCACTGATCGCGGTGCTCCCGGGCGGCGGTGAGTGCCTCGGCAGCGTCCGGATGGCCGGGGTTGTCCAGCGCCCACTCGGTGAGCGAGCCGGTCCACGACCATTCGTAGTCGTCCCACTCGGCGGAGTCGCTGACATGGGCGTACACCGGCGTCCAGCCGGCCTGCTCGGCAGCGTCGACCAGGCCGGCGAGGTCGGTGAATTCCTCAGGCTTTGCATTGAGCGCTGCGAGTGCCTCCGGAGTCGGCGGGACTTGCCAGAATCCTTCACCGACCATCAGGATGCCGTCGGCATTCACATGCCGACCGGCCATCTCCAGCGTCTCGCCGAATCCGCCGAACGCGTGTGTCGACCCGACGCACAGCACCAAGTCGTAGTCGCCGTCAGGAACGTACGTCCGGGCGTCGCGCTCGTGCAGTGTGAGCCGGTCGGCGAGGCCGCGTTCGGCGGCAGCGCTGGCGGCACGTTCAAGGGCGTACCGGCTGACGTCTACGCCGTCCGCGTGCCCGTCGGGGTAGTGAGCGAGGGCCTGCAGCGCCCAGGCTCCCTCTCCGCAGCCGAGGTCGAGGACACGAGCCGCCGGTTGGCGGCCCGCTCGGCGCAAGAGCCGGTTGAGGTTGACACCGAAGATCGGGGCCGCGATCGGGTGGTGCGAGTGCGCGATGCTGCTGAGCCGTTGACGATCCACCGTCAAAGTCAACCCGAGTCCGGTCGACGCCCGCAATCGGGTTGTCATGCCAGGCGCGGTCTGCGGCATGTGCGGATGGTGGCGTGGGCGCCGTGAGACGATCTAGGCGTGACAGAGTTCCGGCTCGACGTGCTGGTCGAGGAGCAGCTTGAGTCGGTCGTCTTCGTCAGGGACTACCTGCAGCTCGACTTTGTGACGCACGTTTTACCGCCTACGTCTGGCCAGCTGTGACCGTCGGCAACACCGTCCTCGAGTTCGGTGAGCCAGGCTATCGGGATGCGCTCTGTGCGTTCATCTCGCAGGAAGTCACCGCCGTATCGGAGTCACCAGAATGTGGTCTGGTGATCCGCTTCGCCTCGGGTGAAATTGTCACCAATCCCAAGCCATCCGACCTAGATGGACCGGAGATCGCGCAGTTTGAGGCGTATGACCCCGTATGCCCGCTGCTCGGGGTTTGGCGGCCCGGCGAGGACATCTTCGCTGGCCTCGATTGGTCGCAACTACGACGCGCGGTCCTCGGCATGTCCGAACGTTGCCGCGCCTGTACGTGCATAGGTCGACGAATACCGATCGTGACGGACGCGCCAGCGCCGTCGCGCGCTGCCTGCGGCAGAGTCGGATGCCCACATGGGTCGTCCCAGGATACCCAGATCAGGAACCGTTACCGGGAAGAATGCATTCGTGCATCACCCCTTGACCGCACACCGGCGGGACACGGTCCTCGCGCTGTTGCGCCCGCTGCATGGTGGGTCCGCGTCGCTGGTGGCGGAGGTGCCGCTCGGGCACGACTGGGCACCGGTTACGCGGTTGACGTTCGACCGCGACCTGCCCGGCGTCGGCCGGACTGTGGTGGTCAAGACGCGCCGCGTGGACGGGGCCGGTCACGGCGGCCCTGCCCACCTGCGACGGGAGGAGGCCGCGCTGCGGATGGCCGCGCCCACCGGGGTCCCCGCGCGGTTGATCGCCTCCGACCAGCCCGCGGGTGTCGTGGTCACCACCGACCTGGGGGACTGGCCGACGTTGGAGGATGTCCTCCTCGGCGCCGATGCCGACGCCGCCACGCGAGCGGTAGTGGAGTTCGGCGTGGCCGTCGGGCGGCTGCACGCCGGCACTCGTGACGCGGGTGAGGGGTACAGGCAGGCGCTGGCTGGTCTCGGCGCGCCGGAGGCGGATGCCGGCCCTGGACTGCCCTGGCCCGGTTTGGACAGGTGGCGGGACGTCGAGGTCGCCTGCGCCGCGCTGGGCCTGCCGGACGCGCGCGTCGCGGCTGGCGACGCCGCGTTCGTCCAGGATCGGATCACCGACCCCGGCCCGTTCGCGGCACTGACGCACACCGACCTCAATCCCGGGAACGCGCTGGTGACACCGCACGGCGTGCGGATAGTGGACTTCGAAGGCGCGATCTTCGGACACCTCGGCTTCGACGCATCGTTCCTACACTTTCCGTTCCCCACCTACAGCGCCCACTGGGCGACGCTGCCCGACAGCGTGGTGACCGAGGCCGATCGTGCCTACCGCCGGGCACTGGCCGAGGCCATGCCCGGTGCAATTCTCGGACGCCTTGACCAGGCACTCGCGGTCGGTGCTGCGGCAGCCCTCGCCGTCCGGGTGCAGCGGCTGCCGCTGCTGGCCGCCATCGACCAGCCGCCACGCACCCGCTGGCGCCGTCGAGCGCAGCTTGTGCAACAGATCCGGGTGTTCACCCAGCTCGCCGAACGAGCCACGACGCTGCCGTCGATGGCCGACTGGTTCGCCCGGCTCGCCGAGGCGATGTCCGCCCGCTGGCAAGACACGACAACCCCGCCGCCGGCAACGTTCCCCGCCTTCCGGCCGGCCAGGCAAAGATGACGCCCAAGCGGGCCGCACGGCGACCGGCGGACGTAGGCAGCGAGTGAATCCGGCAGGAAACCCACACCACTCCCGGCATGGCCAAGTGCACTGTACTCGGCATGACCAGACGCCGACCCGACCGAGCGCCGTGACGTCGCGTAGCGCGCGACTCGCGGCAGATCCGGATGGTGGCGCCGCGCTTCCGTCGCTCCCGCGTTAACCACTCGGACGGCTTCTTCCGTGGGTCGCCCCTCGGCCTCAGCGAAGGAATTCGCTGAGCACCGGGGCCAGGGTGCCCGCAGGCACGCCGTGCCACTCGCCGGGCAGGCTGCGGTGAACGGCCTGGGGAAGCAACTCCGTTACGACCGTTGCCATGTGAGTCAGATCGGTGGTGCTGCCCGCGCTGTTCAGTACCAGCGTCGGTGCCGTGACGTGTCGAAGCAGGTCCGCGTCGATGGTTTCGCTGAACATGCTGTCGTACGCCAGCGTGGATGCGACGGTGACCATGGCGGACCAGTGCGGCGTGTCCCGCATGCCGGCAAGGGTCTCGGCGGGCACACCGATGCTGGTCAGGAAGAACTCCACCGCGTCCGCGCCGGTGAGGCGCCGCAGTTGAGCGGTGAACGCTCGTTGCTCTGGATTGTCGCTTGCGGGCTCGATCGGCGGCTCAAGCAAGGCCAGACGACGTACGGCCAGGCCGGCTGCAGCCGCGTGCAGCGCGACCAGGCAGCCGGACGAGTAACCGTAGAGCGTCGCCGGCCCGCCGACCGTGTCGATCAGCGCCGCTAGGTCTTCCACCTCGCGTGCGGGGGCGTATGGCGGGGTGTCGGTGCTGGCGCCACGGCCGCGGCGGTCATACCGGACGACGGTGAAGTCCTCGGCCAGCAGGGTGGCGAGTTCACCCAGTGGACTGTTGGCGCGGAAGTGTCCGGCGGCGTCGATGAGGATGAGCGTCGGGCCGGAGCCCTGCTGCTCGTATGCGATGCGGGTCCCGTCCCGGGACGTAATGACAGCCTCCATGAACTGAACGGTATAGTACAGTTGAGGGGTGCGGAAAGAGCAGAAGCGTCAGGCGATTCTCGATGCTGCCCTGGCGGAGTTCCTGGAACACGGCTACCGGGGTACAAGCATGGACCGGATCGCCGCTCGCGCAGCAGCCTCGAAAGTCACGCTCTACGCGCACTTCGCCGACAAGCAGGCGCTCTTCGAGGCCGTCTTCACCAACGCGATCGCTGAAGCGGAGCGCTCAGGTTCACCGCTGACCGAATCACTGGCCGAGTCCCGCGACCTGGCCCGCGACCTGCGTGCTTTCGCCCGCGAACATGTCAGCACCGTCACGCAACCCCACTTGATCCACCTGCGGCGCATGATCATCGGCGAGGCCGTCCGGTTCCCCGAACTGGCCCGCACCTGGCATCGGAGCGCACCCGAACGCGGCGCCGCGACCCTCGCCCGCGCCATCGCCCGGCTCGCCGAGCGCGGGCTGGTCCACGCACCGGACCCGCTGCTGGCGGCACAGCACCTGAACTACCTGATCCTGTCGATCCCACTCAACGAGGCGACGTTCGCGGTCCGTGAGCGCCACGACGAGGCCGATCTGCACCGCTGGGCCGACCAAGCCATACGGGTATGGCTCGCCGCGTACGGCGTTGCCGGGACGGCCTGATACTGCCGATCAACCAACCTTCCACTCCGCACTAACATCGGCATGTTGGTACGCCGCGGATCGGAGACCAGCACCCTTTCGCCGACACGGACGGTGACGAGCCCGCCAGCGACCGCGCGCCTTGACAGCGGCAGATCCGGTCGTTCGATCTTGTGGGGGCCGTGTAGGCCGTCGAACTTGAACATGTTGAACGGGCAGCTCCTGGTGGAGTTGCCTGCTTGGCGTTTGGACGGCACGGTGATCACGTTGTTTTGGGTGCAGTCCTCCCGATCAGCCGCGCCATCAGGTAGGTCCGAGCAGCACGGACGGGTTGCCCGCTACACAACGAACCAGCCGCCCGCGTCGTCGCCGCCCAACCTCGACGCTGGACCGTCGCTGCGTCATAGACCTCAGCCTCGTTCGGGGACCGTGAAGTCGTACGGGTTTGGCCCGGGGGCCGGGTTGATGACCTCGTCGAGCGACGTACAGACGAGGAGAATGCCCGGCCGGAAGTGTGCGCTGCCCCAGCTTGGCGAATTGTCCAGGCCGGACTGCAGCTCGACGACCAGTTCGCCGTTCGCGTTGAGATCCGTCGATCGCGTGAACACGGCGGTGATCCACTCGGGTGGATCGTCGCGGTTCAGGAACGCCACCTCCACCGTCCACGCGTCGCCGGTCACGACCATGTCCAGGGGCACGTCGAAGTCGACCATATAGTGTCCGTCGACGCTCTCCGAGCCCGCGATCCTTAAGCGCTGCGTCGGACTAAGATCGCCATCCGCGAGGACAACGTGGAACGGACCGTACAGCGTTTCTGGCATAAGACTGTCTCCCTACGCCTCTTCGAGCCCTCGCTGGCGGGTGAACTCGCTGCTGAAGCCGTTCCGCCCGCCGTCCTCGGTAATGTGGCGCAGCGCCTGTCGCCAGAATCCCAGGTTGCCGCCCGGGTTGAGCGGGCTGTCGCCATAGATGCCCTCGACCTCGTCGCGGGTGTTGTCGTTGCGCTGGCCCCAGTGGAGCAGCCCGCGGATGTTTGGGTTGCGCGCCAGCTTCACCGCATAGTCGACAAGCTCCTGGCTGCCGCTGACGTCCCGAAGGCACGCGACCTCGACGGAGCACGTGGTGTCGAACTTCTGCATGCCGATCAGGGCCCGGGTCCGCTTCGTGAACCTGAGCGAGGCATAGCCGACGAATGCCTTTCCTTCGAACTCCTGCTTCATCTCGAAGGCGATCAGGGAGTCGACGAACGCGATCAGGCGGTCGTCCACGGCGTCGAAGAAGACTTCGACCGAGTCGACATTCACCTCGCAGCTGACGTTAAGATAATCCCGCTGATCCATGACCGCATAGCTGATCGCCTCGTAGTCGCGGTCGCCCTGCTGCGACTGGAAGGCGGCGTAGTAGATGAGCTGCCAGGTGAGGAGCCCGGCCGCCCTTTTGGCCGGGTTCGGTTCGTCGGGGTCGAGCAGCTCGTTCTTGATGTGCTCCATCTGCTCGCCGAACCGGCTGTCGTCGTCGAAGGCGTCGAGAATTTCCTTCAGGATGACCAGCGTGAGCAGCAGCGCCGGGATGAGCGCGAGGAGCCCGACCCCTCCCGGCACGGCAACCGCCGCGATCGTGGTTCCGACCACCGCCCCTTTGCTGTTCACGAACCGCTCGATCTCCTCGATCGTGGCGCCGATGATCCCTTTGAGGAAGCTGGAGTCGGCACACGCCCGCTCCAGCATTCCGGGGTCGGCGCCCTTGTGCGGGTCGTCCGGATCGGGGCTGAAGGCATGGTTCGCGCCGGCCCTCTCGAACCGCGGAGCCTGCAGCCGCTGGTCGAAGGGATCCACGATGCGCCCGACCCGCTCGTCGCGCCCGGCCGTGTTTACCGGCGGTCGCAGGGTCCAGCGTTTCGTGATGCCCACGAGGTTGCGCTGGAAGTTCGCGTGGGTCGTAAGGCAGACCGCGATCTGGAGAAAGCGCTGATCGCCGAACACCGGTGTCGAGGGAACGAACGTGGCGCCAGCCGGGACCGCGACGTCGGTGTAGAGCGGACTCCGGACATCCTTGATCTGGTGCCTAATATCCTGCCAGAGGTGCAGCCGCCGTCGCTCATAGAGCGCATACTGCGGCACGGCCTTGAGCACCACGGAATAGATCACCCCGAAGCGCCCCGCCGAGACGAGCACCGCGTCGAACACGTTGTTGTCGCGGATCAGCTCGAAGTTGGCTGCGCCACCCAGCTCCTCGGTGCGGAACTCGAGACTCATCAGGAAGTCGTCGGTCAGGTGCGGTTCGTTGCCGTCGACCGCCTCGATCCAGTAGTGCTTGCCGCCGTCGGCCACCAGGTGGATCGCCAGGACGCTGTCGGCGAGCGGTGGCCGGTCGAAGTCGCCCCCGTGCGTGCCGGTGTTGAAGGCTCCGACGACGGTCTGCCCGCCGGCGCCACCCAGGGTCGCGAAAGCCCACGGCCCGCCATACCTGGGGTCGCCGAAGTGGCGGTTGATGTAGCCCGCCAGCGTGGACGGATCACCCACGTCGATCACCTGGTCGAGCTCGGCATAGAGCTGGTAGATGCGCTTTCCCGCCTCGACGTGCACCAGATAGGAGGGGATGTCCTGCCCGAGCTGGACCATGCGCTCGACATAGTCGCGGTTCAGGCAGCCCGGAATGACGCTGATCAGCGTCCTGCCCATCGCCTGATGCACGTTGCGCGGGTCGTGAGTCTCGATGAAGGTATGGTCGCTGATCGCGGCCCGCGAGAGCGCCCAGTGGCTGCCGGCTGCCTTGAACCGTTCGTCGGGTTCGCGGTCCCGGCAGAGTTCGATCAGCTCGGGCAGGGACGTGGGATACACGATGCGGGACGCCTGTGGGATGAGGTTGAACCGAGGGTCGTCGTGCTTCCGCGTCCACGGGCTGTTGAAAACTTCGTCTATCGGCATCGCACCGCTCCTCCTCCGGACAGCAAGGCCTATCGTGGGACCGTCGCCGCCTTCTCGATCTCCACCTGACGCCCTACCCCGCCTCACGCGGCGCCGTGTGCTATCCGCTTCACCACGACGGTCTTCAGCCAACGCCGCGTGGCAGGTTTGAAGCCTCTCCGCAGGGCGGCTCCGAAGGGCCAGAACCGAACTCTCCTTGGCACTCAGAGCGCAATGTCCACGACGGACATAGCGGTGTCCAGTCTCCTTAACACAAGTTTCGCCTTGACCAGATCCAGTCGGTAGTCAGGCACCGAGTTCTTCACCAGGTACCTGAATATCCGTGCGGGCATGCCGACAACTCCTCGTGGCGGGAAGTCGCTGTTCTGATGACTGCTAGGCCTGACCATCGCTCAAACGGCGCCACTCCCCCAGCCCGGGTGCAGACCGGGCGGATGGTCAACGTGCGTGTCCACGCCACCCATTGTGGGGCTCCCGCCCTCGAGTCGTGCGCCTTTGCCCGGTTCCAATCAAGTGCTGGCGACGCGCCAGGTCCGCACCCCGGGCGGTCACCGCTCGCGGCGTGTCGGTGCGCCGGTGGACCGTGCTGCTCGCCTTCGCCAACTCGATCATCGATTAGGCCAAAGCTCAGCCTCCCCGACATAGCCACCATCGAGGTGGCTATCGCTGAAGAGGTCCGTTTCGCCCACGACGACGGTCGTATCGGCCGGAACCAGTGCAGTTCGCCGTTCCACAGTTATCTTCAAGATCATGTACGCCAAGATTGGCCTGACCGAAAGGTCCGACGCTCACCAATCGCAGTGGATGGGTGCGTACTCCCGTGAGGTTCGCCGACCCCAAGATCGTCATGATCATGGACTAATGCGCAGGGATGGAGATCATTCCAAACGCATTACTCCAAGGTAGGTGATGCCGGAGGCCGCACGGCGGAGCGTTGGCGGCCGAACCCAACCGCCGGACAAGATCAAACACGCTCTCATCGGCAGATCCGAATGCGGAGTGGTTCGCCGAAGTGGCGCGCGCCTGTTATGCAGTGTTACCGATCGGGAGCTGTGGGCGCAGGACCCGGGGGTAACGGCCCCATGCACTGACTGCGGCACGACCCTCGCCTATCTATCGGGTGTAGGCGTGAAGGCGGCGAGCGGGTGGGGCTGGCCGGTCATGGCGGCGAGGGCGGTGGCGACGGCGTGGAGGTCCGCCTTGATGTAGGTGGTGGTGGCGGGTCCGCGGCGGTCGGTGTGGCCGGCGTAGGCGCGCGCGATGCCGTAGCCGAAGTGGCGTTCCACCCAGGTGAGGGTGGTGTGGCGCAGCCAGTGGGTGGAGATGCCCTGCGCGGCGACCCATGGCAGGCGGTCTCCGATGCGTTTCCAGAGGTGGTCGTAGCGGCGGCTGCTGATCGCTTGCCCGTTGCGGTAGCGCAGCAGCCGGTCGGTGGGCAGGACCGCGCCCCGAGCCTGGGCGTGCTCGAGGAGGCGTTCGGTGAGGGTCGGGGTGATGGGTTGCCAGCGCAGGGTGCCGCCCTTCTCCGTGAGGCGGACCAGGCAGTGGCGGGTATCGAGGTCGACCAGGCGGAGAGCGAGGGCGCCGCCGCGTCGGCAGGCGGTTTCGGTGTGCAGCCGCAGCAGCAGTGCGTCGAGGATGACGTCGTTGCCGCTGTTCCGCGCCGCATGGTTGATGTCCTGCAGTTCCCCGGGCGTGAGGGCACGGCGGGGGTTGGGCAGCCGACGTGGCTTGGCCACCCGGTGGGCGGGGCTGTCCGCGGCGGTGAGGTAGCCGTCGGCGATGGCCCGGCGGTAGACAGCGCGGGCGGCTGCGATCACATGCTCGCCAGCGTGGCGGCCTTGGCGGCCGGTCCGCCGGGAGCGGGCGCTGGCGGTGACCTGCCGCATGAGGGCTTCGATGTCGCTGGCGCTCACCTCGTCCAGCCGCAGATGACCGAGCACGGCGGCCATCCGGTCCCAGTAGGTGCCGTAGGTGCGCCGCGTGCCCGGGCTGGCCGCGGCCGCGACGCGAGGCACGTACTCGGCGACTGTCGGCATCGTGCGGCCGGAAGTGTCGGGGTGGGCGGTGAGGTCGGCGGGGGTGAGGCCGAGATGGGCCAGCATCTGCCGGGCGGTGACGATGCGTGACGGATCAGCCGGCATCAGAGCGGCCTCCGAGGACGGCGGCGTGCAGGTCCGCGAGGAGCCGCGTGATGGTGTTCGAGGGGTGCACGACGAGCAGATCCCGCGCCGGGACCGCCGCCAGCAGCACCACCTGGTGCAAGGTGATGCCGCACATCTGCCGGGCCGCGACAGGCAGCGGGAGTGCCCCGCGGGCTCCCACGGCGTGCATCCCGTCGGCCATGGTGGTGATGAGCAGCAGGCCGTCGGTGACGTCGACATGGAGGCGGTGACCGGACGGCCAGCCCAGCGCCCGCAGCAACGCCCGGGCGGCCACCCGGCCGTCGGCGTCCGGGCGGGCCACGTCGAAGACGATGCCGTCGGCCGGTTCGCGCCCAGGTGGAACGGCTGCGGGTAGCTCCGCCATCGGGGCCAGCGGCGGTGCCGGGCGAGGACGCGGGGTGGGGATGACCGCGCCGATCAGATGCTCGTCGAGGTGCTGGCGGGGCGGTTGCCGGGCGGCCGTCATGGTGACCGCCGCAGCCGTTCGCACGGCCTCAGCGCGTGGTGCCGAGAGCCCTGACCTTCGATGGGTGCACGAGTGCTACGGGGTGCCCTCATCGGGAGCCACCGGGGTGGTGAGCTCCCGTGATCCCGCACGAAGACTGGTGTCCGAGGGGGGACTTGAACCCCCACGCCCTATACGGGCACTAGCACCTCAAGCTAGCGCGTCTGCCATTCCGCCACCCGGACTTACTCGTCCAGCCTACCGCGCCGACCTGGGGGATCTCATCACCCGCAGGCCGCTCTGGCGGGCCGCACGAGGAGTTACTGTACACGCCCCGGGTGGATCATGCACATCGGCTTCCGGCCGGTGCGTCCGTGCAGGTCGGGCCGGTCCACGACGCGGGACGACCGACGCCGACCGGCGGGCCCGGGTAGCGTCCGGCGGGTCCGACCCGGCAGCATGACCACGTGTCCCATCCCTCTCCCCTGGCCGCCGTCCAGCACCGGGCCCTCGCCCTGCGCGCCGCGGGCGATCTCACCGCCGCCCGCCGGTTGCTCGCCGACGCCGTCGGATCCGCCCGGCCGCCGTACGGCGAGGATCACCCGGATGTGCTGAGCACCGCGCACCTGCTGGCCCGCCTGCACCGGGAGGCGGACGACCCGGGCACTGCCCGTCGGACACTGGAGGAGGCGTACGCCGCCGGCGAGCGACGCTGGCCGCCCGCCGACCCGCTGATGTTGGCGCTCTCCTTCGAGTTGGCCTCGGTGGCGCATGAGTTGGGCAACCGGCACGAGGCCCGCCGCAACTACCGCCTCGTCGCCTCCCTGGGCCCCGCCGTGCTCGGTGTCGACCACCCGGCCGTACGCACGGCCCGGCAGTATCTCGGCGATGCCGCTCCCGCCCCTCAGCCGGCCGCGCCGGGCCCGCGGCCGGACCTGTCGGCCCTGTCGGAGCCGACCATCTCGCTGGCCGCCCTCTCCACCGCGTGGCGGCCCCACGAGCCGACCGCGATCCCCCAGCCACCCCGGTTTCCGGCCGCACAGCCCCCGACAGTGCAGCCTCCGCCCGCGCCGCAGGCGACCGCTGGCCCAACCACGGCGCCGCCCGCTCCGCCGTACCACCGGCCGATCCCGCCGCCGCCCACCGTTCCGGCTCCGCCGGGTCCGGCTCGGGCCACCGCCACCCCGCCGCACCCGCCACACACCGGCGCCGCGCCGGTGCCGCACCAGCCGCCGGCCCAGCCCTACCCGGGTCCGCCGCATGCCGGCCGTGTGCCGCCCCCGCCGGTGGTGCCCGCGCCGCCGCACGCCACCCCGGTGCCGCCTCCCCCGGCGGTGCCCGTCCCGCCACACACCGGCGCCGCCCCGGTTCCGCCCCCGCCGGTGGTGCCCAGCCCGCCGCACAGCGGATGGGCTCCCCCGGCCCCGCCCGTCGTACCGAACCCGCCGCACGCCGCCCGGGTGCCGGCTCCGCCCGTACCGCCGCACGCCGCCGCGACCGGACAGGCCACTCCGCACGCCGTCCCGGCGCAACAGATCCCGCCGCCTCCGGCGGTACCGCCGCACCACGCCAGCGGTACAGCAGCGCCGCCGCAGTCTCCGTGGGCCCCTGCCCCTGCCCCCGCGCAGCCGTCCGTGGCGCATGGTCCGTCGGCGCCCGCGCCGCAGAGCCCGCCTCATCCCGCCGCACCGGCGGCCGAGGGCACCTCCCCGTCCGCCAGGACGATCCCGCCACCGCCGCCGGTCCCGCCGCACGCGGCGCACGCCGTCTCGTCTCCCCCGCCTGCGGCGACGACCGCGGCGTCGGGCCCGCGACACGCGGCGCCTCCCGCCCCCGCCGCCGTGTCGGTGCCGCCCACGCCGCCCGCCGTCGCGCCGTCGCGGCCGGGCCCCGCCGTGCCACCGCAGCAGCGGACGGCCCACGGGGCGACGGCCGACGCCACGCCCTCCACGGCACCGGAACCCACCGCCGAACCGGCCGCGTCCCCGGCATCCGGCGGTCGGCCGACCGCGGCACCGACGTCCGGCGACAGGACGCCGACACCCCCCACCCCGCCGTCGGTCCCCACCGCCCAGACGTCCGCCCCGGCCGCCGCACGCCCGGCGCCCGACGCCGAGGCACCGCGTCCGGCCGTGCCGGACGACGCGGCGTCGGCCGGGCCGGAGGCGCCGGAACAGTCGACGCGCGGGCCCAGGTGGGACAACCCCACGATCCAGGTACGGCAGATCGAGCCCCTGCTCGCCGAGGAGGCCGCCCGCGCCGCCAACGCGAAGCAGGCCGAGGCCGCTGCGGCCACGCCGGCCACCACCGCGCCACCCGGTACGTCGGAGGCCACCCCCGCCTCACCCGGGACGTCCGAAGTCACCGCCACGGCCCCGCACCCGCCTGCGCCGACGACACCGGTCAGCGCACCGCCGGTTCCCCCGGTCAGCGCGCCACCGATCAGCGGACCGCCGGTCAGCGCGCCTCCCGGGTACCCGCCCGTCAGCGCACCGCCGCAGCCCTCGCCTCCCGTGAGCGGGGCGCCGGCGCCGCCGTGGAGCATGACCGCGCCGCCGTGGAGCAGCACGGCTCCCCCACAGGCGCTGACCGAGCCGCCGGCCACCGGGAGCGACCGCGACCAGGACGTCGAGGACGAGCGGGACCAGGAACCCGCGCTGGAGCGGAAGCGGGGCCGGGAGCAGGGGACCGGAGAGCAGGCGCCGGCGTACCTCGACATCGACGAGACGTTCCCCATGAAGGAGGTCCCGTCGCCGTCCACCGTGCCCGGGCCGGCCCACCAGGTGCCGGCCTTCCCGCCGCCGCCGGCGGCGTACCCGATGGTCGCGGAGCCCGAGGAGCGCGGCCGGAGCCGGACGGCGGTGGTCGTCGCCGTGGTCGTCGCGGTCCTGGCCGTGGCGGCGCTCGTCGGGGTGGGCGTGCTGGTGCTCAGCCGGGAGGCGGCGCCGCCGGCCGGGCCCGCCTCACCGACCGCGTCGACGACCGCGGCGGCCTCGCCGAACGCGGCCGGCCCGCCGCCGGGCGACCTGGCGCTGCGGGACGACTCGGCGACGATCACCCTGAGCTGGACGGACCCGGCGCGCGGCGGCGTGCCGTTCATGGTGGCCGGCGGCCGGGCCGGGCAGAAGCTGGGCGTGATGGCCACGGTGGACCCCGGCCAGACCAGCTACACGGTCAACGGCCTCAACTCGCGGGTGGACTACTGCTTCACGGTGCTGGCGGTCTACTCGACGGACTCGTTCGCCACGTCGGGGCAGGTCTGCACCGAGCGGGAGGGCGACACGCCGACGACCTGAGGCTGACCCCCGGCGCGGCGCGCACGCTCGGTGTCCACAGCGGGACAGCGCGGGTTCCCCCGCCCCCGGCCGGGCCATATGATGGCACCCGGCTCAGGGGAGGGTCGCCGGTCAGGGCGCGCCACCTGCCAGGACGACACGGGAGGCAGCCGGTAGTGGCCACCATCGACGACGCCGCGAACGCCGGCGGTCCGCGTCCCCGCTCCCGCCGGATGCGGGGCGGTCTGGTCACCATCGGGACGGTGGCGGCGCTGCTGGCCGCGATGGGGCTGACCGTCCTCGGTCTCGGCGCGGCGGACAACGCGGTGGCGAGCTACGACGCGAGTTCCTGGCTGTGGAGCACCGCCCGCAGCGAGATGGCCCGGGTCAACGGTGTCACCGCGCGGGTCGACACCCGGGTCGAGATCCCGGCCGCCCGCCGACACCCGATGCAGGTCACCCAGACCGACCGGCTGCTGATCCTGCGGGACCTGAACACCGGCCAGGTCAGCTCGCTGGACCTGGCCACCCTGCAGATCACCGCGACCACCCGCACCACCCCGGGCCTCGGGGTCAGCGTCGCCCTGCACGAGGACGCGGCGTTCGTCGTCGACGCCGTGCAGGGCATCGTCCGGCAGCTCGACCCGCAGTCCCTGACGCCGGTCGGCGAGCCCGTGCGCTACCCGCCGGGCATCACCGGCGGGTCCTTCGACGGGGAGGGCCGGCTCTGGATCGCGGTGCCCAGCGAGGGCACCGTCTCGGCGATCACCGCCGCCGCGCTGCCCTCCGCGCCCGCCTCGGCCGCCGCCGGGGCCGGCCTCAGCCCGAAGCAGGTCGAGACGTACGACGTCGCGGAGGCCAGTCACGAACTGGTCGTCTCCACCCTGGACGACGGCGTCGCGGTGCTCGACCGCACCGCCGGCGCGCTGGTCACCGTGCAGCGGGGCCAGGTCCGTCCAACGCCGCTGACGATGAGCGCCCCGGGCGCGCTGCCGGCGCGGACCAGCGGGCCGGCGGTGCCGGTAACGGTGCCCGGCGAGCGGCGGGTATACGTGGTCGGCAACGGCGGCGAGGTGCGCGTGTTCACCGTGCCGGGCACGGGCGACCGGCTCAGCCCGGCGGTGGCGTGGGCCGGCCGGTTCTACTGCGCTGACGAGGCGTCGGGCACGGTCTACGCCTTCGACGCGAACGGCCAACTGGTCGACACCATCCGGGGTAAGGGGACGGGGCCGCTGGAGCTGGAGGTGCGGGAGAACCACCTCTTCGTCAACGCCCCCGACTCGGCGACCGCCCGGGTGGTGGACGACAAGCACCAGGTCCGCGAGGTCGACAAGTACGCCAACGACGTGCTCGGTGGCGACCCGCCGCCGGCTCCCACGCCGCCGCCCCCGCCGAAGAAGCCCAAGGTCGGCAAGCCGGGCGCGCCGCGCAGCGTGACCGCCGCCGCCGGCAATGCGCAGGCCCGGGTCAGCTGGCGGCCGGCCCCGACCAACGGCGCGGAGATCACCCGGTACGTGGTGGAGGGTGCCGGCCAGCGGGTGCAGGTGGGCGCCAACCAGCGGGCCGTGGAGATCAAGGGCCTGACCAACGGCGAGACGTACCGGTTCTCGGTACACGCGGTCAACGCCAAGGGCGACGGCCCGGCGCGGACCAGCAACCCGGTGACGCCGACCGCCGCGGTGCCCGACCCGCCGGCCAGCGTCACCGCCCAGGAACGGCCGGACGGCACGGTGCTGGTGCGTTGGCCGGCGGCGAACGGTCAGGGCAACACCATCGCGAAGTACGTGGTGACGGCCACCTCGGCGGGCACCAACGCGCCGGCCGGCGAGTCCCGCAAGACGGAGCTGGTGGTGCCCGCCGGTGAGCTGGAGTACGGCACGCAGTACGCGTTCACCGTCGTCGCCGTCAACGACCGGGGCGCCGGCTCGGCGGCCTCCCCGGTGAGCAACACCGTCGTGCCGTACGCGGCGCCGGACCGGCCCGCCGACCTGCGGGCGACCACGGTCGCCGACCGGCCGGGCACGGTCGCGGTGCAGTGGTCGCCGGCCGGGGCGAACGGCCGCCCGGTGACGAAGTACCTGGTGGACGTGGGTGGGCGCACCAGCGAGGTGACCGACACCCGGGCCACCGTGGACGGGCTGGGCAACGGCCAGAACGTCACCGTGAAGGTGAAGGCGGTCAACGAGGCCGGTCCCGGCCCGGAGGCCACCGCCACGGCCCGCACGGTGGCCGAGCCCCGCATCACCGTGACCGGCTCGTCGGCGACCGCCACCTCGGCGACGGTCACGTTCACCGTGGACGCCGGCGGCGGCAAGGCGACCTGCTCGCTGAGCACGAACGGCGAGCCGACGAAGACCGGGAACTGCTCCGGCATCACGATGACGGGCCTGGCCCCGGGCACGGCGTACACCTTCACCGTGACCGCGAGCAACGCCGCCGGCAAGGGCACCGCCACCCGCGCCCAGGCCACCGACGCCCTCTACGGGATCGCCACCTGCAACAACGGCCCCGACGGCGACCAGCGGACGTACTGCAACTCCGACGTCGACGGCCGCAACGGCAACGAGATCTTCTCCGTCCCCCGGCAGGACAACAACCGGCAGGTCGGCTGGGCGAAGCCCGGCACCCGACTCAAGGCGTACTGCAAGAAGTCGGGCGAGAACGTCGACTCCTGGATCTACAACAACCAGAAGCAGAGCACCTGGTGGGTGCAGGTCGAGTACAGCGGGAAGAACTACATCCCCTGGGCCTGGCTCAACCTCGAGGGCGGCGACAACATCAACGTCCTGCCCACCTGCTGACCGCCCAGGCAAGGAGCACCACCGACCGTGAACACCCACGAGCCGCTCACCCAGCCGGAGGTGCAGGGCTTCGCCGCCCTCGCCGCCCGGCTGGCCGAGAACGTCAACGCGGTCGTGCTGGGCAAGCCACAGGTGGTCCGGTTGGCGCTCACCGCGCTCTTCGCCCAGGGACACGTGCTGCTGGAGGACGTGCCCGGGGTCGGCAAGACCACCCTGGCCCGGGCCATCGCCGCCACCGTGAAGGGACAGTGGCGGCGCATCCAGTTCACCCCCGACCTGCTCCCCTCGGACGTGTCCGGGGTGACCATCTTCAACCAGGCCACCCGGGGCTTCGAGTTCCACCCGGGGCCGGTTTTCGCCAACATCGTCATCGCCGACGAGATCAACCGGGCCTCGCCGAAGACGCAGTCGGCGCTGCTGGAGGTGATGGAGGAACGCACCGTCACCGTCGACGGCGTCCGGCACCCCGTGCCGCAGCCGTTCCTGGTGGTGGCCACCCAGAACCCGGTGGAGATGGACGGCACCTACCGGCTGCCCGAGGCCCAGCTCGACCGGTTCCTGGTGAAACTCTCCGTCGGCTACCCCGACGAGGCGGTCGAGGTGGAGGTGCTGCGCGGCGCGACGGTCCGCTCCCCCGAGGCGCTCACCGCGGTCACCGACACGGCCACCGTCGGGGAGATGGTCCGCATGGCCCGCCGGGTGCACATCGCCGAGCCGCTCTACACGTACGCGGTGCGGCTGGCCGCGGCCACCCGCGCCCACCCGCAGGTGCGCGTCGGGGTCAGCCCCCGGGGCGTGATCGCCCTGACCAGGGCGGCGTGCGCGTACGCGCTGATCGACGGGCGGGGCTGGATCATGCCGGAGGACCTCAAGGCGCTGACCGAGCCGGTCTTCGCGCACCGGCTGCTGCTCACCCCGGACGCGCAGGTGCGCGGGGTGACCGCCGCCGAGGTGCTGCGCCAGGCGGTCGCCTCGGTGCCGGTGCCGCTTCCCTCGGGCCAGCCCGCCCCGGTCCAGGGCTGACCGGCAACGCCGGTGTCCGCGCTCACCGCCCGAGGCGTCGGGCTGCTCGTCGCCGCCGTCGTGCTGCTCGGCGCCGGCTTCCGCTTCGCGTACCCCGAGCTGACGCTGCTCGGCGCGGCGGCCGGCACCGCCGTCGGCTACGCCCTGGCGACCGCGGCCTGGCGGCCCCGGCTGGAGGTGACCCGCAGCGCGGACCCCGACCGGGTGGCGCGGGGCGAGCCGGCCGCGATGACGCTGACCGTCCGCAACGCCGGCCGGCTGCCGGCGGCGAGCCTGGTGGCCGAGGACCGGTGCGGGAACCGGTCGGTCCCGGTGCCGCTGCTGCGGCTGCGACCGGGCCGCGACACCACAGTCCGCTACGACGTACCGACCTCCCGCCGCGGCGTGGTGCCGGTCGGGCCGCTACGGGTGACCCGGCGCGACCCGCTGGGCCTGGTGGCGCTGGCCCGCCCGTACGGCGGCACGGTGCCGGTCTGGGTGCACCCGCGCATCCATCCGCTGCACGCGGTGCCCACCGGGGCGGGACGCAGCCTGGACGGCCGGGTGGACAAGGTGCCGCACGGGTCGATCACCTTCGACTCGCTGCGCGAGTACGTGGTCGGCGACGAGCTGCGCCGGGTGCACTGGCGCACCAGCGCCCGGGTCGGCGAGCTGATGGTGCGGGAGAACGTCGACACCAGCCTGCCCCGGATCGTGGTGCTGCTGGACAACCGGGCGGTCGCCCACCCGGAGCGGGTCGACGGGGTGGCCGAGTCGTTCGAGTCGGCGTGCGAGGCCGCCGCCTCGGTGGTGACCGCCGCGGTCCGCGAGGACCTGCCGGTGGTGCTGCTGGTGGTCGCCCCGGAACCGTCCGGGCCGGACACCACGGGCGACGAGACGGGGCACGGCGGCGGGCCGCTGGACCGACTCGCGGCGGCACAACTCGCCGACGACGACGTCCTCCAGCCCGCCACCGCCCGACTGCGGCGGGAACGGCTCGGCGACACGCTCGTCTTCCTCACCGGTCCGGGCGGCCGGGGCGACCTGGGTGCGGTGGGCGCGCTGCGCGCCGCGTACCCGTCGGTGGTGGTGGGGATCTTCGGGGCGGCGGAGCCGGCGCCGTCGGGCGCGGCCGGCCTGGTGGTGATCGACGCCCCGGACGGCGCCGCGTTCGCCGCCGAGTGGGACGGGGTGCGCAGGTGGTGAGGGCGACCGGCGGAGTCCGCGCCGGCACGGCGGTGCCGCCGCCGGCCGACAGCGGCGGCCAGGCCACGGGCAGCAACGGCCAGGCCGCGGGCAGCGCCGGGCCGGACCGGGACGGCACCGGCGGCAGCGGGACCGCCGGGCCGGGGCGGGCAATGCTGCGGGCGCTGCGGGCCGTGCCGGTGCCGCTGGCGCTGATCGCGATGATCGGCCTGGCCGGCGCGGTGCTCGGCCGGGTCTACGCCGGCCCGCTGCTGACCCGGCTGGTGCTCGGTGCCGCGATTGGTTCGGTGCTGGTCAGCATGGCGGCCCGCCGGCTGCCGTCGTGGCTGGTCGCGCCGGTCTCGGTGACCGCGATGGCCGGCTGGACGGCCTGGTCGCTGCGGCTGACCGGGACCCGGGCCGAGCTGCCCGGCGGTCTCGCCGAGGTGACCGCGGACGCCGCCACGAACGGCATCCCCCGGCTGCTGACGGCGATGATCCCGGTCGAGCCGACCCCGGACACGGTGCTGGTGCCGCTGGTCGCCGCCTGGCTGGCCGGGCTCGCCGCGGCGGAGGTGGCGCTGCGGGCCGGCCGGGTGCTGCTCGGCTACCTGCCGCCGGTGCTGCTCTACGCCGCCGCGCTCTACGTGGTCGGCCCGAACGCCGACCCGGCGATCGGGCCCACCCTGGCCTTCGTGGCCGTGGCGGTGCTCGGCCTGGCGGTACCGCCGGGCGCCGCGGCGACGGCCGGCGGCGACCCGACCGCCGGGCTGACGCCCGCGGTCCGCGCCGCCGTGCGGACCCGGCTCGCCGCCGCCTCCGCCGCCGGGCTGGCAGTGGTCGTCGGCCTGGCCGCCCTGCTCGGCCCGGCGCTCGCCGGCCAGGTCGACGGCCGGCCGGTGGACCCGCGCCGGTACGTCGAGCCGCCGCAGGTGGAGGCGCTCGACGAGAGCCCCCTCATCCGCATCTCCGGGTGGGCGCTCAACCCCGGACAGAAGCTGCTCGACGTCCGCACCGACTCCCCGGACGCGCCCGCGCCGACCGGGGCGCCCGACCCCGCCCCCGACTCCGGGCCGGACACCGGCGGCCGGCCGGCACCGATCCGGCTGGCCGTGCTCAGCGACTACGACGGCGTGACCTGGCGGGTCGGCGCGACGTACCGCAACGCCGGACGGATCCTGCCGGCGACGGCACCCGCGCCGGACAGCACCGTGCGGACGGTACGACAGGAGATCACCGTCGCCGAACTCAGCGGCCGGCTGCTGCCCGCCGTCGCCACGCCGCGCGAGGTCACCGGGGCGCGGGTGGCGTACGACCCGACGACCGGGACGCTGATCCGGCCGGAGGGGCTGACGCCGGGCCTGAGCTACACCGTGACCTCGGCCGTGGAGACGCCGGACGGAAACCTGCTCAGCACGGCGGACGTGCCGGCCGGCGACGAGGTGGCCCGGGTGCTGCGGGTCGCCGACGGGGTGCCCGAGCCGCTGCGCCGGCTCGCCACCCAGCTCGCCGAGTCCAACGGCGCCCCGTACGCGCGGGCAGCCGCCGTGGAGCAGTTCCTCGCCGAGCACTACCGCCTCGTCGCGGACGCGCCGAGCGGGCACGCGTACCCGAACCTGAACTTCTTCCTCTTCGGACCGCGCGACGCCGGCGGCCAGCGCGGCACCTCCGAGCAGTTCGCGGCCGCGTTCGCCGTGCTGGGCCGGCTGGCCGGGCTGCCGACCCGGGTGGTGGTCGGTTTCCGGTCCACCGGCGACGGCCCCGTCCGGGCCGGCGACGCGTACGCCTGGCCGGAGGTCCTCTTCGACGGGCTCGGCTGGGTGCCGTTCGACCCGCTGCCCCGACCCGACGAGGAACCGCGCCCGGTGGAGGAGGACTTCCGCCCGACGCCCGACGAACCGCCCCCGTCGGAGGTGCCGGAGCCGACGGTCGAGCCGACCGCCCCGCCGGAGCCGGTGGCCGCGCCGGGCAAGCCGACCGACGCCGGCGGGCCGTCCACGGCGCTGCTCGTCGGCGGCGGTACCGGCGGCACCCTGCTGCTGGTCGTAACGGCGCTGCTCGTCCTGCTGGTGATGCGCCGGGCGCAGACCCGGGCACGGCTGGAGCGGGGCGACCCCGGCCAGCGCATCGCGGGCGCCTGGCGGGAGCTCACCGACGCGCTGCGGCTGGCCGGCCGACCGGTCGGCGGGGACCTGGCCGCCACCGAGGTCGCCGCCCACGCCCGCCGGGCCCTCACCGACGGCCGGGCCGGCATCTCCGGGGCCCCGGCCGATCCGGTCGGCACCGCCGGTCCCGCACCGGCAGACACCGGCCCGCCGCGCACCACGGCAGGTGGCGGGGATCCCGACGCCCGGGTGGACGAGCTGGCCGGCCTGCTCAACCAGGCGGCCTTCGCCCCGGGCACGGTCACGCCCGAGCAGGCCACCCGGGCCGGCGCGATCGCCAACGACTACGTCACCGCGCTGCGGGCCGCCCGCCCCTGGTGGCGCCGCGTCCTCTGGTCGGTCCGCCCCGGCCCCCTCCGCTGGCGGCGCTGAGCTCTGTCACGCAGGCCACCACGGATGAATGACCGGGGCTACGATGTGCCGCACCGTGACAGGAGGGCCGGTGGCACATCGTCTGCGGTTCGTCGCGCTGCTGCTGGGCACGGTCGGCCTGTACGTCGGCTTCTGGTGGCTGGCGGGCCGAGAATGAGGGGCTGACGGTCACGCTCACCCACCAGGCGCGACCTGCGCCGCGATCGTCGTAACGCGATCGAGGAACCACACTTGCTCCCTGACGAGGGCCACCAGGTTGAGTACCGCGACTCAGGCGGGCTGGCACGTGCCGGGCCAGGATCAGGGGCATGACCAACGCAGGGGATGACGACCGGCACGACGGTGCCGTTGCGGGCTCTTCCCCTCCCCGAGAGCCAGGCCACTGGGCGTACCCCTGGTTGATGCTGATCCTGGCGCTGCCCGGCGCCGCATGGTCCCTGTACGCGGGCCTCATCTCCTCCGCGGCATTTTTCGGTGAGCAGCCCTCTCCGACCGACCACGCCACCACCACCGCCGCTGTCCTGTCCGGGGCGTCTCTATGGCTGGTAACGGCTCTGCTCACCGCAGTCGTGTTCCGCCGCGCGGTGGTGCCGGTACTGTGTGGCCTTGCGGCAGCCGGCTTCGCTACGGCGGCCATGTCGGTGCAGCCGCGTGCTCCGCTGAACACCGCGGACAGTGCGGGCTGGCTGTCGGCCTGGACTCCACCGACGAGTTGGGCGATCGTCCTCTGGGGCGCTACCGCGCTGGTGCTGTCGGCGTACGGCCAGGCGGCCAGGGCGCGTGGCCGCCGCGCGGCCCGCTGACGACCGGGCGGCGCCCCCCTCAATGGGCAGCGGGTTGTCTTCTTGCCCAGCCACCACCGCACCACCTGCTCAGAACGCCGTCACCGCACCCCTGCCGTGGCCGCTGCGGTCACCTTCACCACGTGGAAGTCGGAACTGCTGGACATGGGATACCAGCCGGGCACCGATGGCGGGCCGCGCCGGGCGGCCCGCCCGGGTGGTACTGGAGGTCAGCCCGTCTGACCGACTTCGTCGACGACGGTGTGGGTGATCACCGCCGTGTATCGCGAGGTGCCGAGGTAGGCATAGGTTTCGGGGTGGAAGACGAGGACCATCTGCTCCGCTCCGTTCGTGGACGGCCAGGCGATTCCAATGCCCGGCCGGCCCGCGCCATCCGTGACGTGCTCGACGGCGCGTAGACCCGGGGCTGCTGCTGCGGCTTCGTACAGCGCCGCCCGCGTCTGCGGTCGTAGATAGCTCTCGGCGAGGAAGAGCACGTCCTTGCCGGCGGCATTCACGTCACCGGCTTCGCCGCTGCGGTGCTCGGCCAGGTAGGTCCGCATGGCGGCCGCGTCGGTAGGCAGGTCGGAGCGGTACGCGGGTTCCGGGGCGCACTGCTCGGTCCGGCCCGGAACCACCTGGCCGCCCTTCACCGCGGCCATCCGCCCGTTCCGGCAGCCCGGAATGACCGTCTCCGTGGTGCCGCCAGCGGAAGTTTCTCTGACCAGTCCGTCTCGGGTCCCGTCCACCGACATCCAGCTCTCACGGATCGACTGGCGGTTCTGAGTGCGCTGGTAGATGAGCTGGTCGGATCGGGGGGTGAGGTCAGGCATCCGGAGCGAAACGGCCGCCGCGTTCCGCAGCACCTGGCTGGCATCGGCCCTGGCAACCGGCGCGTCACCGCCGAGCTGATCCGGAGCGAGCACGACCACCGAGGTGACCGCCGCCGCGACGCCCACCGCCACCATCCCGCTGAGTACGAGTCGCCAGTTCCGTCGGTTCGAGCGGCGAATCGTCGTGGGAGCAGGGGACGTGGCGGTCATCGCGGCTAGAAGCCGGCCGCGGGCCGAGGCCAACTGTTCGGGGGCGGCCGGCGGGGTCTCCTGGCCGATTTGCTGGAGCAGTCGCATGTCATCCATTGCTCATTGCCTCCTCGATCGTGATGGTGGAATCGCCGCCCAGCGCGTCGCGGAGCAGCCTGCGGGCGCGGTTGAGTCGTGATCGCACGGTGCCCACCGGAATCCCGAGCGCGGCGGCCGCCTCGTCGTAGGTCAACTCCTCCCAGGCGATCAGGAGCAGCACATCCCGGTCGCCGGTGGAAAGCTCGGCCAGGGCGCCGAACAACATTCGGCGCAGCGACTGCGCGGTGACCACAGTGGCGACACGGTCGTCGTGCGACGCCTCGTTTGTCGCGGGGACGTACGCCTGCCGCAGCCGGTACTCGCGCTCCTCCTCGCGTCGGTGCTGGCTGACGATGTTGGTCGCGATTCCGTAGAGCCATGGCCGGGCGTCCGGACGGGCGGTGTCGTACCGCTCCCGGCGACGGAACGCCACCAGGAACGTCTCGGCGGCCAGGTCGTCCGCGATCCCGGTACCAAGCCGCCTCGCCAGGTAGCGGTGGATGTACGGGGCGTGCCGGTCGAAGATCACCGCGAAGCTCTCAGCATCCCGGATGGATCGCTCGATGACTGCCCCATCCGTCAACGTGCCGACGTCGACAGCCTTCACTCGTCTAAAACGGTTCATGCGCGACCTTCCGCGGAGCCGGGATTCATCACCTGTTATCCGCAGGTCGCGGGAAAACGGTTCACAGGCTGGCGCTCGTGCCGGGTGAACCTATCCGGCGGGTGGAGTGTTGCCGGCACCCAGCGAGGAGCCAACACTCGGAGTGGGAGCCGCTACTGCCCCGTCACCTTTTGATCGTCCCCAGCCGGGGACTCCTCGGTCGCCCGGTCCGGTACGACTTACTGCCCCTGTCGTTCGGACGATCCGGTGGGGGTGTTGTCGCCGGGTCGGGTGGCGTCGGTGGACCGCTGATGGGGACACGGGCAGCGAACGCCGACAACGCTGGGGCCGACCCCGCACCACAGCCGCCTGTCCGATCAGACCCGACGACGTTCATGGATAGCGCACTCGCCGGCACGTCGCGGCCGGTGCAGCCAGGGCGCGACCCGGGGCGCCGCCGCGATCAGGGCAACCGCGAGTGTCGTGATCACCGCTTGCCCGATCCGGCCGGGCGTGATGCCCGGCGCGGTGTCCAGCACGTAGTTGGCGTACCCATTCGCCGCCGCGTCGCTGCCCAACAAGACACAGCCGAGCAGCAGCCCTTCGATCCGGCGCAGCACCAGCAACAGCCCGGCGAGCGGATCGAACACGGTCAGCGAGGTGAAGTACAGCGTCAGCCAGGTGGGGATGGACTGGCTCGGACCACCCGGCCGGATGCCGAGCAGGTCGCCCAGGTGCACGATCCCGCCGTACGCGAAGAGGCAGACGGCGGCGATCGCGACGACCCGAACCCACCGGGGCACGCCGGCCCACCGCCGGAGCGATGTCTGCCGCGTCGCGCCCACTGGCCCCCCGTTCCGGTCGGGCTCGGCCCGCCCGCGCCGCTGTCGACCCTACGCCCGACTCCGTCCCCGCCGAGCAGGACGCTTAGTCGGTTCGGCGGAGTCGTGCCGTTCGTCCTTGCGGCATGAATGCCGCCCATGGCCTCTCTGTGGTCGTCAGGCTGGCGGATCAGGCGGGCAGCGGCGGTGGCAGATCGCGGTTCGCGACGGGCCGTGTCCGCACCTGTTCAGCTGGGCGCTGCCCTCGAACGGGACCGCAGAGCAGCCAAGCAGCCGCTGCCCAGGTGCCGTCGGGTCACTTTCGCCAGAACAGGTGGTGTGTCACGCCGCTCGGGCTGGGCACGACCTCGAGATGGAACCGGTCGAGCAGCTCATCGTGGGACTCCCAGAGTCGTAGTCCAGACCCGAGCTTCACCGGCGAAACCGCCACATGCATGGTGTCGACGAGGTCCGCGTCGAGGAACTGCCGGATGGTGGTGACCCCACCGCCGAGTCGGATGTCCTTGCCCTGCGCCGCCTCCCGCGCCTGCTCGAGGACCGTGGCCGGGTCTCCGTCGATGAAGTGAAACGTGGTGTCGGAGAGCGTGATCGAAGGACGTTTGTGGTGGGTCATGACGAACACCGGGGTGCGGAACGGGGGCTCGTCACCCCACCAGCCGCGCCACTCATGGTCGCTCCAGGGCCCGCGCTGGGGCCCGAACTTGTTGCGGCCCATGATTTCGGCGCCGATGTTGCGTGCGTAGTCCCGCGTGAAGTAGTCGTCGAGGCCCCGACTTCCCCCGGGGGCGGTGCGCATGGGCCAGCTCGCCGTGGCGCCGGCCCAGGCGAACAGCCTCTCGGGGTCGGCGTGGCCGAACGGACGCTCGAGGCTCTGGCCCTCACCGGCACCGATTCCGTCACTCGACACGTTGAAATTCTGCACTCTCAGTAGTTGAGTCACGCGTTCCTCCTGTGTTGTCGATGATGCTGGTGAGACTCTCCGGGCCGGAGAAACTCATCGCTGCGTCCGTGCCCGGCCAGAAATTGAGCTACCTCGTAGTAGTGACCATGAGCGTTGTTGACGGCGTGGCGGGTTGAAACGATGAGACCTCCGGCGAGGTGTGAGGTGCTGACGCCCACGACCAAACCGGAGGTCTCATGGCCCAACATCGCAGCCACGCCTCACTCGGCGGCAAACCACCGGTCACCCGCGTCAACAACGGTGCCGGGCATTCCAACTAGAAGCTACTGACCAGCTTGACGAACGCGTCGTCGATCTTCGCCGGGTCACGGGCGTCGAACGCCTTGCCCGCGGACGCCTTGGCGATCCGGTCCAGCGTCCCGAAATCGGACTGCTCATCAAAGGCGATGCAGAAAATCTTGATCGGTCGTTCCGGATCCAACGCGACGTCTTGGAGCAGCCGGGCGAGGTTGCTGTCCTTGTTGTACTCGTTCTTGCCGTCTGTCAGTACGACCACCGCGTTGATCCGGGACTGGTCATAGTGGTCGAGCATGTGACGGTGTGCCGCCCGTACGGTGGCGTACAGAGCGGTGCCGCCCTCGACGTGGAGGTTGTTGATCTTATTGGTGAGCGCCTTCTGGTCGAACGCCGACAGCCGGACCTCCTCGCTGTACGGCGACTTCGGCCGCTGTTTCGTCTCGGACGAGAACGACCAGAGCGCGACCTGGTCCTCGGAGTTCAAGAGGCCAAAGCCCTTGGCGGCGGCCCTGGTCGCCACCTGGAACCTGGTCCGGTCACCGATCCTTGCGTTCATCGAACCGGACGTGTCGACGGCCACGAGGATGTTCGCCTTCTTGCGCAGCGTGCCCCAGCCGGTGAGGATCGCCTTGACCACGGTGGGATCCGGCGGGTCGAAGTAGGTGAGGTCTTGGGCCCCGCGCCCGCCGACGGAGGCGATCAGCGGGCGGGCCGCGTTCTGCTGGTGGTCGCGGAACCCGAGCCGGCTGAAGCTCTCCTGCTGCGGCGCCTCTTGGAGGAACGCCAGGAAATCGGCAGCGGCGTCACGTTGCTCCGGGCTGGCCGAGGGGAGCACCACGTACGGGTGGTCGAGGTTGAACGTGCCCTCCTTCGGATACAGCGCGACCAGGGGGACCCTCGGCTTCTCGCCCCGGGTCGGGCTCAGCTCCCCCTCGTTGTACTGGTAGACCAACTCCTCCTGCGTCACCACCGCGCTCATGTCCGTCGGGGCCGCCGTGCCGGACAGGTCCGCCTCGGCGCGGTCCTTCAGCAGATCCACGATGTCGTCGCTGTAGTGGGACACGTTGGCCTCGATGCGACGGACGAACTGGGTCACCGTCGGATTCGCGATATCGCGCTCGGTAAGGTCACTGGCCCGGTTGATGGCCGCGTAGTAGCTCGCGATCGTGGCCGCCAGCCCGGAGGTGGACAGGTTCGGGTTGACCTTGCCGAAGGTAAACCGCCCCCACTCGGGGCGACCGAAGGTGGCCCAGCCCGAGCGCCCGGACGAGCCCAGGATCTCGCCCCAGCCGAGGGGACCCTGCTGTTGGAGCAGCTCTCCCTTCGGCTGCGGCATGGCGATGACCAGCGGGCTGTTCGCGATCGACGGATACCGGCCGGGGGTCTGCGCCGGACGCCCGGCGGCCTCGTCCCGCAACTTCAACTGCCCGGTCCACAGGGTGGACGTCGGCAACCACACCTGCGGCCGTGGCAGGTTGGGCTGCTTGACCGACCATTCGCCGGCCAGCGCGTCCGTCGCCGCACCGGACGAGAGTCCATGTACGGTCACCGCGGCGCACCGGCCACCGAACCGCCGATCGCTCTTGTTGTAGCGTTCCGCCAACTCGCCGAGCAGCACGTCCTTCTCGATCGACGAGCTGACCTCCAGCGGCGTGCACCCGACGTCCGCCGCCGGCCGAACGATCAGGTAGGCCGCCGTGACGACCGCGAATCCGGCCACGATGGCTGCGGTGTACGGCAGCCACGGCCGAGCAGTCGGTCGACCTGAAACCATGTGGTCCCTCCAGAGTGTCGGCTGACGGCGTCGACATCAGCCACCAGCCCGGCCGAGCCGCCATGCGGGCCGACCGGATCGTGTTCGTGGGTCAGGGCCCGGACCGGCCGAAGTCGATCACGCGGGGCCGTCGCATCCGGACTGACGGTGGCCGGCATCAGGTCGCGATGGACCAGGCCGGACGGGCGGGTCGCGGTCGACGCGGTGGCGGTGCCAACGGTCGGTCAGTCGGTGCGGCGCCTCCCCGGAGATCGGGCCACGCTCACGGACGTGCCGCTCCAGGGTCGGGCCATCGATGAACTCGCTGACCACGTACGGTGGGTCCGCGTCCACCTCCCGGTTGTCGTTCACGTCCCTGCCCGGGTGGACGACGCCCCGGCCGCCCGCACCCAGCCGCCCGAGCAGCTGGTAGGGCCCCGCCGTGCGTGGATCATGCGAACTCAGCGGCGTGGTACCAGGCATCGCTGCCCCTGTCAGCCCGGTCATTGTGGCTCCACCGAAACCCTTACGAGCCGCGCCGATGCGACGGACGACACAGGCATGATGTCACGGCTCCACCAGCACGAAAACCACTCGCGTTTCGGCGTGTCGTTCGACGACTTCGGCGATTTGGTCGACGGTAGAGACCGTGCCGCCACCATAAGGCCCCCACAACCCGCCGCGCCGTCGACAACGCTCATTCGTCACCACAATTAGTCGCGGGCGCCCTCTCGCTGCCGACGCCACACCAAGCCGCGCCAGCCACTACCGCCGACGCGGCTACCCGCCATGACTGCCGTCGCGGTACTACCCCCGCAGGCGGCGGACGAGTTTGCGCAGGCCGGCCTGCCAGCCGTCCGGGTCCTCCGCGCGGCGGAGGGCGTACGCGGCGACCTCCGGGTGCGGCAGGATGAGGAAACGCTCCTCGGCGAGGCCGGCGATCACCGAGTCGGCGACCTGGTCGGGGCTGAGCACCGCGCCGGAGGCGGCGATGACCCGGGCCCCGAGGTGCCCGGCGGCCAGCCCCTCGGCCAGCATCGGCGTGTCCACGCCCTGCGGGCACAGCGCACTGACCCGCAGGCCCTGGTCCCGGTAGGTGACGGAGAGCCACTCGGCGAAGCCGACCGCGGCGTGCTTCGTCGTCGTGTACGCCGCGTCGCCGACCGCGGTCAGCACGCCCGCCGCCGAGCACGTGTGCAGCAGGTAGCCGCCGCCCCGGGCCAGCATCGCCGGGAGCACCGCCCGGGCCGCGTAGACGTGGGAGAGCACGTTCACCCGCCACGCGCGGTCCCAGCCGGCGTCGTCGACCTCCACTCCCCCGCTCGTGGTCACGCCCGCGTTCGCGCAGAACAGGTCGATCCTCCCGTACCGCCGCTCGGTGTCGGCGACCAGCGCGCGGACCTGCTCCTCGTCGGTCACGTCCAGGGCGGCGGCGTGGGCGACCGGGCCGACGCCGTCGGCGACCGCGCGGGCCGCGTCGGCGTCGAGGTCGGCCACCACCACGGCGGTGGCGCCCTCGGCGGCGAACCGCCGCGCCAGGGCCGAGCCGATGCCGCCGGCCCCGCCGGTGATCACCACCACCCGGTCGGTGAGGTTCATCGCGGCTCACCCGGAGCCAGGCGCGTGATCAGGTCAGCCAGCGCCGCCGTGCCGCCGGCGGCCACCTCGGGGGTGGGCAGCAGGGCCAGCACCGGCACGTCGATCCCGGCGTCGGCGTAACGGCGGACCTGCTCACGGCAGTGTTCCGGCGAGCCGTGCAGCACCAGCGCGTCGACCACCTCGTCGGGCACGGCCGCGCCGGCGCCGCGCCGGTCCCCGGCGGCCCAGGCCCGCCACATCGGCCCGAGCACTTCCTCCCGGCCCAGCCAGCGGTGGAACTCGGCGTACGCGGGAACGGTCAGGTAGCTGGTGATCAGCCGGCGGCCCAGGGCGCGGGCGTGCGCGGCGTCGGAGGTGGGACAGACGAAGATCCGGGCGACCACCTCGAAGCCCGGACGCCGGTCGCCCACCTCGGCGAGCGCCCGCGCCACGTCACTCGCGGCGAGCCAGTTCAGGATGACGCCGTCGGCCTCCGCGCCGGCCAGTCCCAGCATCCCGGGGCGCAGCGCGGCGAGCAGCAGCGGCGGCGGCACGGCCGGCGGCCGTTCCAGGCGGAACCGGCGCACCGCGAAGGTGTCGTACGCCTCGTCGACGGTCGCGCCGGAGAGCGCCGCGCGCAGGAAACGCAGCACGTCCCGGGTCCGCCGGAACGGCTCGTCGAACGGCACGGCGTTCCAGTTCCGCACGATGACCGGCGAGGACGCGCCGATGCCGAGCGCGAACCGGCCGGGCGCGGCCTCGGCGAGCGCGGCGGCGCTCATCGCCAGCAGGCCGGGCCCCCGGGTGAAGACCGGCGTGATCGCGGTGCCCAGGCGCAGCTGCGGCTGCCAGGCGGCGGCGAGCGCCAGCGGGGTGAACGCGTCCGCCCCGGCGACCTCGGAGGACCACACGTCGGTGAACCCCGCCCGGTCGAGGGCCGCGTAGGCCGCGGCGTGGTCGGCGAGCGGGATGCCGTCCAGCGGCACGGTCATGCCCCATCGGGTCGTCATCGGTCGATGGTGCCCGCCGGCCGCCGGCCGGATCAAGATCCCGCCCCGGTTTCCCGGTAGTCGGGCGGTCGGGCGGTCGGCGGTGTTACGACTGCGGGATGGGCGCACGTGACGGCGGGGCGAGCTGACCATGGCCGCCCACGAGGCGGGACGCCAACTGCCCCCGGCCGTCGACGCCGGCCGGGCCACGTTCCTCGAACTCTTCTTCGACCTGGTGTACGTCTTCGCGCTCACCCGCATCTCGGTCCGCTCGTTCGAGGACCTGGCGCTGGAGCCCGGGGGCGCCCGGGGCTGGGGCGCGGTCACCGGCGGCGCCAAGACGCTGCTGCTGATCCTCGCGCTCTGGGCGGTGTGGCAGGGCACCTCCTGGACGACCAGCCGGTACGACCCGCACCACGCCTGGTTGCAGGCTGTCGTCATCACCGCCGCGGTGGCCAGCATGGTGATGGGGGTGGCGATCACCCGGGCGTTCAGGGAGACCGGGCTGATGTTTGCCGTGGCGTACGTGACCGCACAGCTCTCCCGCCCGCTGATCCTGCTGCTCGCCCTGGGCTCGCACCCGTACCGACGGCTGAACCTGCGGATGCTGCTCGTCTACAGCGCGACCGGCACGCTCTGGATCATCGGCGCGTTCGTGCCGACCAATCCGCGGGTGTTGCTGTGGACCACCGCGCTCGCCGCCGAGTACCTGGCCGCCCGGTTCGGCTGGCCGGTGCCGGGGCTGGGCCGCTCGACCGTCTCCCGGTGGGACATCGCCGGTGAGCACCTCGCCGAGCGGTACCAGCAGTTCTTCCTCATCGCGCTCGGCGAGACGATCCTGGTCGCCGGCCTCGCCTACAGCGAGGGCCCGTACGGCGGCGGGCACGCGCTCGCCTTCGCCCTGGCGCTGGTCACTTCGATCGTGCTGTGGCGGATCTACGTGCAGCGGGCCGGGCAGATCCTCGCCGAGGCCGTCGCCCGGGCCCGGCACCCGGCCAGCATCGGCCGGTCCGCGGCCGACACCCACCTGGTCATGGTGGTCGGGCTGACCGCCACCGCGATCGGTTACAAGCTGGTGATCGAACACCCGCTGGACCGCCCCGAGGCGGCCTGGCTGGCGATGGTGCTCGGCGGGCCGGTGCTCTTCCTCGCCGGCCGGGCCCGGTTCGAGTACGAGGTGTTCAGCCGGGTGTCGCCGTCGCGCTGGATCGCCGCCCTCGTGCTGCTGGTCCTGATGCCGGTGCTGCTGCGCACCGTGTCGCTGGTGGCCGCGGCCGTCGCCGCCGCGTTGCTGACCGCGGTCGCGGTCGCCGACGCCCGCCGGGCCCGGGGCGCGCCGCCGGAGGCCGCGGCGCCGCCCTTCTGAGCCATTGCCGGACCCACGTCGGCAGGAGGGTCGCATCCAGCACCGACGATGGCCGCCGGCAGCGCGCTAGTCTCCTGTCGTGACCTTCTCGCTCGTCGCCCGCTCCGACGACGGCCGCCTGCACGGCGTCGTCGTGGCCAGCCGGTTCCTGGCCGCCGGCGCGCTGGTCCCGGCCGCCGAGGCCGAGGTCGGCGCGCTCGCCACCCAGGCGCACGTCAACCTCGCGTACCGGCCGCAGGGGCTGACGCTGCTGCGCACCGGGGTGGCCGCGGCCGACGTGGTCGCCGGCCTGGTTGCCGCCGACCCCGACCGGGACCACCGCCAGCTCGGCGTGGTCGCCGCGGCGGGCGCGGGCGCGACCTGGACGGGCCCGGCCTGCCACCCGTGGGCCGGCGGCCAGGCCGGCGACGGCTGGGCGGTGCAGGGCAACATCCTGGCGGGCCCGCAGGTGGTCGACGCGGTGCGGGACGCCTGGCTGGGCGGGGCGGCGCTGCCGTTCCCCGACCGGCTGCTCGCCGCGCTGCGCGCCGGGGACCAGGCCGGCGGCGACCGGCGCGGCCGGCAGAGCGCCGGGCTGCTGGTGGTCGAGCGCGGCGGCGGGTACGGCGGCACCAGCGACGTCCTGGTCGACCTGCGGGTCGACGACCACCCCGATCCGGTGACCGAGCTGGGCCGGTTGCTCGCGCTGCACACCCTGCTCTTCGGCCGGCCCGATCCGGCCACCCTGCTCGACCTGACCGGGGCGGTGGCGACGGAGGTCGGCGGGCTGCTGGCCGCGCTGGGTCTGCCGGTCGACCCGGACCGACCGGAGGAGGCGCTCTTCGCCTGGGCCGGGATGGAGAACCTGGAGGAGCGGCTGGTGCCCGGCCGCATCGACCCCGTGGTGCTGGACCACCTGCGCAAGGCGGTGCCGCGGGTGCCCGCGCCGCGCGCGGCGGCGGACCCGTTCGCCACCACCTGACCCGCGTCGCCCGGCGACGACCATCCCGGGGAAGGGGGCGGACACCCGCGCGGGGAGACCGCGAGCAGCCCAGCCCCGGCCTCGCCGGTCGCCCGGACGCTGCGGCGGCTCGCGCGGTCGGCGGGAGGAGACCGGTCAGCCGCCGAAGGAGAGCCAGCGGAAGCCGGTGGCGCCCAGGACGGCCCGCTCCCGGGCGGTGAGGTCGGTCCGGCCCGTGGCCCTGCGGATCAGCGTGAGCCGGTCCCATCCCAGCTCCGCCGGGACGGGACGCCCGCCGGTGAGCAGGCCGGCGACGACCTCCGCCGCGGTGGGCGTCAGCCACGGCTCCCGGTCCAGCGCCGCCGCCAGGTCCAGGCCGTGCACCCCGACCTCCACCACGCGGGTACGCAGGAACTCGGCCAGCGCCATCGCGTCGCCGTGGCGGGTGCGCACCACCCGACCGGGCGGCTGGGCGTCGACGGCGGCCAGGGCGTCCCGCCAGGCCCGGTCGAAGTCGGCCACCAGGGCGGGGCCGTCGAGTTCCCGGGCCTCCCGCCGGCCGCTGTCGATGCGGGCGGCGTCCACCGGCGGGGTGAACTTGGCGGCGCCGTAGTACGCGGCGGCGTCGACCTCGGCGCGGGGCGGGGCCGGCGCGGCGAGCATGTCGACCAGCCGCCCGGCGCCGGTGCGCACGTGGGCCAGCAGCTCCCGCACGGTCCAGGGGCGGCAGTCGGTGGGGCGGTCCAGATCCGCCTCGTCGACGCCGCGCAGCACCTCGCCGAGCCGCGCGCACTCGTCCCGGAACGCCGCCCGTACCCGCTCCACCGGTCCTCCCCCGTCCGTGTCTGCCGCTCCGACCCTCTCACACCGCCGATCGGCGGCGGCGTGGCCGTTTCGGCGGTCGCCAGGCGGGTACGCGCGGCCGGGCCGAGGAGAGGAGCGCCACCGATGGCCGGGATCATGCTGCGCAGCACCGCGTTCAACGACCACGACATGTTGCCGACCCGCTTCGCCCGCGAGGGAGGCAACGTCTCACCGCCGTTGGAGTGGTCGCAGGTGCCGGAGTCCGCGACCGAGCTGGTCCTTTTCGTCGAGGACCCGGACGCCGGGAAGACCCCGTTCCTGCACTGGCTGGTGACGGGCATCGCGCCGACCGCGGCCGGGGTGCCCGAGGGTGGGGTGCCCCTGGGCGGCCGGGAGTGGCCCAACGACTTCGGCACGACCGGGTGGGGCGGGCCGCACCCGCCGCAGGGCGACGATCCCCACCGGTACTTCTTCCGGCTCTACGCGCTGGACCGGCCGCTGGAGCTGCCCGACACGCCGCACGCCGACGACGTGCACCGCACGCTCGTGCAGCGGGACATCGCGAGCGGGACGATGGTGGGCACCTACTCCCGCTGACGCGGGCGCCACGCCTGCCGGGAGGCGGCGAGCCGGGGCAACCCGGTGCCGGGAGGCAGCGGGGCCGCTGTCAGCCCTGCCGGGAGGCGGCGGGCCGGGCTCAGCCCTTGACGCGGGGCACCAAACGGTGGACGGCGGCGAGCACCAGCGCCATCACCACGCCCATCGTCCCGGCGATGCCGGCGGCGCTGCCGGCGTACCCGACGAACAGCGGCCGGCGGGCCAGCTCGTCGGGCGGGGTGGCGCGCAGGTCGAGCAGCCAGGCCAGGGCGAGCCCGCAGGCCACCGCCGCCAGCGCGCCGCCCATGCCGAGCACCGTGGCGGCGACCCGGTGCGCGTCGGCCGACTCCACCTGCGCCTGTTCGCGTTGCGTGACCAGCAGCAGCAGCCCGGCCAGCGCCGCCCACACCCCGACCACCAGGAACGCCGCCACCGCGTCGCTGGGCCGGTGCCAGCCGGCGGAGAGGGTGGCGACCCCGGCGACCGCGGCGTAGCCGGCCCCGAGGAAGGCGCCGAGTGCCCGCACCTTTTGCGGCAGCACGAGCACCAGCGCCACCGCGACCGATGCGGCGACGGTGGCGTGCCCGCTGGGCAGGCTGTTGCCGGCGTAGATCCGCTCCGGGTCGATGCCGAAGTCCGGCCGGGCCAGTCCGTACTTGAGCAGCTGGGTGGTGCCGTTTGCGCCGGCGATCAACAGGGTGGCCGTGACGGCGAGCGCGATGCGACCCCGGATCAGCGCGATGAAGCCGATCACCGCGGTCGCCGCCAGCAGCGACACGACCGACATGGCGTTGAGGATCCGGTCCACCGGGCCGTCGATGCGGTCCTGACCGATCCGGTTGCCGGTCAGGGCGACGGTGTCGATCCACTGGCCCGCCTCGATGTGCAGGGCGACCCGCCACACGGCCAGGAAGGCGGCTGCCTGAACGATCGCCAGGACGACCAACCAGACTGCGGTCCAACCCCTCGGCGTCGCTCGCACCCGCACACCGTAGCGGCCAGCCCGCCCCGGTCACCCGCTGGCCCGCCCGCTGGCGACGGATAGGTTGGGGGGCGGACGTGAGGAGGTGGCGGGTGGTCAGCACACCGGAGCGCGGGAAGCCCCCGGCGGACCGGCCGGAGAGCCTCGCCGACCTGCTCGGCGGGCGTCGGGGCGCGGTCGACGCCACCCTTCCGCCGGTGGCGTTCGCGGTCGGTTGGCTGATCGGCGGCCACTCGCTGTGGGCCGGGGTCGGCGCGGCGGTGGTCACCGGCACGGCCCTGGCCGGCTGGCGGTTGCGGCGGGGCGACCGACCGCGCTCGGTGCTGGTCGGGCTGTTGGCGGTCTGCGTGGCCGCGCTGGTCGCGTTGCGCACCGGGCGCGCCGAGGACTTCTTCCTCGTCCAACTGCTCTCCAACGCGGCGAGCGCGCTGGCCTGGGTCGTCAGCATCGCGGTGCGTTGGCCGCTGCTCGGGGTGGTGGTGGGCGTCGCGCTCGGGCAGCGCAGCCGGTGGCGGCGCGATCCGGCGCTGCTGCGCGCGTACGGCCGGGGAAGTTGGGTGTGGGCGGCGACCTACGTGCTGCGGGTGCTCGTGTTCCTGCCGCTGTGGTTCGGCGGCCAGGTGGTCGCGCTGACGGTCGCCCGGGTGGCGCTGACCTGGCCGCTGGTGGCGACCACGCTGGCGGTGAGCTGGGTGGTGGTGCGCCGGTCGCTGCCGGCGGGTCACCCGGGGCTGCGGCATCCGGTCGTTCCGGCCGTCGTGGTCGCGGCGGAAAGATGAGGGAGAGGCCGCCACGGGGGGAGCGGCCTCTCCGGTGACGTACGTTACTCCGTCGCGGTCCCGTGCGTGATCCCGTGACGGCCTGTTTTTGCGGGCTTTTTCGCGCCCGTTGCGTATCCGGGTGGTGGTGTGGGTCGGTCCGTTCCGCCGCACCGGTCGGAGGGCCGGCCCACCCGGCCTGACCGTGGGAGCCGGGCCGTTCCGCCGACCGGGCGTCGACGCGGCTGGCCCCTGCGGGTCGCAGCGGCCGGGTGTCGAGGGCGTCGGCCTCCCCCGCCCGGTTCGGTGCGCCACCGCGCGCCCCGCGAGCCGGGTCCTTCGTGGCGTCGCGCCCCTCGTGAAGCCGCGGTCAGAATGTGGCGATCGGGTTGACCGGGCTGCCGGACGTACCGGCGAAGCGGACCGGCGCGACTGCGAGGTGGAAGTCCCACTGGCCAAGCTCGGCAGCCGTCGTCGCGCACGCCTCCAGGTCGCAGTTGTCGAGCAGCCACAGACCCATCGCGACGAGGCTCACGGCGTGAACCGGCATCAACACGTCTTCGTACCCCGACGGCTGAACCTCCTGGGGGGTGTCAGCGCCGATCAGCGCGACCTCCCGTTCGTGCAGCCACGGCAGGCAGGACGCGTGCCAACCGGCCTGCGTGAAACCGTTGGCCGCACCGGTCTCGTGTCGGACGCGGCCACAGCCGGTCCGCAGGAGCACCGCATCGCCGGATCGCACCCGCACACCCTGGCGACGCTCGGCCTCCTCGAGATCCTCGGGAAACACACCCTGCCCCGGTTCCAACCACGGCACATCGCGGACCCTCGCGATGTCCAGCAGGACACCACGCGTGATGATCCCGTTCGCCGCCGCCGTGACGGCCGCCCACGCCGATCCCGTCGCGGCGTCGACCAACGAGTGCGACCGACCGTTGTACATCGTGCCGTCCCAGAAGATGTGGCACGGCGAGTCGACATGGGTGAGGGTGTTGCCGTGGAAGGTGATGCCGAGCCGCTCGGACGAAAAGCCCCAGCGCCGGTCGTCCCGGAATCCGGGCAACGGCATGTTCTCGGCACCCGGCATGTCGGCGGCGCACGGGCACGTCGTCGTCGACCGCTCCATGTCTTCCGGTACCGCAACCTCCCATGCGCACGACACGCTCCTGCCGTGGCGCACGGCCCGCGCCGCCGCCAGCCGAACGTCGTCGGTGATGTGGTTCAGGGTCCCCAACTGGTCGTCGTCGCCCCACCGTCCCCAGTTCGACAGGGTGTTGAAGTACCCGAGCACGTCGTCCTGTGTGGGCATCGGTCGCCCTGCCGTCATCCCAGCATCGGCTCCTCCGGTCACGCGGTTCGAGGCACCGCAGGTAGGGTATCCCGCCCCGGCGCGAGAACTCACCCGCCCGCGCCGCAGTCCGCGCGATCATCACTGGTCAAGTGGAGTGACGGTTGGTCAGTCCGGCTGCTGGCGGGCGGCATAGGCCCGTACCTTGGCCCGGTTGCCGCAACTGGCCATGCTGCACCAGCGACGCCGGCCCCGCCGGTCGAGGAAGAGCCATCCGCAGTCGACGGCCGGGCAGGCGCGTACGTCGGTGCGGGCCGGGGTGCTGAGCAGGTCGACGGCGGCACGGGCACCGGCCAGCAGCGGCAGCAGCAGACCGACGTCGTCGGGCAGCGTCCAGTGGGCGAGCCCGTCCTGGTCCGACTCCAGCACCGCCACGGCGGCGGCCCGCTGTGCCTGCTCGGCGACGTGCCGGAAGGCCGCGGTGTCGCAGGGGTCGAGCAGGACATCGTGCAGCGCGGTGCGCAGCAGCCGGGTCGCCACCAGTACGTCGTGTGCGGCGGCCGGGTGGCGGCGACCGTGTTCCCGAAGTCGACCGACGGTGGCCGGGGTGAGTAGCTGGACGTGCCCGGCCCACACCGCCAGGCGGTCGAAGTCGCGAAGCCACTCCCGTTCCGGACTGGGCGGTGCCGCCCAGCCGGCCCAGGTGTTGCAGAGCTCCAGGGCGGGATGCCCGCCGACCGGAACGGGCATCGGATAGCCCTCGACGTTCACCCAGTGCATGTCGACAGTGTGCCTTGACTCGGCGTAGTTAACCAGTACTGTCAACAACACCGGTTGACTGACATTTACTGGTTAGGTGATGACATGCGCCTGGGAAAGATCGTCAGTCGGTCTCTGCTCGGAATGCTGATGGTCTCCACGGCCCTCGTGACCGCTCCCGCCAGCCCGGCGGTCGCTGGGGACATCGGATCCCAGGTGACCGTTTCCGGTTGGCGAGGCTGGGGCGGCAACCGCCCCGAGCCCTGGCGTCCGTCGATCCAGGAGGAATGGACCGGTCCGGCCGGCCGCTACTGCTCGTTCCCGCTACACGTCCGCGTCGTCTCCCAGGACGTACGGGTCCGGGTGCTCGCCCGATATGCCACCGGGGCCGTCCGACGTGAGGAGTACGCCGGCCCGCTGACCGTGGACTTCGTCAACACCGACACCGGGAAAGCCGTACGCCGGGACGCGGGCGGCTCCGGGCTGCTCGAATACCGCCCGGACGGCGGGTGGCTGCGCTACACCATCGTCGGGCCTGCGGGGTTCGGCTTCCGGTTGGGAGACCGCCACCCGCGTGGCTACTACATCCTCGACGGGCTGCATGTCGTCTCGATCGATCCGGCCGGCACCCGTCAGTTGACGCTGGGGATCGGCCGGCAGGACAACGTCTGCGTCGCCCTCGGTGACCCGCCCGCCTGACCACGGCGACCCGGTGAAGGTGGTGGGTGGGGATGGCCACGACATGCGTACCTCGGCGCTGTACCGCACGTTCGGCAGTTCGCCGGCGCGCGGCGCCGAGCCAGCGGTGAGGGCGGTGGCGGCCACCATCGTGACGATCAACGACCTCCGCATGCGTCACCTCCTCTCCGCGTCGCCGACCGCCAGGCGGGGTGCCCGGCGGGCGGCGTCCGCCGGTCCACTGGGATCCGGCTGGGAGCGGAGCTAGGGAAGGGCGCGTCCCGCCGTCCGCCGTCGTCAGCGCGGCAGTGCCTGCTGCAGTTCCGCCCGCAGGGCCGGGGTGAGCATCTCCCCCGCCTGCTTGGCCAGCCGCGCCATCTCGTAGCCGACCACGCCGATGTCGGCGTCCGCGCCGGCCAGCGTGGCCAGGATCGACCCGTCGCGCACCTGCATGACCAGGAAGTAGCCGCGTCCCATCTCGACGACCGTCTGCTTGACCACGTCGCCGTCGAACATCTGGGCGGCGCCCGCGGTGATGCTCATCAGCCCCGACGTCACCGCGGCGAGCTTGTCGGCGTTGTCCCGTGGCAGGTGGTCGGAGATCGCGACCAGCAGGCCGTCGGAGGAGACCACGATGGCGTGTGCCACTCCCGGCACCCGCTGTGTGAATCCGCTGACCAGCCAGCTCAGATCGCGGGCCTCCTGGCTCAACGTCGTCATCTGTGTCCCCCTTCGGTGCACGTGCCGCCCGGCGGCATGAAAATCTCGGTGGTGTCCTCGGCTTCGGCCCGCCGGACGCCGCTGTAGAGCCGGGACAGCATGCCGCCGACCGCCTCCGGGTCCGGGTCGTGGCGTGCCGCCGGCTGTTGCGGCCGCGCCGGCTCGGTGACGGCGGAGAGCTGGGCCATCGGCACCCGTACGGGCAGCCCGCGGGCGTTGGTACCGCCGGTCACCGGGACGGTCGGCGGGGTGGGCGAGGTCTCCCGGACCGGGGCCGGCGCCGGGCCCTGGCGGGACCACCAGCCCCCGCCGGCGGGCGACCCGGCCGCCGGGGCGGTCACCTCCTCGGTCCGCACCGGCCGGGTCTGGTGGGGCACGGCGGCCTCCGGACGCCGCCCGGCCACCGGCATCTCGTCGGGCGACGGCGCGCCGGCCCAGGCGACCGCGGAGGTCAGCATCCGCGCCGGGGCGGGCGCGCCCGGCTCCGGCGCCGGCGCCAGCAGGTCACCGGGCAGCCGGATCCGGGCGACGAGGCCGGCGTTCGCGCCGCCGTGCAGCCGCACCTCGACGCCGAGCCGCGCGGCGAGGTGGCTGACCACGAACAGGCCCATCCGCTCGACGGTCGCGACGTCGGCCGCCGGCGGCGTGGCGAGGACGGCGTTGGCCTCGGCCAGGGCGGCCGGGCTCATGCCGAGGCCCTCGTCGGCGATCTCGACGACCGCGCCGGCGCCCTCGGCCCCGGCGGTGACGGCCACGACCGTGTCGGGGCGGGAGAACGAGGTGGCGTTCTCCAGCAGCTCGGCGAGGACGTGGACCAGCTCACCGACGGCGTGGCCGACGACGTGCAGGTCGGCGACCGCCTCGTGGCGCACCCGCTGGTACTGCTCGATCTCGGCGCTGGCCGCCAGCAGCACCGCGCCGAGTCCGACCGGCCGGTTCCACCGGCGGGTCGATTCGGTCCCGGCCAGCACCAGCAGGCTGTCGTCGTTGCGCCGCATGCGGGCGGCCAGGTGGTCGAGCTTGAACAGGTTCTCCAGCTGGTCCGGATCGCTCTCCTCGCGTTCCAGGTCGTCCAGCAGCTCCAGCTGGCGCTCGACCAGCACCTGGCTGCGGCGCGCGAGGTTGACGAACATCGCGTTGACGTTGCGCCGTGTGGTGGCCTGCTCCACGGCGACGCTGACCGCGCTGCGGTGCACCGCGACGAACGCCTCGGCCAGCTCGCCGATCTCGTCGAGCGAGCGGACCACCGCCGGCGGGACCTCGATCGTGGGGACGCCGCCGGTCACGGTGCGCAGCCGGTCCAGGGCCTCCGGCAGCTCGAGCTGGGCGATCCGCAGGGCCTGGCCGCGCAGCAGCCGCATGGACCGGGCAATGGACCGGCCGACCAGAACGGAGATGAGCAGGGCCACCAGCAGCACCACGACGACCACGCCGACGACCAGCAGCGTCGTGCGCAACTGCGCGGCGCTCACCTCGTCGGCCTGTCGTACGGCGTCGTCGAGCACCGACGCCTCGACCCGGCGCAGCAGCTCCTGGCGCTGCTCGCTGGCCGCCCACCACTGTGGAGCGGGCAGCACGGCCGGCTGGGCGTCGCCCGTCGGCAGGCTCTGCTCCTCCAGCCGGGTGGCGGCCAGGAACGCCGGGTCCACGGAGGTCTCGTCGTAGCGGCCGATCTGCGCGGTCGTCGCGGCTACCCGGAACGCGCCCAGCGCGGTGAGCTGCTGGGCCCGCAGGTCGGTCAGGACCACCTGGTCCTCCACGCCGTACCGGCCGGACCGGGCGGCCTCGTAGAGCTGGGCGCGGACCCGGGAGGACAGCTCCTTGACGCGGGCGAGCTGGACGTAGCGCAGCACCGCGTCGCTGAGGGCGGGCTGGTCCTCGCCGGGAGACGGCTCGGCGAGGAGGCTGAGCAGTGCGTCGACGGCGCGGTGGTAGTTGCTGAGGATGGTGTCGCTGCCCAGCACCGCCGGGGGGATCGCGGCGCGGATGTAGACGACCTGCTGGTAGGCCTCCAGCACCTCGGAGTAGGCAACCCGCCAGGACGCGTCGGCGTCGGCCAGCGGCTCGGCCGCCCGGCGCAGCTCCCGCAGGGCCTGGTCGGTGGCGCTCTGCAACGGTTTCAGCGCGACGATGGCCCCGTCCCGGTCGGCGCCCGCGCCGCTGCGCCGCAGCTCGCCCAGCTCACCGGCGGCCCGGTCCCGCTCCTGCTGGAGCTGGTGGACCACGACGGTGATCTGCCGACCGATGCCCACCTGCTCGGCGAAGTCGCCGAGCGCGGTGGTCTGCCCGACCAGGGCGTGGGTCTGCACGCCGGCCAGCACCAGGAACGCCACCGACGGGATGACCAGCACGGTGGCGAGCTTGGTGCGCATCCGCCAGTCCCGCAACCGGAACGGCGAACGGCGCCGGTGCGGGACGACCCGGACGTCGAACCGGCGCCGGCGGTGCTGCGGCACCTCGCCCCGTGCCGGGCCCGGACCTGCGCCCACACCTGCCTCCTACGTCCCTCGCGTCCGCCGCGGCGACCCGGGGAACGGAGTCCCATCCAATCAGGCCCGCGAGCTGTGTCAACGGGCCGGGCTGAGGTGCGACTCAGGAGGGTGAGGCGGGCTCGTCCGTCCGGCCGATGTCGGCGAGCCGGGTCGCGTCGCCGACGCGGCCCAGCGCGACCAGCGCCGCACCGCTCGCCCCGACCTCCGGGTTGCGCCCGTGCCACACGGGCCGGGGCGCGAGCACGGCGGCGAACGCCGAACGCCACCAGCGTGAGGCGGCCACCGCTCCCCCGCCGAGCACCACCTCGACCGGTTTGTCGACAGTGGACTCCAGCACCGTGAGGTCCTCGGCGACCAGGTCGCACAGACCCCGCATCAGCCCGGCCAGGATCTCCACGGCGGTGCTGCTGAAGCTCAGCCCCCGCAGCTCGCCGGAGCCCGCCGGCACCAGGCCGGGCGGCCGGTCGCCGCCGAAGCGGACGTTCACCGGCAGGCGGCCGTCGGGTGGCAGCCGGGCCAGCGCGGCGTCCAGCTCCGCGCCCTCGGGCAGTCGCAGCTCCCGGTTGGCCCAGGCGAACAGGTTGCCGCCGGAGGAGTACGCGGCACCGGTGACCACGTAATCGTGGTCGACCCGGTAGCGCCAGAGCGTCTCCGGCAGCGGGGGCAGTTCCTCGCCCGCCGGGCCGCGCTGCATCAGCCGGACCGCCGCCGAGGTGCCCACGGTCACCGCGACCCGGTCCGGGGCGGCGCAGCCGCTGCCGACGTTCGACGCCGCGCCGTCGCCCACCGGCCCGGCCCACGGCGCGTCGGTGAGCTGGGGCCAGCGCCGCGCGTACGCGGGCCGCAGCCGGCCCCGCCATCGCGCCGGGGCCAGCTCGGGCAGCTCCCCGGCCCGGCTGCCGGCCAGCGCGCAGGCCTCGGCGTCCCAGTCCAGGGTCCGCAGGTCCAACAGCCCCGTGCCGGACGCCTGAGAGATCGACATCGGCGCGGCGTCGAGCAGCTCGCCCAGCACGTACTCGGCCAGGCCGGCGAACCGGGCGATCGGGCCCCCGGTGTGCTCCCGCAGCCAGGGCAGCCGGATCGACCAGTAGCAGCGGTGCCACCACGTGCCCGTGCGCTGGTGGAAATCGGCCGGGTCGGCCGGCCCCGGCGCGCCGGGCAGGGCCGCCGGCCGGGTGTCCAACCAGGTCAGCACCGGCCCGAGGGGCGCGCCGTCGGCGCCCAGGGGGACCACCGAGTGCCACTGCGCGGAGGTCGCCACCAGGGACACGTCCCGCAGATGCCCCGCCGCGGCCAACTCGTCCAGGCACTCGACCAGGCAGGCCAGGTAGCCGGGGCCGTCCAGCGTGCCGGTCCCGTCGTCGTGCACGACGAGGCTCACCCTGCGCCGGGCCAGCGCGCCGGGCCGCGGGCGGGCGTCCGCGTCCAGCACGAGCCCGCGTACCGAGGAGGTGCCCAGGTCGAGCGCGAGAATGTTCATCGCCGTCAAGTTACCCGGTGCGCCGCGGCCCGGCGTCCCAGCGGATGGGCCGTACGCCCGATCGGCTTTCCGGCCCGTGGGCCGCCGCGTAGGGTGGTGCCATGCTCGCGCACCTGTCCTGCTGGTGGCCCGCCGACCCGGCGGCCATCCCCCGCGCGTAGCTTCCCCACGCGGCCGCCCGACGAGGCGGCCGCCGGTCTCTCCCCGGCCCTCCCGGTCGCCCCGCCCGGGTGCCGCCCGGCCCGAGGAGACCCGATGACCCACCTGCCCGAGCTGCTGGCCGCCGTCGCCGCCGGCGCCGACCCCGGCCCCTTCGCGCTCGTCCGACGCGAGGGCGCCGACCACCTGGAGCTGTTCACCGGCACGGTACGCGTGGCGGAGCGGCTCGCCGACATCCCGCTGCCCGACGGGCCGCCCGGCCCCCGCACGCTGGCGCTGGTGCCCTACCGGCAGGTCACCGAGCGGGGCTTCGCCTGCGTCGACGACGGCGTACCGCTGGAGTGCCTGGAGATCGCCCGGCACGAGCGGATCGGCCTGGCCGAGGCCCTCGCCGCGCTGCCCGACGTGCCCGTGCGCACCGCCGGCGCCCGCTTCGACGTCAGCGACGACGCGTACGCGGCCACCGTCGGCCGGGTGCTCGCCGAGGAGATCGGGCGCGGCGAGGGCGCGAACTTCGTCATCCACCGCTGCCTGCGCGCCACCGTCGAGGGGCCGCCGCTGGTCGCCGCGCTCGCCGCGTTGCGCCGGCTGCTGTCCGGCGAGCGCGGGGCGTACTGGACGTTCGTGGTGCACACCGGCACCCGCATCCTGGTGGGCGCCAGCCCGGAGCGGCACGTCAGCGTCGACGACGGGCTGGTCATGATGAACCCGATCAGCGGCACCTTCCGGCACACCGGCGCGGACGCCGACCGGGGCGCGCTGCTGCGCTTCCTCGCCGACCCCAAGGAGGTCGAGGAGCTGTACATGGTGCTGGACGAGGAGCTGAAGATGATGGCCACCGTCGCCGAGCACGGCGGCCAGGTGGTCGGGCCGTACCTCAAGGAGATGTCCCACCTGGCGCACACCGAGTACCTGCTCGCCGGCCGGGGCACGAAGGACGTGCGGGAGGTGCTGCGCGAGACGATGTTCGCGCCCACCGTCACCGGCAGCCCGATGGAGAACGCCTGCCGGGTGATCGCCCGGCACGAGCGCACCGGGCGGCGCTACTACGCGGGGGTGCTGGCGCTGCTCGGGCGCGACGACGCCGGCCGGCAGAGCCTGGACGCGCCGATCCTGATCCGGACCGCCGAGATCTCCCCCGCCGGCGACCTGCGGGTGCCGGTCGGGGCCACCCTGGTCCGGCACTCCACGGCCGAGGGCGAGGTGGCCGAGACGCACGCCAAGGCCGCCGGCGTGCTCGCCGCGCTGGGCCTGGGCCCGCAGGCCCCCGCGGCCGGCGCGCGCCCGGCGGTACGCCTCGCCGACGATCCCGAGGTCCGCGCGGCGCTGGCCGCCCGCAACGCGCCGCTGGCCCGGTTCTGGCTGGACCAGCGCGCCCCGGACGCGCCCGGCCTGCCCGGGTTGGCCGGGCGTCGGGTGCTGATCGTCGACGGAGAGGACACGTTCACCGGGATGCTCGCCCACCAGTTGGGCGCGCTGGGCCTGGCGGTGACGCTGCGGCCGTGGCACGCCGCCGGCCCCGTGGACGGCTACGACCTGGTGGTGGTCGGTCCCGGCCCGGGCAACCCGGGCAGCACGACCGAGCCGAAGATGATCGCGCTGCGCGGCCTGCTCGCCGGGTTGCTCGCCGAGGGCCGGCCGACCCTGGCGGTCTGCCTGGGCCACCAACTGCTGTGCGGCCTGCTCGGGCTGGCGCTGCACCGCCGGGACGCGCCCTACCAGGGGCTCCAGCGGGAGGTGCGGCTCTTCGGCACACGGCGCCGGGTCGGCTTCTACTCGACGTTCACGGCCCGGGCGGACACCGACCGGCTGACCACCCCGTACGGGCCGGTCGAGGTGGCGCGCGACGGCGCCGACGGCGCGGTGCACGCGCTGCGCGGGCGGGGCGTGGCGGGGGTGCAGTTCCACCCGGAGTCGGTGCTCAGCCCGGACGGCCTGGCGGTCCTGGCCGACCTGCTGTCCGGGCTGCTGCCTTCCCCCGCCGGGCGACTGTCGACGGGCGGGGAACGGTCGCCTGCCGGAGACCTGTCCGCCACCGGCGAGCGGTCGGCGACGGCCGAGCGTGCATAGTCGTCCCGATCGGGGGTAGGGCTGGAGGCGACCGGTGGTCCGGGCGGGTCGAGAGCCCCCGCCCGGGCCGCCGGTCGCCGCCGGCTCACCCGGCCAGACCGGCCTTCAGCGCGACACCGATCTGCACCGCCCGCCTCGTCGTCAGGGCGGTGGCGCCGAGGGCGATGTCGTCCGGCGCGGTCTCGCCGTTGTTGCTGGTGTGCGAGGCGCCGTACGGGTTGCCGGCGACGAACTGGCTCGGGTCGGTGTAGCCGGGGGTGACCACCACCCCACCCCAGTGGTAGAAGACGGTGAACAGCGACAGCAGGGTCGCCTCCTGGCCGCCGTGGGAGGTGGCCGTCGTGCAGAACGCGGAGTAGACCTTGTTCGCCAGGGCGCCCTGCGACCACAGCGGCCCGGTGGTGTCGATGAACTGCTTGAGCTGGGCGGCCATCACGCCGTACCGGGTCGGCGTTCCGAAGATCACCACGTCCGCCCAGGAGAGGTCGTCCAACTGGGCCTCCGGGACGTCCTGGGTCTCCATGCGGTGCGCGTGCCAGCCCGAGTTGGAGCGGATCGCCTCGTCCGGCGCCAGCTCGCGCACCTTGCGCAGGCGCACCTCGGCGCCAGCCTCACCGGCGGCCTCGCAAGCCGCCTGCGCCATCTGGTACGTGATGCCGGTCGCGCTGTAGTAGATCACCGCGACCTTGGTCTGGGCAGCCATCAGGTGTTTCCCTCCTCATGTCGGGTCAGCTCCGGCGACTACCCGGTACTTGCGGCGTCAAACGGCGGGGGAGGGATCCGGCCCGCCCGGCGTGCGAGATGCTGGGGGCATGCTGATCAGGGACGCCACCGCCGAGGACTGGCCGCGGATCTGGCCCTTCCTCCGGGAGATCGTGGCCGCCGGCGAGACGTACACCTGGCCCCGCGACGTCGACGAGGAGCGGGCCCGGACGATGTGGCTGGTGCCCCCGCCGGGCCGCACGGTCGTCGCGGTCGACCCGGACGGCGCCGTGCTCGGCTCGGCGAAGCTGGTGCCCAACCAGCTCGGGCCCGGCGACCACGTGGCCAACGCCAGCTTCATGGTCGCCCCGACCGCCGGCGGGCGCGGCCTGGGACGCGCCCTCGGCGAGCACGTGCTGGCGCTCGCCCGCGCCGACGGCTACCGGGCCATGCAGTTCAACGCCGTCGTGGCGACGAACACCCGGGCGGTGGCGCTCTGGCGCTCCCTGGGCTTCGAGGTCGTCGGCCGGGTGCCCGAGGCGTTCCGGCACCCCGACCAGGGGTACGTGGACCTGCTCGTCATGCACCGCCGGCTCTGAGCCCGCGGGCGACCGCCGCGGCTCAGGGGAGGACGCCCCCGGCCGGTCAGTCCAACCGGTCGCGCAGGTCGTCGACCTGTCGCTGTATCCGGTTCACGGCGCTCTCGTTGTTGAGGAAGGTGGTGATCCCGGCGGCGAAGGCCAGCCCGATCAGCACCGCCAGGGCGCTGAGCACCAGGCCGCCGAGCGCCACGCCCCGGCCGGTCACCCCGGGCCGGCGGGCCATCTTGAGCCCGACGATGCCCAGGATCACGCCGATGATGCCGAGCAGCAGGCCGATCCAGGACAGGATCACGGTCAGCACGCTGATCAGCGCGGCCACCCCGAAGACCAACGCGAAGGCCGCGGCGGCGCTGGTCTTGGCCGACGGGCCCGCCCGGCCGGCCCGGGTCCGTGCGCCGGCACCCCGGGCCGGCTCGCTGGACGCAGTCATGTCGCTCCCTCCGGGGCGCGTCACGCGCCCGCCGGCGGCCGGTTTCCCGCTGCGGCGGCCGTCATGCGTCGGATGTCGGGGGCCGGTCCTAAGCTGTGGCCCTGCCCCGACCCGAGGAGCCCGATCCCGTGGACCTGACCGGCCGTGAGGCGCTCGCGCTGCGGATGACCAGTCTGCTGCTGCGCCCGCACCCCACCGCCCACCCGGGCGGGGTCGCCGACGTGGTGGAGTGGTTCGGGGCCATGCAGGCGCAGGACCTGGCGAGCGGCATGTGGTCGCTCGGGGTCCGGCTGCCCGCGCTCAACCACGCCGACGTGCACGCCGCGCTGGAGCGCCGGGAGGCGCTGCGCACCTGGCCGATGCGGGGCACCGTGCACCTCGTGCCGCCCCGCGACGCCCGCTGGATGCTGGAGCTGACCGGCGTACGCTCGCTGGCCGCCGCCGCGACGCGCCGCGCGCAGCTCGGGCTGGCCGAGGCCGACGCGGACCGGGCGGTCGACGTGCTCGGCGCCGCGCTGGCCGGCGGTGGCCGGCTCACCCGGGCGCGGTGCCTGGCGGCGCTGGAGGCGGCCGGCATCGGCACCGCCGGGCAGCGCGGCTACCACCTGCTCTGGTACGCGAGCGTGCGGGGCGTCACCTGCCTCGCGCCGAACGTGGGCACCGAGCAGACCTTCGCCCTGCTCGACGAGTGGGCACCCGCGCCGCACCGGCCCGACCGGGACGAGGCGCTGGCGATCCTCGCCCGCCGCTACGTCCGCGGCCACGGGCCGGTCACCGACCGGGAGTTCGCCGGCTGGACGGGCCTGACGCTCACCGACGCCCGCCGGGGCCTCGCCGCGGCCGGCGACGCCCTGGCCCGCGTGCGGGTCGACGGGCAGGAGGCGCTGGTCGACTCGGCCCTGCCGGACGCGCCGCGCGCACCGGTCGACGACGACCTGCTGGTGCTGCCCGGCTTCGACGAATACCTGCTGGGCTACAAGGATCGTTCGCTGATGCTCGACGCCGCGCACCGGGACGCGATCGTGCCGGGCGGCAACGGCGTCTTCCAGGCCACGGTCGTGCGTGACGGTCGGGTCGTGGGCACCTGGAAACGGGCGGTCGGTCGGGACCGGGTGGCCGTGACGGTCCGCCCGCTGACGCCGCTCGGCGCGGCGCAGCGGGCCGGGGTGGAACGCGCCCTCGGCCGCTACGCGGCCTTCCTCGACCGCGCGCTCCACGTCGACTGGGCCTGAGTCGTCCACACCGCCCCCACTGGTCCCGGTGGCCCCGGTGGCCCCGGTGGCCCCGACGTACCCTGCTGCTCCTATTCACCGGGCCACCGACGAATCCGCTCCGGTCGGCCGGGTATCCGTCCGGCGACACGAGAGGGAGGTAGACGATCCATGAAGCTCAGCGCACAGCAGGCCAGTTCGCTGTACGGACAGGACGTCAAGGACCGCTCGGGTTCGAAGATCGGCAGCGTGGGTCAGATCTGGACCGACGCCGCCGGCGAGCCGACCTGGGTCAGCGTGAAGACCGGCATGACGGGCCGGAAGGAGTCGATGGCTCCGCTGGACAAGGCCCGGATCACCGACGGCGGGCTCGCGGTCGACTACGACACCTCCACCGTGAAGAACGCCCCCGCGGTGGACGCCGGCACCGACGAGCCGCTGAACACGGCCCAGATCGAGCAGCTCTACGCCCACTACCACCTGCAGCCGCAGGGCGCGCCGAGCGCCGCCCGGGGGCGGGCGCCGGCGGCGGGCGAGGACCTGATCCGGTCCGAGGAGCGACTGCGGGTCGGCACGGAGAGCCAGCCGGCCGGTACGGCGCGGCTGCGCAAGTACGTCGTCACCGAGGACGTGCACACCACCGTGCCGGTCGAGCACGACGAGGTGTACGTCGAGCGGGAGCCCATCGCCGCCGGCGACGCCCGCGATGTCCGCGCCGACATCGGCGAGGCCGAGCAGGAGATGACCCTGCGCGCCGAACGGCCGGTGGTCGGCAAGGACACGGTGCCCGTCGAGCGGGTCCACCTCGCCAAGGACGAGGTCGTCGAGCAGCAGCCCGTCGACGACCAGATCCGGCGGGAGCGGGTCGAGGCGGAGATCCCGGAGGCCAGCCGGCGACGCCGCTGACCGCCAACACGACAAGGGGCGGGTGGGTCGGCGCGACCCGCCCGCCCCGCGCGTCGTCGCGTCAGTCGGCGAGCGCGCCGGCCGCCCGGCCCTCGTGCAGGGTCAGGTTGCGCCCGTTCGACGGGTCGAACAGGTGGATCTTCTCCAGGTTGAACCAGACCCGCCGATGCTGCCCCTCCGCCACCGGCGACTCGGCCGACAGCCGGGTCACCAGGCTGGCGCCGCCGCCGCTGAAATCGGCGCCCGCGTCGGCCGCCAACTCCTCCAACTCCGCGGCGCTGGCCCGCTCCCCCTCGACGCTGAAGTAGACGTACTTGTCGGAGCCCATCGACTCGACGATGTCGACCGGTGCCTCGAACTCCATGCCCCGGCGGCGGGTGTCGTCGTCGATCAACGCGGCGTCCTCGAAGTGCTCCGGCCGGATGCCGAGGATCAGCTCGCGCGGCGCGTCGCCGCCGGACAGCTCGCGCCGGATCCGCTCGCCGATCGGCACGTCGCCCAACGCCGTACGCAGCTTGCCGTCCTCGACAACCGCGTGCAGGAAGTTCATCGACGGCGAGCCGATGAACCCGGCGACGAAGAGGTTGCGTGGGTGGTCGTACAGCTCCTGCGGCGGGCCGACCTGCTGCACGGCGCCGCCCCGCATGATCACCACGCGGTCGCCGAGGGTCATCGCCTCGGTCTGGTCGTGGGTGACGTAGACGGTGGTGGTGCCGAGTTGCTTCTGCAGGCGCGACACCACGGTGCGCATCTGCACCCGCAGCTTCGCGTCCAGGTTGGACAGCGGCTCGTCCATCAGGAACGCCTTCGGCTGCCGGACGATCGCCCGGCCCATCGCCACCCGCTGGCGCTGGCCGCCGGAGAGGTTCGCCGGCTTGCGGTCCAGCAACGGCGTCAACTCCAGGACCTTCGCCGCCTCCTCCACCTTCTGGTTGATCGTCTCCTTGTCCAGCTTCGCCAGCCGCAGCGGGAACGCCATGTTCTCCCGCACCGTCATGTTCGGGTAGAGGGCGTACGACTGGAACACCATCGCGATGTCCCGGTCCCGGGGGGCCTTGTCGTTGACCCGCTCGCCGCCGATGCGCAGCTCGCCGGAGCTGATGTCCTCCAGGCCCGCGATCATGTTCAGGGTGGTGGACTTCCCGCAGCCGGACGGGCCGACCAGGATCACGAACTCGCCGTCGGCGATCTCCAGGTCGACGTCCCGTACCGCCGTGGTCCCGTCCGGGAACCTCTTGCTCACCTTGTCGAGCACGATGTCAGCCATGACTACCACCTATCCCTTGACTGCGCCGGAGGTCAGGCCGGAGACGATGCGGCGCTGGAAGAAGAGGACGAACAGGATGATCGGAATGGTGATCACCACGGCGGCGGCGCAGATCGCCCCGGTGGGGTCCTCGAACTGCGACTCGCCGGTGAAGAACGACAGCGCCACCGGCACCGTGCGGGCCCGCTCGGTGGAGGTCAGCGTGATGGCGAAGAGGAAGTCGTTCCAGCAGAAGATGAAGACCAGGATCGCCGTGGTGAACAGCCCCGGCGCGGCCAGCGGGGCGATGACCCGCCGGAACGCCTGGCCCTGCGTCGCGCCGTCCATCTTCGCCGCCTTCTCCAGGTCCCACGGGATCTGCTTGAAGAACGCCGACAGCGTGTAGATCGCCAGCGGCAGGGCAAAGGTGATGTACGGCAGGATCAGCCCCGGCCAGGTGTCGAAGAGGCCGAGCTGCCGCTCGATCTCGAACAGCGGCGACACCAGCGACACCTGCGGGAACATCGCGATCAGCAGCGAGACGCCGACCAGCAGCTTCTTGCCGGGAAAGTCCAGCCGGGAGATCGCGTACGCGGCCATCGCGCCGAGCACCACGGCGATCGCGGTGGCGATCAACGCGATGCCGATCGAGTTGACCAGGGCGCGGACGAACTGGTCGGTGGAGAAGATCGTCCGGTAGTTGTCCAGCGTCCACTCACGCGGAATGAACTTCCCGTCCGTCAGGGTCGCCGGGGTCTTGAACGACAACGACATGATCCAGAGCACCGGCACCAGCGCGAAGACGACCACGATGGCGTCCAGCAGGCCCCAGCGCAGCTTGGCCCGGGTGGTGGTCTCAGCCATCTCAGCGCCTCTCCCCGTCGTCGCTGCCTGGAGCAGCGGTACCGAACAGCTTCACGAAGACGAAGGCGATGATCGCCACGGCGATGAAGATCAACACCGACATCGTCGACCCGATGCCGAGGTTCAGCCCCCGGATCAGGTTGTTGTAGGCGAGCATTGACACCGACGAGGTCTCGTTGCCGCCCGCGGTCAGCACGAAGATGTTGTCGAACACCCGGAACGCGTCCAGGGTGCGGAACAGCAGCGCGACCAGGATCGCCGGCTTCATCACCGGCAGCATCACCTTGGTGAACCGCTGCCAGGCCGTCGCGCCGTCGGTGGAGGCGGCCTTGAGCAGGTCCTCCGGCACCAACGCCAGGCCGGCCATCAGCAGCAGCGCCATGAACGGCGTCGTCTTCCAGATCTCGGCCAGCATGATGATCGCCAGGGAACTGGCCCGCTCGGTCAGCGGCGCGCCCTCGCTGAACAGGTTCGCCAGGTAGCCGGTGCCGGGCGTCCACGCGTACCGCCAGGAGAACGCCGCGACCACCGTGACGATGCCGTACGGGATCAGCGCCGCGGTGCGGACGATGCCCCGGCCGACCAGCGTGCGGTGCATGATCAGCGCCAGCCCCATGCCGAGCACCAGCTCGACCGCGACGGTGACCACGGTGATCAGCGCGGTCACCCCGAACGCCGTCCACCAGAACTCGTTGGTCAGCACCGTGACGTAGTTCTCCAGCCCGATGAACTCGCGCTCGTCGGGGAAGCGCAGGTCGAAGCGCTGAAGCGACAGCCAGACCGAGTAGAGGATCGGATACGCGGTCACCAGCACCATGACCAGCGCGGCGGGGGCGCAGAGCAGCCAGCCCAGGCGGCGCTCGGCCCTCCTGTTCTCGCTCAGCGGGGCCTTCCGGCCGCGACCGCCCCGCTGGGCCGGCACCGCGGCGTGCCGCCCGGCGGGGCGCTCGGCCTGCGCCGTGGCGTCGGCGCCGGCGGGCGTGGCGTTGACGCTCACGGCAGGACCCCCTTCGAGTCGAGGGCGTCGGCGATGGCGTCGCGCAGCTCGTCGGCGGTCTGCTGTGGCCTGATCGCCGACGGCGGCGACAGGATCGCCGACATGACGGTGGAGATGCTCTGGTACGCCGGGGTCAGCGGCCGGACCGCCGGGTCCCTGAGCTCCTCGAGGATGGTCTCCTTCATCGGGTACGCCTCGGCCATCTCCGGGTCGTCGTAGACCTTCTCGATGGTCGGCGGCACGCCGTCGTTGATCGCGGAGAACTTCTGGTTCTTCTCGTTGCGGATGCACCGGGCCGCCTCGAAGGACTCCTCGGGGTGCTTCGAGTACGCGCTGACCGCCATGTTGACCCCGCCGATGGTGACCTTGCTCGGGGTGTTCTCGTCGATGCCCGGGATCCGCGCCCAGCCGACCTGCTTGGCCAGCTCCGGATTGGCCTCCTGCATCGCCGGGTAGACGAACGGCCAGTTCACCTGGAACGCGCCGCTGCCGGACTGGAACTCCAGCCGGACGGGGTCCTCGGTGGCGTTGCTGAACGACGGCGACGTCACGCCCGACGTGGCGAAGCGCTGGAGCTGCTCCAGCGCCCGGACGGTGCCGGCGTCCATCACGGCCTGCTCGCCGTCGTCGCTGAGGATCTTGCCGCCGGCGCTCTCGGCGAGGGTGTTGTAGAGGACGACGAGACCCTCGTACTGCGCGCCCATCGTGAGCACCTGGTACGGCTTGCCCTGCTGCTTCAGCTCCTGGGCAGTGGAGATCATCTGGTCCCAGGTCCTCGGCGGCTCGGGGACGAGGTCCTTGCGATACCAGAGCAGCTGCACGTTGGTGTTCTTCGGCGCGCCGTAGAGCCTGTCCTGGTAGCGGGCCGCCTCGAGGGGCCCGGCGAGGGTGCCCTGCTCCACCTCGGCCTTGTCCTGGCCGGTCCACTCCAGGATCCAGTCGGCGCTGGCGAACTCCTGGGTCCAGGTGACGTCGAGGCCGAGCACGTCCATGCCGCTGTCCTGCGCGGCCAGCCGGCGGACCAGCTGCACCCGCTGGTCGTCCGCCTGCCGCGGCAGCACCCGATAGGCGATCTTGTAGCGCCCCTGGGCCTGCGCGTTGCAGTCGTCGACGACCTTCTGCAGGTTCTGCTCCGGCGGGTAGTACAGGTTGATCGTGGGCGTGCCGCCGTCCCCGCCGGAGCCGCAGGCTGCCGCCATCGGCGCCACCAGCGTCAACGCCGCGGCCGCGGCCACCGCGCGCACGCGGGGCCGTCCCCGGCGTCGGGCCTTGTCAGGGTCGCTCATCACCCCTCCCCTCGTGTCGGCCAAAGCCGGGGTGATGCTCCGTGCCCCGGCGCACGGCGGAACGATCAGGGCGTTGACCTGCGGATCCGCCGCCCCGGCGTTTCGTGGCCCCAACACTGCCCGACCTGCGAAGTCGCGAAACCTGACGCTGCTGAGACGGCCCCGACAGGGGCTGGGTGTGGTGCGGATCACCGCGGTGCGGGTCCGCCGGGCCGCCCGTAGGCTCGGCCGATGGACGCCACCTTCTTCTTCGACCCCGCCTGCCCGTGGACCTGGCGCACGTCCCGGTGGCTCGTCGCCGTCGCCGACGCCCGCGGTCTGCACCTCGAGTGGCGGGCGTTCAGTCTGGCCATCCTCAACGAGGGGAACGTCGCGCCGCAGTTCGCCGAGGCGATGGCCGCCTCCAGCCGGGCGCTGCGGCTGGTGGAGGCGCTGCGCGCCGACGGCCGCCACGACGACGTCGCCCGGTTCTACGCCGAGGTCGGCGCGCGCAGCCACGACGCCGGCAACCCGCTGTCGCCGAAGATCGTGGACACGGCCGTCGAGGCCACGGACCTCCAGGAGGCGGCGCCGGCCCTCGACGACGACCGCTGGGACGACGCGGTACGCGAGTCGCACGCGCTGGCGTACGCATCCGCCGGCCCCGACGTCGGCTCACCCGTGCTGATGCTGCCCGGCGCCGAACGCGGCATCCACGGCCCGATCCTGACCGAGGTCCCCGGCACCGACGACGCCCTGACCATCTGGGACTCCCTGCTTCCCCTGATCCGGATGCCCGCCTTCCACGAAATCAAGCGCACCCGCCACTGACCCACCCGCTCCCTCCCACCCGCCCCTCCCACCCCTCCTGTCCCGCCCGTCCCGCCCGTCCCGCCCGTTGATCATGAAGTTGTTGGGACCATTTGTCCGCTTCGTCGCCACTAACTTCATGATCAACCGGGCGGGGGCTGGGCGGCGGGCCGACTGGGCGGTGGAGCGGGCGTGGCGGGACTGGAGCGGGCGGGGGTGGGCGGGATGATGGGGGTGTGATCGCGAGCTTCAAGGATCTGTGTCTGGACGCCGCCGATCCCCGCGAGACCGGGGTGTTCTGGGCGCGGGTGCTCGACGGCGACGTGGTGGACCTCGGCGACGGGGACACCCGGGTCGACCCCCGGGCGGCCCGGTCCGGCGCGGAGTCGATCTGGGTCAACCGGGTGCCCGAGCCGCGTACCGTCAAGACCCGCGTACACCTGGACCTGCGCCTGGCCGAGGCGGACCCGGCGGCGCTGCTGGCGGCCGGCGCCCGCCTGGTGCGCGAGCCGGACGCGGAGATCAGCTGGTGGGTGCTGGCCGACCCGGACGGCAACCTGTTCTGCGCGTTCCCGCCCCGCGCGGGCGCCCGCCCCGGCCCGTTCGAGCTGGTCGTCGACGCGGCCGACCCGGCCGCCCAGGCCGCCTGGTGGGCCGGGGTGACCGGCGGCAAGGTCGAGGCCGGCGACGCGGGCGCGGCCTCGGTCGTGGGCGCCGTCGGCTTCCCGTGGGACCACTGGGTCTTCGGCCCGGTGCCCGAGCGCAAGACGGTCAAGAACCGGATGCACTGGGATGTCGACCTGACCGACCCGGAGCCGACCGCGTTGATCCGGGCCGGCGCGAGGCTGCTGCGCGAGCCCGACGACGCGGTCCAGTGGTGGGTCCTGGCCGACCCCGAGGGCAACGAGTTCTGCGCCTTCGCGCCGCGTCCCACCCCGTGAGCGTGCAGCTATCCAGCGGCCGGCCGGTCGACTAACGTTTCCGTAGCTCCGCAGCCAGCGCGTTCGCCGCCGACGTCGACACGCCTCCGGCCGACCCCAGCCTGTCCGATCGGTTGGTTCTCGCGGGAACTCCCCTGCACCGCTCCACCGGTTGGGCAGGATCGTCCCCAACGAGGAGGTGCCGTCGTGCAGGACACCCGCGCTCTCGCCCTGACGTTCGAGGTGAGCGGCCTGCCACCGGTCAAGACCGAGGCGCTGTCCATCTTCGCCGCCGGGCACCGGCAGGCGACGAGGGTCCGCGCCCTGCTCCTGGCGGCCTGCGAGGCGGCCCAGCGCACCGGCTGGACCCCGCTGTCGGGGCCGGTCGAGGTGGACCTCGTGCTGCGCTGCCCGCCGGGGCACCGTACCTCCGACGCCAGCACCCTGCTCGGCGGGGTGTGCGCGGTGCTCCAGGACAAGAAGCGGGTGGCCAGCATCGGCCTGGCGCACCTCGGCGTCCTCGTGGATGTCGCCCTCTACGACGACGACCGGCAGATCCGCCGGCTGTCGTACATGGAGGAACCGGCCGATGACTTCTCGTACCAGGTGCGGGTCGCCGCCGCACCGAACGTGGTTTGACCGACGGCCGCGGTGGGGTACCGCGGACGCCGACGAAAGGAGCGCCGATGTCGGAGCCACATGTCACGCTGGACCCTCGCGGGCTCGATCCCGTGCAGCAGAAGCTGCGCGGCCCGCTGGAGGACCAGCTGACCTCGGCGCTGCAGGCCGCGACGGAACGGGTCCGGGCCAGCTACGCCGGCGAGCCGGTCGAGCAGGTCTGCCAGCGGCTGCTCGACGAGACCCGCGGCGGCCTGCACCCCGACATCGCGGCCGGTTTCCAGCCAGACATGGACGAGTTCTGCCGGGTGGCGGTGGCAATCGTGCGCGGCGAGGTCTCCTGAGACTGCCTGCCGCTCGGCGGGCTTCCCGGCACGCTGCTCAGGCCGCGAACGGCTCAACCCTCCAACCCGTCAGCGGGTTCGCCGCGACGGTCGGCTCGGCGGCCATCTCGGCGGCGTACTCCCGGACCAACGCCGGCAGCCGGTGCCTCCCCTGCTCGTCCCGACAGACCAGGTGCGCGTCGGCCAGGTCGTCTAGGGCGCGGCGCATTCGCGCCGCGGAGATCCCGAGCTGCCGGGCGACCCGCTCAGGCTGGAGCAAGGCGTCAGGCGCCGCGCCCAGCAGCGCGAGGAGCCGCCCGGCCACCTCGTCGTCGGCGCGGACGGCGGCGACGACGGCGGCCAGGCTGGCCCGCACCGACAGATCGTCGTAGTCCAGCACGTCGAGCCGCTCCCGCCTGTCGGCGAGCTGACCGACCAGGGTGGCCACCGACAGCCCTGCACGGGCCGCCAGGCGCGTACTGGCGACGCGCAGGGCGAGCACCGACCCGGCGCAGAGGCGCACCAGCTCGCCGGTGGCCGCCGGATCGACGGCCAGCCGCTCCGGGCCGACGAGATCCGCCAGCAAGTCACGCGCGTCGTCGGCGGCGAGCGGGCGGAGCGTCACCCGCCGTACGCCGTCCAGGCTGGCCAACCGGCGCTGCGCGACCACGACCAGGCCTGGACCGGGGCCGGCCGGGAGCAGCGGTCGGACCTGGGAGGCGCGGGTGACCCCGTCCACCACCAGCAGGAGCCGCCGCCCTGCGACCAGCGACCGGTACCAGCCGGCTCGCTCGTCGGTGTGTCCGGGCACGTCGTCGGGCGCGACCCCGATCGCGCGCAGCACCCGGGCGAGCACCTCACCTGGGGTCACCGGGGCCCGGTTACGGAGGTCGACGAACACCTGCCCGTCGGGGAAGTCGGTGGCGACGGTGTGCGCGGCGCGTACCGCCAAGGCGGTCTTGCCGCTGCCGAACGCGCCGGCCACGACGACCGCGGCGGAGTTCGCACCGCGCAGGGCCGTGACCACCTCGGCGGTTTCCCGGCGCCGGCCGACGAAGGTGACCAGACCGGCCGGCAGCTCCCGGGGCACCACCCACCCGGCGCCTCCGAGGGGCCCGGCAGCCAGAAGCGGCGCTGGCGCGGCGACGGCCGCCGAAGGCGCTGGGACAACCGGAACAGCCGCCGTCGTGACCGGCGCGGGCGGCGGGGCGTACGTCAGCTCCGGCGCCCTGTCGAGCATCGCGCGGTGGAGGGTGGACAGCTCCTCGCCCGGCTCGATGCCGAGCTGCTCGTCCAGTATTGCCCGGGCGTCCTGGTAGACGGTGAGTGCCGCCGAAACGTCACCGCAGCGGTAGAGGGCCAACATGAGCTGCGCCCAGGCGCGCTCGCGCAGCGGGTGGGCCGCGAGGTGCCCGCGCAGCTCGGGCAGGAGGCGGCCGTGTTCACCGGCGGCCAGCCGCGCCCCGGCGAGTTCCTCGAAGACCTGGAGTCGCTGCTCATCGAGGCTGGCCCAACGGTTGTCCAGCGCAGTGCCCCGGGGCAGGCCGTCGCCGGACGCCCCGCGCCAGTGCGCCAGCGCGGCGGTGAGGGTGTCGACGGCGCTGGCCGGGTCGGCCGCGGCAAGCAGGCCCCGCCCCTCGCCCGCCAGCCGGTGGAACTCCGTCACGTCCAGCTCGTGCGGCGAGAGCCGCAGCTCGTACGCGTTGGGGCGGGCGACCAGCCGATCGCCCACCGCCCGCCGCAGCCCAGCGGCGTGGGAACACAGATTCGCCACCGCCGAGGCGGGTGGCACGTCGGGCCAGACCATGTCGGCCAGCCGTGGCAACGAGACGGCGCGGTTGGCGTCCAGTGCCAGACCCGCGAGGACCGCGCGCCGCTTTGCCGCGCCGGGCGTGACGACCTGGTCGTCGACGCACAGCTCCACACTGCCCAGAAGCCGGATCTGAAGCTTCATCATGCCGCTCCCCCGTTGAACCTTGAGCGCGCTCAGGCTAAGTGGAGCTCCGGGTACAACAAGGTGCAAAGCGGGCAAACTCGGGTGACAAACGTCTATATTTTCGATAGCGTGTCGGCGTAACGACATGGAAGCAGGAGGCGCTGCCGAGCGAGCGTTCGATACGATCGGCGAAGCGACGAAGCAGCCCGTCCACACCAGGGGACGAGAGCCACACTTACCCAACACGGCCTTCAGCCCGTAGGCAATTTCGCCCCCATGCTCAGCGCCCGGTCCGATCAACGCAACGCCCTTACGTAGCTCCATTCGGATCAATTCGCATTGCTCCTTAGCGGATCGACCGCGCCTCGCCGCCATTGTTCATGTATTTGATGGACAGGCCGGCAACTCTTCGCGCTGGAACAGCGTCCATCCTCAGAGTCGCAACCAGGCGGGGAACTTCATGGACGAATCCGCACGCAGAGGAGGCAACGACATACAACTCGGCCGGTTGGGTGAGCATTCACCCAACCGGCCGAGAGAGTCAGACCGTCATTTACCCCACTCCTCCCCCAATTGGCTGCCAAGCCGCAAGAACTGCTCCTCAGAAAGCTCCGGAACCACGTATCGGTTCATCCTGACATGGGCGAGAAAATCGTCAGGCAATAGCACGTGGTGCACTCCGACATAGTGGGACAGGTCCTGGCGCCACACCCATGTCCCGTCACTGATCCACGAGGAACATCCAGAGGACTCAGGATAGCCGTACTCATTCGTTATAACGTCCGGCGCCCCCTCCATGACCGGAATTATCAGGTGCCCCGACCGCAGGTAGTCAACAATTCGCAGTTCGTCTGGCTCCCCAACAGTTCTTACAGCATCGAAGATGCTGATGGCTTTAGGGTTCTTACTCTGCGGCTCCAGCTCACGAAAGAAACCTACTCTCTCTAGCAATCGACCCTCACCCTCTGACGATCGGCAGGAACAAGCGCCAGTATCCCCCATTGGCCACCTCGGTACCACCGCCGTAGACGCCTCGCGCCCTGTCGGTCGCACCACGGGTGGGAACACCGAGGAGGTTCGCCATTTCTTGCGCAAATCCGGAACTACCCGCATGGCAAACGAGGAGACGGCAGGTCTGCCCGCGGTAGGCAGGGTTGTTCCGGACGAGTTCTGCAATCTCATTCGCCCCAACCGGAACGCTGTCGATGACGGCATTACCATCTTTAGAGCCATGTGCGATGACGTCATGCTCGCCTTTCTCGTCGTACTTCGGAGCCGGGGTGACGATGAAGTCGCCGGCCGACTGGTCCTTCGGAATCCGGTTCTCCAGCGGGCGACCGAACGTGTCGTACGTCTGCGTGGTGTCCTTGCCGTAGGCGTCGGTGACCTTCAGGACGTTGCCGCGCACGTCGTAGACGAACGTCGTCGACTTGGTCTTCGCGTCGATGATCGTCTGCGGGTAGCCGTTCGGGTCGAACCTGTCGTTGACCGTGGTGTTGCCGTTGGCGTCGGTCGCCGTCAGCATCTGGCCCCACGCGTCGTACGTGTAGGAGGTCTTGTAGTCCTCCGGGTCCGACGTGGTGTTGCCCATCGGGTCGACCACCCAGGCGAGGTCACCATCGGGCTCGTACCCGAAGGTGTGCTTGCGCCCTTCCGGGCTGGTCTTCTCGGTGAGGTCGGCGACGTAGCCGTTGAGCTGGCGCTGGTAGGTCAGCACCGTGCCCGGCGTGCCGTTCTTGACCGCCTCGGCGTCCTTGGTCTCGGTCGGGTAGCCGGTCTTGGCGTCGTACGCCCAGGTGGAGACGGCGCCGTTGGCCTCCTCCAACCGTTCGACGTTGTGGTCGCCGTCCCAACCGAGCTTGGTGACCTCGTTCTTCGCATTGGTGACCTGCGTGGGCCGGCCGTCGCCGTCCATCTGGTACTGGCTGGCGTGATTCTCCGCGTCCGTCACCGTGGTGTGGATCGCATTCTCCTGCGGGCCGTCCGGGTCCACGTAGGCGAACTGCGTCAGGTGCCCGAGCCGGTCGGTGTACGACTTGGTGGTCCAGTGCCACTTCGGGTCGTCGCCGGCCTGCGGATAGTTGTAGACCAGCCCGGTGGCGTTGCCGCGCGGGTCGGTGACCTTGACCAATTTGACGTTCTTGTTCCCCTGCGTCATGTCGTAGGCGAACTTGAAGACCTTCTGGTCGCCCATGTTGCCGCTGGAACCGACACCGTCGATCAGCTCACCCAGCAGACCCTTGTCCGTGTAGGTGAAGGTGAGCTTGCGCCCCGAGATGTCGGTGATCTGCGAGACGTGGTCGATGATCTTCGGGTTGGTCAGGTTGGTCGCGGACTTCCGCGTCCAGTCCGTGTCGTCGATGTAGTCGAACGCCTTGCCCTTGGCGTAGTAGTCGATGGTCAGCGTTTGCCGGCCGGTCGGGTCGAGCAGGTACTTGAGGAACTTGGTCGGCTTGTTGTTGGACTTGCGCTCCTCGTACACGAAGCGCATCTCGTTGCCGTTGTTGTCCACCACGCTGGACAGGAAGCCCTCGCAGTCGTAGAAGAACTGCGTCCGGTCGGGCCGGGTCAGCACCCACGCCTTCGGCTCCTGGGTGTTGGGCTTGCAGTCGAGAGTGGTGACCTTCTGCAGGTGCAGGTGCACGCCCTTTGGCGCCTTCCACTCCCCCGCGGCGACGTCCCAGGTGAACCAGTGGCTCGTGCCGTCGCCATCGGTCAGGGTGACCTTCGTCGGGTTCGGGTTGGGGTGGAAGTCCAGCGGCGAACCAGGCGCATCATCGACGACGCCTGCAGCGACCAGCCGTAGCCTGCGACGGTGTCGCTGGTGTCCAGCGAGTTGTAGGCCAGCCGGACGAAGGTCGACAGGCCCCGCGACGGGTTGCTCAACGCGTTGTACGGCCAGACGGTGTTGCCGGCGTACAGGTTGTTCATCAGGGTGCCACCGGCGCCGGTGTTCTTCCCCGCGTACGAGTAGAACTTCTCCAGACCGAGCTCGTCGGAGGTCGGCTCCTCCACCGCCACGTTCTGTGGCAACGGCTTGATCGGGGTGGTCTCCGAGAGCCACTTCCCGGTGATCTTGTTGCGCAGTTGCCACTGGAGGATGTACTCGGTGCGCTTGTTGCCTTCCGTAGACGACGGCGGCGTCTTCACCTGCGCGGTGACGTCGACCGTGCCACCCGGCGCCACATCCTTCGGGAGCGCGGTGCGCAGCTCAAAACTCTCGTCGGTGGCGTCGACCAGGGCGCCGGTCTCGTCCCGCCGCTTCCAGTCGTACGACAACTCCCAGTCGCTGGTGTTCCATGCCGCAAGCGTCGGGTTCGACACGGTTACCGGGAGGGTGTACGTGGCGTTGGGCGTCAGCGTCTGCGGGGTCGAGGCGGCGTAGTAGGTAGACTCGGCGGTCTGCTCGAGGTAGGTGACCTCAAGCGTCGGCCGGAGCAGCCGCTCCGGAGCCTCCGAGCTGAGCATCATGACCCGCTGGTTGTCGGCCGCCTCGTTCTTGAACTTGAGCAGCAGACCGAAGTTGTTGGCGGCGGGGTTGAGCACCCACTTGGCGGCTGCCTTTGTGACGTCCCAGGTCTCCCACTCCGGGTCATTGGTGTACCCGTTGAAACCGGAGAGTGGGGTCGGGTCGTAGTTGCCGCCGCTCCACGACACGCCTGTCGAGGCTTGGTTCCAGGTAGCGGTGGTCTCGCTGAAGTTCTGCTTCAGCTCGTGCACGTCGACAGTGCCGCTGTCGGGGTCGTTCGGCCCGTAGTTGTAGGTGGTCCAGAGCCGCAACTGCGCATCGACGACCTTGGCGTTGCTGGGAATGCCCGAGAGGTTGGCGAACTTGATCAGGCCGCGGGTGTCACCGTAGACCGTGGAGTTGTTGCCAACCCCCACGTACGGGTCACCGTCGTAGACGCTGAGGTTCTGGTTCGGTACGAGAGAGCCGATATTGGTGTCGATCACGTCGCCGGCCGTGGCCCCGCGGCGGATGATCTTGGTGATCTGGCCCGCCTTCGGCAGCATCACCGGCTGGGTCGGACCGGCGATGAGCTGGCCGTCCCTGGTCTTGACCGCGATCATGTAGTAGTAGAACTTGCGGTCCATGGGGTTGGTGTTGTCCGCCGCTGTGGGCACCGCAGTGGTGTCCTGATGGGATCGTGCGGACTCCGACAGCGGCGCGATCAGGGTCGCTGCCGTGGGCGCGAAGACCTGGAACACGCTGCGGTGCACCTGGTACTCCACGACGTCGTCATTCGGCGAGGTGGACGGGTCGACGTAGCCGGGCCAGGTCAGAACGGCGCCGGTGGAGGTGACGGTCGTGGGCGGGTCCACCGCCACACCCGGACGACCCCAGGTCACGATCAGCCTCGGCAGGTTGAAGTCCCGCCGGTCGTTCATGTAGCGGTACTTGGACGCCTCGAAGATCGGGCCACCCCGCTGCTTCGTGGCCTCGTCCACCGCCTTGACCACAAAGCCGTGATTGGCCGTGCCGTTGAGCCACTGCTGCACGACGTCCCGTACGGCAAAGGAGTTCCAAGCACTCGAGACAGCGCGAGGCTTGTTGGACACGCCCCACCGCGTGAAGCGCACCGCGTCGACGATCACGCTCTTGCCCGCGACGTCCTTGAGCACGACCTTGCCGGTGGTGCCGGCGTTGAACCGGTAGGTGCCCAACGTGGCCCAAGCGCCACGGCCCACGGGCGAGGCCTGGTTGACCGGCGGAGCGTTGACGGTGCCATTGGCGTGGGTGACGGCGTAGGTGACGCTCGTCCGGTCCGTTTCCCCGACGTAGTGCGCCTCGACCTTGTAGTCCCCGGTCTCCGTGATCGTCGGCGTCCAGGTGTGCGTGTCTCCGGCGACGGGGTCGCTGTTGTACCGGTAGTCGGACTTGACAGCCAGCGGGGTCAGCTCCGCGTTACCGGAGTAGCTCCAGGTACCACTCACCGAGGTGCCAGCGTCGCCGTCGTCGAGCTGCACCAGGTTGCCAGCCGCCGTCGATGTCATGTTGGCGTTCATGTTCTGCCAGGTCGCGGTCTCCTCGCTCCATGGCTCAGTGACGCGCCGGGCCTCCATCAGGACGTCGTACTCCCAGGCGGTGTGCGTCTGGTCGTAGTACATCTCCAGGCGCGCGTCGTCGACGGCGGTGCCCGGCGGGATGATGCTGGACTGCAGCGGGAACTTGATCAGGGACCGCCAGGCGTAGTCGTCCGTGCCGACCTTCAGCTGGTACGTGCCGCCCTGCGGAGTGGTCGCGGCGCCCTGGTAGATCTGGGTCTGCTGGGCGGCGTCCGGCACCGGGCGGATCTGGATGGTCGGGTCGATGACCACCGGGTATACGCGGGCCTTGTCGGCGAGCCAGCCGGCATCCGCGCTGAGCGTGATCGTCGACGTGGCGCCGGACCGGGTCACCCTCTGGGTGACCTTGTCGCTCCACACCTTGCCGTGTGGGGAGGCGCTGTCGTCCTTGTTGTCGTGCATGAACGGTGCCGGCATCACGAAGACCGGCTCGCCACCGTCGGGGTGCCGGCACCTGGGCCGGCACGGCTGGAGGATCCGCGAGTTCGGATAGAGGGCGAGCGTCAGTAGCGGTCGAGGTTCGCGTACGGGCTGATCACGATGCGCGGCGACAGCGCCGGGTTGAGCCACCGCAGGACGGCCACCAGGTTGGTGTGCGAGAGGCTGACACAGCCGGCGGTGGGGTTGCCGCCGCTGGTGCTGAACTCGTGCAGGAAGATGCCGCTGCCCGCGTACGGCACGGGCTTCGCCACGTTCGGCGGCATGTTGTAGGTGATCACCGCGAAGTGCGTGTACGCGGGCGTCTCCTGCCACAGCGCCTCGCTGTAGCCGCCCGGGTTGGTGGCGCTGTGCTGGAAGGTGTTGTAGAGCGACGATTCCGGGTTCTCGTTCCACCAGTCGCCGCTGACGAGGCGGTGGTACGGGTAGCGCACGCCCGGGTTGGCCCCGATGCCGTACATGGTCGGGCCGATCGAGTAGACCCCGGTCGGGGTGGTGGGCACCCCTTCCACGTGGTTGTCGCTGAAACCCTTCGACCCGATCCGGGCGGGCAGCGCGCCCGACACCCGCCGCCAGTGGCCCAGCACCTTGGCGTACGTCTCGAGGGTCGCGTAGGTGGTGGTGTAGCTGGCGCCGCCGACGACGATGACCTGCCGGCACTCCACCGGCAGCGTCCGCAGCTTGGCGGCGCGGTTGTTCGGGTCGACCCACATGCGCCGATCACTCGGATAGCGGGCCACGGTGGTCGTGGTGCTCCAGGCGTCCCGGGTTGCCGGGGCCACCGGGGCCGCGGAGGCGCGGGCCCCGGGGGCGACGACGGCGGACGCCGCCGCGCCGGCAGCGGCAATTAGGAGGTTTCTCCGGTTCATGCCGGACATCCTGGCAGCCGGCACACGTTCCCGTGGTCCCTTGGCATCACGGTTCCCTGACCCCTTGACGTCGAGCCGGGGTGGAGGGGGCGTGTCCGCTGGGGGCGGGTCAGGACCGGGTCCGCAACTCCCCGATCCTGACCCCCAGCCGTCCGGCGTGGTAGCGGACATCACCGAATGAGCGCGCGGGCGTGGCACGCCGCCCACGCCGGGCTCACCACGGCGAGCCTGCCGCCTGCACTCAGCTCCACGGTGCCCAACTACCGGACTTCGGCGCGCCCCCGACTCACCCCGACGAGCCGTGAGCGCCGGATCAGGTTAGGCGCGCGTCCGCGGGCCGGACAAGGACGAACCGGGTCCGAGCGAGCGTGATTGATGTCAAGGTGAAAAAGCGGCATGTCGACGTAACGCGGCCCTGCGGGCCAGCGCTGTTCCCCGTCGAGGCGACCGCCGTGGCGCGGCCCTCGCGCCGCCGCCCGCGACCAGCGTACGGCTCAGAAGTGGAGCAGCAGTTCGGGGAACGCGGACAGCCGCAACACGCCCCGGTCGGCCGGGTCCAGCTCGGCGTGCTCCAGCACCCAGGTGTTGTCGTTGGGGATGAACACGGCGTTCATGCCGGCGGCGCGGGCGGGCAGGATGTCGGACTTCGGGGAGTTGCCGATCATCCAGGCGACGGCCGGGTCGATGTCGTGCTTCCGGGTCAGCCACCGGTAGGTGTCGACGTCCTTCTCCGGCACGATGTGGGCGGCCCGGAAGTGGTGCAGCAGCCCGGAGGCGTCGAGCTTGCGCTGCTGGTCCTCGGGCTCGCCCTTGGTCAGCAGCAACAGCTCGTGCCGGCCGGCCAGGTCGTCCAGCGCCTCGGCCACCCCCGGCATCAGCTCCACCCGGTGATCGGCCAGCGCCGCCGCCAGACCCTCGATCTCGCGCCGCTCGGCCTCCGTGGCGGGCCGCTGGCGCAGCCGCTCCAGGCACTCGGCCAGGCTGCGCAGGAAGACCTTGCTGCCGTAGCCGTGCGCGACCGTGTTGGCCCGCTCGATGTCGTCCAGGATGGCGCGGGTCTCGGCGCGGTCGAGCGTGGGGTGGTCCAGCCACTCCAGGAAGTCGTCGATCACCCGCTCGAACAAGATGTTGTTCTCCCAGAGCGTGTCGTCGGCGTCGAAGACGAGCACCTGCCCGCCGCGCCGGCGCGTCGTGTCTGCCATGGCTTTCCTCCCGTTGACGGCCGGCGCCACGGTACTGCCCTCCGCCGGCCCGGTCATCCGGGTTCCGCCGGCCCGGCGCCCGTCACGCCGGTCGTGGCGGAGGGTCACGGGCCGGCGAGCAGCCTCGCCACGGCCATCTCCTCCCGCTGTTCCTGCGTCTCCGGGCGCAGCCGCCCGCCGTGGGTGAGCATGACCATGCCGTGCAGCAGGGCCCAGCCGTCACCGCCCCCGGCCAGGCGCCGCGGTCGCTCCCGCCGGTGGCCCGGGCGGCGGCGAGCGCGGCGGCCAGGTCGGCGAAGCCGCGCACCGCCACGGCGGACATGATCCCGCAACCCATGCCCCTGCGGGGCGGACACCCGGCGACGCGGTCCGCCCCCGGCACCGGTGCCGCGAGCCCGGCCGGCCCGGTGACAGGCACCCGACGGGGCGCCGCCCGGTCAGCGGCGAAGGGTGAGGATCAGGTCGGCGACCAGCGCCGTCCAGCCGGTCTGGTGCCAGGCGCCCAGGCCCGCCCCGTTGTCGCCGTGGAAGTACTCCGGGAAGCAGATCAGGTCCCGCCAGTCCGGGTGGGTCTGGAAGAGGTGGGCGGCGCCGTAGATCGGGCGCCGGCCCCAGCCGTCGCGGGTGAACAGCGAGATCAGCCGCGCGGAGAGGTCGTCGGCGATCTCGTCGAGCGTCCGCTTCACCCCCGAGCGCGTCGGGTACTCCACCTGGAGGTCGTCGCCGAAGAACGCGGCGTAGTCGCGCAGCGCGCTGATCAGCAGGAAGTTCGTCGGCATCCAGATCGGGCCGCGCCAGTTGGAGTTGCCGCCGAACAGGCCGCTGGTCGACTCGGCCGGCTCGTAGCCGACGCTGAACTCCTGGCCGCCGAGGGTCACCGAGAACGGCTTGTCCAGGTGGGCCCGGGACAACGTCCGCAGGCCGTACTCGGAGAGGAACTCGTCGGGGTCGAGCATCCGGGCCAGCAGCGGGACGATCTGCTCCGGGCCGACCATGGACAGCAGCCGGTGCTGGCGGCCGTCCGGCCCGAGCCGCCGCGCGCCGATCACGTCGGCGTACTCGGGGCGGTTGGTGAGGAACCAGCGCAGCCGGGCGCCCAGTTCGGGCAGCCGGTGCAGGGTACGCGCGGTGAGCCGGGTGGTGGCGGCCAGCGGCAGCAGCCCCACCACCGAGCGGACCTTCAGCGGCACCTTCGTGCCGTCGGCGAGCCGCAGCACGTCGTAGAAGAACGCGTCCTCGTCGTCCCACAGGCCCTGCTCGTACGCGGCGGCCGCGATGTAGGCGAAGTGCTCGAAGAACTTGGTGGCGGTGTCGACCCAGGTGCGGTCGTGCTCGGCCAGCACGATCGCGATGTCGAGCAGGTTGAGGGCGTACATGGCCATCCAGCCGGTGCCGTCGGACTGCTCCAGCACCCCCGCCACGGGCAGCGCCGCCGAACGGTCGAACGGGCCGACGTTGTCCAGCCCGAGGAAGCCGCCCTCGAAGACGTTGTTGCCGCCGGTGTCCTTGCGGTTGACCCACCAGGTGAAGTTGATCAGCATCTTGTGCATCGCCCGGGCCAGGAAGTCGTGGTCCCGGCTGCCGTCGATCTCGAACACCTTGAGCGCCGCCCAGGCGTGCACCGGCGGGTTCACGTCGCCGAACGCCCACTCGTACGCCGGGATCTGCCCGTTGGGGTGCAGGTACCACTCGCGGAGCAGGAGCAGCAGTTGCTCCTTGGCGAAGCCGGGGTCGACCCGGGCGATGCTGACGCAGTGGAAGGCCAGGTCCCAGGCCGCGTACCAGGGGTACTCCCACGGGTCCGGCATGGAGATCACGTCGAAGCTGCTCATGTGCCACCAGGCGCTGTTGCGCCCGTGCCGGCGACCGGGCGGCGGCGCGGACCCCGGATCGCCCTCCAGCCAGCGCTTGACGTCGAAGTGGTAGAACTGCTTGCCCCACATCAGCCCGGCGATCGCCTGCCGGGCGACCAGGGCCTCGTCCGGGGTCGCCGCGGCCGGGATCACGCCGGCGAAGAACCGGTTCGCCTCCGCCCGCCGGGCCCAGACCACCGCGTCGAAGCCGTCGCCGAGGTCCGCCGGCGGGGGCGGGGTGCCGCCCGGCGGCGGGGCGGTACGGGTCAGCCGCAGCCGGATCCGCCGCTGCGCGCCGGCCGGCACGTCCAGCACGTAGTGCAGCGCGCCCTTGGTGCCCTCCCGGGCCGGGTTGACCGTCGCGGCCCCGTCGACTACGTGGTCGTTGATGCCGTCCTTCGGGTAGCGGGACCGGCTGCGCAGCCCCCAGAGCCGCTCGGCGTTGCTGTCGTTGTCGCAGAGCAGCGGCGTGGGCTCGCCGTCGCCCTCCAGCAGCAGTTGGCCGAGCACCCGGTGCTCCCCCACCAGGCGCGACCCCTCGCCGACCAGCCGAGGCACCCGGTCGCAGCCGGGCAGCCCCCACGCCCAGGTGTTGCGGAACCAGAGGGTGGGCAGCACGTGCAGGGTGGCCGCCCGGTCGCCCCGGTTGGCGACCGTGACGACGACGCACATGTCCGTCGGGGTCGCCTTGGCGTAGTCGACGGTCACCGCCCAGTACCGGTCGTCGTCGAAGATGCCGGTGTCGACCAGCTCGTACTCGGTGTCGTCCCGGCCGCGCAGGGCGTTGACCGCGACCAGCTCGTCGTACGGGAAGGCGGCCTGCGGGTAGTGGTACCGCCAGCGCATCCACGAGTGGGTGGGCGTGGAGTCCTCGTACCACCAGTACTCCTTGGCGTCCTCCCCGTGGTTGCCGCCGTCGCCGCCGAGGCCGAACATCCGCTCCTTGAGGATCGGGTCCTTGCCGTTCCACAGGGCGAGGGCGAAGCAGAACGTCTGCCGGTCGTCGCAGACGCCGGCCATCCCGTCCTCGCTCCACCGGTAGGCTCGGGACCGCGCGTGGTCGTGCGGGAAGTAGTCCCAGGCCGTACCGTGCTCGCTGTAGTCCTCCCGTACCGTCCCCCACGCCCGTTCGGACAGATAGGGACCCCATGCGCGCCAGTCCTGCTCCCCGGCGTCGGCCTGAGCCAGCCGGAGCCGTTCGGGGTCGGGCGCGCGGTCGTCGGGGGGCGGCATGTCGGTGATCACTCGCACATCTTCGACGCCGCCGGGGGACTTCACCACACGGGCCATTCTCGTCGTGGTCCGTCGCACGCCGCGGCCGGTGGAGGAAAGTTGATCGACATTCGCTTGGGTCCGCAGGTGTGCGGCGACCTGACCGGCGGGGCGGCCCGGGAGTGGCTGGTCACCGACGGCCTCGGCGGGTACGCCATGGGCACCGTCAGCGGGCTGCGGACCCGCCGCTACCACGGCCTGCTGGTGGTGGCCGGTGAGACGCCGGCGTCCCGACGGGTGGGACTGGTCAGCCTGGACCCGGCGGTGGTCCTCGCCTCCGGCGCCCGGGTGCGCCTGGGCGCGCACGAGTGGGCCTCCGGCGACGTCGACCCGCGTGGCTTCGAGCTGCTGGAGCGGTTCGACCTGACCGACGGCCTGCCCCGGTGGCGCTGGCGGGTCGGCGACGTGGTGATCGAGCGGGAGCTGGCGATGACGCACGGCCGCCCGTGCGTGGCGGTGGTGCACCGGCTGGTCTCCGGCGGTCCGGTGCGGCTCGAACTGGCGGCGGTCTGCACCTGGCGGGACGCGCACGGCGAGCGCCGCGCCGACGGGCCGGCCCCGCGGGTGGAGCCGGTGCCGGGCGGGGCGGTGGTGGAGGGCGGTTTCCGGCTCGCCGGGCCGGACTGGACGCCGGAGGGTCGGTGGTGGCACGGCGCGCACCACCGGGAGGAGGCGGCGCGCGGCCTGCACCCCGACGAGGACCTCTGGTACGCCGGTCGCTTCTCCGGGGAGCTGGGCGGGCCGGGCGACACGGTGTCGGTGCTCGCCTGGGCCGGCGACCCGGCGCAGGAGCTCCCGCCGGCGACCGAGGTGGTGGCGGCGGCCCGGGCCCGCAACCGGCGGGTCGTGGCGGCGGCGAAGCCGGCGGACCCGGTCGAGGCGACGCTCGCGCTGGCCGCGGACGCCTTCGTGATCCGCACCGGCGCCGGGCCGGACGTGGTGGCCGGCTACCCGTGGTTCGGCGCCTGGTCGCGGGACACGATGATCTCCTACGAGGGGCTGTTCCTCTGCACCAACCGGGCCGACGAGGGCCGCGAGCTGCTGCGGGCGTACGCGGCGACGCTGTCGGAGGGGATGCTCGCCAACACCGCCGACACCGGCCGGGTGGAGTACAACACCGTCGACGCGACGCTGTGGTTCCTGCACGCGGTGAGCCGGCACGTCACCGTCACCGGCGACACCGACCTCGGCGACGAGCTGCTGCCCGCGTTGCGCGGGGTGGTCGACGCGCACCTGGCCGGCACCCGGTTCGGTATCGCCGTCGACCCGGCCGACGGGCTGCTCACCCAGGGCGGCACCCCGGGCACGGCGCTGACCTGGATGGACGCCCGGGTGTACGGGGTGCCGGTCACGCCGCGCACCGGCAAGCCGGTGGAGGTCAACGCGCTGTGGGTCAACGGGCTGGCCGGCCTCGCCGAGCTGACCGAGCTGGCCGGGCGGGACGCGACCGACCTGTGGCGGCTGCACGAGCGGGCCGTCGCCGCGTTCCGGGACCGGTTCCCCGCCCCGACGGGCTGGCTGCACGACGTGGTGGACGCGCCCGCGCCGGCGTACCCGCTGGGCGGGGCCGCGCACCACGACGACGACCTGCTCCGCCCCAACCAGTTGCTGGCCTGGTCGCTGCCGTACGCCCCGCTGGAGCCCGACGAGCCCACGCTGCGCCGGGTCGCTGCCGGGCTGCTCACCCCGCTGGGCCCGCGCAGTCTCTCCCCCGACTCGCCCGAGTTCGTCGGGCGGCACCGGGGCGGGCCGGCCGAGCGGGACGGCGCCTACCACCAGGGCACCGTGTGGCCCTGGCTGCTCGGTCCGTACGCCGACGCCGCCCGGCGGGCCAAGATGCCGGTCGACGACCTTTTCGTGGGCATCGAAGCTCATCTGGCCGAATACGGCCTGGGATCGGTGAGCGAGACGGCCGACGGCCTCCCGCCGCACGGCGCGACCGGCTGCCCGTTCCAGGCGTGGTCGGTCGCCGAGGTGCTGCGCGTGCGCCGCACCCGCCGGTAGCGCTTTACACGACCGCAACGGCGGCGTCTCCGCTGGTTAGCCGGCCGCCAGGAGGATGGGTGCCGATCCGGTCGCGACACCCGGCGGGCACCCTCCGCGGTGCCGGCGCGCGCTCGGGGACAACTCAAAGGGGGCCGCATGTCACCTGACGCCGACGTGATCGACATCCACCCCACCCGGCAGCAGCGGGTGCTGATGCTCTCCTGGGAGTACCCGCCCGTACTCGTGGGCGGGCTCGGCCGGCACGTGCACGCCCTGTCGGTGGCCCTGGCCGCCGCCGGGCACGAGGTCACCGTCGTCACCCGGCACGCCGACGGCGCGCCCCTGGAGGAGTACGCCGACGGCGTCCGGATCCTGCGGGCCGCCGAGGACCCGGTGACCTTCCCGCTGGCCACCTCCTCCCTGCTCGCCTGGACGATGGCGTTCAACCACACCCTGACCCGGGCCGCCCTGCGCGCCACCGAGGCCGGCACGTACGACGTCATCCACGCCCACGACTGGCTCGTCGCGCACACCGCCGTCACCCTCGCCGAGCACCTGGATCTGCCGCTGGTCAGCACCATCCACGCCACCGAGGCCGGCCGGCACCAGGGCTGGCTGCCGGAGGAGATGAACCGCACCATCCACGGTGTCGAGCACTGGCTGAGCAACGCCTCCGCCCGGGTGATCGCCTGCTCCGGCTACATGCGCGAACAGGTCGCCACGCTCTTCGACCTGCCGGCCGACCGGATCGACGTGGTGCCCAACGGGGTCGACGACCGGGCCTGGCGGGCGCAACCCCGGGCGGTCGCCTCGGCCCGCGCCCGGTTCGCCGGCGACGGCCCCCTCGTCGGGTACGCCGGCCGGCTGGTCTACGAGAAGGGCGTGCAGCACCTGGTGCACGCCGTGCCGCACCTGCGCGACCGGCACCCCGGGCTGCGGGTGGTGATCGCGGGCGACGGCCCCTACCGCGCCGAGTTGGAGGAGGAGGCCCGCCGGCTCGCGCTCGGGCAGACCGTACGCTTCGCCGGCTTCCTGGACTCGACCCAGCTCCCGGCGCTGCTCGGCGCCACCGACGCGACCGTGGTGCCCAGCCTCTACGAGCCTTTCGGGATGGTGGCCCTGGAGGCGGCGGCGGCCGGCGCGCCCCTCGCGGTGGCCCGCACCGGCGGCCTCGCGGAGATCGTCGAGCCGGGCGTGACCGGCGTGACCTTCCCGCACAGCGACCCGGACGCCCTCGCCGGCGCGGTCGACCGGCTCATCGGCGACGAGGTCTTCGCCCGGCGGGTGGCCCGGCAGGCCCGCACCATGGTCGGCCGGCGGTACGGCTGGGCCACCATCGCGGCCCGGACCGCCGGCACGTACGCGACCGCGTGCCGGGAGCACGGCCCGGCGCAGGCCCGGCGGGCCGCCGCCCGGCTCGGTGAGCCCCGGCAGAAGATCACCATTCCCGAGGGGAATCTCCTCGCGGTCGGCGGCGCCGCCTGCTGAACCGGCCGGCGGCCTGCCGGACGGCGTGCGGGACGGCGTGCCGGGCCACCCCGCGCGGCACGCCGTCCGGTGGCCGACAGAACGGCCCCGCCCGCCCGGCGGCACGCGATACTTCCTGGTGGCCCGGCATCGACCGGCACCCCTCCCCGACACCACCCTCTGTGGACCGTCCGGGTGATGCCCCTGCGCCACCGCGACGAACTACAGTGGCGTAGTTTTGGCGCTCAAGATCCCTGGGGAGGGCGAGCCGACATGATGGGACCGTCCCACGCGCTGTCCGGCGCGGCGGTGTGGCTGACCGGGTCCTGGGCGCTGGACCACTTCGCCAACTACCACCAGACTCCGCTGGAGCTCGCCGTCGGCACCGCGGTCTGCGCCGGCGGGGCGCTCTTCCCCGACCTCGACCTGTCCGGCAAGGTGACCCGCAACCAGGGCGGGGCCACCGTCGCCCGCACCTTCGGCGTGTTCTCGCTCTTCATCGCCGAGGTGATGGAGAAGATCTCGCTCGGGGTCTACTACGCGACCAAGCTCAGCAAGGACCCCCGCCGCAACAACGGCCACCGGACGCTGACCCACACCATCCCGTTCACCCTGCTGGTCGGCTGGGGCACCACCACGCTCTGCGCCGCGTACGGCAAGTGGGCGGTGATCGGCATCCTGTTCTTCATGTTCGGGCTGGCCCTGCGCGGGCTGTTCGACAAGTGGGCGGAGCGGGCCGGCTGGGTCATCGTGACCCTCGCGTCGGCCGGAGCGGCCTGGTTCACCTTCGCCAACCTGCCCGGCGACCGGGGCTACCCGCTGATCGGCACCGCCGTCGGGGTGGGCTGCTTCGTGCACATCCTCGGCGACATGATCACCCGGGCGGGCGTGCCGATCCTGTGGCCGATCCCGATCAAACGTCGGATGTGGACGCCGATCGGCCTGCCGAACAAGATCGCCCTGCGGGCCGGCAGCAAGACCGAGGTGATCGTCGTCCGGGCCGTGCTGACGGCGGTCTCGGTGCTCGCGGCACTCGGGCTGGTCGCCCCGTCGGTGTTGCAGCGCTTCAACATCGAGGGCTGAGCGGCCCCCGACCCGTCAGGACAGCGCCTCGGCGGCCCAGCGCACCAGCAACTCCAGCACCGGCCGGCGGCCGGCCATCATCTCCGCCTCGTCACGCGCGTCGTAGGTCCCGCTGATCGCGGTCCGGCCGAGCCGGCCGAGCATCATCGGCGCCAGCCAGAAGTACTTGGCCGCCCCGGTGAGCCGGACGGCCCGGACGACCACGGCCGGTGCGACGGCGCCGCGCAGCCCCTCGACGTAGCGGTCGACCACCGTGGCGGCCACCTCGTCGAGCAGGGCGACGTCGACCAGCCCGTCGAGGAAGGTGTCGAGCACCAGGTTCGCCGCGTCCTCGCCGAGCGGCCCCGGCCCCACGCCCGACCAGTCCAGCAGCACCGGGCCGCCGTCGCCGAACACCAGGTTCATGGGCCAGCAGTCGTGGTGGCAGAGCGTGCGGGGCAGCGGGTCGGTGGCCGCCAGCACCTCGTGCCGCCGCTCCCACAGCGTGCGCAGGGCGTCGCGCAGGGGGCGCGGCCAGGCAGCGACGGCGACCGGGTGCTCCCACGGCACCGCGGCGGCCACCGGCCGGGTGAGCGTGTAGTCGCGCAGCCAGTCACGCGCCAGCCAGAACGCCCGGCCGCCCGGCAGCAGCTCCCGCGCCTCGGGATCGCCCAGCCAGCGGGCGTGCCCGGCGCCGAGCCGGGCGGCAACCTCGCCGAGGTCGGCGGGCGTGCAGGCGATGCCCGGCCGGCCGATCGCCTCGGCCAGCCACAGCGCCACCGACCCGTCCGGCCGGTCGTCGACCGCCAGCGACGTCGGCGCGGCCAGCCCCGCGTCGGCGTACGCGGCGGTGGCCAGGCCGCTGCGGTACGCCTCGACCTCGCGTCGCCAGTAGTTCCAGTGCCCTGGCTCGTCGCTGCCGGCCCAGTGCGCCGGGCCCGGGCGGCCAGGCGGGGTGACCAGCTTCAGCACGGCCGCCTGTCCGTCCCGGCGGGTGCGCCAGATGCCACCGGTCACCCCGTTGAGCGTGTTGTGGGTGAGCTGCTCGGCCGGCACGCCGGCAGGGACGAGGTCGGCCGGTGGACGGTCCGGCACGCCGGTCACCGTCAGGGCCGGTCGGCGTGGTCGGCCCGGGGGGCCGCCGGCACCGGGCCCTCGGAGCCGGCGGGCGACTGCTGGGCGGCCACGGTGTCGGAGGAATCGGTGCGGCGCCAGCGGGGCAGGAGCCGGGTCGCCGCCGGCGAGCCGTGCACGACGGCGGCGTAGGCCACGACGGGGCAGAGCAGCGCCGCCGTCGTGAGCGGCCAGGCCAGCACCGCGTCGGTGACGGCCGTCTCCGTGACCGCCGCGACGCCGCCGACGTACAGCCCGACGATCACCACGGCGACGGCGCAGGCCGCCAGCGTGCGGGCCACCGGCCCGTGGCGGCTCGCGGCGGCGTCGGCGATCACGACGGCCGGCGCCACCGCCAGCGGCACGAGCGCGGCGCCCAGCAGGGCGGCGACCAGCACCCAGAACGGCCCGGCCAACGGACTGCCCAGGGGGGCACCCGTGACCAGCGCGTACGCGAACAGCGCCAGGTAGCAGACCACCGCCTCGACGACGAACACCAGCCAGGCGGCCACCGCCCCGGCGACGTACCGGGCCACCGTGCCGATCATGGAACCTCCCCCGATGCCGGCGGGCTCCCCCGGCCCGCGTCGGCGAGCGGCGCCGCGCCGCGCCCCGCCGACGGTATCGGAAGGACCGCCCGTCGTGCGTCCCCGCGTCGCGGCCCCACCTGACACGGGGCACGTCGCCGACGGGCAGGAGCGATGTCACGCCTGGCGCCCGGGTGGGCGGCGGTGCGCCGGCCCGCTTCGGGTGTCGCGGTCACCCTGCCGGCTCGAAGACGACCCGTACGCAGCCGTCGAGCCTGTTCCTGAACAGGTGGTAGCCCTGCGGGGCGTCGGCGAGCGGCATGGTGTGGGTCGCGAGGTGTTCGGTGACGAGCTCGCCGCGGGCCATGCGCTCCAGCAGCATCGGAATGTAGCGCTGTCCGTGCTGCTGAGCGCCGCGCAGGGTGAGACCCTTGTTCGTCACGGCCCCGAGCGGGAACTTGTCGACCGGGCCGGCGTAGCCGCCGAGGAGGAACACGCTTCCGCCCTTGCGGCAGTGGTGGATCGCCTCGCGGGCGGCGACGGGACGCTCCGATTCGAGGCGAAGCTGCTGCTTGACCTGGTCGAACAGGAACTGCGGGCCGCTGCTGCGGGCCTGCGTGCCGACGGCCTCGATGCACACGTCGGGTCCGCGTCCGCCGCTGCGTTCCCGCAGTTCACCGCCGACATCCTGGGTCTGGTGGTTGAGCGTCTCCACCCCCAGGTGGTCCCGCGCCATCCGCAACCGGTACTCCATCCGGTCGATCACGACGACGCGCTCCGCGCCGAGCAGGACGGCTGCGCGGGCCGCCAACTGCCCGACCGCGCCGGCGCCCCAGACGGCGACCACGTCGCCGGCCTTGACGCCACCGAGATCGGCGCCCATCCAACCCGTCGGGGCGGCGTCGGAGGCGAACACGGCCCGCTCGTCGCTGACGCCGTCCGGGACGGTGAAGGCCCCGTGGTCGGCGTAGGGGACGCGGACGTACTCGGCGTGACTGCCCGCGAAACCGCCCAGGGCGTGCGAGTAGCCGTAGCACCCGCCCGGCGCGAAGCCCCACCCGCCCTCGGTGACGGCCGGGTTGGTGTTCCCGTTGTCACACAGCGAGAACTGCTGTTGCCGGCAGTACCAGCAGCGCCCGCAGGCGACGAAGGAGCAGACCACCACGCGGTCGCCCACCCTGTGCTCGCGCACCTGCGGGCCGACCTCGACCACCTCGCCGAGGAACTCGTGGCCCAGCACGTCACCCCGCTCCATGAACGGGATGTAGCCGTCCAGCAGGTGCAGGTCCGAGCCGCAGGTGGCCGTCTTCCGTACCCGGACGATCATGTCCTGCTCGTTGCGCAACTGCGGATCCGGCACCCGCGCCACGGCGAGCTCGTCGGCGCCCTGCCACACCAACGCCTTCACTTTCGCCCCTTCCGGCGCTGACCAGACACCGTCACCGACGTCGTGGGCGGGGCATCTAGACGCCGACCCGCTGGGGCGGGACCGTCAGCCCGTAGAGCGCCATCAGCTCCGGGGTGTCGACCCGGCTGCCGTCGGCGACCGAGTCGCAGGAGATGTCGACGATCTGGTCCTTGTGGGCCAGCAGGTAGGGCCGGGCGCCGACGTCCGCGCTGGCCAGGGTGGCGATGCCGGACCAGTGCCGGCGCCCGAACAGCATCGGGTAGCCGCGCAGCCCGGCGTACGTGGCGCAGACCAGCACGTCGGGGTACGGCAGCGCGATCACCCGGCGGACGGCGGCGGCGGTGAGGCCGGGCATGTCGACCGGCACGACCACGACCGCCTCGATCCCCTCGTCGTCGAGCGCGGCCAGGCCGGCCCGGATGGACGAGCCGACGCCGGTGCCCCACGCCCGGTTGATCACCACCGTGGCCCGACTCAGGTCGGCCGTCTCGCGGACCTGGTCGGCCGCCGCGCCCAGCACGACCACGATCTGCTCGCAGCCCGCCTCGGTCATCGTGTCGATCATCTGGTCCACCAGCGGCTTCTCTCCCTGGTGCAGCAGGGCCTCCGGGCCACCGATGCGGCGTCCCCCGCCCGCGGCGATGATCATTCCTGCGATCCGGTTCAGCTGGGCCCCCTCCACCATGGAGCGGACCGTGACGCGAGGGCACGGCCCGCTCCGTCGTACGGACATCGGGAGCAACGAGGAGACGGCGAGCCGGGTAGCGGGGCGAAAGGGGAAAATAGTGCAACTGTTACCAACCGGCAACCCCGCCGAATCGCCCGCCACGGACTGTCCGGCCGATCAGGACGACGCCCTCGCGGCGGCGACCGCGACCGGCATCGGGTCACGGGGTGGACGCGGGAGCAGGCGGGCAAGGTCGCCGTGGGTCTCGGCGAGGAACCCGCCCGCCGTGGCAGAGTAGATCGACATGAGCATCGCCGGCTGGAAGGGCAGCAGGCCCGGGCCCGCCAGCGCGGCACGACGCTCGCCCAGCGACACCGGACGGTAGGGCACCTCCAGCGCGGCGGCGAGACCGGCCGCCGTGAGCGCGACGGGCCCCGTCAGCTCGTACGTGCGGTGGCGGTGGGCGGCGGGGTCGGCGGCCACCCGGACGGCCGCGTCGGCCAGGTCCTGCCGGGCCACCGCCGCCAACGCACCCGCGCCGAACGGGGCGGTCACCGCGCCGCCGACGGGGGCGGCCAACTGGCCGAACAGCTCCGCGTAGAGCCCGTTGCGCAGGATCGTCCAGCCCAGCCGGCTCTCCCGCAGGCGGCGCTCCGTCCACCGGTGCGCCAACGCGAACGCCAGGTGGTCGCCGGCCCCGACCAGGCTCGTGTAGACCACGTGGTCCACCCCGTGCCGCTCCGCCGCCGCGATCACCCGCTCGTGGCGGGCGATGACCACGTCGTCCTCGCCGTAGCCGGCGGAGACCAGCACCAGGACACGTACGCCCGCGAGGTCCGGCCCCGCCGGGTCGTCGAAGTCCACGTGCCGCCCGGCGTCGGCGAAGCGGCCGGGGGTACGGGTGCCGGCGAGCGGGGCCAGGCCCCGCTCGGCCAGACCGGCGTGGATGAGGGAGCCCAGGTGCCCGGAGGCACCGGTGACCAGCAGCATGATGAGCCTTCCGCGTGGTACCGAATCGGAACTAACCTCATCGTCGGGAACCACGGAACCGGGCACAAGGAGGCACTTCCATGTCGGCAGGGCACACGGCGGTAACCGACGCGCTGGCACCGTGCGGGTTGCCCGAGCATCCGGACTGCGGAATCCGCGACGTGCTCGACCGCATCGGCGACAAGTGGTCGGTGCTCGCGATCGTCGAACTCTCCTCCGGCGTCCGGCGGTTCCGGGAGCTACAGCGGGGCATCCACGGCATCTCGCAACGGATGCTCACCCTGACCCTGCGCCGCCTGGAACGCGACGGCCTGGTGCTGCGCACCGCGTACCCGACCGTCCCGGTGACCGTGACCTACGAGCTGACCGCGCGCGGCCGGAGCCTGACCCACCTCGTCCGGCAGCTGGCCGACTGGTCGCTGGCCCACAAGGACGCGATCGCCGAGTCCCGTCGGACGTGGGACGCCGCCAACCCCGGATCAGCCGTCTCCTGACCGGCGGGCCCCGTCACGCCGCGTCCGCGTAGCAGTCGACGACGGACAGATCCAGCGGGAAGCGGACCGGGGTGTCGCCGAAGAGCAGGGCACCGGCCCGGTCGCCGGCGCGGGTGACCGCCTCGGCGACCGCGCCGGCCTGCTCCGCCGGGCAGTGCACGATCACCTCGTCGTGCTGGAAGAAGACCAGCTCGGCACGGGTGCCGGCGAGCCCGCCGCGCAGCGTCGCCAGCAGGGTCGAGGCCCACTCGGCGGCGGTGGCCTGGATGACGAAGTTGCGGGTGAACCGCCCCCGGGACCGGGCCGCCCGGGCACGCGGCGACTGCGGGTCGCCGCCGCCGTCGGGGTCGGCCTCCTCGCCGTCGCCGAACCCCGCCGTGCCGGGCGGGCAGGTGCGCCCCAGCCAGGAACGCACGAGCCCGCCGGCCTCGCCGGTGCGGGCGGCCGCCTCGACGTAGCCGAAGGCGGTCGGGTAGTTGCGCCGCAGCACCGCCAGCGCCGGCACCGCCGACCCGCCGGTCTGCCCGTACATGGCCCCGAGCAGGGCCACCTTGGCGCGGGCCCGGTCACCGGCGAAGGCGTCCTGGGCGAGGGCGGCGTAGAGGTCGCCGGCGCCGCCGGCCGCGGCGAGCCGGGCGTCGCCCGAGACCGCGGCCAGCACCCTCGGCTCCAACTGGCCCGCGTCGGCGACCACGAACCGCCAGCCCGGGTCGGCGACCACCGCCCGCCGGATCACCTTGGGGATCTGCAACGCGCCCCCGCCCCGGGTGGCCCACCGGCCGGAGACCACCCCGCCCGGGACGTACTCCGGCTGGAACCGCCCGTCGCGCACCCAGGCGTCGCGCCAGGCCCAGCCGTGTGCCGTCCAGATCCGGTACAGCTCCTTGTATTCCAGGACCAGCGGCACCGCCGGGTGGTCCACCCCCCGCAGCACCCAGGCGCGGGTGTTGGGCAGTTCCACGCCCGCCCGGGCGAACGCCCGCAACAGCTCCGCCGGGGAGTCGGCGTGCAGTTGGCGTACGCCGAACGCGTCGGCGATCCGGGCGGCCAGCTCGGCCAGCCGGCGCGGCGGGCCGCCCACGGGCGACGGCTCGCCGAGCAGCTCGGCGAGGATCTCGTCGTGCACCTCGGCCCGCCAGGGCAACCCGGCGGCACCCATCTCCACGGCGATCAGCGCGCCGGCCGACTCGGCGGCGACCAGCAGCCGGAACCGGCCGGGGTGTTCGGTCGCGGCGATCCGGGCGAGCTGGTCGGCGTACACCCGGGTCAGCGCCTCCATGCCGGGGCCCGGCGGACCGGGCAGGGCGTCGAAGAGCGCGCCCTGGCCGTGGCCGGGCGGCGCGGCCGGGCGCGGCGGTGGGTCGGCCGGCACCGGCGCGCCGGTGAGCCGCGCCCAGGCCGCAGCGAGCGCGCGGGGCTCGCCCCAGCGGCCGGCGTGCCCGAGCAGCAGGGCCTCGGTCAGCTCCACGTCGTGGCAGCGCTCCACCCGCACCCCGGCGCGCAGCAGCGCAGGGTAGACCGTGGCGCCGGACGCCCACACCCAGCGCGGCTGGGCGGCCCGCTCGCGCGCGGCCACCGCGGCGGCCAGGTCGGCCGCCGGCTCGACCGGGCCGACAGGAGCCCCGGCAGCGTCGAGGGGTTGCAGGGCTCCCCCGCCCCGCTCATCCGACACCACCGCCACCAGCACGAACGCGATTCTGCCTCGTTCCTACGACACTCCCCGCGACCCACCCCACCGCCACAACGTCTACCGTTGTGACCGCACAGGTGGGCGGGGTTGGCTGCCGAAGCCGTTGGTGGACGCGGTTACGCTCCGCCGCATCGGTGAGCGGTAGAAGGTGGCAACGGCAGAAGTCAGGCAGATCCCGGCAGCTGCGATGAGTGACGGGCGGCTGCCGAGGTGAACAGCCGCGGAGCCGAGCGGGATCGCCAGAGCGATCGGCCCGAACATCACGGTGTTGGCCGTCGCGGCGACTCGCCCGAGCAACGCCGTCGGTGTGTGCGTCTGCACTGCGGTCACCGCTGCGACCAGGGTCAAGGGCAGGCCGATGCCGGCGACCACCGAGGCGGCAACCGTGACCGGCCACCAGGGCAGGCAGCGTGCCAGGCAGCCGGCTGCGAACAGCACCGTGCCGGCGATGCCGACAGCAACTGGGCCCCGACGGGCGATGAGTGGGCCGACGATCAGTCCGCCGAGGATGGACCCGGCGCCCTGGGCACCGGCCAGCACGCCGAGGAACGCAGGCGGCAGGCCAAGCACCCCGATGACGATCGCGTAGACGGCCGCGGTCGTGAAGCCGGACATGGCAATGGACACTGCGGCGAGTGCGACGGTGACGCGCACCACCGGTTGCCCGAACAGGATGGCGAGCCCTGCGCGGAGGCCGCGCTGCCGCTGCTGCGGACGGTCGGCTGGCGTACGGGTCAGTCGCACTCTCGCGTACAGGATGGCGACCAGGACGGGCGCGGCCGCGCTGAGGACGGCCACCACGTGACCACCGTGCCATGCGTAGAGGCCCGCGCCGGCCAGTGGAGCCACGAGCTTCATGCCTTCCTGAGCGCTCGAACGCCAGCCGTTGACATGGCCGAGTTCCGTAGGTGACAGCGATGACGGCAGCAGCGCGGTCTCGCCCGCGTCAATCAGCACGTGGCCGAGCCCGTAGGCGCACAGGACGGCGAAGATCAGCCAGGTTTCGCCGGGTCCCCGCACCGCGAACAGACTCAGCAGAACGGCGGCCAACGTGAGGTTGACTGCGATGATCAGTGGTCGCGCCGGCGCCCGGTCGAAGAGACCTCCCAGCCACGGGCCAGCAAGTACCGGGGCATACACGCACAGCCCGGCGAGGGCCGCGAGGCTGCTGGAACCGGTGAGGTCGAGGAGCCAGATCCCGGCTACCAGGGACATGACGCTGCCACCGAAGCCCGACAGCAGCGATATCGCCACGAACAGTCCAGCATTGCGGCGCATGAGGCCTCCAAGGTTGAGCCGAGGTGACTCATCCTCATTACTTGAGCCTCAGCGAGGCAATGCCGCGGGCGGCTGTCAAGCTTTCGTTGACAGCCCCGCCTCCAGGCTCGCGGCGACCGCTCGAACGGGCCTCGGCAACCGTTGGCACCCCACCTCGGCGAGGTCGGCGGCGACATGCGATGCCAGCGCGTAGAGCGAGCCCGGAACGGCATCGAGCGCGGCCTCTGCCGTACTTCGTACGAGCGCCGCCCGCCGGAACCGGGTATCCCAACCTCGATCCACATCGATCCAGCGATGAAGATCCGCTATCGCGGTCCGCAACGCCGCGATCCGCGGCGAATAGTGAAGATCGAGGTTCTGCCGCCGGGACCATCGGGCTGCCGCCAGACGTTGGCGACGCTGCTCCGCGGCCTGCCGACTACCGAGTCCCAGCGCGGCAGCGATCTGCGCCCATGTCGCACCCTGGTAGCGGGCGCGGTCGATGAGCTCCAACTCTTGCTCGTCGAGTCGGCAACGGGCAGCTCGGATCTCGGCCAACTGACCCATCTCCGGTGTCACACGTCAACGCTACGTCGACGGTGGAAACGGGTCGATGCGGCGACAGCCTGCTCGGTAGCGTGGGCGGGTGCCACCACGGATCCCTCATCCCGACCCCGGAATTCCGGACACCAGGGGGCCGCTGCGGTACCTGTGGTGGCTGACCCGCTGCCAGCCGTGGCGGGTGCTGCGCGGCGGCCTGCTCGGCACGGCCTGGATGACCGGGCTGTCGGTCCGGCCCTACCTGATCTCCCGGGCCGTGGACGACGGGCTGCGTGCCGGCGACACCCGGGCCCTGACCCTGTGGGTGGCGGCGATCGTCGTCGCCGGCGCGGCGCTGGCCTACCTGGGCATCATGCGGCACCGCACGATGACCTTCATCCGGGAGGACGCGAAGGCCCGGTCGTCCGCCGTGGTGCTGCGCCACCTGTCCCGGGTCGGCGCGGTGCTGCCCCGCCGCAGCGCGGCGGGCGAGGTGGCCACGGTCGGCGGCGCCGACGTCGACCGGGCGGCGGAGGTGCTGACGATCACGGGACCCGGCGTCGGCGCGGTGGTCGCGTACGCGGTCGTCGCCGTCGTGCTCTGGTCGATCTCGCCCCTGCTCGCGCTCTGCGTGCTGGTGGGCGTGCCGATGGTCGGCCTGGTCGTCGCCCCCCTGCTGCGCCGGCTGGAGCGGGTGGAGTCGGCCTACCGGCAGCAGCAGGGCGAGCTGACCGCCCGCTCCGGCGACATCGTGGCCGGGCTGCGGGTGCTCGCCGGGGTGGGCGGCCGGGGCCTGTTCGCCCGCCGGTACGCCGCCCGGTCCCGGGACCTGCTCGCCGAGGGCTACCGGGTGGGGGCGGTGAACAGCTGGATCGACGCGGCCACGGTCGCCGTCCCCGGGCTGTTCCTCGCCGCGGTGGTGTGGCTGGCGGCCCGGATGGCGGTGACCGGCGAGATCAGCGTCGGGGAGCTGGTCGCCGTCTACGGCTACGTCGCCACGCTCATCGTGCCGGTCTGGTTCCTGCTCGAGGGCAGCCACCTGCTGATCCGGGGCCGGGTCGCCGCCCGTCGGATCATCGCCCTGCTCGCCGTGACGCCGGACGGTGTCGGCGGCCCGCGCGTCCTGCCGTGCGCCCCCGGCGCGGCACCGGTTCCCGACGCCCGGCGGCCGACACGGGCCGCCGCCCCGGCCGGCCCCGCCGACCTGCACGACCCGGCGAGCGGGTTGACCGTGCCCGCCGGCCGATTCACCGCGGTCGCCGCCACCGACCCGGCCGACGCCGTCGCGCTGGCCGACCGGCTCGGCCGGTACGTCGTCGGCGACGTGACCTGGGGCGGGGCACCGCTGACCGGCGTCGGACTCGACGAGGTGCGAACTCGCATCCTGTTCGCCGAGCACGACGCGCACCTGTTCGCCGGGACGCTGCGGGAGACGCTGCGCGGGGCCCGCCCGGACGCCGACGACGAGCGGATCGGCGCCGCTCTGCACGCCGCGTCGGCCGAGGACGTGGTCGACGCGCTGCCGCACGGGCTCGACACCCCGCTGGACACCCGGGCCCGGTCCCTCTCCGGCGGTCAGCGGCAACGGGTGCGGCTGGCCCGGGCCCTGCTCGCCGACCCGGAGGTGCTGATCCTCGTCGAGCCGACCTCGGCGGTGGACGCGCACACCGAGGCGCGCATCGCCGCGCGGCTGCGGGAGGCCCGGGCCGGCCGTACCACCGTCGTGTTCACGACCTCGCCGCTGCTGCTCGGGCGGGCCGACCGGGTCGCACACCTGGACGCGGGGCGGGTCGTCGGCGCCGGCGGGCACGCCGACCTGCTGGCGGCGGACCCGGGCTACCGGCGGCTGGTGGCGCGCGACGACGCCGACGCCGATCGGGTGCCGCGGTGAACGGGCTGCCGGTGGCCGAACGGGCCGCCGTACGCCGGGCGACGCGGGAGCTGATCAGCCGGGACCGGCGCGCCGTCGCCGCCGTGCTGGCGCTGCACGTCGCGGCCACGGTCGCGGGGCTCGCCCCGCCGTGGCTGCTCGGCGCCGTCGTCGACCGGGTCTCCGGCGGGACGAACGTCGGCACCGTCGACCGGCTCGCCCTGGCGATCGTGGCCTGCGTGCTGGTGCAGACGCTGCTGTCGCGCTTCGCGCAGTACGCCGGCCACCGCTTCGGCGAGCGGGCCGTGGCCCGGCTGCGCGAGGAGTTCGTCGACCGGACGCTGAACCTCCCCGTCGCCGTCGTCGAACGGGCCGGGTCCGGGGAGCTGGCCACCCGCAGCTCGGTCGACGTGGCCACCGTCGGCATCACGGTCCGGGACGTGGTGCCCACCATCGTCATCGCCTCGGTGCAGCTGACGCTGCTGTTCGGGGCGGTCTTCCTGCTGCACCCGGTGCTCGGGGTGGCCGCGCTGGCCGGGCTGCCGACGATCGTGGGGGTGACCCGCTGGTACCTGCGGCGGGCCAGCCCCGCCTACCTGGCCGAGGGGGCGGCCGCCGCCGAGCTGACCGAGACGCTGACCAGCACCGCCGAGGGCGCCCGTACGGTCGAGGCGTTCCGCCTCGCCGACGAGCGGGTCGGGCACGGCGACGCGCGCATCGCCCGGGTGTGGTCGGCCCGGCGGGCCACCCTCGCGCTGCGCTCCGTCTTCTTCCCCACGATCGAGGCCAGTTACCCGCTGCCCGTCGCGGCGGTGCTGCTGGCCGGTGGCTTCCTGCTCGCCCGGGGCGATGTGTCGCTCGGCGCGGTGGTCGCCGCGGCGCTCTACCTGCAACAGGCGATCGACCCGCTGGACCGGATCCTGCAGTGGACGGAGCAGGCGCAACGCGGCTTCGCCTCGTTCGCCCGAGTGCTCGGCGTCGGCGAGGTGCCACCGGAGTCGCCCGTCCGGGCCGCCGCGCCGGCCGGCGAACGGCTGGTCGTGCGCGGCGCCCGGTTCGGGTACGCGGACGGGCCCGACGTGCTGCACGGCATCGACCTGGCGGTGCGCCCCGGCGAGCGGCTGGCGGTCGTCGGGCCGTCGGGAGCCGGAAAGTCCACCCTGGCCCGGCTGCTCGCCGGCATCGACCCGCCCCGGGAAGGGCAGGTCAGCGTCGGCGGCTGCCCGGTCACGGACCTGGACCCGGCCGAGCGGCGGCGACGCATCGCACTGGTCACCCAGGAGCACCACGTCTTCATCGGTACGCTGCGCGACAATCTCGCCTTCGCCGCCCCGGAAGCCACCGACGACCGGATGCGCGCGGTGCTGGCCACCGTCGGCGCCGACTGGTACACCCGGCTGCCCGACGGCCTCGACACCCGCCTCGGCGACGGCGCGCATCCGCTCGGCGCGGCCGAGGCCCAGCAGCTCGCGCTGGCCCGGCTGGTGCTCGCCGACCCGCACACGCTGATCCTCGACGAGGCGACCGCCGCCCTCGACCCGACCACGGCACGGCGTACCGAGCGGGCCCTGGCCGCCCTGCTCGGCGGGCGGACCGTGATCGCCATCGCGCACCGGCTCAACACCGCGCACGACGCCGACCGGGTGGCGGTGCTGGAGGGCGGCCGGATCACCGAGCTCGGCAGCCACGACGAGCTGATCCGCGCCGACGGCCCGTACGCCGCTCTCTGGCGCTCCTGGCATTCCTGACGTCGGCCCCGTCCGGCCGGGCGGTCGACGTCGGCGGGCACCGCGTCGACCGCCCGGGTCAGGTCACTTCACCGCGCCGGAGGTGAGGCCGGACTGGATCTGCCGCTGGAAGATCGCGTAGACGACGATCATGGGGAGGATGGCGATGGTCAGGGCGGCGAAGAGGCCGGACCAGTCGGCCTCGTAGCCGGCGTTGACCGAGATGTCCGCGATGCCCTGGGTGAGCACCCACTTGTCCTTGGCGTTGGAGAGCAGTACGAGCGGCAACTGGTACTGCGCCCACTGGCCGATGATGTTGAAGATCCCCACGCTGATCAGGCCCGGCTTGGCCATCGGCAGCATCACCTGGAAGAACAGCCGGGTGTGCGAGCAGCCGTCGATCATCCCCGCCTCGGCGACCGACGCCGGCAGCGTCTTGAAGAACGCGGCCAGGAAGAAGACCGTGAACGGCAGCGAGTAGGCGATGTAGACCAGCACCAGCCCGGTGTGGGTGTCCAGCAGACCCAGGTTCTTCACCACGAAGAAGAGCGGCACCAGGGCCAGGAAGACCGGGAAGGCCAGTCCCGAGACGAAGAGGTAGTAGATCGCCCGGTTGCCCCAGAACTTGTAGCGCGCCAGCACGTACGCGGCCATCGAACCGAACAGCATGGTGCCGAAGGTGCTGCACGTCACCACGATCACGCTGTTGAGGAAGTAGCGGCCGACGTTCGCCTTGTTCCACGCCCGGGCGTAGTTCTCGAACCGCAGCTCCGCCGGGAGCGTCCACGGGCTACTGAAGATCTCCGTGGTGTTCTTGAACGAGGCGAGGAAGGTCCAGAGGATCGGCACGATCACGATCACCGCCCAGACCGCGAGCGCCACGTGCCCGAGGCCGGCGAACAGCCGGGCCTCCGAGCGTCGGTCCCCGCGCCCGCGCCCACCCGCGGCGCCCGGCTTGACGGTCTTCGGCGGTAGCGCCGCCGGTGTCGGCGGCAGCGTCGTCTGCGGGTTCATCAGTACTCCACGCTTTCCCGCTTGGTCAGCCGCAGCGTCAACGCCGCGAACGTGATGGTGAGGAAGAACAGCGCCACGCCCATGGCCGAGGCGTAGCCGTACTTCGAGTAGACGAAGGCGTTGCGGTAGATCTCCATGGCCAGCACGGTGGTCGCGCCGTCCGGGCCGCCGCCGTCCACCGAGAGCACGGAGACGATGGCGAACGCGTCGAACGCGGCGATGCCGAGGTAGACCCAAGCCACCTGGAGGGTGTCCCAGAGCAGCGGCAGGGTGACCCGGAAGAAGAGCGTCACCCGGCTCGCCCCGTCGATCTCGGCGGCCTCGTAGATCTCGCCGGGGATGGAGGCCATGCCCGCCGAGAAGAGCACCACGTAGAAGCCGACCGCCTGCCAGACCAGCACCGCGAGGATCGACCAGAGGGCCAGGTTCGGCCGGACCAGGAAGAGCACCGGGTCGAAGCCGAGCTTCATCAGCACGCCGTTGATCAGGCCGGACTCGTTGGGCCGGTAGACCGTCTGGAACAGCACCGCGATGATGGCCACCGCCAGGACCTGGGGGAAGAAGAACACCACCCGGTAGAACTTCGACCCCCAGACCCCCTGGCGCTGCCCCCCGCTGCTCTTGCCGCCCACGTTGAGCAGGAACGAGAAGAACAGCGCGATGGCGATGGTGATCAGCGGCAGGGCAAGCAGCAGTACGCCGTGGTGCTGGACCGCCTTCCAGAAGTTGTCGTCGTCGAACAACCTCCGGAAGTTGTCGAAGCCCACCCACTGCGGGGCGGAGAGCCCCCGCCAGTTGGTCATCGAGATCTGGAACGCCTGCGCGTACGGCGCGATGACGAAGACCACGTACAGCGTGACCGGGACGAAGAGGAACCCGATCACGAACGGATACTTGCCGTGCCGCATGACCCCTACGCTCCGTTCGATCAGCGCTTGAACTTGGTGACGGAGCTGTCCTTCTTGATCGCGTCGGCGCGCTTCTGGATCCGCTCCACGAAGGCGTCCGCCTTGATCCGGCCGAACATCAGCTCGTTGGTGGCCGTCCGCGCCTCCGTGTCGAGCTCCTTGTACCAGCCGTCGAAGTACAGGTTGAACACGTCCTGGCCGGCGGCCTTGAGCGCGGCCTGCGAGCTGGCCACACCCGGCGGGAAGGCGAAGCCCTCCGAGCCGGCGGTCAGCACCGTCGGGGCCTTGACCACCTCGGTGAAGCCCTTCGCGCCGGCCACCGAGAGCATCTGGCGCATGTACTCCAGGCCGCCCTTGGGGTTCCTGCTCTTGGCCGAGACGAAGTAGCCCTCACCGGCGGTCGCCCGCAGCGCCGTCGCCGGCAGCTTGTCCGAGGCGGACAGGCTCGGCACCGGCATCAGCTGGTACTCGAAGCCGGACGGGGTGTCCTTCTTCTGCTCGCCCTCCAGCCAGTCGCCGCTGGGGTAGAAGGCCAGCTTGTACTGGTTCTGCCGCAGCTGCACGTCGGTGTGCTTGAGTCCCTCGAAGCTCTTGTCGACGTACTTGGCGCCGATCTCGGCCCACGCCTCGGCGGCCTGCTTGACCGCGTCCTGCTGCCAGGCGCCGTCCTCCAGGTTGTCGATGTTCTTCAGCACGTCCGTGCCGCCGATCTTCGCCGCGTGGGTGAGGATCACGTTCCACTGGTAGTAGGCCGCGTTCGCGCCGGCGTAGCCGTACGGCGTGATGCCCTTGGCCTTGATCTGGTCGAGCAGCGCGGTGAACTCGCCCCAGTTCTTCGCCGGCGCCCAGCCGTTGTCCTTGAACAGCTTGCCGGAGTACCAGATGCCGAAGACGGTGGAGACGTAGTACAGGACGTACGGCTTGCCGTTGAACGACCCGGCCTCGACGGTGCCCGGCACCACGGTGTCGCGGACCTTCTTGTTGGGGTCGTCGACCGACGGGGCGTCCCACAGCTCGGTGAGGTCCTGGAGCTGGCCGTCGGCGACCAGGGCGCCGAAGTCCATCAGCTTCTCGCCGGAGTTGTTCACGAACTCCGGCGGGTTGCCCGAGGCGAACCGCGGCTGGAGCACCGTGGACACGGCCTGGGTCGACTGGTGCTTGACCTCGGCCTTCGGGAACGCCTTCTTGTAGAGCGGCTGGTGCACGTCGGTGGCGTACTTCTCGCCGTAGCCGCCGTTGAAGATGACCACCTCGATCGGGGCGTCCTCGGGGACGCCGAGCGGGTTGGTGGCGCTCTTCGTGCCGCCCGCGACCTGCTCGTTCTTCTCGTCGCCACCGCTGGTCGCGCAGGCGCTCAGCAGGCCGGCCGCCGGGGTGGCGAGCAGGCCCACCGCGGCGGCCCGGCGCAGCACGGTCCGGCGGCTCAGGTCGGCCGAGTTGTCGGGGGTAATCGACATCGTCGTCTCTCCTTGTGGTGTTCGGGTCAGGCGGTCCGCCGGAGACGCCCGGCGTACCGCGACTCGAGGGCGTGGTTGTGCTCGTCCCCGCCGGGGACGTTGGCGGAGAGGTAGATAGGGGGTACCTCACCGGCCTGGTGGAACCGTCGTACGACCTCGGCGGTCAGCAGCTGCGCCAGCAGCGCCGCGGTGACCGAGGAGACCGCACAGACCGCGCCGCCGCCCTCGAGCGGCAGCAGTGCGTCGCCGTACGGCGCGCCGTTGTCCAGCACGACGTCGGCGAGATCGGCGAGCCGCCGGCCCGACGGGTGCCGTGGGGCGACCCGGGCGGTGTGCTCGATCGAGGTGACCGCGATCAGCGGGTGGCCGCGGTCGGTGACCAGCGCCGCCAGCTCGACCACCGAGCCGTTGATGCCGGACTGGGACGCCACCACGAACACGTCCTGCGGCTGCGGGGCCGCCAGCGCGTAGAGCTGGTGGGCGATGGCGGGGTCGCGCTCCAGCTTCGGATCGGCGAGCAGGTCGCGCGGGGCGTCGCCGTGCAGCACAAGGTCGTGGATGGCGAGCCGGTTGGTGGGCACGAGTCCACCCGCCCGGGCGACCAGTTCCCCGGCGAACGCCTCGGAGTGGCCGGCGCCGAACGCCTGGAGCACCCCGCCGGCGCGCAGGCTGGTGGCGATCAGGTCGGCGGCGACGCGGATCCCGTCGGCGCTGGTGTCGACCAGCCGGTCGAGCACCGGACGGACCGCCTCGGCATACCCCTGGGCGCTGATCATGCGGTGGCCCCCTTGGCGGCCTTGTGCCCGTCGACGGCCTGGGCGGTGCGCCGGAAGGCCGCGTGGGCGCGGTCGTGGGTGCGCTGGGCGACGGCGATGTAGAGCAGGTCGAGCACGACCAGCTGCGGGTGCCGGGCCGACAGTGCGTCGGGGCGGAACGTGGTGGCCTGGCTGGCGGTGAGCAGCACGATGTCGGCCAGCTCGGCCAGCGGCGAGCGCGGGAAGCCCGTCAGCGCCACGGTGGTCGCGCCCCGGCTGCCGGCCTCGGCGAGCATCTCGATGGTCTCCCGGGTCTGGCCGGCGTGCGAGATGCCGAGCGCCACGTCGCCCTGGCGCAGCAGGGCCGCGCTGGCGAGTCCCTCGTGCACGTCGTTCCAGGCCCAGGCCGCCACGCCGATGCGGTGCAGGCTGAACTGCATCTCCTCGCCGACGAGGGCGCTGCCGCTGGCGCCGAAGATGTTCACCCGGGACGCCCCGGCGATGGCGACGGCGGCGCGTTCGACCTCGGCGAGGTCGAGCAGCGCGGCAGTGTCGTGCATGGCGCGGGTGTCGGCGGCCATGATCTGGTCGAGCACCCGGGAGAGCGGGTCACTCGGCTGGATCTCGCGTCCGATGTCGACGGTCCAGCCCGCCGAGCGGGCCCGGCCGGTCTCAGCGGCGATGCCCAGCCGCAGGTCGGCGTAGCCGTCGAAGCCCATCGCCCGGCAGAAGCGGGTGATCGTGGCCGGGGAGGTGCCGCTGCGCTCGGCCAGCTCGACGATGGTCGCCCGGGCGGCCGCCTCCGGGTCGCTGAGCACGTGTTCGGCGACCCGGCGCAGCGCCCCGGTCAGCTCACCCGCGCCGGCCCGGACCCGTGCCAGCACACCGTCGGAGGGGACCCCGAGGGCGGCCCGCCGGTCGACCGCGTCGGCGTCGACCACCGCGGTCCCCGCGGAGATGTCCACCTCGTGATCAACCATGGGACGCCTTTCCGAAAAGATTATTTACTGTTAGTGGTAAAAGTTCTTACTGAAGGCCCCTCCGTGTCAAGACCGTGGGCGAAGTTTTCAAACTGTTACCTGGCGCACAGCCCGCCACAGGCCCCGGCCCTTGCCCTTCACCGCGAGGCCGACCAGCATGAACGCGGCGTTGATCAAGGAGGTGGGTGCCGATGTCCGACACCGTCGTGGTCGGTCTCGACGTCGGAGGTACGTCCACCCGGGCGGCCGCCCTGAGCCTGGACGGGTGCCGGCTCGGCACCGGCCGGGCCGGCGGCGGCAACCCCACCAGCCACGGCGCCGAGCGGGCCGCCGGCGAACTCCTGGCCGCCCTGCGGGAGGCGCTCGCCGACGTCGACCCCACCCGGGTCCGGGCCGGCACCATCGGCCTGGCGGGGGCCGGCCGGCTGCTCGCCGATCCCGCCGGCCGGGACGCCTTCGACCGGGCCTGGCGCGACGCCGGCCTGCGCTGCCCGTACGACGTGCACGGCGACGCCCTGGTCGCGTACGCCTCGGGCACCGCGAGCCCCGAGGGCACCGTGGTCATCGCCGGCACCGGCGCGATCGCCGCACAGGTCCGCGAACTGCGGCTGGACCGGATCGCCGACGGTCACGGCTGGCTGCTCGGCGACGCCGGCTCCGGCTTCTGGCTGGGCCGGGAGGCGGTCCGCCGGCTGCTGTCCGACCTGGACCGGGGGCAGGCCCCGGGGCGGCTGGGGCGGGCGGTGCTCACCGATCTGCTCGGCCCCGCCGAGGTGGCGCCCCGGCCCCGGGACACCGGCGACGCGCTGGTCCAGGCGGTGACCCGACGCCCCCCGGTGGAGCTGGCCCGGCTCGCGCCCCTGGTGGTCACCGCCGCCGTCGACGGCGAGCCGGTCGCCCGCGGGCTGATCGACGAGGCCGCCGCCCACCTGGCGGAGAGCACCGCCCGGATCCGCCCGGCCGGCGACGCCTCCCCGATCGTGCTCGGCGGCGGGCTGCTGACCGGCGACACCCCGCTGGCGGCCGCGGTCCGGGCCGAGGTCGCCCGACGCTGGCCGGACGCGGTGCTGTGCTCGGCCGGCGACGGCGCGGCCGCGGCGGCGTGGCTCGCCGCCCGCGACCTGCCCGAGGTGACCGATCCGGTCGCCCTGCACGCCCGCCTGGTGCCACCGGCCCCCTGACCGCCCCCTGACCGGCCTCCTGCCCCTTGGCCGGCCTCCTGACCCGGCCCCGCCGCCTCTTCGCGCCGGCGGCTGTGGCGCGAGGCGAGGTGACGTGAGGTGACGTGAGGTGGGCGGCGGCGAGCGGGCGTGCGGTGACGTGAGGTGGGCGGCGGCGAGCGGGCGTGCGGTCGCTGTCGAGCTGCCCCGTCTGTGAGACCACCGCCCGAAGCCCACCGATCGGTGCCACCGGACCGAGCCGTCCGGCCACCCGTCGGAGCCAGCCAGCTTGAGCCGTCCGGCCTCGCGTGGTCCCACCGCTGGGGCAGCTCGACAGCGAGCGCGCCGAGCCGGTCCTTCACCTCGTCCCAGAGGTTGGCGGAGCGGAGCGCCCCGACCGTCGCCCTCCTGCCCGTCGGTCAGGGGCGGGAGGGCGACGGAGCGAGCCGCGCCAGCCGCCCGACCGGGTGATCAGTAACGGACGCGGCTACTTGAGCTGGCCGGCGGTCAGGCCCGACTGGATCTGCCGCTGGAAGAGGATGTACACGACCAGCACCGGCAGCGTGGCGATGGTCAGGCCCGCGAAGAGACCGCTGTAGTCACCCTGGTACCCCTGGCTGACCGCCAGCGCGGCGAGCCCTTGCGCAAGCACCCACTTGGAGTCGTCGCCCTGCATCAGCACCTGGGGCAGGATGAACTGGTTCCAGTGACTGAGAAAGTTGAAGATCGCGATGCTGACCAGACCCGGTCGCGCCATCGGCAGCATCACCCGGAAGAAGAGCCGGAAGTGACCGCACCCGTCCATGAGCGCCGCCTCCGCGACCGCGGTCGGCAGGGTCCGGAAGAAGGCGGTGAGGAAGAAGACGGTGAACGGCAACGAGTAGGCGGCGTACACCAGGATCAGCCCGGTCCAGGTGCCGAAGAGACCGGCGTTGCGCACCACGAAGAACAGCGGCACGAGGGCCAGGAAGACGGGGAACATCATCCCGCCGACGAAGAGGTAGTAGAGGAACTGCCGGCCCCGGAACTCGTAACGGGCGAAGACGTACGCCGCGGTGGCGCCCATCAGCATGGTCAGGGCGAGCGATCCGGTCACCACGATCGCGCTGTTCAGGAAGTACTGGCCGATGTGCGCCTCGGTCCAGGCCCGCGCCCAGTTCTCGAACCGCAGCGCGCCGGGCAGCCCCCACGGGTCGGAGAGGATCTCCCCGTCGCTCTTGAACGAGCTCAGGAACATCCAGAGCAGCGGCAGCGCGGTCAACGCGCCCCAGAGCAGCAGGAACCAGTGCGAGAAGATGTTGGCGACGCCGAAATCGCGGCGGAGCTTCCGGTCCCGCGGCGCCGGCCGGTCCGCCACGGCCGTGCCGTCGGGCGCGGTCCTGTCGAGGGTTGTCACGAGTACTCGATCCGATCACGCCGGGCGGCCCGCAGCGCCAGCACCGCCACCGAGAGGGTCAGGAACAACAGCACCACGCCGATCGCCGAGGCATAACCGAACTTGCTCTCGCTGCCGAACGCGGTTTCGTACATCCGCAGGCCGATGACGTCGGAGGAGAAGTTGGGGCCGCCGTTGGTCATCTGCTGGATCAGGATGAACCCGTCCAGGGCCGCGATCGCGAGGTAGATCCAGGCAACCTGCACGGTGTCCCAGAGCAGCGGGATGGTGATCTTGCGCAGGGTGGTCCACCGCGACGCCCCGTCGAGCATCACCGCCTCGTAGATGTCGCGCGGAATCGCCGACATCGCCGCGCCGAAGAGCACCACGTAGAAGCCGACGTTGCTCCAGATCATCACCGCCATTGCGCACCAGAAGGCGAACCGGGGGTCACCCAGCCAGGCCGGCGTGGGCAGGCCGACGGCACCGAGGGCACCGTTGAGCAGGCCGCTGTTGGGGTGGTAGACCTCTTTCCAGAGCAGGGCGATGATGACCACGGAGAGCACCTGCGGGAAGAAGTAGACCATCCGGTACACGGACGTGCCGCGTACGCCGGTCACCCCCGCCCGGCCCTTGCGGCCGCCCATGCTGAGCATCGTGGCGAAGAAGAGGCCGAGGCCGATGGTCACCACCGGCACCACCGCGAGCAGCCACGCGTTGTTCTTGAGGGCGTTCCACACCCGACCGTCGTCCAGCAGCCTCTTGAAGTTGGCCAGGCCGACGGAGTTGGCCTCGGCCGAGTAGCCGAGCCAGTCGGTGGTCGAGATCTGGAAGGCCTGCAGGTACGGCGAGAGCACGAAGATGCCGTAGAGCAGCAGCGGTGGCACCAGGAACGTGATGATCAGCGGGTACTTGCCATGTTTCACGAGAAAGGACCTACTCCCACAGCGGTGGACCGGTGGGGGCGGATCGGCCCCCACCGGCCGGATGTCACGCGGCCCGCTTGTACTTCTTGACCGAGCTGTCCTGGGCGATCGAGTCGGCGCCCTTCTGGCACAGGTCGAGGAACTCCGCCGGGCCGATCCGACCGCTGAAGAACTCGCCGCACGCGGCGTCGACGAGCTCACGCTCCAGCTTCCGGTAGTAGTTGTTGTAGACCCAGTTGAAGCCGTTGCTGCCGGAGGCCTCCAGCGCCTTGCTCACGGTGCTGAGGCCGAACGGCAGCTCGACGCCCTCGGTCGACCCGGCCACCACGGTCAGGCTGGAGACCTTCCTGGTGAAGTCCTGGGCACCCTTCTTCGACAGCATGACCCGGAAGTACTCCAGGCCGCCGGCGAGGTTCTTCGCCTTGGCCGGGACCATGAACGGCTCGCCGGCGGTGCCGCGGATCGCCTCGAACGGCAGCTTGTCGCCGCTGCCCAGGCTGGGCGTCGGCTGGATCGTCATGTTGAAGCCCTCGGGGGTGACCTTCTTCTGCTCGCTCTCCAGCCAGGAGCCGCAGGAGATGAAGGCGGCCTTGCCCTGGCACCACGCGGTCTGCGACTGCACGTGGTCGAGGCCCGGCGAGCCGGCGAGGATGTAGCCGTCCTTGACGATCTGGTGCCACGCGTCCGCCGCGGCCTTCATCGCGTCGGACTTCCACGCGTTGGGCTCCAGGTTGTCGATCGCCGTGGCGACGGACGCCCCGCCGAACTTGATGGCCGTGGCGATCAGCGGCCAGCTCATGTAACGGGGGTGCTTGCCCGCGTACGTCCACGGCGCGATGCCGGCCGCCTTGATCTTCTTGCACAGCGCGATGTGCTCGTCCCAGGTCTTGGCGTACTCCCAGCCCCGGTCCGCGAAGAGCTTCGTGGAGTGCCAGATGCCGTAGGCGGTGTAGGTGTAGTTCAGCACCATGAACTTGCCGTCGTACGAGCCGACCTCGACGGCGCCCGGCAGCAGGGTGTCCTTGACCGTCTTGCCGGGAACGTCGAGGCTCGGCGCGGCGAGCAGCTCGCCCAGGTCGGCGATGGCGTTCTGGGAGACCAGGCCGTTGAAGTCGATCTGGTCCTTGCCGGAGTTGTTGACCACGTCCGGCGGGGTGCCGTCGACGAAGCGCGGCTGGAGCGTCTTGCCGATCTCCTGAGTCGCCGAGTGCTTGATCTTCGCCTTCGGGTACTTCTCGGTGTACATGGCCTCGTGGGCCTTCGCGTACTCCTCGCCGAAGCCGCCGTTGAAGATCACCACCTCGAGGGGCGCGTCCTCCTTGACCCCGAGGGGGTTCTGCTCGCTCTTGGTGCCCTTGTAGGTGCCGGCGTCGCCCTTGTCGTCGCCACCACCTCCGGTGGCGCAGCCGGCGAGCAGGCCGGCGGCAGGGGTGGCCAGCAGGCCGGCGGCGGCGCTGCGCCGCAGGATGTCACGCCTGTTCATGGTCTCTCCTCGGATCGGGTCCGGGCGGGCGCCGGATGGGGGAAGGCGGGCCGCCGCACGAGGCACAGGGGGAAGTTGTCTTCAGTTTGTTAAGTGTTGCTGAAGAATTTCTACGGCAGTAACCGGCGGACTTCAAGACCGCAGACCGAACCGTTATCACCACCGGTCGGCTCGCGCCTGACATACCCTCGGGGCCATGCGCCGTCTGCGGCAACTCGCCGCACACACGCCGGCTGGTCGGGAACGCTACGTCGACCTGCTCCGGGCGCTCGCGATCGTCATGGTCGTGCTCGGCCACTGGGCGGTGGCCGCCATCGGTGAGGACCCTACCGGCCGACCGACGGCCCGCTCGGCGCTGCCGGACCTGCCCTGGGCGTACCCGCTGACCTGGGTGGCCCAGGTGATGCCGGTGTTCTTCCTGGTCGGCGGCTACGCCAACGCCGCCTCGCTGACGGCCCGCCGGGCGGCCGGCGGCGACGCCGTCTCCTGGCTGCTGGACCGGGGCGCGCGGCTGCTGCGCCCCACGACCGCGCTGCTGCTGGTGATCGCCGCCGGCTCCGCCGTCGCGTCGCTGGCCGGCGCCGAGGCGACGCTGGTGCGTACCGTCGCCTGGTTCGCCACCATCCCGCTGTGGTTCCTCGCGGCCTACCTCGTGGTGGTGCCGCTGACCCCGGCGATGTACGCCCTGCACCGGCGCTTCGGCCTGCTCGTCCCGCTCGCGCTGGCCGCGCTGGTCGCGGCGGGCGACCTGGGGCGCGCGCTGGGGCCGGCCGAGCTGGCGTTGCCGAACTACCTCTTCGGGTGGCTGGCCGTCCACCAGCTCGGCTTCGCCTGGCGCGACGCCCGCGCCGAGCCACCCGCCCGCCCCGACGCGCCCGTTCGCCCCGACGCGCCCGCCCGCCCCGACGCGCCCGTTCGGCGCGGCGTCCGGGCCCACCGGCTGCCGCTGTCGCGGCGGGCCGGCGGGACGGCGCTGCTCGGCGGGCTGGCCGCGACGGTGCTGCTGACCGTCGGGCCGTACCCGGTCGCCATGCTCAACGTGCCGGGCGAGCGGCTGGACAACGCCGCGCCGCCCAGCCTCGCGCTGCTGACCCTGACCACGGCCCAGCTCGGGCTGATCCTGCTGCTGCGCGACCCGGCGGAACGCTGGCTGCGCCGCTCCCGTCCCTGGCAGGCGGTGATCGCGGTGAACGCGGTCGTGCTCACCGTCTTCCTCTGGCACCTGACCGCCGCGATCCTGCTGGTCGGCGCGCTGGACGCGGCCGGGGAGCTGCCGACCCCGCCCGTGGGCTCGGCCGCCTGGCTGGCCTGGCGGGTGCCCTGGGTGCTGATGCTGGCCGTGGTGCTGGCCGTCCTGGTCGCCGTCTTCGGCCCCGTCGAGGCCCGCACCGGCCCGACCGGCCGTGGCCGGGACCGCCGGCGCGCCGACGGCGGCGGGGCGCCCACCCAGGGCCCCGAGCCGACCGGCCGGCCGCACGACGCCGGTCAGCGGCACGACGCCGGTCAGCCCGCCGGTCCGGGGTGGCGGGGCACCGCCCGCGCCGCGGTCACCGGCGCCGGTTTCGCCGCCGTGGTGTACGCCCTGGTCGTCAACGCCGAGACACCGAAGTCGGCCCCCGAGTCGCTGGGGGTGCCGGCCTCGGCGCTGGCGGCGTACCTGGCCGGGTCCGGCGCCCTGCGGCTGCTCAGGTCTGGGTGGGGAAGCCGAGGTTGACCCCGCCGTGGCGCGGGTCCAGCCAGCGGCTGGTCACCACCTTGCCCCGGGTGAAGAAACGCACCCCGTCCTCGCCGTGCGCGTGCAGGTCCCCGAAGAGCGAGGACTTCCAGCCGCCGAAGGAGTAGTACGCCATCGGCACCGGGATCGGCACGTTGATGCCGACCATGCCGACCTCCACCTCGTGCTGGTAGCGCCGCGCCGCGCCACCGTCGTTGGTGAAGATCGCCGTGCCGTTGCCGTACGGGTTGGCGTTGACCAGGTCCACCGCCTCGTCGTACGAGCCGACCCGCACGACGCTGAGCACCGGGCCGAAGATCTCGTCGGTGTAGATCGACATGTCCGGCGTGACCCGGTCGAACAGCGTCGGGCCCAGCCAGAACCCGTCGGCGTCGCCGTCGGGCTCGACGTCGCGGCCGTCCACCACCGGCACCGCGCCGGCGGCCACCCCGGCCGCGACGTACGAGCGGACCTTCTCGGCGTGTGCGGCGGTGACCAGCGGGCCCATGTCGCAGCCGCGCCGGCCGTCGCCGGTGCGCAACCGGGCCATCCGCTGGGCGATCCGGGCGACCAGGGCGTCGCCGACCGGCTCCACCACGACCAGCGCCGAGATCGCCATGCACCGCTCCCCCGCCGAACCGAACCCGGCGTTGACCGCCGCGTCGGCGGCCAGGTCCAGGTCGGCGTCCGGCAGCACCACCATGTGGTTCTTCGCGCCACCGAGGGCCTGCACCCGCTTGCCGGCGGCGCTGCCGCGCTGGTGGACGTACCGGGCGACCGGGGTGGACCCGACGAACGACACCGCCTTCACGCCGGGGTGGTCCAGCAGCGCGTCGACGGCCTCGGCGTCCCCGTTGACCACGTTCAGCACCCCGTCGGGCAGGCCGGCCTCGACGAACCACTCGGCCAGCAGCAGCGCCGCGCTCGGGTCCTTCTCGCTCGGCTTGAGCACCACCGCGTTGCCGCAGGCCACGGCCACCGGCACGAACCACAGCGGCACCATGACGGGGAAGTTGAACGGGGAGATCACGGCGACCACGCCGAGCGGCTGGCGCAGGCTGTACGAGTCGACCTCGGTGGAGACGTTCTCGCTGAACCCGCCGCGCAGCGCCGAGGGGATGCCGCAGGCGTACTCGATCACCTCCAGGCCGCGCTGCACCTCGCCGGCGGCGTCCGCGAGCACCTTGCCGTGCTCGGCGGTGATCACCTCCGCCAGCCGGCCGCGGCGGGCGTTGACCAGCTCGCGGAAGGCGAAGAGCACCGCCGTCCGCCGGGCCAACGACGCGTCCCGCCAGGCCCGGGCCGCGCGCTCGGCGGCCTCCACCGCGACCGCGACGTCCGCCGCCGAGGCCAGCGCCACCTGACCGGTACGCCGGCCGGTGGCCGGGTCGAAGACGTCCCCGTGCCGGGCCGACGTGCCGGCGAACCGCTTGCCGTCGACGAAGTGCGACACCGTGGCCAGCTCCGGGGCGGTCGCCCTGTCCATGCCGGGCCCGCCGTTCGCCGCGCTCATGCCTGGACCGCCGCCGCCGCACAGGAGCGGATGGCGTCGACCATGACGGCCAGGCCCTCCCGGGCCTCGTCCTCCGTCAGCGTCAGCGGCGGGCCCATCCGCAGCACGTTGCCGTACAGGCCGCCCTTGCCGACCAGCAGCCCGCCCGCCCTGCACGCCTCGAGGACGCGGACGGTCAGCGCCGGGTCCGGCTCTACGGTGCCCGGACGGACGAACTCGACGCCGAGCATCAGCCCCTTGCCGCGTACCTCGGCGACGCAGTCGAGACCGCCCACGGCGGCACGCAGGCCGTCGGCGAGGATCGCGCCGGTGCGGGCCGCGTTGGCCTGCAGATCGTGGTCGAGCAGGTAGTCCAGCACCGCGTTGCCGGCGGCGGTGGAGACGGGGTTCCCGCCGAACGTGCAGAAGCTGATCGCCGGCACGGACTCCAGCACCTCGGCCCGGCCCACGACGCCGGCCAGGGCGAACCCGTTGCCGATGCCCTTGGCGAAGGTGAGCAGGTCCGGGGTGACGCCGTGCGCCTGGTAGCCCCAGAAGTGCTCGCCGGTGCGCCCCCATCCGGTCTGCACCTCGTCGGAGACGAACAGGATGCCGCGCTCGTCGAGCACCTTCTTCCAGGCGGCGAAGAGCCCGTCCGGCGGGTGCACGAAACCGCCGACGCCCTGGATCGGCTCGGCGATCAGGCAGGCCACGTCGCCGGCGGTCTGGGTGGCGAGCACCTCGCGCAGGTCCTCCACCGCCGCGTCGACGCGCTGCGTCTCGTCGAGCCGGGCGAGCAGGCCGCGCAGCCGCTCCCCAGAGTGCAGCCAGGCCACCTGGAGCGGGTTGAGCGCGCTGGCCGACCAGCCGCGGTTGCCGGTCACGCCCATCGTCGCGTACGACCGGCCGTGGTAGCTGTTGCGCACCGCGAGGATCTGCGCCGAGCGGCGGTGGTTGGTGGCGAACAGCAGCGCCGCCTCGTTCGCCTCGGTGCCGGAGTTGGCGAAGAACACCCGCGCGTCCGGGATGCCGGAGAGCCGCGCGACCTTCTCGGCCAGCTCGACCTGCTGTCGGATGAGGTAGAGCGTGGAGCTGTGCACGATGCCGGTGCGGAGCTGCCGCTCGACCGCCTCCCGGATCTCCGGGATGTCGTAACCGACCATCGAGGTGAGCACGCCGCCGAAGAAGTCCAGGTAGGTGCGGCCCCGGGCGTCGGTGACCCGGCGGCCCGAACCGGAGACCAGCTCGATCGGCTCGTCGTAGTAGAGCGGCATCCAGGACGGGAGCACGGCCCGGTGCCGGGCCAGCAGATCGTCGGAGGTCATCGTCGCACCCTCTCAGCGGCGTTGGCGGTAACCCGCACGCTCTCATCACCGGGCGGCAGGGACAACTGTCACTGTGTAGCGCAGCGGCGGTCCCCGCCTGACAGCGCGTCAACCCGGATGCTGCGGTTTCCGGGGCCGAGAACCGGTCGCCACCCGGTTTTCGGTGGCCGGCGTGGGCTCACGCGACTCATTCCGCATCCGGCGAGCCGCTCCAGATTGGCAACGCCGTTCCTACCGGCTCCGGCACCCGGCCGCCGGTAGGATCCGGCGGTGCGAATCGGGGAGGTGGCGCTGCCCACCGGTGCGGCGGGCACCGGCGCCGGGGAGATCACGGCCGGCGTACGGGCCTGGGTGGACTCGGCGCCGCTGCGCGCCCTGGTCGGGCACTTCGGCGGGGACTGGCCGGGCGGGGACCTGGCGGCCGTGCTGGCCGGCCTCGACGAGTTCTCCGCCCGGCACTGGGACTTCCGGGGCGGGCGGGAACGCCCCGACGCCCGGGAACCCGCCTTCGACCCGGCCACCGTCGGCCTGGTGCTCGGCGCCGCCGCCGCACTCGGCCTGGTCCACCCGGTGCCGCCGGCCCGGCCCGAGTACGCCCACCTGGTGGTGCTGGGCGGGCTGTCGAACGCCTGCCAGCGCCGGGTCGCGTACGCGGCGCACCTGCTGCGCGCCGGCACCCGGGTCGCCGGCGAGGTGGCCGTGCTGGGCAGCTTCCGCCCGCTGTCCGAGGTGGAGCGCGCGGGGCTGGCGGCGGCCGGCGTCCCGCCCTGCGACACCGAGGTGGAGGCCCTGGACGCGGCGGTGCGGCGCGAGTTCGGGATGGCCGCCCCGGCCGAGGAGGACGGTCACGACGGGGGCCATCCGCACCACTCCTGGTCGTCGCGGACCTACCGGCCCGCGGGCGGCCCGCCGGTCCGGGTGCTCGCCGCCCCGTCCACCGATCCCGCGCGGCGGCGGGCGCACACCGCCGACACCCAGCGGTTCTGGGCGGAGCACGTCAACCTGCGCACCGGCGACCCGGTGCTCATGGTGACCGCACCGATCTACGTGCCGTTCCAGCACTGCGACGCGCTGCGCACCCTCGCCGTGCCGTACGGCTGCGGGATCGAGACCGTCGGCGTCGACCCGACCCTGCCCGACCTGGCCGGGTTGCCCGAGCCCACCCTCACCCCGGGCCGCTACCTCCAGGAGATCCGCTCGGCGATCCGGTCGATGCGCGCCCTGCACGCCGCCCTCGTCGCGGCCTGACCGACCGCCGGGTGCCGCGACGGGAAAACCAGGCGCCGGGTGCCGGGACGTGCGCTCCGCGCCTCGGCGGTCAGCCGGCGGCGGTGTCCCGGACGGCCTGGGCGAAGACCTCGGAGCGGTGCTCGAAGTTGCGGAACCGCCCGTAGCTGGGCGCGGCCGGGGAGAGCAGCACCACCCCGTCGGCCGGGGTCAGCCCGCGGGCCAGCCGGACCGCGTCCACGAGGTCGTCGACCACCTCGGCGCGTACCTTCGGCAGCCCGGCGAGCGCCTCGACGATCCGGGCGCCGCTGTCCGGGATGCCGATCACGGTGATCTCGCGCTCCGCGAGGTGCTCGCGCAGCGGCGTGTAGTCCAGCCCCCGGTCGGCGCCGCCGACGATCACCGTCAACGGCCGCCCCTCGTACGCGTCGATCGCGTGCATCGCCGCGTACGGGCTGGTGGCCAGGGTGTCGTCGACGAAGGTGAGGCCGGACGGGTCGACGATCTCGGTGAGCCGGTGGGCCAGCCCCTGGAACTCCGCCACCGCCACGGCCAGGGTGTCCCTGCGGGCCACCACGTCGACGCCGAGCGCGTCGAGCACCGCGAGGGCGACGCAGAGGTTGCCCTCGTTGTGCCGGCCGACCAGCGGCAGCACCGCACGCGGGAACAGCGGCCGGTCGCCGAGGTGGAACCAGGGCGTGCCGTCGGGGCCGCCGGCCACGTGGGCGGTGTCGGGCAGGCCGGCGCGCACGGCCGCCCGGTCGCCCAGCTCGAGGGCGAGTCGCGGGTCGGCGCCGTTGACCACCACGGTGCGGGGCCCGTGCGCGAGGAGGTTGAGCTTGTCCCGGTAGTACTCGGCCTCGCCGCCGTGCGCGTCGAGGTGCTCGGGGAAGAGGGCGGTGACCACCGCCACCCGCGGCGAGTCGGTCAGGTCGCTGCACTGGTAGCTGGAGAGCTCCAGCACGTACAGCTCCGCCTCCGGCAGGTCCAGCGTCGGCACGCCGATGTTCCCGCCGAAGACGTTCGGCCGGTCCACGGCGGCGAGCAGGTGGCTGATCAGGCTGGAGGTGGTGCTCTTGCCCTTGCTGCCGGTGACGCCGACCGTGCGCTCGGCGTGGTCGGCCATCCACAGGGCCGTGCCCTGGGTGACGGTCACGCCACGCCGACGCAGCTCCACCAGCCACGGGTGGGTCTGCGGCACGCCGGGCGAGCGGACCACCACCTCGGCGGCGGCCAGCCGGGCGAAGCCGTCCTCGCCGGTGACCAGCGGCGCCGCCTCGGCCAGCGCTCCCTCCCAGGGCAGGCTGAGGAAGTTGGCGCTGTCGTCGACGGCGACCAGGTCGGCCGGGCCGTGCGCGGCGATCGCGGTCACGGCGGCCCGGCCCTCCCGACCGGCGCCCCAGACGGCGACGGTACGTCCGCGCAGGTCAGACAGGCGCACAGGCTCTCCTCAGGGGGTGTCGGCGGGCGAGGCAGGGGCGGTCCGGCGCAGCCGGACACGGCCGGACGAACCAGGGCCTAGTATGGCGTGTGCCCAACGAGCAGCTCCGGCGGATGGACGCCTTCACCTTCCCGTCCTACTCGATCGATCTCTCCACCGGGGAGGTCCTGTTCGACTACGCCCTCACCGGCCCCGGCGGCGAGCAGCGGTTCACCGAGGTGATCACCCTTCCGCTGCCCGACGCGCCGCCGTCGGACGAGACCGTGGCGGCCCTCGGCCGGGTCCTGGAGCTGCTGCACGTGGTCGCCGGGGTCAGCTACTACAAGGCCGCCGCACCGCCCCGCGTGGTGCTGCCGGCACCGCTGGGTGCGGCCGCCGCCGAGCTGGTCACCGCCCTCTACACCAAGGGCCTCGCGGAGTACGCGTACCGCAACCAGCTGCCGCACGTGCTGGAGCTGCGCCCGGAGGTGCCGGCCGGCACGGTCGCCCCGGCCCGGGTGTACGACGACTCCGACCGGCGTCCGCTCTCGGCGGTGGGCGGCGGAAAGGACTCGATCGTCAGCCTGGAGGCACTGCGTCGGGCCGGGTTCGACCCGGTGCCGTTCTCGGTCAACCCCAACCACGTGATCGTCTCGGTGAACGAGGCGTCCGGGCTCACCCCGCTCGCCGCCCGGCGGCGCATCGACCCGGTGCTGTTCGAGCTGAACGCCGCCGGGGCGCTCAACGGCCACATCCCGGTCACCGCGATCAACTCGCTGATCGCGGTCGCCACCGCGGTGCTGCACGGGCTGGGCCCGGTGGTGATGTCCAACGAGCGGTCGGCGTCGGACCCGAACCTGGTCTGGAACGGCCACGAGATCAACCACCAGTGGTCCAAGGGCGTGGAGGCGGAAGGGCTGCTGCGGGCGGCGCTGGCCGAGCACGCCGGGCTGACCGAGCCGTACTTCTCGCTGTTGCGCTCGCTGTCCGAGCTGCACATCGCCCGGCTGTTCGCCGAGATCGACCGCTACGACGACGTGGTGACCAGCTGCAACGCCGCGTTCAAGCTGCGCGACGCCAGCGCGCGCTGGTGCCGCGACTGCCCGAAGTGCCGGTTCGTCTTCCTGGCCATGGCGCCGTTCATGTCGCGCGAGCGGATCACCCACATCTTCGGCGGCGACCTGCTCGCCGACCCCGCGCAGGTGCCCGGCTACCGGGAGCTGCTGGGCGTGGACGGGCACAAGCCGTTCGAGTGCGTCGGCGAGGTGGAGGAGTCGGTGGTGGCGTTGAGCCTGCTCGCCGAGCAGGACGAGTGGCGCGACGCCCCGGTCGTCCGCGCCCTCGTCGACGCGGTCCCGGCCACGGCCTGGTCGGCCGCCGCCAACTCCGACGTCTTCACCCCGGGCGGCCCGAACCACGTCCCCCCGCCGTACGCCAAGGCCCTCACCGCCCTCACCTGACTCTCCGGCCCGGGCCACGCCCGTTGATCATGAAGTTGTTGCCACGACACGCCGGGCGGAGCGCAACAACTTCATGATCAACGGCGTGGTCGGCGGTGACCGTCAGGGGGTGCGGATGGCGTCCAGGGCCAGCAGGGCGACGTGGAGGGAGAGGCAGGCCTCGACCGAGTCGAGGTCGACGTCGAGCACGCGGCCGATCCGGGCCAGCCGCTCGTAGAACGCCGGCCGGGACAGGTGCGCCGCGGCGGCCGCCGCCGACTTGTTCCGGCCCTGCTCCAGGTACGCCCGCAGGGTGCCGAGCAGGTGCTCCCGGGGGTGCTGCGCGTCGTACGTCAGCAGGGCGCCCAGTTCCCGCTCGACGAAGGTCTGCACCCGGGGCTCGTCGCGCAGCAGGTGCAGCAGCCCGGCCAACCCGACGTGCGGCAACCGGAAGATCGGCAGGTCCCGCCGGTCCCGCCGGGCGGCGTCGGCGACCTGCCGGGCCTCGATCAGCGACCGGCGCGCCTCCCGCAGGCTGCCCACCCCGGAGCCGGCCGCGATCAGCACCGCGCCGCCCGACGGCGGCCGGACCGCGCCGTTGCCCGGGACGTCCCGGGGCGGGCCGCCGAGGCGTCCGGAGGCGGCGACACCGACCCGGTCGGTCGGCGCGGTGGTGTCGGGGCGGCCCCGGCGCAGCGCGGCGGCGAACGCGGCCAACGCCCGCTCCTCGACGGCCGGGTCGGGCAGGGCGAGCAGCACGCCGACGGCATGGTCGTCGACGGCGCTGGTCAGCCCGGTCAGCTTCGCCTCGTGCAGCGCCTGGCCGACGGCCTCGGCGAGGTCGCGCAGCCGCGCCGGACCCGACTCCGGGTCGCCCGTGCCCGGGTCGCCCGGGTGTCCGGCCTCGCCGGCCGGGCCGCCCTCCCCCGCCGGGTCGTCGGCCCGGTGCCGGACCACCACGCCGACGAGGTGCCGCCGCTCCAGCACCACGCCGAGCGCCCGGGCCCGCAGGGCCACCTCGTCGACCGGGCGGGAGTGGTCGAGCAGGGCGGTGAGCAGCGTCCGGTGGATCTGCCGTTCCAGTCCCTCGGCGTCGCGCCGGATCAGCCGGCCCAACGCCAGCGTCGAGGCGGCGCGTTCGACCAGGATGGTCAGCCGGGTGGGCGGTCCGGCCGGCGGGGCACCTTCGACGCCCACCCCGCCCTCGGCCGCCGGGTAGAGCACCCGCCGGCCGGCGGCCAGGTCGCCCCCGCCCGGCCACCGCAGCAGCAGCCGCCCCCAGTCGTGCCCCCGGGCGCCGACGGTGGTCACCAACCAGCCGCTGTCCGCGTCGTACGCGGTCCGCCCCGCCGGCCGGATCCGGCGGGAGTGCTGCTCCCAGCCGTCCAGCAGCAGCTCGGCGCTCTCCCCCGCCGGGTCGTACGCGAGCACCTGCCGGGAGAGGTTCTCCAGCACCACGGGGCAGCCGGACAGTTCGGCGGCCTGCCGGACCACCTCACCGGGGCCCGCGCCCTCCACCGACAGCTCGGTGAAGCGCTGGTGGATCTCCTCGGTCGCCCGCAGCTCGGTGAGCTGGGCGTCGACGATCAGCGCGTGCACCGCCTCGGTGATCCGCACGAACGGGGTGGCCCGCCGCAGCTCCACCAGCGGCAGCCCGCGCCGCTCCGCGACGGCCGCCATCACCCGGGGCACCCCGCTGACGTACCGGCGACCCAGCTCGACGACCAGGCCAGAGACCCCGACGTCGGCCAGGTCGCCGACGAAGGCGCGCAGCCCGGCGTCGTCGGCGGGCAGCCCGATGCCGGTGGTCAGCACCAGCTCGCCGCCGCCGAGCAGGGTGGCGATGTCGGGCACCTCCGCCACGTGTACCCAGCGCACCGGGCGGTCGAGGCCGGCGTCCCCGGCGACCAGGCGAGGAGCGCCGTGGCGGACGGGGTCCAGCGCGAGGACCGCACGGACGGTAGGGAACACGGGCGACACGCTACCGTCGGTGATGCCGATTCTCGACTGTCCGGCGGGGGCGGGTGACGGGGCGGCTCGCCGCCCTCACCACGGGTCGTCGCGGCCCAGCTCCCAGCAGGCCACGGCGGTGGCGGCGGCGACGTTGAGCGAGTCGACGCCGCGGCGCATCGGGATCACCACCCGCGCGTCGCTGGCGTCCATCGCCGCCCGGGTCAACCCCGCCCCCTCGGCGCCGAGCAGCAGGGCCGAGCGGGCCCGCTGCGCCGCGTCGAGCCGCTGGATCGGCACCGCGTCCGGGGCGGGGGTCATCGCCAGCACCGTGAAGCCGGCCGCGCGGACGTCGGCGAGCGCGTCGGGCCAGGGATCCAGCTTCGCGTACGGGATCGCGAAGACCTCCCCCATGCTGACCCGGACGCTGCGTCGGTAGAGCGGGTCGGCGCAGGTCGGGGAGAGCAGCACGGCGTCCACGCCGAGCGCGGCGACCGCCCTGAAGATGGCCCCCAGGTTCGTGTGGTTGTTGACGTCCTCGAGGATCACCACCCGGCGGGCGGCGGCGAGCACCTCGGCGGCGGCCGGCAGGGGCTTGCGCCGGAACGACGCCAGCACGCCCCGGTGCACGTGGAAGCCGGTGGCCCGTTGCAGCACGTCCGGGGTGGCCGCGTAGACGGGGGTGTCGCCGGTGTCCAGGTCGGCGAGCTGGTCGACCCGCTTGGCGTCCACCAGGTACGACCGCGCCGGGTAGCCGGCCCGCAGCGCCCGGCGCAGCACCAGTTCACCCTCGGCGATGAACAGGCCGTGGGGTGGCTCCCAGCGGGTGCGCAGCTCGACGTCGGTCAGCGCGCGGTAGTCGGCGATCCGCTCGTCGTCGGGGTCGGTGATCTGGTGGATGGGCACCGCACGATTCTGCCGGACGCCCGGACGACGACCGACGGAAGGAGCAGCAGGCCGGCGTCAGCCGGCCCGGTGGTACCGCAGCAGCACGGACCGGCCGTCGAAGGTCCGCGACTCGACGAGACGGAGGTTCAGCCGCCCGGTGACCGAGAAGACCGGCTTGCCGCCGCCGAGCACCACCGGGTGCACGAAGATCTGGTACTCGTCGATCAGGCCGAGTTCGGTCAGCGCAGCGGCGGCGTCGGCACCGCCGTTGAGCAGCAGGTCGCCACCCGGCTGCTCCTTGAGCGCGGTGACCTCCTTGCCGAGGTCGCCGCCGCCGACCACCTGGGCGCCGTGGTCGGCCTCGGCGAGCGTGCGCGAGACCACCACCTTCGGCGTCCGCCGCCAGATGGGCACGAAGGCGAGGTCGTGCGGGTGGTCGGAGATCGACTCCGCCTGCGGCCAGTAGGCGGCCATGAACTCCCAGGCCTTGCGGCCGTAGAGGAAGGCGCCGGCCCGGTCGCACTGCTCCAGCGAGTACGCGGACAGCTCCGGACCCATCTCCGGCCAGTCGAACTCGCCGTTCGGCCCTTCGATGAACCCGTCGAGCGACTGGTGCACCCCGTAGACGATCTTCCGCATGGCTGTTCCTCCTGGCGTCGGACGCCCGCCGTGGGCGTTCTCGCCAGGTGGTCGGAGCGGCGTCGCCGGACCCGACAGCTCCGGCCGAATTTCTCCAGGATTCTTTCGCCGGGTTGCCCGCCACCGCTAACGTGCCGCTCGTGCGCCCGATGATCATCGCCCTGGTCGGCATCGACGGGGCCGGGAAGACCACCCAGGCGAAGGCGCTGGCCGGCCGGCTCCGCGCGGCGGGAGTGCCGGCCACCTACTTCGAGAACGCCGGCGGCCGGCCGCTGTGGAACCGGCTCGCTCGCGCCCTGGGCCGCCGGGACGGCCCGCACCTGTTCGGCCGCACCGGCTACGCGGCGCTGGAGGCGACCGTACGCTGGCTCGCGATCGCCCGGGCGGTGCTGGTGTCCCGGCTGACGGGCCGGACGGCGGTGATGGACCGGTGGTCCTGCTGCCAGTACGTGGTGATGCGGGTCCGCCGCGACCGGGGCGGGCGGCTGGTCCGCCTGGCGTACGGGATCTTCCCGCCGCCGAGCCTGGTCTGCTTCCTGGCGGTCTCGCCCGAGCGGGCGCAGCAGCGGGTGCTGGCCCGGGGCATCGACACCGAGGAGCTGCCCTACCTGCGCGCCCTGGACGCCGGCTACCGGGAGCTGCCGGAGTTCGGCACCTTCACCGTCGTCGACGCGGACGGCGGGCCGGCCGAGGTCCGCGCCACCCTCGACCGGGTGGTGCGCACCGTCCTCGACCGGGCGGTGCGGGCGACCGGCGACCGCTCCGACCGACCGACCGTCGAAGCGGAGTGACCGTCCCCGTCGGGGCCGAATGACCGCCCGTCGATGCGGATTGACCGCGCGTCCCCGGTCGACTGGTGGGCGGCACCAGGCCGGCTCGGTCATCGGCATCATTGCGGCCGACAGTTGCGGTCGTGGCCCCTGTCGAGCTGCCCCACAGATGGGGCAGACGGCAACGGCGAAGCGTCATCGGAGCCGGCCGGCGCGCCGAAGTTATGCGCCCGCCGGGTGGTCTCATGGGTGGGGCAGCTCGACAGGGTGTTCCGGGTGCCTACCGAGGGAGACGGCAGCCGACGCCCCCACCGACGTGCGGGCCGCCGTCGTCCGCGGGCGCACGCGGCGGGTGTAAACCCGCGACGCACGTGGCGGGCGTCAACCCGCGACGCACGTGGCGGGCCTCAACCCGCGACGCACGTGGGTGGCATGGGGGGTCAGCCGCGGCCCTGGAGCCAGCGCCGCAGGTCGGAGAGGCGCTGCTCGTCGGGGGGCCGCCGCTCGCCGGTGGGCTGTCGTTCCTCGGCCGGGCGGCGCTCCACCGGGCGGCGCGGGTCGCCGACCAGCTCGCGGCTGGGGGCCGCGAAGGTCTTCTCCGGCTGCCCGTCGACGGCGGTGGCGATGACCCGGGCGACCGCGTCGATCACCTTGGCCTGCACCGCGGCGCCCACCGAGTCGGTCGGGTCGTCCGGGTTGGCGGCGATGCCGGCGACCGCCACCTGCGGGGTGAAGCCGACGAACGTCTCCGTGGCGTTCCGCTCCGAGCTTCCGGTCTTGCCGGCGACCGGGCGGCCGTCGAGGATCCGGTTCACCGAGGTGGCCGTGCCGCCGTTGCACTGCCCGAACGCGGACTGCTGGCCCACCGGGCAGCGGGCCGCGTCGGTGGCGGCCCGGGCCACGTCGGCGTCGAGCACCCGGCGGCAGGACGGGTCGCCGACCGGCACCCGCTCGCCGTCGGGGCTGGTCACCGAGACCACCGGCAGCGGCGTGCAGTACGTCCCCTCGGCGGCCACGGTGGCGTACGCGTTGGCCAGGTCGAGCGGCGTGGTGGCGGCCACGCCGAGGGTGAAGGAGCCCCAGTTGGCGGCGTCCTCCTCGGCGAAGGCGGCGTCGGCGTCGGCCCGGAAGGTGATGCCGAGGCGTTGCGCCATCTCCACCACCTTCTCCTGCCCGACCTGCTCGGCGAGCCAGACGAAGTACGTGTTCACCGAGCGGCCGAAGCCGTCCCACATCATCCGGTACCCGTCCATCCACTCGGGGTTGGCGTTGGCCGGGCACCACCGGCCCTCGCAGCTCCCCTCGCCCTCGGCCGCGTACCGGGTGGGCAGCCGGCTGGGCGCGTCGAAGCCGGTCGCGAGGGGCTTGCCGGCCTCCAGCGCGGCGAGCATGGTGAACAGCTTGAACGTCGAGCCGGCCTGGTATCCGTCGACGCTGTCGCCGCCGGAGATCAGCGGGTTGACGGTGTTCGGGTGGTTGGGCTGCCCGTCCGGGTTCGCGTCGAGGCTGTAGTGCCGGTTGACCGCCATGGCGAGGACCCGGCCGGTGCCCGGCTCGACGGCGGCGATGGGCAGGGCGCGCTTGTTGCCGTACCCGTAGACACTGGTGGCCTGCTTCTGCGCGGTGGCCTGGACCTGCGGGTCCAGCGAGGTCACCACGGTGTAGCCGCCCCGGCGCAGCGCCTGCTCGCGCTCCTCGACGCTCTCGCCGAACGCCGGCTGGGCGAGCCACCACTGCCGCAGGTAGTCGCAGAAGAAGCCCCAGTCGTCGTGGCCCTCGGCGACGGCGGTGCAGCCGTTGGGCTGCGCGGTGGGCTTAAGGGTCAGCTTCTCGGCCTTGGCCCGCGCCGCCTGGTCGGCGGTGATCGCCCCGGTCTCGACCATCGCGTCCAGCACGTAGCCGCGGCGCTCCAGCGCGGCGTCCGCGTCGCCGTCGATCGGGCTGTACGCCTCCGGCGACTGCACCAGGCCGGCGAGCAGGGCCGCCTCGCCGAGGGTCAGGTCCGCCGGGGCCTTGGCGAAGTAGCGCTGGCTGGCCGCCGCGATGCCGTACGCCCCGGAGCCGAAGTACGCGATGTTCAGGTAGCGGTTGAGGATCTCGTCCTTGCTCAGGCGCTGCTCCAACGCCGTGGCGTACCGGATCTCCTGGATCTTGCGCCCGACGGTCTGCTCGGTGGCCGCGGCGCGCTCCTCGGCCGTGCGGCCCGGATCGGTCTTGAGCACGTTGCGGACGTACTGCATGGTCAGCGTCGAGCCGCCCTGCGCGGTGCCACCGCCGGACACGTTCGCCACCAGCGCCCGGAGCAGGCCGCGCAGGTCGGCGCCGCTGTGGTCGTAGAACCGCCGGTCCTCGGCCGCGACGATCGCCTGCCGCATCACCGGGGCGATCTCGTCCAGCCCGACGTCCGTGCGGTTGACGTCGTAGAACGTGGTGATGAGCGTCTTGCCGTCGTTGGCGTAGAGGTAGGAGCGTTGTGGTGTGGCCGGGGTGCGCAGCGCCTCGGGCAGCGCGGCGTACGAACCCAGGGCCGCCTTGGCGCCCAACCCGAGCAGCAGGTTGCCCGGCAGCGCGGCGACCGCCAGGACGAGGCCGGCGAGCACGCCGGCGAGCAGCACGGTGAACAGCCGCGACAGCGGCGAGCGGGGTGGGGCCATGGTCCCCAGGATTGCCATGAAAGCCGCCAACCGACCACCCTCGCGGCCCTCCTGTCAGCAACTTCACCGCCCGCTGCCAGGGACTTCCCATCCCAGCGGCCCCGGCGTCCCCCGCCGCCCCACGCGTCCCGCCGGCCGGCGCCGCGCCGGGCCGGCCAGGGCGGCGGGCGAGGGGCTCAGCCGGTGGCCAGCGGGCCGTTCGGGCCCGGGCCGGTCGGCGCGGCGGTGGCGAGGCTGGCGCTGGCGGCGTCGCGCGCGATGTCCCGGGGCACCAGGCGCCCGGAGCGGTAGGCGATGCCGATGCCGGCGATCAGCACGAAGATCGCACCGAAGGTCTGCAACGAGCCGATCAACGCGCCGCCGAGGCCCAGCAGCGGGGCGGCGATCATCAGCATCGTGCCGTCGCCGATGCTGAACGCCCCGGACCGAGCCACCGACCACCCGGTCAGCAGCCAGCCCAGGGTGTAGCAGGTGGCGCCGACGAGCACGAGCCCGCGGGCGGTGGTGCCGAAGACCGGGGTCTGCTCCGCCAGGCCCGCGAAGGGCAGCATGAGCACCGTGCCGGCGATGGACACCAGCAGGCCGGCGACGGCGATCCGGCGGCTGCGCGTCGCGGCCAGCAGCCCGGTCAGCGCCAGCAGGGCGAGCAGCCCGAGCCACACCGACGCCACCCAGCCCACCAGGTAGAGCGGCCGGCCGTCGGCCGGGTACGGGTCGTTGCCCACCCCGCCGTCGCTGGCCATCGCCACGACGCCGTAGAGCACGGCGTACGCGGGGAGCAGCCACACCGCGGCCCGGGCGAACCGGCGCAGCGACCAGGCCCAGCTGGCGTTGGTGGCCGGCCCGGCCGGCGTCGGCTCCCCGACGAACGGCAGCACCCCGAACCCCCCGCCGGTACGCCGGCTGCCGAGCGGCCCGGTGGGGTCGTGCGCGCCCGGGACCGGGGCCGAGGACCACACCCGCTTCGCCGGATCCTTCATGCGTCACCTCGCTCGTCCGCGAGCGGTGCGGGACGCGCCGGGGCGCCCCGATGCCTGGTCACCACCCGTCCTAGAACCGATGGTGGCAGGCGCCGGAGCACCCCATGAGCACTTCTCGTATTTCTCCGGGCTCGTCGGCCCGCGCCACTCAGCCCCGTTCGCGCTGGTCGGCCGGGTCGTTCAGCAGGCTCGCCGGCGAGACCGGCTCCGGCGCCGGCAGCCCCTGCGGCTTGCCGCCGGTGGCCTGCGCCTCGGCGACGCGTACCTCGTCGTGGATCTGCTGGGCGGCGGCCGCCGCGGCCTGCGCCGCCGCGGCCGCCTCGCGCTCCACCTCGCTCGCGCCGTCGGCCGCCTCCGGCGCCGGCTCGTCGCCGACCATCCGGCTCAGCCCGCCGAGCGCGCCGCCCATCCCCTCGAGGGCCTTGGTCAGCTCGGCCGGGACGATCCAGACCTTGTTCGCGGTGCCGTTGGCGATCTGCGGCAGCGCCTGGAGGTACTGGTAGGCGAGCACCTTCTGGCTCGGGTTGGCCTGGTGGATCGCGTCGAACACCGTCCGGATCGCCTTGGCCTGGCCCTCGGCCTGGAGGATCCGCGCCTGCCGGTCACCGTCGGCGCGCAGCACCGCGGCCTGCTTCTCGCCCTCGGCGGTGAGGATCTGCGACTGCTTGTGCCCCTCGGCGTTCAGGATCGCCGCCCGGCGGTCCCGCTCGGCGCGCATCTGCTTCTCCATCGAGTCCCGGATGCTCGGCGGCGGCTCGATGGCCTTGATCTCCACCCGGGTGACCTTGATGCCCCACCGGCCGGTGGTCTCGTCCAGCACGCCGGAGAGGTGCCGGTTGATCTCCTCGCGGCTGGTCAGCGCCCGCTCCAGGTCCAGCGAGCCGATGACGTTGCGCAGCGTCGTGACGGTGAGCTGCTCGATGGCCTGGAGGAAGTTCGAGATCTCGTACGTGGCGCGGACCGAGTCGACGACCTTGAAGTAGAGCACCGTGTCGATCGAGACCACCAGGTTGTCGGAGGTGATCACCGGTTGCGGCGGGAAGCTGACCACCTGCTCACGCATGTCGACCTTGGTGCGGACCGCGTCGATGAACGGGACCAGGAGGTTCAGCCCCGGGTTCAGGGTGCGCTTGTACCGACCCAGCCGCTCGACCACGTCCTGGCGCTGCTGGGGCACGATCCGCACCGCCTTGGCCAGGGTGATCACCCCGATCAGCGCCACGGCCATCAACAGGACCGGGATCACGAGTTCCATGTACTCACCTTTTCGCTTCGGGTAGCTCGTCGGAGGGGGAAACGTCGTCCCGCCAGACCAGGGCGGTGGCGCCCCGGACCTGGATCACCTGCACCCGCTCACCGGGGGCGAAGACCTGGCTGGCGTCGTAGGACCGGGCCTGCCACAGCTCGCCGTCGATCTTGACCATGCCCTGCCCGACGTCGATCCGCTCCAGCACCAGCGCCGTGCTGCCCTCGATCGCCTCCACGCCGAACGGCTGCTCGCCGCTCTCCAGGGCGGAGCGTCGGTGCTTGCGCAGCGTCGGGCGTACGCCCAGCACCGTCAGCGCCGACACCCCGGCGAAGACGATCGCCTGCACGCCCACCGGCGCGCCGAGCGCCGCGGCGCCGGCGGCGGCGAAGGCCCCGGCCGCGAACATGATCAGGAACAGCGTCGTCGTGAAGATCTCGGCGACCGCCAGCACCACACCCAGCACGATCCACAGCACGGCGTCCACCCCACGATCGTGACACGACAATGCACGCGCGGCCCACCCGCGAAGATCAGTAAGCTCGGCGGCACGTCAGCGGCCCGCCCCACCGGGCCCGGAGGGAGGAGCCCCGTGTCCCTGCTGCCCGACACCGCCCGCCACGTCGACACTCTCGTCGCCGAGGCGCAGTCCGCCGGTCGGACGCCGTCCCTGGTGATCGGCGTGGTACGCGACGGCGCGCTGGCACACCTCGCCACCGCCGGCGAGCACCCGCGCCCGGACGGCGACCTGCAATACCGGCTCGGGTCGATCAGCAAGACCATGACCGCGACCCTGGTCATGCAGGAGCGCGACGCCGGCCGGCTGGCCCTGGACGACCCGCTGGAGAAGCATCTGCCCGGCACCGCCGTCGGCACGCTCACGCTGCGGCAACTGCTCGGCCACGCCAGCGGCCTGCAGCGCGAGCCGGAGGGGCCGTGGTGGGAACGCGCCGAGGGCGTCGACCTGGAGACCCTGGTGGCCGGGGTGACCGCCGAGAAGATCGCCTACCCCGCGCACCGGTCCTACCACTACTCCAACCTGGCGTACGGGCTGCTCGGCGGGGCGCTGGAGCGGATCACCGGCACGCCGTGGGCCGAACTGCTCCGCCAGCGCGTCCTGGCGCCGCTCGGCATGCGCCGGACGACGTACGCGGCGACCGAGCCGTTCGCCCGCGGCTACGTGGTACACCCGTGGCACGACACGCTGCGGGAGGAGCCGCGTACCGACACCGGGGCGATGGCCCCGGCCGGGCAGCTCTGGTCGACCGCCGAGGACCTGGCCCGGTGGGCGGCCTTCCTGGCCGACCCGGCGCCGGAGGTGCTGGCGGCGGAGACGCTGACCGAGATGTGCGCCCCCGTGGTGATCAGCGACCTGGACTCGTGGACCGGCGGGCACGGCCTGGGGCTGGAGCTCTACCGGCAGGGCGAGCGGGTGTACGTGGGGCACGGCGGCTCGATGCCCGGCTACGTGGCGGCCCTGACCGTGCACCGCCCGTCCCGCACGGCCGTGATCGGCTTCGCCAACTCGTACGGCTTCCGCACCGACGGGATCGGCGGGCTCGCGCAGCGGATCCTCACCGCCGTGCTGGACGCCGAGCCGGCGCTGCCGCGGCCCTGGCGGCCGAGTGCCGCCGCGCCGCCCGCCGGAACCGCCGAGATCGCCGGCCGCTGGTGGTGGATGGGGGTGCCCCTCGACCTGACCTGGGACGCCGCCACGGGTGGCCTGATGGCGCACGTGCGCGGGGAACGGATGAGCTGTTTCGCCCCGGAGGGACCGGACCGCTGGCGGGGCCGCTCCGGCCCGGAGAACGGCGAGATCCTCTCCGTGCTGCGCGACGAGGCGGGGCGGGCGGTGGCGCTGGACATCGCCACCTTCGTCTTCACCCGCACCCCCGACCAGGAGCCCTGACCCCGGCCCCGGCCGCAACCACGCTCAGGCGGGCTCGGTGACGAAGTCGATCAGGCGTTCCATCGCGTTGATCAGCGGGGTCTCCACGTCGGCGAAGCTGTCCACCCGGGACAGGATGTGCCGCCACATGTCGGCCGGCTCGGCGACCCCGAGCGCGGCGCAGACCCCCTCCTTCCACGGCTGCCCCGGCGGCACCACGGGCCACGCCCGGATGCCCAGCGCCGCCGGCTTGACCGCCTGCCACACGTCGACGTACGGGTGGCCGGTGACCAGCACGTGCGGCGAGGTCACCTTCGCCACGATCCGGCTCTCCTTGGAGCCGGGGACCAGGTGGTCGACCAGCACGCCGAGGCGGCGACCCGGGCCGGGGGCGAACGCGCGCACCTCGGCGTCGAGGGCGTCGATGCCGTCCAGCGGCTCCACCACCACGCCCTCGATCCGCAGGTCGTCGCCCCAGATGCGCTCGACCAGGGCCGCGTCGTGGATGCCCTCCACCCAGATCCGGCTGGCCTTGGCGACCTGGGCGCGGACCCCGTCCACGGCGATCGAGCCGGAGGCGGTGCGCCGGCGGGCCGCCGGGACGGGGGCGCGGCTCGGCCGGCGCAGCGTCACCGGCTCCCCGTCGAGCAGGAACGCCGCCGGCAGCAGCGGGAAGTTGCGCCGCCGGCCGTGCCGGTCCTCCAGCACCACCGCGCCGGCCTCGAAGCCGACCACCGCGCCGCAGAAGCCGGAGTCGGCGTCCTCGACCACGAGGTCCGGTTCGGCGTCCACCTCGGGGGTGACCTTCCGTCGCCGCCAGTCCCCCGCCAGCACGTCGTCCGCATACCGCCGCCCCATGAGAGATCACGCTAACCGCCCGCCTCCACGCCCGCACCCGACACGCCGCGACGCCCCCGGCACGCCGACCGTGCCGTCGTGGCGCCCGCACACGCCGCGCGGTTCGGCGTTCCGCCCACACCACCACATGATCGACAGGCGGGGGGCGGGCGGAGCGGCAGTCGAGACAGGGGCGGCGATGACCACGTACCCTTTCGGCATGTCCACCCCCGCAGCGGGCGCGGCCACTCTCGCGCCGCGCCGGTCCAGCCGGTTCGTTGCCTGGGTGCGCGCGTGGCGCGCCGGGCTGGTGCCCTTCGACGAGGTCGCCGACGCCATCACCGGCGACGAGGAGCACCTGGTCGCGGACGCGCCCGGCACCTGGACCGACGTCCCGCTGCCGCAGGCGCTACCCACCCTGGCGAAGCTCTCGCCGGACGAGATCCGCCTGGTGCTGCCCGCACCGGGCGATCCGCGCGGGCTGCCCGGCCCGGGCGACTTCGCCGGCGCGGCGCTGCTGGCCGGCGAGGCGGTCGTCGCGGGCAGCCTCGGTCTGATCCCGCACGTGCGCACGCACACGTCCGGCTCCGGCGACACCTTCGAGACGGTGCTCTGGCGGGTCTACCCGCTGCCGGCCAACGCTCCGGCCGCGTCGCTCGCGCTGCCCGGCGCGGCCGAGGCCGAGGCGGAACTGGCGGCGGCCCTGCACCACACCACCGCCGCGCTGACCCGGCTGGACGTCGCCCAGTGGCGACCCGAGCTGGCCGGGGCACTGGAGGAGCTGCGCCGACCCAACGGCGCCACCGACCTGCCGCCCGGGTTCGACCCGCGGGCCCGGCGGCTCTTCGCCCGGGCCGCCGTGCTCGACCGGGTGCTCGCCCTGGCCGGGCACGCCGCGCCCGGCGGCGCGATCAACAACTACGAGGCCCAGCAGCGCGACGCCGCGCTGCGCCCGCTGACCGCCGCCTGCCGACAGGCCCTGGTGGCCGCCTGCAACGCCCCGCTGCGCCCCTGACGGCGGGCGGGCGTACCGCCGCGGGCGGGGGGCCGGTGTCGGGCGCGCGGCGGCCGGGCCGCGCGGCGCCCGCGCGTCAGACCTCGTCGACCAGGTCGGCCACCGAGTTGACGATCCGCGACGGACGGTACGGGTAGCGCTCCGCCTCGGCGCGGCTGCTGATCCCGGTCAGCACCAGGATCGTCTCCAGGCCGGCTTCCAGCCCGCAGAGGATGTCGGTGTCCATCCGGTCGCCGATCATGGCTGTCGTCTCGGAGTGCGCGTTGATCGTGTTCAGCGCCGAGCGCATCATCATCGGGTTGGGCTTGCCGACGAAGTACGGCTCCACCCCCGTCGCCTTCGAGATCATCGCGGCGACCGAACCGGCGGCCGGCAGCGCGCCCTCCACCGACGGCCCGGTCACGTCGGGGTTCGTGCAGATGAACCGGGCCCCGTCGTTGATCAGCCGGACGGCCTTGGTGATCGCCTCGAAGCTGTAGGTACGGGTCTCCCCCAGCACCACGTAGTCCGGCGCGTAGTCGGTCAGCACGTAGCCCACCGCGTGCAGCGCCGTGGTCAGCCCGGCCTCCCCGATCACGTACGCGGTGCCGCTCGGCCGCTGGTCGGCCAGGAACTGGGCGGTGGCCAGCGCGGACGACCAGATGGCGTGCTCGGGCACGTCGAGGCCCATCCGGCTCAGCCGGGCCTGCAGGTCCCGCGGCGTGTAGATCGAGTTGTTCGTGAGCACCAGGAACGGCTTGCCCGAGGCGCGCAGCCGGGAGACGAACTCCGGCGCGCCGGGCACGGGCTGACCCTCGTGCACCAGCACGCCGTCCATGTCGGTCAGCCAGCTCTCCACCGGCTTGCGGTCCTGCATCGTCACTCGTTCCAGGGGTGTCGGGGGCGCCGGCGGAGCCGGCGCGGCGGTCAGGAGTCGGGATTCGGGGTCGGGTCGGCGGCCGTCACGAGTCGGGCCGCCGGAGTTGGGCTCGGCGGCGGTCAGGAGCCGGGCCGCCCCGGGGCCGGGGCGACGGGGCGGCGGGCGGGGACGCAGCACACCGTCGGGCAGGTGTCCCACATCGGCAGGTCACCGAGGCGGCGGCGCAGGGCCGCCCCGTCCGGCTCGGTCCGCTCCCGGACCAGCTCGCGGACCATCGCCACGAACCGCGGGTCCGTGCCCGGGGTGGCGGCCCGGACGAAGTCCAGGCCGAGCTGCCTGGCCGTCTGGCGCGCCTCGGTGTCCAGGTCCCACACCACCTCGAGGTGGTCGGAGACGAACCCGATCGGGCTGACCACCACGCCGGTGGTGCCGGCCTCGGCCAGCGTGCCCAGGTGGTCGTTCACGTCCGGCTCCAACCACGGCACGTGCGGCGGGCCGGAGCGGCTCTGCCAGACCAGGTCCCAGGGCAGGTCCGGGGCGGCCGCCGCGTGCACCAGCCGGGCCACCTCGGCGAGCTGCGCCTCGTACCGGCCGCCGTGGGGGCCTGCGGTGGCGGCCATCGAGTTCGGGATCGAGTGGGCGGTGAACACCAGCCGGGTGCTGTCCCGCTTCGCCGGGTCGAGCTGCGCCAGCGCCGCCCGTACCGCGTCGACGTGCGGCTCGACGAACCCGGGATGGTCCCAGAACTGGCGGATCTTGTCGATCAGCGGGGCGTCCGGGCCGACCGCCGCCCGGGCGGCGGCGATGTCGTCCTGGTACTGACGGCAGGAGGAGTAGCCGCCGAGGGCGCTGGTGACGAACGCCAGGGCGTGCCGGACGCCGTCGTCGCGCATCCGCGCCACGGTGTCGGCGAGCATCGGATCCCAGTTCCGGTTGCCCCAGTAGACGGGCAGGTCGACGCCGTGGGCGGCGAAGTCCTCCCGGATCGCCGCGAGCAGCTCGCGGCACTGCTGGTTGATCGGGGAAACGCCGCCGAAGTGCTGGTAGTGCTCGGCGACCTCCGCCAGCCGTTCCGGCGGCACGCCCCGCCCCCGGGTCACGTTCTGCAGGAACGGCATCACGTCCTCGGGCCGCTCCGGCCCGCCGAAGGACACCAGGACCACCGCGTCGTACGCCATGGTGCCATTCTTCCCCGTCGGCCGCGCCCGCCGGGCAAGGCCCCCTCGCCCCGGCGGTTAGGAAGGGCCCCCTGCTATGCAGAATGCGATTGCAGGGGGCCCTTCCTTACACCTCAGGCGCCGATGGCGTGGTAGCCGCCGTCGACGTGGACAATCTCGCCGGTGGTGGCCGGGAACCAGTCGGACAGCAGCGCCAGGCAGGCCCGGGCGGCCGGCTCCTGGTCGGTGAGGCTCCAGCCCAGCGGCGCGCGCTCGGTCCAGGCGTTTTCGAACTGCTCGAAGCCCGGGATCGACTTGGCGGCGATGGTGCGCAGCGGCCCGGCGGCGACCAGGTTGCTGCGGATGCCCTGCTTGCCCAGGTGCAGCGCCAGGTAGCGGGAGGCCGACTCCAGCCCGGCCTTGGCCACGCCCATCCAGTCGTAGACGGGCCACGCCTTGGTCGCGTCGAAGGTCAGGCCGACGACCGCGCCGCCGGCGGACATCAGCGGCAGCGCCGCCATGGCCAGCGACTTGTAGGAGTACGTGGAGACCTGCAGCGCGGTCGCCACGTCCTCCCACGGTGCGTCGAGAAAGCCGCCGCCGAGGCAGCTCTGCGGGGCGAAGCCGATCGAGTGCACCACCCCGTCGAGGCCGTCGACGTGCTCGCGCACCCGGTCGGCGAGCCCCGCGAGGTGCTCGGCGTTGGCCACGTCCAACTCGATCACCGGCGCCGGCTCGGGCAGCCGCTTGGCGATCCGCTCGACCAGGGACAGCCGGCCGTAGCCGGTGAGCACGACCTGCGCCCCGTTCTCCTGGGCGAGCTTCGCCACCGAGAAGGCGATCGAGGCGTCGGTGATGACGCCGGTGACGAGCAGCCGCTTACCGGCGAGCAGTCCGGACATGCAGGGATTCCTCCGTAGTTCTTCAGTGACCGCTGTCAGTGGCCCATGCCGAGGCCGCCGTCGACGGGGATGACGGCGCCGGAGATGTAGCCCGCGGCGTCCCCGGCCAGCCAGGTGACCGCGCCCGCGACCTCGTCCGGCTGCGCGAAGCGGCCGGCGGGGATGACCTTGCGGTACTCGGTCTTGCGGTCCTCGGGCAGCGCGGCGGTCATGTCGGTCTCGACGTAGCCGGGCGCGACCACGTTGGCGGTGATGTTGCGGCTGCCCAGCTCGCGGGTGATGGAGCGGGCCACGCCGACCAGTCCGGCCTTGCTCGCCGCGTAGTTGACCTGGCCGGGGCCGCCGTAGAGGCCGACCACCGAGGAGATGAAGATCATTCGGCCCCACTTCGCGCGGAGCATCTTGGTCGAGGCGCGCTTGGCGCACCGGAACGCGCCGGTCAGGTTGGTGTCCAGCACGCGGGTGAACTGCTCCTCCGACATGCGCATCAGCAGCGTGTCGTCGGTGATGCCGGCGTTGGCGACCAGCACCTCGACCGGCCCCAACTCGGCCTCGATGGCGGTGAAGGCCGCGTCGACCGAGTCGGAGTCGGTGACGTCGCAGCGCACCCCGAACAGCCCCTCGGGGGCGTCGCCGCTGCGGTGGGTCACCGCCACCCGGTCGCCCTGCTTGGCGAAGGCCTGCGCGATCGCCAGGCCGATCCCCCGGTTGCCGCCGGTCACCAGGACGGTACGGGCCACGGGTCCCCCCTCTGCTCAGTGATCTCCCGGTCGGTCGGAGCCTAGGCGTTACCGACAGGTAAGCGCTAACGGCGGGCACGTCAGACCGGGTCACGACGCACGGATCGCCCGTTCCCGGGCGCGTCGCGCCGGGGGCTGCCGGGAGCGGGTCCGCCCGGTGGACCCTTGTGGGCGGACGCCCGCGGACACTCGCCGCCCCACGCGCGAGGGCGGCGACGGCGGCGGCCCGAGCCGGGCGGGCGGTCGACCGGAGCCGATGGGCCGAGTGCGGCAACGGACGCCGGCCGGTGTACGATCATCGGCGTTTGCGGGCCGATCGCGGCCCGCGTTCCGGGCCCCGCCGACCACAGGAGGTGATCGCTGTGCGAGATAGCGATCCTCCCAGTCGTGGCCGGGCCGTCCGTCAGCCCCGCTGAGCCACGACTCAGCAGGTGAGCTGACCCAGCTCCGCTCCCCGCACCCGCCCGGTCCCCGGCCCCGCGCCGGGTGACCGCGCCGTGCCGCCCGCCACCCGGGCGGCCCGCCGGGAGCCGCCCCCCGGTCACGACTTCTGTGTGCGCGTCCTGATCCACCCCTGCGGTTCGCTTCCGCTCGCGGACCGTCCAGTCGCCACCCGGAGCCGTCCATGAGCCGCTACGTCGCCCCGCTGGGCTTCACCCTCGCCGCCGTCTGGGTGGCCGTCATCTTCGTCCTCGCCGGCCACTGACATTCGGGACGCCGGCGGTGGGCGTCGACCGCCCGCCGCCGGCGTCCCGGGTGTCAGAGCATGCGGGAGGACCACAGCAGGCTGAGCGCGCCGGCGCACAGCGCCAGCAGCAGGGCCACGCCCGCGTACCACTGGGTGACCTCGCGGGGCTCCGTCCGGAACCCGATCGAGCTGCCCATGTCCTGGTAGACCTGCTTCAACTCGGTCACCGAGGCCGCCTCGTAGAAGTAGCCCTCCGTGGCCTCGGCCAGATCGGCCAGGGCCAGCCGGTCCACCGGCACCCGCTGCAACTGCCCGCCGATGTCCACCTGCCCCGAGTCGGTGCCGAAGGCGATCGTGGAGACCGGCACGTTGGCCGCCTGCGCCGCCGAGGCCGCCTCCTCCACCGACCGCCCCGAGGTGCGGTAGCCGTCGGAGAGCAGCACGATGCGGGCCGGCGGGATCTCCGCCGCGCCGTCGGCCGGCACCGACCGGATCGCCTCCAGGCAGGTGAAGACCGCCTCCCCGGTCGCCGTCGCCTCGGCCAGCACCAGCCCGTCGATCGCGCTGGTCACCGCCTCCCGGTCCTTGGTCGGCGGCACCAGCACGTTCGCCGCCTTGGCGAACGAGACCAGCCCCAGGTTGTAGCTCTCCGGCAGCTCGCCGACGAACTGCTTGGCCGCCTCCTGCGCCGCCTCCAGCCGGTTCGGCGCCACGTCGTCGGCCTGCATGGACAGCGACACGTCGATGGCCAGCATCACGGTGGCCCGCTCCAGCGGCTCCCGGGTGTCGACCGCCGGCCGGGCCAACGCGGTCGCCAGCACCAGCAGGCAGAGCAGGAACGCGGTCGCCGGCACGTGCCGACGCCAGCCCAGCCCCTTTGGCGCCAGGGTGCGCAGCAGGTCCACGTTGGTGAACCGCATCGCGTACGCCCGGCGGTTGCGCTGCCGCCAGACGTAGAGCGCGGCGAGGGCCAGCACCGGCAGCACGGCCAGCAGCCACCACGGTTGCAGAAAACGGATCATCGTGTCGTCCCCCTGGTGCGGGCGTGCCGCTGCGCGGCCACGAAGCGCACCATGTCGAGCAGCCAGTCTCGGTCCGTACGCAGTCGCAGGTGGGCCGCGCCCGCGCCGCGCAGCGCGGCGGAGATCTCCGCCCGCTGGGCGGCAGCCGCCTCGGCGTAGCGGTGCCGCAGCAGCGGGTCGGCGGTCTGCACCTCGTGCAGCCCGCCGGTCTCCGGGTCGACCACCGGCAGCACCCCGACGTCGGGCAGCTCCAGCTCCCGGGGGTCGACCACCTCGATCGCCAGCAGGTCGTGCCGTATGCGCAGTTTGCGCAGCGGCCGGGCCCAGCGGTCGGTCGGGGCGAGGAAGTCGGAGATGACCACCGCCACCCCGCGCCGCCGGGGCGGCCGGTTGAGCATGTCGACCAGCGTGCCCAGGTCGCTGCGCCCCGGGCGGATCTCGGTGCCGGCGACCGCCCGCAGCAACGCCTGGGCCTCCTTGCGGCCGGAGCGGGCGGGCACCCGGGTGAACACGTCCGGACCGGGGACCGGCGGCGCGCTCCGCCACCGGCGCGCCGGGGCGCTCGTGCCGCCGCCGCTGCCGATCACGGCGCCGATCCGGTTGCCGCCGCGCACGGTCAGGTGGGTCAGCGCCGCCGCGGCCGCCACCACGACGTCGCGCTTGAGCCACCGGCCGGTGCCGAAGTCCAGGCTGGCCGAGAGGTCCACCGCCAGCCACGTCTCCAGTTCGCGGTCGGCCACCGTACGCCGGACGTGCGGCATCGTCGTGCGGGCGGTGACCGGCCAGTCCATCCGGCGTACGTCGTCGCCGGGGCGGTACTCGCGGGACTCCCCCGCCTCGCTGCCGGGGCCGGGCAGCAGGCCGGCGTAGTCGCCCTGGAGCAGGCCGTCGAGTTTGCGGGTGACCAGCAGTTGCAGCCGCGACAGGACGGCTTCGGTGCGGTCCGAGGGGATGTCGGCGGGCCGCCGGACGGGTGAGGTCACGGCCGCTGCCCGGGCCAACCGGCGCCCGGCGGCGCGGCGGTCGGCGTCGGTGTGGCCTGCTGACGGGGCGCGACCGAGGGCAGCGGAATGGTGGACATCACCCGGTGCACGACGTGGTCGGCGGGCACGTCGTCGGCGAGCGCGTCGTAGCTGAGCACCAGCCGGTGGCGCAGGATGTCCGGCGCGATGTCCTGCACGTCCTGCGGCAGGGCGTAGTCCCGGCCCCGCAGCAGCGCCAGCGCGCGGGTCGCCCGGACCAGGCCGAGCGAGGCGCGCGGGCTGGCGCCGTACTGGATGAGCTGGGCGACGTCCGGCATCCCGTGCTCCGCCGGGGCACGCGTGGCCAGCACCAGCCGGACCGCGTAGTCGACCAGGGCGTTGTGCACGAAGACCTGGTCCGCCTTGTGCTGGAGGGCGACCAGGTCGGCGGTGGTGAACACCGGCGCCGGCTCCGGCGGGGCGACGCCCATCCGGTAGACGATCTCCCGCTCCTCGGCGTCGGTCGGGTAGCCGACGAGGATCTTCATCAGGAAGCGGTCCCGCTGCGCCTCGGGCAGTGGATAGACCCCCTCCTGCTCGATCGGGTTCTGCGTCGCCATCACCAGGAACGGGTTGGGCACCCGGTGCGTCTCGCCGCCGATCGAGACCTGCCGTTCGCTCATCACCTCCAGCAGCGCCGACTGCACCTTGGCCGGCGCCCGGTTGATCTCGTCGGCGAGCAGGAAGTTGACGAAGACCGGGCCCAGCTCGACGTCGAACTTCTCGCTCGACTGCCGGTAGATGCGGGTGCCCATGATGTCGGCCGGCACCAGGTCCGGGGTGAACTGCACCCGGGCGAAGGAGCCGCCGACGACCCTGGCGAGCGTCTCCACGGCGAGCGTCTTGGCCACCCCCGGGACGCCCTCCAGCAGGCAGTGGCCCCGGGCGAGCAGCGCGACGAACATCCGCTCCACCATCCGGTCCTGCCCGACGATCACCCGCTTGATCTCGAACAGCGCCCGCTCCAGCAGGGTCGCGTCCTCGGCCGGCGTGGTCACCGGCGCGGGTGTCTGCGGGCCCGTCCCGTTGGGCGTCGGGGCGTCGGGCGTGGTCGGCTGGGCCACCGGTCCTCCACAGCATGATCGGTTGTCGTGCGGCGTGGTGCGTGTCAAGACTCGCATGCCCGGCTGAGTGCCGAGGTGGGGAGAACCCGATTATCGCCGCGCCGTCCCGAGTCGCCGGATCGCCGGCCCGCCACGCCGTCCCACGTCGCGGAATCGCCGTTCACGGGTGGACACGGACGGCCCCGGCGTGTGTACGATTCACCCCGTCGCCGGGCGGCTCCCCCCGTGGCCGCCCGGCGCTCACCTCTTCGGCCCGCCCGCCGCCCCTAGACTGGGCGGGATGAGCGACCACCTTCCCGCCGACGAGCCACTGATCTGCTCGTCCCGCGGCTGTCGTGCCCCCGCCCGGTGGGCGCTGCGGTGGAACAACCCCCGGCTGCACGACACCGACCGGCGCAAGACCTGGCTGGCCTGCGCCGAGCACCGCTCCTCCCTCGGCGACTTTCTGGACGCCCGCGGGTTCCTGCGGGAGGTCGCACCGGTGGTCGGATCGCCTACCCTCGAAGGGTGAGCGCGCACAACGGATTCCCTCGGTGAGCGGTGACGGATCCGCCGGCCCGCCGCCGGCACCGCCCCGCCCGCCGGCGGGCCCCCTGGAGCCGTGGCCGGACACCGTCCGCTGGCAGCCGATCTCACCCGACCTGATCTGGGTGGAGCTGCTCCGGCTCGCGATGGTGCTGGTCGTCGTCCTGCTCGGGCTGGGCGTCGGCTGGGCGTTCAGCGGGGCCTGGCCGTTCGGCGCGGCGGGCGGCGCGGTGCTGCTGCTGGGCGCCCTGCGGGTCGTGACCATCGTCCGGGCCGTACGGGCCTGGGGGTACGCCGAGCGGGAGGACGACCTGCTGGTCCGGCACGGCCTGCTGGTGCGGCGGCTCTCCATCGTGCCGTACTCGCGGATGCAGTTCGTGGACGTCAGCGCCGGACCGCTGGAGCGGGCGTTCAACCTGGCCACCGTCCAGTTGCACACGGCCGCGGCGGCCAGCGACGCCCGCGTGCCGGGGCTGCGCCCGGCGGAGGCGTCCCGGCTGCGCGACCGGCTCACCGCGCTCGGCGAGGACCGGGCGGAGGGGCTGTGAGCGACCCGGCCGGCCGCGCGACGGACCGGACCGAGCCGCCCCGGGTGGAGCCCGGCCTCCGGCCGGCGGCGATACCGCCCGTCGCGCAGGGCCCTGCCGCGGCACCCGGACCGGCGCCGTACGATCCGCACCCGCCCGCCGGCCCCGCGCCGGACACCCCGCACGGACCCGCGGACCCGCCGGCCGGGCCGGGCACGGCCCCGGACACCCCGCCCCCACCGCCCGGCCCGCCGGCGCCTCCCCCGGTCGCCGGAGCAGTGCCGGGTGACACGGCGCCGGAGCACGCCGAGCCCCGGCAGCGGCTGCACCCGCTCAGTCCCGCGCTGCACGGGGCCAAGTCGCTGGTCGTGGTGATCGCCGGCCTGTCCTGGTCGACCCTCTCCCGGGTCGGCTTCGGCTGGTTCGCCCTGATGGCGGTCGTGCTGGCCCTGGGCGCCACCGTGCTCGCGGTCGTCAGCTGGTACCACACCGGCTACCACGTGGTCGGCCGCGAACTTCGGGTGCACGAGGGGCTCCTCTGGCGGCGCACCCGGGCGATCCCGCTGGAGCGGCTCCAGGCCGTCGAGGTGGTCCGCCCGCTGCTCGCCCAGCTCACCGGCCTGGCCGAGCTGCGGCTGGAGGTGGTCGGCGGCGGCAAGACCGAGGCGCCGCTGGCCTACCTGAGCGTCGCCGAAGCGACCGCGCTGCGTCGGCGGCTGCTCGCCCTCGCCGGTCGGGCGGCCGGGGCGACGGCGGCGGCCGGGGTGACGGCGGCGACCGGGGCGGTCCCGGCCGAGGCGCCCGCGCCGCCCGGCCGGCCGCTGCACACCGTCGCGAACAAGGACCTGCTGGTCAGCCAGCTGCTGACCCCGCAGGCGTTCATGATCCCGTTCGGTGTGGCGTTCGTGCTGGCGCAGTTCCTCTCCGAGGACTCGTGGTCGTTCATCGCGGTGGCGAGCACCCTCACCGCCATGGCCGGCGTGCTGCTGCAACCGGTGCGCCGGGTGCTCGACGACTGGAACTTCCGGCTCGCCCGGGACGAGGGCACGCTACGGATCCGCAACGGGCTGCTGGAGACCCGCGCCCAGACGGTCCCGCTGGACCGGGTGCAGACCGTCGGGGCGACCTGGCCGCTGCTGTGGCGGGTCAAGGGGTGGCTGCGGCTGCGCCTGGAGGTGGCCGGCTACTCCGCCGGCGAGAGCGACGACCGCAACCGGCCGGACCGCCTGCTCCCCGTGGGCGACCTGCCGACCGGCGCGGCGATCGTGGCCGAGGTGCTGGCCGGGGTGTGCCTGACCACGCTGCCGTTGACCCCGCCGCCGGAGCGGGCCCGCTGGCTCAACCCGCTGAGCCGGGGCGTGCTCGGCGCCGGCCTCGACGCCCGGGTCTTCGCGGTCCGGTCCGGCCTGCTCACGCGGCAGGTGGCGCTCGTGCCGTACGCCCGGATCCAGAGCGTGCGGGTGGTGCAGGGGCCGGCGCAGCGGCGGCTGCGGCTGGCGACGGTGCACGCCGACACGGCCGGCGGCGCCGGCGCGGCCGCGCGGGACCGGGACCTGGCCGAGGCGTGGGCCCTGGCGGCGGAGCTGACGGCTCGGGCGCGCGCCGCCCGGCAGGCCGGCTGACCGCCTCCCGCATCGACGTTCAGCCGCCCGGCCGACCGCTGCACCGGCCGCCGCGCCGGTCCGTGGTCACCCGACCGGCCGACCACGCACGGGTCGCGGGCCGCCCCGCCACCCGCCGCGGGGTCGACGCTCAGCGCGTCGCCGGCACCGCCGGCGGCTCGGCGGAGGCGGGCGGTTCGGTCGGCTCGGGGTCGCCCTCCGCCACGGCCCGGCGGGCCCGGCGCGCCGCCCACCAGCGCTCCGCCAGGCCCACCACCAGGAAGGTCATCCCGACGTACGCCCAGCCGACCAGCACGTCGATGACGTAGTGCTCGCCGCTGTAGACCAGGGTGAAGGTCATCGCCAGCGGGTACGCCAACAGCAGCGGCCACCAGCGGCGGCGGGTCTGCCGGAGGAAGAACAGCACCACGAACAGGGCGAACGCGGTGTGCAGCGACGGCATGGCGGCCACCGGGTTGGAGGCGATCTGCCCGGCGTTGAGCAGGTTGCCTGCGCCGTGCATGCCGAACGCCTTCCAGCCCCGGGTGGAGATCCGGGCGACCTCCTCCAGCAGCCCGTTCTGCGCCGCCCACCAGGGCGGGGCCGCCGGGTAGAGGAAGTAGGTGACCAGGCCGGTGGCGCACAGGAAGCCCCAGCGACGCATGAACGCCGCCCAACGCCCCCGGTCGCGCAGCCAGAGCACCGCCGCGGCGGCCAGCGCCACCACGAAGTGGGAGAAGTAGACCCAGCTGACCAGGACATCCCACCAGTGCACCTCGGGCCGGTAGAGGTGCTGCTGGAGCCAGACCGTCGGCACCTCGCCACCGGTCGCCCAGCCGAACATGACCCGGTCGGCGACGATCAGCTCGTACGCGTGCGGGGTCGCGCCGTTGTCGGCGAAGCCGCGGGAGAGGTTGTAGACGGCGAGCAGCAGCACCACCGGCACCCAGTCCCGGGCGAAACGCAGATGGCTGCGCCACGGCCGGCTGCTGTTCCAGGCGACCGTCGCCGCCCAGATCCAGAGGAACGCGTACGCCGGGTCGGTCGGCAGGCCGATGCCGAGCCAGCCGGCGACGAAGGCGACCCCCCAGACGGTCATCGCGACCACGCGACGACGCCCGCCGTCGGGCGAGGCGGGCGGGCCGGTCCGGGCGGGGGGCTGGGGGTCGGTCGCGACAGACATCGCGGTCAAGGTTAACGGCGCGGACGGCATCGACCGACGCCGACCACCCGCCGCGCCGCCAGGGGCGCGGCGGGCGGTCGACCGGTGGTGGACGGCGCGCGAACCGCGGACCGGCGCTCCCCCCGGAACCCGTGAACCGTCGGCGCGGCACGGACGCCCGCCGGCCCCGGCCCGCCTCGTCTAGGCTTTGGCCATGCAGGAGCAGCCGGAGCCCGCCCTGACGCCGGGCCTGACCGCCCGGGTGGAGCTGACCGTCGCCGACACCGACACCGCCCAGGCGGTGGGCTCCGGGGACGTGCCGGTGCTGGGCACGCCCCGGGTGCTCGCCCTCGCCGAGGCGGCCACGGTGGCGGCCACCGCCCCCCGGATGCCCAGCGGGTCGACGACGGTCGGCACCCGCGTGGAGCTCGACCACCGCGCGGCCACCCCGGTGGGGCGGACGGTGGTGGCGCAGGCCCGGCTGGCCGCGGTCGAGGGGCGACGGCTGCACTTCGAGGTGAGCGTGCGCGACGGCGACGAGACGGTCGCCGAGGGCCGGGTGGAGCGGGTGCTGGTCGACCGGCAGCGCTTCGTGGAACGCGCGGCCCGGTCGTCGTGACCGGCCGCTTCGTACAGGTCGCGGACGGGGTGCACGTGCTGCGCGAGCCGCTGCTGCACGTCAACGTCACGCTGGTCGTCGGCGACGGGGCCGCGCTGCTGGTCGACACGCTCTCCACCGCCGGGCAGGCCGCCGAGCTGGCCGCCGCCGCCCGGGCGGTCACCACCCACCCGTGGACCGTGGTCAACACCCACCACCACTTCGACCACTGTTTCGGCAACGCCACCCTCGCCGCCGACCCACCCCGCCCGGTGTACGCGCACGAGGTGGCCGCCGAGGCGATGCGCGAGGAGGCGGACCGGCTACGCCGGGAGGCGTACGCGGAGATGCGCGACGAGCACCCCGCGCTGGCCGAGGAACTGGCCGGCACCGCGCTGCTGGCGCCGACGCACACCGTCCACGGCGAGACCGTCCTCGACGTGGGCGGCCGGCGGGTGGTGCTGCGCCACCCCGGTCGCGGGCACACCGCCGGTGACCTGGTGGTGCACGTGCCGGACGCCGACGTGCTGGTCGCCGGGGACTTGGTGGAGCAGAGCGGGCCGCCCGCCTTCGAGGAGTCCTACCCGTTGCAGTGGCCGGACACGGTGGCCGAGCTGCTCCGGATGACCACCCCGGCCACCGTCGTCGTGCCGGGGCACGGCGACCCGGTGGACGTCGCGTTCGTCCGCGCGCAGCACAAGCAGCTCGTCAAGCTGGCCTGGCTCATCCGCGCCGGGCACACCGGCGGCGCCCCGCCCGAGCGCGTCGCCGCCGAGGCGCCCTTCGGCGCCCGGCCCGCCCTGCACGCCGCCCGCCGCGGCTACGCCGAACTCGACGGCACCACCTGACCCCCTCCCCCGCACCCCGCCGATCTTGCAGTTGTCGCCCCGGCGAAAGCGGCATATCCCCCAGATCGCGGGCACAAAGTGCAAGATCGCGGGGAGAAGGGGGTGGGGTGGGTCAGCGGGCGAAGCGGTCGAGGACCTCGGCGCGGGTGGGCATGGCGGTCGCGCCGCCGGGCGACTCGCAGACCAGGGCGGCGACCCGCAGCGCGAAGGCCACCCGCTCGTGCCAGCCCGCCGGGGCGGCGGGCTCGCCGTCGACCAGCAGGTCCGCGACGAGCGCGCCCATCACCGCGTCACCTGCGCCGGTGGCGTCCACCGCCTCGACCTTCGGCGCGGGTACGCGTACCGGATCGGCGCCGGCCGCGGCGACCACCGCGCCGGCGGCGCCCAGGGTGACCACGGCGGTCCCGGCACCCAACTCCCGCAGGTACGCCGCCACCCCTTCCTCCGGCTCACCCGGATAGAGCAGCTTGGCGTCGGCGGCGCTCAGCTTGACCAGGTGGGCGCCGGCGGCGAACTCGGCCACCACCTCGCGCAGCCCGGCCAGCGCCGCGGGCCCGTCGAGCAACCGGTGCCGGACGTTGGGGTCGAAGACCCGCAGCCCGGAGGCCAGCGCCCAGGCCCGGCGCGCGGCGGCCAGCACCGGCGGCTGGAGCAGCACGATCGAGCCGCAGTAGAGCACGTCGGCGCCCGCGACCAGGTCGGCGTCCAGGTCGTCGGGGCCGAGCAGGCCGTAGGAGGGCGGCTGCCCGTAGAACCGGAAGTCGGGCTCCGGGCCGGCGAAGGTGGCCACCGCCAGCGCGGTCGGGGCGGGGACCGTGACCGCGCCGGCCAGCCCGACGCCGACGCCGCTCAGGAAGTCGCGGATCCGCCCGGCCAGGACGTCGTCGCCGAGCGACCCGACGAACTGCACCGCGCCGCCGAGCCGGGCGACGGCGACCGCCACGTTCAGCGGCCCACCGCCGACGGCCTGCCGGTAGACCGGCTCTCCGTCGCACTCGGTGTCGAGCAGGTCGACCAGTGCCTCGCCGAGCACCACCGCGTATCCCATCTCCGGCCTCCGTCCGTGCCCGCGCCCACCGCATTTCGTCGCACCAGGCTGGCACAGTCGGTGCCGTGACGAACGCGGAAGCCACCGTATTGGCCTGCTGGGCGGCGTGCGAGGCCAGGGACTGGGACACGTTCGGCGCGCTGCTCGCCGACGACGTGGTCCACCACCTGCCGCAGGCCCGGGAGCGCATCACCGGCCGCGCCGCGTTCGTGCGGGGGCGGGAGCCGGCGGGCGCGGGGCGGGAGCCGGCGCGCCCGCCGGGCGGGGCTGGGAGCCGGGTCAGCGGACCATGGAGCCGACCACGGGCTTGGTGAGCAGGGCGGACTGGTTGCGCTGGATGCCCGGGTCGAGGGTCTTGGCGACGAAGATCGCATGCCAGATGCAGAAGATCAGCACCGTCCACACCTTGCGGGAGTGGTCGGCCTCCTCCCGCTTGTGCTCCTCGAGCAGCCGCATCGCGTACGACAGGTCGATCAGCTCGCCCGCGCCGGAGTTGGACAGCACCCAGCGGGCCCACTCGTACATCTCGCCGCGCAGCCAGACCCGGGTGGGGGTCGGGAAGCCGAGCTTCTTGCGGTTGACGATGGCCGGCGGCACCACGCCCTGGAGGGCCTGGCGCATGGCGTACTTGGTGGCGTCGGAGCGGGGCGGCAGCTTGAGGTCGACCGGGATCCGCGACGCCACGTCGAAGACCTCACGGTCCAGGAACGGCACCCGCACCTCCAGCGAGTGGGCCATCGAGATCCGGTCGGCCTTGACGAGGATGTCGCCGCGCAGCCAGGTGTAGAGGTCGACGTACTGCATCTTGGTCACGTCGTCGAGCTCGGTGCACTCCGCGTAGATCGGCGCGGTGACGTCGGTGTAGCGGACGGAGGGGTCGTAGCGGCGCAGCAGGTGCTGCTTCTCCTCCTCGGTGAACATCCGGGCGTTGCCGTAGTAGCGCTCCTCGATCGGAGTGGTGCCGCGCTCCAGGAAGCTCTTGCCCTTGACGCCCTGCGGGATCGCCTTGGAGACGGCCCGCAGCCCCTTCTGCACCCCGCCGGGCAGCCCGTTGACCGAACTCAGCGACAGCGGCTCGCGGTAGATGGTGTACCCGCCGAAGAACTCGTCGGCGCCCTCGCCGGAGAGCACCACGGTGACGTGCTCGGCGGCCTTCTTGGCCACGAAGTAGAGGGGTACCAGCGCCGGGTCGGCCACCGGGTCGTCCAGGTGCCAGACGATCTTCGGCAGCGCATCGATCATGTCCTGCGGCCCGATCTTCGTCGGGATGGTGGTCACGTCGAGGTGCCGGGCCGAGTCCTGGGCGACGTCGATCTCCGAGTAGCCCGGGACGTCGTAGCCGACGGTGAAGGTGAGGATGTTCGGGTTGAACTCGCGGGCCAGGGCCACCACGGCGGTCGAGTCGATGCCGCTGGAGAGGAACGAGCCGACTGGCACGTCGGAGCGCATGTGCATCCGGACGCTCTCCCGCAGCGTCTCCCGGATCTCGTGGTAGAGCCGCTGCTCGTCGGCGACCGGGGTGGGCCGGAACACCGGCCTGTACCACCGCCGCACGTCGATCCGCCCGCCCGGGGTCCAGGTGAGGTACTCGCCCGAGCCGATCCGGTTGATCCCCTTGTGCAGGGTGCCCGGCTCGGGCACGTACTGCAGCGTCAGGTAGTGGCTGAGGTTCGCGGTGTCGATGCCGGCGTCGCCCTGGTAGCTGGAGTGCGCGAAGGGCAGCAGCGCCTTCTTCTCCGAGGCGAGGTAGAGGCCGTCGGCGGTCTCCAGGTAGTGCATCGGCTTGATGCCGAAGTAGTCCCGGCCGCCGAACGCGCGCCGCTCCTGCCGGTCCCAGATGACGAAGGCGAACATGCCCCGCAGCCGGGTGAGCACCTGCTCGCCCCAGTAGTGGTAGCCGGCGACGATCACCTCGCCGTCACCGGCGGTGGCGAACTGGGCGCCGAAGTTCCGGATCAGCTCCTCGCGCAGCTCGATGTAGTTGTAGATCTCGCCGTTGAACGTGAGCAGGTAGCGCCCGCCCGCGTAGGGCAGCGGCTCGTGGCTGGAGGCCACGTCGATGATCGCCAGCCGCTTGTGCGCGAACACCCCGTCCGCGTACCGGCCGGAGGCGTCGCCGACCACCTCGACACCGGTCTCGTCCGGTCCGCGGTGGTGCAGGCATTCCAACGCCCCGGCGATGTTGTCGCGGTGGGCGGCGGCGTCGCCGCGCGCGCTGAAGAAGGCCAGGAGTCCGCACATGGTGGTCATCTTTCCACGCGTCCCGGGCGGGCGTCGCGGCACCGCAGGCTCTCCCGCGCTCCAGGCGGGCATCCTGCGGCGGGCGGGCGGGCCGACGCGCAGGCCGGGCCGCCCGCGGGCGTGGGGCCCACCGGGACGGCCCGGCCGCCCGCGGGCGTGGGGCCTACCGGGACGGTCGGGCCGACCCGGCGCGGGGTACCGTCAGGACCAGCAACGACGCGGAGGGAGCGGGGCATGACCGAGGAACGCACCGACAACAAGCCGGCGGACGGCACCGAGTCGCACGACCCGGAGTTCCCGGAGGCGTTCCTGACGTTCATGCGGCGGGGCTGGCACGACACCACGCTGCCGGTCGGCCCGCGGCCGGAGGTGCCGAACTACGCCAAGCGCCGGGCCGCGCTCTCCGCGGCCTTCCCGGGCGAGACCCTGGTGATCCCGACCGGTGGCGAGAAGGTGCGCGCCAACGACACCACCTACCCGTTCCGGCCGGGCAGCGACTTCGCCTACCTGACGGGCGACCACGATCCGGACAGCGTGCTCGTGCTGCGGCCGAACGGATCCGGCCACGACGCCACGCTGTACATGCGTCCCCGGTCGTCCCGGCAGAACGACGAGTTCTTCCGCAGCCGGCACGGCGAGCTGTGGGTCGGTCGGCGGCACACGCTGACGGAGAAGTCGACCGAGCTGGGCCTGCCGACCGCCGACCTGACCGAGCTGGACGCGGCGCTGGCCGACCTGGCGCCGGGGCGTACCCGCGTGCTGCGCGGCTTCGACGCGCGGGTGGACGCGGCCGTGCGCCCTTACGACGGCCCCCGCGCGGAGGGTCAGCCGGCGCGCGACTGGGAGCTGGCGGTCACGATCGCGGAGCACAAGCTGGTCAAGGACGAGTGGGAGATCGCCCAGCTCCAGGACGCGATCGACGCCACCGTGCGGGGCTTCGAGGACGTGGCCCGGGTGCTGCCGGCGGACCGGGGCGTCTCCGAGCGCCTGCTGGAGGGGGTCTTCGCCCTGCGCGCCCGGCACGACGGCAACGACGTCGGCTACGGCTCGATCGTCGGGGCGGGCGAGCACGCGACGATCCTGCACTGGGTGCACAACAACGGCGCCACCCGCCCGGGTGAGCTGCTGCTGATGGACATGGGCGTGGAGAACCGCAACCTCTACACCGCCGACGTGACGCGGGTGCTGCCGGTCAACGGCCGGTTCACCCCGTTGCAGCGCCAGGTCTACGACGTCGTGCACACCGCGCAGCAGGCCGGCATCGACGTGATCAAGCCGGGGGTCAGGTTCCGCGACGTGCACCTGACCTGCATGCGGGCGCTCACCGAGGGCCTGGCCGACCTGGGCCTGCTCCCGGTGAGCGTGGACGAGGCGATGGACGAGAAGTCGACGATCTACCGCCGCTGGACGCTGCACGGTTTCGGCCACATGCTCGGCATCGACGTGCACGACTGCTCCGACGCCCGCAAGGAGAAGTACCGGGACGGCGTCCTGGGCGAGGGCTACGTGCTCACCGTCGAGCCGGGGCTCTACTTCCAGCCGGAGGACGAGCTGGTCCCCGAGGAGTTGCGCGGCATCGGCGTGCGGATCGAGGACGACATCCTGGTCACCGCCACCGGCGCGGTCAACCTCTCCGCCGGGCTGCCGCGCCGGGCCGACGAGGTGGAGACCTGGCTGGCCGAGCAGCGCGAGGCGGGGCCGCGCCTGCCGGGCTGATCCGAGGGTACGACCACACGACGGGCCCCGCCCGCCGGCATGCGACGTTTCGACGTCGCCGTTCCGGTGGGCGGGGCCCGTCGGCCTTTGCCCTGGTCAGAGCCCAATTCACCCGGCCACCCGGTTGCCCCCGTTCCCTGCCGGATCCGAGGCGAATGTGGGCTTTTTTCAGATACGTCCTTGTCGCGAGGATCCTTCTCATACGGTGGTCATCAGAGGCTGCAACCCATTTGTAGCTGGTCGCTCCGCTTCGGGCGGTGCGGCCCCCTTGGTAGCAGGAAAGGGCGGAAGGCTCTGATGTCCGATGACGTAACGACACCTGACGGTGGCCCGCCCGCGGGCACACCGACGCGGGGGCGGCGCAAGCTCTGGGTTGCCGCCGGCGTGGCCGGGCTGACCGGCGTCGTCGGCCTGGCGGCGCTGGGTGGCCTGGCCTCCAGGGACGACAAGTCCGGCGACACCGACCGGCTCTCCGACGCGCGGTCGACGGCACCCAGGCAGAACGTCAGCGACGCCGGCAAGGCCGACGAGGCCGGCGGCGCGAAGACCGGCCAGGGCGAGGACGACTGGTCCGGCCAGGGCGACCGGAAACAGGGCAACCGGAAGCACGACGACCGGGAGAAGGAGGTGCCCTGCGACACCGACAAGCTCATCCAGGCGATCACCGAAGCCAACAAGAACCACGGCGCGACGCTGAAGCTCGCCAAGCACTGCACCTACGAGCTGACCCGCAGCGAGCACGGCAACGGCCTGCCGGTGATCAAGCAACCGATCGTCCTCAAGGGCGACGACACCAAGATCGTCCGGGCGGCCGACACCGAGCGCTTCCGGATCCTGAACGTCGGCAGCAGTGGTCACCTGACGCTGAAGAACGTGGCCATCGAGGGCGGACAGACCGTCGCCCGCAAGATGGTCTCCCCGCCGGCAGCACCGCCCGTGGCGACGTTCGGGCTGTCTGGCTCGACCACTGCCGCTGCGGCCCCGGCCCGACCGGCCATGGCGGCACCCACGCCGTCGGCAGCCGCACCGGGGACGCCGGCCACTCTCGCCGAGCCGGCCACGGCGGAGGTGCAGCCCGACGGCACGGCGACGGCCGTGCCCGGGCTGGTCAGCGCCGACGGAGCGGGCCTCCTCGTCCAGCGAGGCGGCCATGCCGACCTCGAGTACAGCACGTTCGCGCAGAACCAGGCGGGCGGGAACGGCGGGGGGATCGCCAACTTCGGCACCACGAACGTCCGCCACACCTCGGTGGAGAACAACAGCGCCGACGGCTTCGGCGGCGGCATCTTCAACGTCGGGGTGCTGCGGGTCGAGGAGTCGAAGGTGACGCACAACAGCGCCGGGCTGGGGGGCGGTGGCATCGCCAATGGCACGGGTGCGAGCGGCAGCACGGCCGGCGGCGGCACCGTCTGGGTGTGGAAGAGCGCGATCGGCCACAACCGGACCGCCGGCCTCGGCGGGGGCGTCTTCGACAACGACGGCGAGACCACGATCACGCAGAGCCACATCACCGACAACGTCGGCCGCACGGACGTCGGTGGCGTGCTCGCCCTCCACGACAGCAGGCTGAGCCTGGAACACGTCGTGGTGGCAAACAACCACACCGAGGGCGAAGGCGGTGGCGTCGGGGTCGGCAGGGACTCCCACGCCGTGATCGAGTACAGCGTGATCAGGGAGAACGTCGCGGAGGGGTTCGGTGGCGGTGGCGTCTACACCGACGACTTCGGCACCACCACGCTGCGGGACACCGAGGTCGTGGCGAACCAGGCGGTCAGCCCGGGCGCGGTGGGCGGCGGCATCGTGAACGACTTCGGCACGACGAGACTGGTCGGGACGAAGGTGGCGCACAACGTCGCCACCGAGCCGCCGGGCGGCATCTGGACCAACAACAACCGCGTCTTCATCGACCGGCAGTCGGCCGTCACCGACAACCGGCCGACGAACTGCCAGGGCAGCCCGGTCATCCCGGACCGCTGCTTCGGCTGAACTCCGGACAGCACCACCACATAGAGAGGGCTCCTCCGCACCGCCCCGGCGGCCCGGAGGAGCCCTCGCCATCCGCCTGGGCTCTCTTGACCGTCCCGCGCCGATCCGAACGGTCTGCGTCGACTACGCACCGTAGCCAAGCCTACGGGCACCAGTGCGACCGATCGGCCCGCCCGGGTCGTCCACACCGCGCACGAGGGGCCCGTACCGAATGTGGGGTTCTTTCGGATATGCCTTCGAGGTGAGGAAGATTCTCATACTGTCGGTTCGGGAGCTACAACCGATTTGTAGCAGGGGACGCTCGCCTGTGGCGTCGCGACCCTGTCTGGTACTAGGAGAGGGCAGAGAGCTCCGATGTCCAACTACCTAACGAACAACGACTCCGAGCGGCCGGCGGCGCAGAAGCGTCGCCGCAAGCTCTGGCTCGCCAGCGGTGTGGCCGGGTTGACCGGCGTGGTCAGCATTGCCGCCGTGGGTGTGGCCACCGGCGCCGGCGCCGTCGGCGCGGACGCCCTGAATTGGTCCACCGCCCAGGTCACCAAGGACGGCGACCAGGGTCGCGAGGGCGACCAGGGCCGCGAAGGCGACCGGGACCGCGAGGGCAAGGAGGATCGGGACCGGCACGACAAGGACCGCGGGAGGGAGGTGCCCTGCGACTCCGACAGGCTGATCCAGGCGATCATTTTCGCCAACAACAACCACGGCGGCGAGTTCAAGCTCGCCAAGGACTGCACCTACAAACTGACCCGCTCGGACAACCACGGCAACGGCCTGCCCGTGATCAAGGAGAAGATCACGCTCAAGGGTCACAACACCAAGATCGAGCGGGACGCCACCGCCGAGCAGTTCCGGATCTTCAACGTCGGCAGCGGCGGCGACCTGACGCTCAAGGGCCTGACCCTCAAGAACGGCCAGACCGTCGAGCGCAAGAAGGAGCCGCGGATGACGCCGGAGGCGGTGTGGTCGCGGTACGCCAACTCCGTCGAGGCCGCCGCCGCGGCCCAGGCCGGCAAGCCGTACCTGGAGCTGCTCCAGGCCGCGCCCAAGGGCGCGGCGGCGGCGAACGCCGAGGCCGCCCCCGGCGCCGAGGCCGCCGCCGAGGAGAAGCAGAAGAAGAAGCAGACGCACGACGGGGCCGGCATCCTGGTGCAGCCAGGCGGTAAGGCCGACCTCGAGAAGACCCACGTCGTGGGCAACCAGTCGGGCGGCAACGGTGGCGGCATCGCCAACTACGGCAAGACCAACCTGCGCCACACGACCGTCGAGGACAACACCGCCTTCCTCTTCGGCGGTGGCATCTTCAACGCCGGCCTGCTCAGGGTCGAAGAGTCCAAGGTGACGCACAACCAGGCCATCATCGGCGGCGGCGGCATCGCCAACGGCGCCCCGGAGCTGCACAAGCACGACGACATCGACGGCGGCACCGTCTGGATCGACAAGAGCGAGATCAGCCGCAACGAGACGCTCGGCTTCGGCGGCGGCCTGCTCGACATCGAGGGCGACACCACCGTCAAGGACTCCAAGATCACCGACAACTTCGCGGGGGTCGCGGGTGGCGGTATCGCGACGGCTGAGAGCCAGCTCGACCTGAAGCACGTCCTGGTCGCCAAGAACACCACCGTCGGCGTGGGCGGCGGCCTCGCGCTCGGCTTCGGCACCAACGCCACGGTCGAGAAGAGCGAGATCGCGGAGAACGTCGCCGGGTTCTTCGGGGGCGGCGTGTTCAACCTGTTCAGCCAGGTCACGTTCCGCGACAGTGCGATCGTCCGGAACCGGGCCGTCGGCCCGATCGGCATCGCCGGCGGCATCTTCAACGTCCGCGGCCAGGTCACCCTGCACGACACGAAGGTGGCGGACAACTTCTCCACCCTGAAGCCGGGCGGCGTCTTCAACTACCAGGGCGACGTCGACGTGGACGACAAGTCGGCGATCAGGGGCAACAAGCCGACCAACTGCGAGGGCAGCCCCACTCCGGTGGAGAACTGCTTCGGCTGATCACCCTCGGATGACGTGCGGCCGGCGCCACCGGCACCGGCCGCACGGACCGGACGAACACCGAACCGGCCCCCTCCCGCTCGTGCGGGAGGGGGCCGGTCCGCGTCGCGCGTCAGCTCTGTACAAAAACCGCCACGCTGCGGGCCGGCACCGTGAACGTGCCGCTCGCCCGGTCGAACGAGGCCGTACGCAGCGCCTCGTCCGCCGAGGTCCGCAGCACCGGGTGCAGCGCCACGTCCGCCCCGCGCAGCCCGGTCAGCTGCTGCGTCGCCGCCTCCGGGGTGGCGTTGAAGACCACCGTCACCGACTTCCAGCGCCCGTCGAGGCCACGGCCGTCGAGCGTCATGGTGAGCACGCCGGGCGTCTCGGCCGTGCCGGAGAGCGGGAAGGCGACCCGCTGCTGCACCTGTTCCGCCGTGGCCAGCCCGAAGACCGGCGAGGAGGCCCGGATCCTCAGCAGCTCGGCGTACCGGGCGTCGGTCATGGTGATCGCCGCGCAGTCCGGCACCAGGGCCGGATCGGCCAGCAGCGGCTTGGCGTACGGCCACTTGTCCCGGTTGTCCTGCGCGGGCGGCAGCCCGGCGCCGAACCCGTTGCCCTGGGCGCAGTCCCAGCGGATCTGGTTGAACCAGTCACCCGAGTTGTACGAGTTGCGGTCCAACGACTTCGAGCGCAGCCGCTCGGTGCCGGTGGTGACGAACCCGGGCCCCTGCCCCATCACCACGGTGCTCAGCGCCAGCACCTGCATCCGAGCCCGGTCCGCCGCCGGGGTGTCCTGCGGCAGCTTGTACGCCAGCGCGTCGTACAGGATCTCGTTGTCGTGCGCGTCGACGTAGGTGACCGCCTCCCCCGGCGCGGCGGTGTAGCCGGCGGGCGAGCCGTTGTAGTCGACCTGGCCGCCGGTGACCTGCCGGCCGGCGGAGTCGGTGAACCGGTAGCCGCGCAGGTTGCCGGTGAGCCCCACCTTGATCAGGTCGTGCTGGTGCAGCAGGCGGGCCCGCTGCTCGGCCGCGGACCCGTTCACCGGATCACCGTTGGGGTCGGTGAACAGGCCGGAGGCGAAGCCCTGCACCCGCGGGTTGGCGTCGAACGGGCCGCCGCCGCGAACCGCGTCGCGGAGCCGGTCGTTGAAGGTGCCGATCCCGGTGCCGGCCATGTTGGCCTGGGTGGCCTGCACGAACCGGGCGTCGCCGGCGACCTCGCCGAAGTTCCAGCCCTCGCCGTAGAGCAGGATCTTCTTCCCGTCCACGCCGTCGCGGGCCACGGTCAGCTCGTCGAGCGCCTTGCGCACGGCCAGGATGTTCGCCTTCGGGTGGTGGCCCATCAGGTCGAACCGGAAGCCGTCCACCTTGTACGCCCTGGCCCAGGTGACCAGCGAGTCCACCACGAGCTTGCCCATCATGGCGTGCTCGGGAGCGGTGTTGGCGCAGCAGGTCGAGTTGGCGACGCTGCCGTCCTCCAGCAGCCGGTGGTAGTAGCCGGGCACGACCTGGTCGAGCACCGACTTCGGGTCGGCGCCCGCCGCCGACGTGTGGTTGTAGACGACGTCCATCACCACGCGCAGCCCCGCGCCGTTGACCCCGGCCACCATCTGCCGGAACTCCGTGGTGCGCTTCGCCCCGGCCGGATCGACGGCGTAGCCGCCCTCCGGCACGGTGTAGTGCAGCGGGTCGTACCCCCAGTTGTAGCCGTCGGTGTCGGCCACCGCCGCGACGCACTGCTGCTGCTCCTCGGAGTCCGGCGGCAGCGCGGCCAGGTCGCAGGCGGGCTGCCGCTGGTCGGCGCGGCGCTCGGGGATGGTCGCGAAGTCGAACGCGGGCAGCAGGTGCAGGTGCGTCACCCCGGCGTCGCCGAGCGCCTTGAGGTGCGCCATGCCGGCGGTCCGGGGGTCGGTGAAGGCGAGGTAGGTACCCCGCCGCTCGGCCGGCACGGTGGTGTCGGCGACGGAGAAGTCCCGGACGGACAGCTCGGAGATCTGCACCTTCGTCGACGGCACGGCCGCCGGCTTGCGCAGCGTCGCCCAGCCGGCCGGCGCGAGCGCCGGGTCGGCCAGGTCCACGATCTGGCTGTGCGTGGAGTTCGGCGCCAGCGCCAGCGAGTACGGGTCGGTCACCGCCGCGGTGACCATCTGCTGCGTCGCCGGCTGCCACGCCTGGACCTGGTAGCGGTAGTACTTGCCGTGCCAGTCGCGGGCGCCGCGCACCGACCAGACGCCGGTGCGGTCGTCGCGGCGCATCGCCACCGCCTTCGGCTCCCCGGTCGGCGAGTCGAAGAGCTGGAGCGACACCTGCCGCGCCGTCGGCGCCCAGACCGCGAGCGTCGGCACCCTGCCGGCGAAGGTCGGCCCGAGCTTCGCGTCGGTGGCCCGGGCGTAGACGTCGTCGAGCACCCCGGGGATCTGCACGCCGGTCGCGGCGAGCAGGGTGCCCTCGGCGTCCCGCTCGGTCACCAGGAGCTGCCCGCGCAGGGCCGCGGGGACCTTGGCCAGGTCCCGCCGGTCGAGGGCGAAGCTCCGGTACGCCCACAGATGCGGGAAGGCCGCGCGCTGGGCCTCGGTGAGCCCGTTGCGCTGCGCCGTCAACGGCAGCGTGGTGTACGTGCCGGTCAGCTCGCCGTCGACGACGGTGACCCCGCCGGCCGGGGCGGCGACCAGGGCGTACGTCCTGCCGTCGGTGGGCCCGGTCTGCCAGGCGACGGTCGCGCGGTCGATCCAGTGCGCCTTCTGCCTGGTGATGTCGACGTCCCGGGCGGCGCCGGACGCGGTGGACGGCAGCAGCCGCCCGGGCGTGCCGGCGAGCAGCCACACCTCGCGGCCGGCGGTGGCGAAGTCGAGCCGCTGGTCCTCCGGCAGGTCCTTCTCGTCCCCGGAGTGGATGATGTAGCTCAGTCCGGTGGCTCCGGCGGCGAGGGGCACGCGGAACACCGCGCCGAACGCGTCGACGCCGGCCGGGGCGAGCGGCTTCGCCCAGTCCGTCGGGTTGGCGGCGCCGTCCCAGAGGTGCAGGCCCCAGCCGTCGTAGTTGCCGTCGGCGCGGCGGTAGTGGATGAGCGCGGTGCCGTCCTCGACGGGCGGGTCGGGCTCGCCGGTGGCGGCCTGCCGGGTCGGGTAGATCGCCGGGTCGCCCTGCTTGAGCCAGATCTCCCCGGTCTGCGTCACGTCGATGGTGCGGTCCTGGCCGACGTCCTTGTTCCCGTTCCTGTCGACCACCAGGAAGCCGACCGACTTGGCGCCCGGCTTGAGCTTCACCCAGGCGAACCGGCCGTAGGAGTCCTCGCCGGCGAACGGCTGTCCCTTGGGCCACTCGGTGGCGTACGCGGGGTCGATGTCGCCCCAGGCGTAGAGCCCCCAGTCGTCGTAGCCGCCGGCCGGGCGCTGGTAGTGCACCACCGCCCAGTCCCGGGAGGCGGACTGGGCCGGGGTGCCGACGGTGGCCGTGGAGCGGGCCGTGGCGGTCCGGCCCCTGCCGTCGCGCACGACGGCCTTGTACTCGACGGTGGTGCCGCCGGCCAGCCCGGTCAGGTCGTGGTGGACGGTGTACGGGGCCCGGTCGGCGCTGCCGAGCAGGGTCCACTGCCCGCCGGCGACCCGGGCGGCGACGGTGACGGTGGCCAGCGGGTCGCCGGTGACCTGGGCGGTGACGGCGGCCTTCGTGGCGACGGGCTCGCCGGGCGCCGGAGCCGTGATGGTGATCTTCGGCGCGGCGTCGGGCAGCGCGATCGGGGTGCCGGCCCGGTGCACCACCGCCGACAGCGGCGGCACGGTCAGGGTGAGCTTCCCGTCGGCGGCGGCGGCCGGGGCGGCCGAGCCGCCGTAGACGCCGGCGAAGGTGGCGCCGGCCGACCAGGTGTCCACGGTGACAGTCTGCGCGGTCGCGGCGTTGTTCACCGCGACGACGTACTCGGTGCGCTGCTTCGGGTCGATCCGGGAGAACGCGAAGACGCCGGGGCCGTCGGCGGCGTACCGGGTGATCTGGACACCGTCGCGCAGGGCCGGGTGCGCCTGGCGCAGCGCGCCCAGCTCGGCGATGGCCCGGTAGAGCGGGTGCGTCGGGTCGAACTGGTCGACCGCGTGCGTCCGGTCGGTGCCGAGCAGGTCGTCGTCGAGGTAGTCGGGGGTCTTCGAGGCGAACATGTCCTGCCGGGCGTCCTTGTCGCCGCCCGGACCGGTGAAGCCCTGCTCGTCGCCGGAGTAGACCACCGGCTGGCCCCGGGTGAGGAACATCAGCTCGTGGGCGAGCCGGTCGCGGCGCAGGTGGCTGGCCGGGTCGGTGCCGCCACCGGCGATGAACGAGCCGATCCGGCCCATGTCGTGGTTGCCGAGGAAGGTGGTCAGCCGCCGCGCGTCGGTGTCCCGGGAGCGGTAGAGGTCGTCGCGGGCGTACACGTCGGCGAGGGCCTTGGCGGAGCCGTCGCCGGCGGTGTAGCCGCGCGCGGCCTCCTGGAAGGCGAAGTCGAGGGTGGCCGGCAGGCCCCCGCGCCGCACGTACGTCGAGGTGATCTCCGGGTCGGCGCTGTAGACCTCGCCGAACATGAAGAAGTCCTTCTTGCCCGCGCGCTCCGCGGCGCGCTCGATGCCCTGGCTGAACTGCGGCCAGAAGTCGAGGTTGGCGTGCTTCACGGTGTCCAGCCGGAAGCCGTCGACACCGGTGGACTCCACCCACTCGGAGTAGACCTTCGTGAGCCCGCGCACCACCTCGGGGCGCTCGGTCCACAGGTCGTCGAGCCCGAAGAAGTCGCCGTACTCGCTGTTCTCCCCGGCGAAGGTGGAGTCACCCCGGTTGTGGTACATCGTCGGGTCGTTCAGCCACGCCGGGACCTTGACCTTCGCGTCGGCCGGGGTGTCGAACGTCGGGGTGTACGGGAACGAGGTGGTGTCGACCTTCGGGAAGTCCCGGCTGCCGTCGGCGTAGTGGCGGTCCTCGAAGGCCCGCCCCCGCGCGTCGGTGTAGGGGGAGGTCGCCTTGTCCACGTAGGTGTACTTGTCCTCGGCGTACTTGATGACGTCGGCGGTGTGGTTGACGATGACGTCGAGGTAGACCTTGATCCCGCGCTGGTGGGCGAGCCGCACCAGCCGCTTCAGGTCGTCCCTCGTGCCGAAGTGCGGGTCGACCTGGGTGAAGTCGGTGATCCAGTAGCCGTGGTAGCCGGCCGAGACGTCGGACCCGGTGCCCTGCACGGGTCGGTTCTTGAAGATCGGGGCGAGCCAGATGGCCGTCGTGCCCAGCCCCTGGATGTAGTCGAGCCGGTCCGTGACGCCCTTGAGGTCGCCGCCGTGGTAGAAGCCCTTGTCCTTCGGGTCCAGCCCGGTGGAGAGCCGGTCCCCGGTGAGGCCACCGGCGTCGTTGCGCGGGTCGCCGTTGGCGAACCGGTCCGGCAGGACGAAGTAGAACTGCTCGGCACGGGCCTGGTTGCTGCCGGCCTCCAGCAGCGCCTCCGCCGGGGGCTCGGCGCGCCACTGGGTGGCCCCGGCCGCGGCGAGCGGGCCGGTGCCGTCCGTGCCGTCGGTGGCGTCGGCGCCGAGCTGGTGTACGGCGACCGGGGTGCCCACGAGGGTGAGGGTGAGCAGGGAGACGAGGGCGAGCAGGGCCTTGCGCGGTATCGGCGGGGGTTTCATCGACGGCCTTCCTCTGGTCGCTGATTGGCCCGCACGCTAGCCCTTGCCGAAACATTCTGCAATACCTTGCAAACAGAGTCGCAACAAAGCAGTGCTCTTGCAAAAGCAGGGCCCGGCGCGAACGCGCCGGGCCCTGCGAAACCGGTGAGCTACAGCCCGTGGCAGGCGACGCCGTCGACGGTGCAGCTCGCCGGGCGGCTGTCCGCGTGCTGGACGTAGAACCGCAGCACCACCGACGCTCCCCCGGCCAGATCCTGGCCGCTGCGGTAGGTGAAGCCGTCGTCGATCCGGGTGGCCGTCCCCTGTGGCGCGCCCTCGATCCACGCGCTGCCCAGCCGACCGCCGGGGAAGGCGAGCCGGGCCGTCCACGCCCGGCCGGCCGGGGAGGCGTTGCTGACCAGCACCTCGCCGACGAACCCGCCGTGGGACTCGTCCACCACCCGGTACCGCCCGCTCACCGGCGACGCGGTCGGCGGCAGCAGCAGCACCGCGTCCTCGTCACCGCCGGGATCCGGCGACGGCGTACGGCTCGAACGCGCCGGGGTGGGCCGGTCCGGAGTGGACCGGATGGTGACGCGGCCGGACGGCGTGGGCGACGCCCGCCGCGACGGCGACGCCGCCGTGGCCGGCACGCTCGGCGAGGCCCACGGGTCGGACAGGGCGAGGGTCGGCTCGGGCGGGCCGGGCTGCGCGTCGAACGACGGGCTGCGCCCCCGGTAGGCGCCGAGCGCGATGACCAACAGCACCACCATCACCCCGGCGCCGACGGACACCACGATCCAGGGTGAGGACGCGATGACGGCCGTGCCGTAGGACTTGCTCGATGCTCGGCGCATGCCGGACATGCCCTCCTCCAGCGGTCGTCCGAAAAAGCGTAGCGGTCGCTGGCAAGGAGGTGGGAGCCGGAACGGGCCCGCCGGACGGGACGGTCAGGCGACGCGCAGGACCGTACAGATGACCGGGCCGTCGTCGGTGGCGCGCAACAGGTAGCGGTAACGCTCGCCGGGCACCGCTCGACCCTGGCTGTCCAGGAACTCCCACTCGACGGCCACCATCGTCAGCAGTGCCGACATCGGCTGCACGTCCTCGATGGCCGCGTGCGCGGCGACCAGCTCGCGCTCCTGGTAGTCGGGGGCGGCGCCCACGAAGGACAGTGCCACCGCCGCCGGGGAGGTGAACGAGAAGCTGTACGTGTCGGCGACCACCAGCCCCGGCAGCGCGTAACAGCCGGCGATGGCGGGCAGGTCGCCGGTGGTCAGCGCCACGCCGTACCGGTCGAAGAAGTCGGTCAGCGTGTCGAGATCGGTGGAGGCTCTCACGGGGAGAGCATTTGCCTGCCGGCCACCGGGCCAAACCTCAGCGCGGCGGGACGCGCACCTCGATCTCGGCGCCGAGCCGGGCGTCGCCGGCCAGGCCGAGGTCGTCGCCGCTCCAGAACCGGCCCGGGTCGTACCAGTTCGGACGCCGCCCGGCGGGGAGCAGCCCCATCGCCTCGTAGGTCACCGCGACGACCTCCGCGCAGTACGCCGTCTCCAGCGCGCGGTCGCGCACCGACGCCCCGGAGCGGGCCCGGCCCCGCCCGGGCAGCGCCGGCACCCGCATCGCCGGCACCCGACCGCGCACCCAGCGCCAGGCGAGCTGGGCGGTGGAGGGGAACGGCGTGCCGTCGAGCCGGGCGACGGTGCGCAGCACCGCGTTCTCCATCTCCGCGTCGGCCGGCGGGTCGAGCTGGCGCAGCCAGGCGCGCTGGCCGTACCGGTTGGCCCAGACGCAGACCGCGTCCCGCAGGTCGTGCAACTGCACGCCGCGCTGGTGGGTGCCGGACCACATGTCGGGCAGCGACCGGCCCAGCTCCGCGTGCCACATCAGAGGCGGCATGTCGTCCAGCACCACCGCCATGCCGACGTGGTTGACCGGGCTGTTGGTGGTCAACTGGATGGCCCGGTCCGGCACGCTGCGGCCCCGGAACACCCACACGTCGCCGGTGCGGGTCAGCTCCACTGCCTCGTCCAGGCTGATGCTCATGGGGGTCTACCCTAGGCCGATGCGGCAACGGATGCGGTGGTGGAAGGTGCTCGGGCTCGCGGGTCTCGCCGGCGTCGCGGCGTCCGGCGTGGTGATCGCGCGGGCGGAACGGCGGCGTCGGGCGTACACCCCGGAGGAGATCCGGGCCCGGCTGCGCGACCGGCACGCGGCGGCTGCGGCACCCGCCGACGACCCGCGCTGACCACCGGCGGCGTCATCCCTCGGCGTGGTCGTTGCGCTCCCCAGGCCCGCCGGGCGCCGCGTGGCGGCGCACCGCCTCCGCCACCGCCTCGGGGGTACGTCCCACGAGCGCGCTCCCGTCGTCGAGCAGCAGCAGGGGCCGCTGGATCAGCTCCGGGGCGGCGACCATCGCGTCGATCCAGCGCGGCTCGGCTGCCTCGTCCCGCGGCCAGTCGGCCATGCCCAGGGCGACCGCGGCGGGCTCCTGCGTCCGGCAGACGTCCCAGGGGCGCGCGCCGAGCCGGCGCAGCACCTCGGTCAACTCCGCGGCGCTCGGCGGCCGGTCCAGGTACGGGCGCACCCCGTACCCCACACCGGCCTCGTCCAGGGCGGACCGGGCGGCGGCGCACTTCGAGCAGGACGGGTTGTTCCAGATCTCCATACCGTCATGGTCGCAGCAGTCCCGTTTCCGGCCGGCGCCGGCCGCGGCGAACGCGGGCCCCGCCGGCGGGCGGGCACGGCGGGTGCTCGTCACGGGCTGCTCCGATGTCGGGATTGGCCGGCGATGTCGCGGACGAGTCTTCGGGGTACCGCTTCTCAGCTCGGGGTACCGCTTCTCGGCCCCTGTCGAGCTGCCCCCACAGATGGGGCACGACAGGCGGCCGATCTCACCAACCCGTCGATCAGGCCGGGGCCGCGGCGCCGATGTGACGAGCGGTCCTACAGACGGGGCAGCTCGACAGGGCCACACGGCACCCGACCCACCGGACCTGTCGAGGCGGGTGTGGCCCGCTGTGCCGGCACAGGGACCAAACCTGACACCGGACCCACAGATGCCCTGAACCAGGAATGCCCGACTGATCGACAGATGGCCCGCCTGGGGTGTGTGTCCGGTTCAGTGCAGGGCCGCAGGTCCGGCGCGGGGTGCCGTGTCCGGTTGGTGGTGGACTGCGGTGGCGGGGGCCACCACCCCGCCGGGCATGGGCCGGGGGGCCGGGGCGTTGTACCCACCGTGAGCGCGTG